>CAXSBN010000017.1:0-78600 GCA_964236135.1 uncultured Phycisphaerae bacterium
CGTCGTCGGTTCAAGAAACGCCGTTGCACCGTAGCCGCGAAGCCACGGCGCAATGGTTTGATGACCGCCGGCGCGTAGGCCGGGAATAACGCGGTCCCACGTTCGAACATCGTCCGGCCAGCCGTGCAGCAGGATGATCGTCGGTGCCGAGCTCGCCGCCGCCGTATCGCGTTCATACGCGATGCGAAGGAGCTGGGTGTCAACGAACTCTGTCTTGTTGTGCGGCATGACGTGCTACCCGTTTTTCATCGACTCGGACATATCGATCACGTAGCGGTAGCGCACCTTCGACGCCATGACCTTTGGATATGCTTCATTCACTTGCTCAAGCGGAACGAGTTCTGTTGTCGCGACGATATTGTTCTCGCCGCAGAACTGCAGGAACGGCGCGTAATCACTTGGCCCGCCGACGAGGCTGCTTGCGAGCGTGCGACGATGCATCGCCAGCTCGGTCGCATCGGGCGGCAATGCGAATGGAAAGAGCAGACCCACGGTGATCATCTTGCCGTCCCGCGCAAGGGTTTTGATGTAGGTATTTGGATCGTATGGATATGGAATCGTGTTTAGGATCAAGTCCTGAGTCAGTTCCATTGTTTTCATCGTCGGCTCATCGCGTGACAGCACGAAGTTTTTCGCGCCGAATTTCATCGCGTCGGTTTCTTTCTCGGGGGTTGTACTGAAGACGGTGACGTCGGCGCCCATCGCGGCCGCGAGCTTGACGGCCATGTGACCGAGGCCGCCCATGCCCGCCACGCCGACCTTCATGCCCGGACCGACCCGCCAGTGAATCAACGGCGAATAGACAGTCATGCCCGCGCACAGCAGCGGGGCGACGCCTTTGATGTCGAGGTTCGACGGCACAGCGTACGCAAACTTTTCCTTGACAACGTAGCGCTGCGAGTAGCCGCCGTAGGTATTCGTGCCGTCCGCTTTTGCAGGCCCGTTGTACGCTTCGGTGCGACCCTTCGGGCCCTCGCAATACTGCTCAAGATGTTGCTGGCAATTTTTACACACGCCGCACGAGTCCGTCACCGGGCCGACGGCAACGATGTCTCCGCGCTTGAAGCGCGTCACGCCTTGTCCGACGCGTGTGACACGGCCGACGAACTCGTGGCCGGGCATGGTGGGGTAGATCGTATTTTTCCAGTCGTTGTGAACAAAGTGAATATCGCTGTGACAAATGCCGGTATAGAGAATGTCAAATTCAACGTCGCCGGGGCCGGGTTCTCGGCGCTTAATCACGATTGGCTGTAATTCGGTTTTCGCGAGTGGGGCGGCATAGCCTTTCACGAGTTGGCCGTCCCCGCGCATGCCGGGCGGCAGGCCTTCGACATACTCGGCCGCGAGCGGCTGCCCGTCCGGGCCGATGCTTGGGTGCGTCGCCGGGCCGGTCGTCGCGCCGTTTGGCGCGGCGGCGGCTTGGTTCGCCAATGCGACGCTGGCACCCGCGGCGAGCGCAGCACCGATGACGTGTCGCCGACTGATCGTCGAATTACTTGAGCTGACTTCTGGATCGTTCATGCGGCCATGCTAGGAACGCATTGAAATAATCGATCCTCAGGAAATGCCTGACAGTTCAACTTTGCGTTCGACACCCAAGGCAAGCGACGTTCTGGATCGAATGAGCCAACTCGGCGCGCTACAGCCGCGACTGCGCTAACTTGCCTAAATTTAAAGCTGGTCAGAACCTTCAAACAAATGTTGGATTACACCGAGGCTGATGTTTCGAGGAGACGGCGTCTACTCCCTCTCGCTCGCAACGAGTTGCTCGATCGCGGGCGGCAAGTCCTCAAACGCTCGGGCCTTGGTTACAAAAGTCTTTGCGCCGGCCGCGAGCATCTCATAAGCCGACGTCGGGTCCGAGGCCGACAGCGCTAGAATTTTGGTAGGGGAACCGCTTTTGATGATCTCTCGAGTCGCTTCAATGCCGTTCATGACCGGCATATTGATATCCATCACCAAAACATCCGGCTGTAGATCGGCGACCAATCGCACGGCGTCGGCTCCATGGCCGGCTTCGGCGATGATTTCGAACCCCTTGGCTTGCAAAAGGGCACGAATGCCTCGCCTTACCATGTCATGATCGTCAACCAGAATGATACGCGGTGGTTTTGGCACGTTGATCCGAGGTTACGTAAATCGATTTTACGAAACCCATCAGGAAACGAGGAGGGCGAATTTCCTTAGCGATGTTACGCCCGGGATCACCTAGGATATTCGTGCTGCGCAAGCGTGATGCAATCTCGAAGTGGGCACACCTTTGATTGCGTCATGTCGGTCAAATTGTTTTCCGCAGCAACTGTTCGAGCATTCTGACGCTTCCAAGATGCCGATTGCGCGGCGCGATTTCCCCATCGCCGCAGATGGAGGGCGTCTTGGGCAAGAAGAAATCACGTCAAGTTGAAGCAACATTTCCCAGCGAGCCGCAGCCGCTGCCTGCAGTCGCGGATGCGATCGACGCCCGCAGTGAGGTGATCGTAAGCGTCTGGACAGCCCAAGTTCGGCAGTTGATCCCAGAAACTCAGTATCTTCCATCCAGTGAAGTCGAAGACCATCTGCCGCAAATTCTATCGGCGATGGCGGAGGCATTGCGGACGATCGATCCGACGAGCCGCCATCGGCTGATGGAGCGGTCGCCGATGCAGGGCATCACGCGCTTTCAGCAACATTACGACATTCGCGATCTGATGTCCGAAGATCGTCTGTTACGACGCATTCTCATTGACCAGGTGGAAGACGTATTGGGACAGCCGATGTCGCTGCCGCAACAACTGGGCTTGAACACGGCGATCGATCTGATGTTACAGCAGTCGGTTGTCGCATTTGTCGAACATCAGGCCGGGCAGGTGCGATCCGCCGCCGAAGCGGAGCTGAAGTATTTATCTTTCTTGTCGCACGATCTGAATAACCATTTAAGCAATGTGACGGTCTGGCTGCAGGTGCTTCGGGTTGAGTTGGCGAATCAACCGCAGTGTGCCGAGCAGGTCGCGGCTTTGGATACCGCGCAGCAGGCGATCCTGACAACAATCGGCGGCATGGGGAAGCTTCTGCAGGCCGAGCGACTGCGGAAGGGCGGAGAAGAAGCCAAATCGATCCCGATCGATCTTCGAACGTTGATCGCGAACGAAACTCGGCAGATTGCCCGGCAGTTGGAGCAGAAAGATTTGGCAGTGAGTGTTGAAGTACCGAAAGAAGCAGTCGTGGAAAGCGATCCGGAGCTGCTCTCGCTCGTGCTGCAAAATCTCATCGGCAACGCGGTGAAGTACAGCGTGAAGGGCACGATCCGCATACGTGTCGTTCAAGACCTCGAGCGAGCGTCGAAACGCTGGCTGATCTCGGTTTCGGATGAAGGGCCGGGCATTGCGATCGAGCATGTCGACCGAATTTTCCAAGCCTTCCGACGGGCGGAAATCCACGGTCAGATCGGCGTCGGCTTAGGGTTGGCGATCGCGTCTCAAGCTGCAAAGCTCATGAATGCTGAGCTGAAGGTTGAATCGATCCTGGGCAGCGGATCAACATTCACGCTTTCGCTGCCCGGCTAGCGCAACATGGCCGCGGAAAACACGTTGCTCGAAAAAGGAGATATTGTTGCTGTCTGGGGGGTGCGGACCCGTAGCGCAGTTTGCGAGTCAGAGCTTATGGACGCTCGGTGCCGGGCGCGCGTGATTGCAATCGATACCGTGCCGAAACGATTAGCGATGGCCAGGAAGCACGGCCGCGCGGAGACGATCGACTTCGACAAGCACACCTATCGTTACATGAAAAACCTGCCGGGTCGAATCGAAACCGGCGAGATCGATCCTTCGTTCGTCATCACGCACGTCCGTCCGCTTGAAGATGCACCGGAAATGTACAAGACGTTTCGCGACAAGAAAGACGGCTGCATCAAAGTCGTTCCCAAGCCCAACTAGGCAACACGAGCCGCGGGTCGACGGCTTCGCATCCGCATTCCGCGGGTAACTCGACGAGTCGAAGCACGTTCTGATGACTGGGCCCGCTCGGATTCGAACCGAGAACCAAGGGATTATGAGTCCCCTGCTCTAACCGTTGAGCTACGGGCCCGGGGGATTCGGAGTTCGGTGTTAGGCGTTAGGCATTAGGCAATGCCGTAAGACTAAACTACTTTCTGCTAACGCTTAACGCCGAATGCCTAAGGCCGATCTTTCGATCGACCCCTCAACACACTTCATCCAGCACATGCTCGGCCACGAAAATCGGCACGTCGCCGGCGATACCCAGGGCGATCGCGTCGCTCGGGCGGCTGTCGATTTCGAGGAGGACGTCATCTTGCCGAATGTGGATCGACGCGAAGAACGTGTGATTCTGAAGGTTGGTGATTTCGATCCGTTCCACCACGCCGCCCAGCTTTTCAATAATATTGGCCAGCAAATCGTGAGTGAACGGTCGCGGCGGCGCTTCGCCCTCGATGCGGCGGTTGATTGCCTCGGCCGACTCCTTGCCGATCACCATGGGGAGCGTACGTTCGCCATCGACTTCGCGCAGCATGATGAGCTGCTGCTCGGTGGTGTCGCTGATGATGATGCGGTGGAGTTCCATACGGACGGACATCGGTAGCTCCGGGGTGCGAACAGGGCAGATGCGAGAAGATAGAATCGCCGCGCGGGCCGCGTCAAGTCATTGAAAGAAATGGCGTCGCTGAACGGCGATATCTCGCCACGGAGATTGAACATTTCAATGAAAAAGATGCCGGGCGCGCAGCGCTTCCGGTGATATGGGGAGAGTAGCGGGGTTTGGGTCGAGTCGCGTGCGATGCATGCCGGTCGGATGATGATGGCCGTTCGCGGAGATCGATGAACGTTCGAGGCCGCCAGTTGTTCAAACGAAGCCAAATCAGCATTGGCATATTGAAAACGGCTGTCCGGCGGAACGGTTTGGGCGTCGTTCGTGATTCAGCGAAGAAAGGCCGACGGTAGCATGGGCCGATCGACGTGTAGCTTGAATCGATCTGATGAACCGCAATGAGGAGTGTATTTTGATGAAACGAAGCCAACGCGTGGCGCAAAATGCGCAGCGCTTTTCGGATGATGTTGCGTGCCCCGGGAAATAATTTTTTGAGGCGATGATTTGCACTCGGCAATGATCACCCGATCACGACTTCGGCGCGGTGTTCGCGGCGGTCGTCGACGAGGAGGACGTAACCGTCATACAGCTCATTCCCGTCGAGCGTGATCCGCCGCGTCGTGCGGCCCGGACCCTCGAAGCGGATGGTGATGTGGTGCATCGTCTCTCGAAAGCGGTAATGGATCGTGAAGTCGGTCCAGCTCGGCGGGACGACCGGCTCGAATCGCAATCGGTCGACGGTCAGCCGCATGCCGAGCAGGCTTTCGGTGATGAGGCGATACATCCACCCGGCCGAGCCGGTGTACCACGTCCATCCGCCGCGACCGATGTGCGGGGCGACGGCATACACGTCGGCGGCGACGACGTAAGGCTCGACTTTGTACGTCGCGATTTTGTCCGCGCTGTCGCCGTGATGGACCGGGTTGATCAGGTTAAACAGTTCCCACGCCCGCTGCGTGTCGCCGGACACGGCATAGGCCATGACGGTCCAGACGGCGGCGTGTGTGTACTGCCCGCCGTTCTCGCGCACGCCCGGCACGTAGCCTTTGATGTAACCGGGATTCTGTTCCGATTTATCGAAAGGAGGATCGAAGAGCTGAATGAGACCTTCGCCGCGTTTGACGAGTCGCTGATCGACGGCGGCCATGCCCTGACGGGCCCGCGCCGGATCGCCGCCGCCGGACAGCACGGCCCAGCTTTGCGGGAGCGAATCGACCTGGCACTCCTCGTTGATGCGCGAGCCGAGCGGCTCGCCGTTGTCGAAGTAGGCGCGTCGATACCACGCGCCATCCCACGCATTTGCCTCGATGTTCTGGCGAAGCGTTTCGGCCTGCTGGGAGCACTGTTGTGCGAACGCGGTATCGCCTCTTGCTTCGGCGATGGGTGCGAAATCTCTGAGGATCGCGAATAGGAAAAACGCGAGCCAGACGGATTCGCCTTTCCCGTGCTCGCCGATCAGGTTCATGCCGTCGTTCCAGTCGCCGCAGCCGATGAGGGGCAGGCCGTGCTCGCCGAAGCGCAGGCCGTTTTCGATCGAGCGTTTGCAGTGCTCGTAGAACGGTCGTGATTCGTCGGATCGATTGGGGAGGTCGTAGTAACTTTCCTCATCGGGGTTAACGAGCCGGCCGTCGAGGAAGTGAATCTTCTCATCAAGCACGCCGGTGTCGCCGGTGGTGTCGACGTATCGGATGGCAGCATACGGCAGCCAAAGATAGTCGTCCGAGAAATGCGTCCGCACGCCGCGCCCCACGGGCGGATGCCACCAGTGCTGCACGTCGCCTTGTCGGAACTGTCGGCTCGCGCACTTGAGCATGTGTTCGCGATAGAGCGCGGGCTCGGAATAGATCAGCGACATGACGTCCTGCAATTGATCGCGGAAACCGAACGCGCCGCCCGATTGATAAAATCCGCTGCGTGCCCAGACTCGGCAGGCGAGCACCTGGTAGGGCAGCCAGCCGTTGGCCAGGACGTTAAGGGCCGGGTCGGGCGTTTCGACGTGCAGCGTGCCGAGCGATTTAGACCAGTATTTCCAAACTTCCTCGAGCGCGCGGCGGGCATTTTGCGGGCCTCGGAATCGATTGACGAGCGAGCGGACGTCGTCGACATCGCGGCCGCAGCCGATCATGAAGACAATGTCGCGTTCCTGGTTTTCGGCAAGCTCGAAGGAGGTCTGCATGGCCGCGCACGGATCGAGACCCGCGCCGACTCGGCCGGAGAGCTTGGTGCGCGTCATCGCGGCCGGCGCACTCGCGGACCCGTTGCGGCCGATGAACTCGGTGCGATCGCCGGTGACGGTGCGCGTCGACGATTCACCGCCATCGAAGAACGCCACTCGGTCCGCGAATTCGTTGCTATACGCGTTTCGGGCGGTCATTACGCCCGTCTTTAGATCGATCTCGGTGACGACCGATGCCATCGATTTCGCGCGAAGCTCGCCGAGCACCCACTCGGCATAGCCGGTAACGGAAATTTTCCGAGGCCGGCCCGACATGTTGCGAACGCGGATGGTGGTGAACTTTACCGGCGCGTCGATGGCGACGTAGGTCCACATCTCGCAGACGATTCCGTTCTCGGCGTATTCGAAAACGCTGTAGCCGAAACCGTGGCGAGTGGTGTAGGGCATTGACCCACGCGCCGGCAGCGGGGATGGGGAGAAGAAGCGTCCGGTCTCCTCGTCGCGGATGTAAAACGCTTCGCCCGTCGTGTCGGAGATCGGGTCGTTGTACCAGGGCGTGAGCCGGAACTCGTGCGCATTTTCGAGCCATGTATACGCACCACCCGATTCGGAAACGACCGTGCCAAAATACGGGTTAGCGAGCACGTTGCACCACGGGGCGGGCGTGATGTTCTCGGCGGTGGTGGTGACGACGTATTCCTTGCCGTCGCGCGTGAAGCCGCCGTGTCCGTTTTGGAACATTAAATCGCGCTCGATGATTTCGGTGGCGATGGGCGGTTCCAGACGTTTCGGTCGAGTCGCGACAAAGCGAGGTGGGCCCTCGCGCGTCGGCGTTCGCTTCTCGATCTGTTCTTCCAGCGTGCCGGCCGTGTCGGCCAGGATTACCCGCGCGACCGATTGGATCAGCACCTTGTCTTCGTCGGCGATCTGATCGAGGCGGCGAACGAAGATACCGCCCGGGCGATCGAGCGCGTGTGCTTCAGTGCCGGAGGCGATCATTCCCATGATCGAATCCTGCAACGCCTGCCGGTAGCCGGATGGGTCCTCGTTCCAGATCACGAGGTCGACGGTCAAGCCTTTCAGCCGCCAGTAGGTGTGGGCCTGGACGATTTGCTTGACGAACTCCAGCTTCTGCTGCTCGGTGACTCGAAGCAGAACGATCGGCAGATCGCCGCTGATGCCATAGCTCCAAAGGCCGCTCTGGCCGCGTTTGTTGCGGCTGATGATTCCGGCGGGCGCACGGCGCGATGGGTTGGAAAACAGGATGCTCGACGCAAGCCGGCCGTACAGCTGCGCGTCCGATTCCGTCGCGTTCAATTGCCGCAGCACGACTTGACTGTGCGTCCAGCTAAGCTCGAAGACGCGGTCGGCCAAGCGGCGATCGTGATATTTTTCGACGAGCGCGATTGCGGCGTCACGCGTTTCGGTCACACCGGTGACGATGTCGATCCGGGCGGACTCCTGCGGGCCGAGCACGATTCGACGGCGAACGGCGACGATCGGATCGAGCACGGATCCTTCGCTGTCGGACAGGTCGGCGGCGGACCCTCGCTCGAGCGCCGCGGGCGAGGCGGTCGAGCGACCTCGGCCGACGAATTTGCTGCGATCGGTTTCGAAGCTCACGTCGCCATCGGTGTTGCCGTGCACGGTCGTCAGATGGAGCATGTGCGGCGGCTTCTCGCCCGCCGACCGGGGCCGGCGCGTGCAAAGAATCGCGCCGCGATTTCGCACGAGTTGAGTTTGAACGAACAGGTTGCTGAACGTCGCATGGGCTGCATCCGCGGTGGCCGGCGCGAGGACAACTTCGGCATACGTCGTGACCTCGATCACGCGGCGCGTGCGACTGCGATTGGTGATCACGACTCGACGCAGCTCGATATCGTCCTCGGGGCTGACCGCGATCTCGGTGTAGCTCTCGATTTCGTTTTCAACGCAGCGAAACTCTGCCCGGGCTTGCGGGAAGATCGCTTCGTAGCGACGCGTGTTGCGCATCGTCGGCTGATAGGTGACCGCCCATGCCTCGCCCGGCGGGGTAGCGCTGCTGGCGGGGGCAAGAAGCACGGCAGGCAGCACTGCGCCGACAGCCGCCGCCGCCGCATTGACGGGTCCGACAACGGGAGCCGTGACGTCTCGCAGATAGACGAACGATCCCCAGTTGTCGCGCGTCGCATCTTCGCGCCAACGGGTGACCGCCAAGTCGCGCCAGCGGCTGTAGCCGCCACCGGCGGCAGTTACCATGACCTGATATCGGCCGTTCGACAGCAGATGCACTTCCGGCGCGGGCGTGTGGGGCGTATGAAAGACCCTGAGCGTTGGATTTAATTCGCTGCTATGTCGGCGAGCGCCGGCGACTTCACCGGCATGTGGAAAGACGGGCGCGACTTTCGGCACGCGCTCGTGCAGCAGAAGGTCGGTCGCCCGCAAGATCGGGTCGGCGTCGAAACGCTTCTGCATCGGCCGATCAAGCAACAGGTACGCCAGCGAGAGCAGGCTCATTCCCTCGTGATGAACCATGAACGAACGGACCGTCGCGAATTCCTTGCCGCGCGGAACACGTGCGGACGTGTAATCCACGGCCTCGTAGAAACCGTACGAGCCGATCAATCCGTTCCGTGCAAGCCGATGCAGGTTTCGTACCGATTCTTCCGGGTCGACCATCAACCCCATCACGCTCGCGTACGGCGCGATGACCAGATCCTCCGCAAGTCCGCGCTTAAAGCCCAGGCCCGGCACGCCGAAGGCGCGGTATTGATAGTTGAGCTGTGCATCAGTCGTGTTGTACCCCGACTCGGACACCCCCCACGGCACGCCGCGCTCTCGGCCGTACTCGACTTGGCGCTTGATCACGGCTTTGTAGGTCTGATCGAGAATCGTGCCGTCATAGGTCGGCATGACTAGCAGCGGCATCAGATATTCGAACATCGAGCCGCTCCAGCTCAGCAGCGCCGGCTCGCGCCCGCTCGATGTCAGCAGCCGACCGAGCGCGAACCAGTGCGCTTGCGGCAGTCGGCCTTGTGCGATGCAGACGAAGCTTGCGAGCCGCGCTTCAGAAGCAAGCAGGTCGTAAAAGCTCTGATCGAGCCGGAGGTCGGCGACGTTGTAGCCGATCGAGAGAAGATCGCGCGTCTCGTCGTAAAGGAAGTCCCAATCCATCTCCTCGGCGAGTTTTGCAACGCGGTCGGCCAGTGCTCGAAAATGCTCGATCCGATCTGCCGCGTTTTTCGATCCGAGTTCAACGGCCCGGCAACAGTCATCGCCGCAGCCCTGGTCCGGCACGCTTTCCGACAGTTCAGCCAGCGTGATGTTCGTATCCAGCCGCGCCTTTAGTTCGGTGTCGATCGGCTCGGGTAGTTGCAGCCAAGGAGCAATATGATCTAGATCGTCAAGTAAATCGTGCGCCTGCACGCTGAACGATTTTGCATAGATGCCAAGCTCAGCGTCCTCGAGTTTTGCAACCACGGCGGCCAGCTCGTCGGCAAGCGACGCGACACGAACCAAAAGCTCCCGCGATTGACCAAGGCCCGACCAGCTGCGTGCGAACTCGACCCGCAAGGCGTCGAAACGGCTGAGCAGTGACGGGTCGATCGTTCGCCGCGGGCGTTCAATCGTGGGAGCGGCCCGAAGCAGCTCATGAAGCGTTGCCGCCGTGTCATCCAGTCCGATGAACGCCCGCTCCGACACGATCGTCGCCCGCTCCATCGCCAGCAGCGCTTGCTTGAGCACCAGCAGATGGCCGGCGAGGTTGCCGCTGTCGACGGTCGAGACATACAGCGGCATCAACGGGGCGAGCGTTCGAGTGTCGTACCAGTTGAAGAATTGACCGTTGAATTTTTCGAGTTTTTCAGCGGTCGCCAGCGTTTGCTCCGTGCGTTCGAGTAGACGGGCGCTCGATACATAGCCGAAGTCATATGCCGAGACGTTGCAGAGCATTGCCAGGCCGATGTTGGTCGGGCTGGTGCGATGCGCGATGACTTCAGTTGGATGCTCCTGATAGTTGTCAGGCGGGAGGTAGTTGTCTTCCGTCGAAACGAATCGCTCGAAGAATTGCCACGTGCGACGCGACAGCTTTCTGAGAAAGAGCTGATCGTCGTCCGTAAGCCGAGGCACTCGACGCGCGATCGGCTGGCTGATGAACCAGGCGCCCCACGGCGCGATCATCCACAAAATCGCAATCACGCCGGCAACGGGCAACGCCTGCGGATGGGCGATTGCGAGAATGATCAACGCGACGATGCCCGTCACGGGCCCGACGAGCATCGAGACGTACACCTCGGCCATCTGCATCTTCGCGGCGCGCTCGGCATCGCTGGATGTCTGCCACTGCAGCAGCCTGCTTCGGGAAAAGCAGACGCGATTGAATGTCCTGACGACTGCGTCGATGCTGACGAACGCATCGTACGGCAGCAGCGCGAGCCCGAAGATTGCCTGAACCACGCTTTTAATCGACGACTTCAGGACCATTTGCGAATACATCGGCCAGGGCAAATCACCCGAACGTCGTGCGAGCGATGCGATCGTCTGCACTACCGGCGGAAGCAGGGCGATTGCGATGACGATCCACGTGAACGCGATCGCCGGGCCGGGGAACGCCCAGGCGAGCAGCAACAGCAGCGTCATCGCGATCGGCACGAGCGAGCGGCGAAGGTTGTCCAAGATCTTCCATCGCGACAGGCCGCTGATCGGATTGCTGACACGTTTCAGATCGACGCCCGGGACGCGCGGCAGAAGCCAACTGCTGATCTGCCAGTCGCCGCGAATCCATCGGTGACGACGGGAGACGTCGGCGGCGTGTCGCAGCGGATGATCTTCAAACAGCACGACATCGCTCAGAAGGCCTGCCCGCGCGTATGAGCCTTCGAGCAAGTCGTGACTCAGGATGCGATTGTCCGGAAATCGCTTGGCCAACGCACGCTCGAACGAGTCGACATCGTAAATGCCCTTGCCGATGAACGAGCCTTCCTCGAACAGATCCTGATAGACATCCGAGACGGCCCGCGTGTACGGATCGATCCCGGGATCGCCGGCGAATAATCGCACAAACCACGATCGTCCCGCGCTTGGCAGGCTGACCGTTACGCGCGGCTGAAGAATCGTATAACCCTCGACGACGCGTCCGCGCTTCTCGTCATAGATCGGCCGATTCAGCGGATGCGACATCGTGCCGATCAGTTCCTTCGCGGCATCGCGCGGCAACTGCGTGTCGGTGTCGAGCGTGATGACATACTTCACGCTTGGCAGCACCGTCGTGTCGCCGAGGATGATGCTGAACCGGTCGATCGTGCCGCCGCGAAGAATCGCATTGAAGTCGCCGAGCTTGCCCCGTTTTCGCTCCCAACCCATCCAGCAACTCTCTGCCGGGTTATATTTTCGTGGACGATGAAAAAGGAAGAAGGGCGTTGCACCGGAACTCTCATAACGCTCGTTGAGCGATTCGATGCCGAGTCGAACCTGCTCGATGAGCACCGCATCGCCATCAAGGGTTTCCTGCTCGGCATCGCGCAGATCGGTCAATAACGCAAAGTGAATGTGCGGATCGCGGTTCGACAGATAATGCACTTCGAGCGATTCAAGCAGGTCGATGATCGCCTTCTCATTCGAGAGCATCGTCGGCACGACGACCATCGTTTCGCATTGTTCAGGCACGCCATCGGCGTAATCCATGCGCGGCAGCGTGCGAGGCGAGACAAGGCGCATCGTCATCCAGTTAACGACCGCCACGACCAACTGTGAGAACGACAAATGCAGCGGCACGGTAATGAGAATTAATGCGAGACGGCTCAAGCCGTGCGTCGCGCCGAAATAGAGCGTGACGACCGTGAGCGCGAGCGTGCAAAGCGTGATGACGCTGCCGTATAGCATCAGCGGCACGCGCCGTGCGAGACTTTCGATGGACGATTTGAGCGACCGTCGAAGCGCGATGCGTCGCCCGAGCAGCGGCACGCCTTTATCAATCAGCCAATAGCCCACGTGCGCTTTACGACTGCCCTGATGAATCGAACCATCGAATTCCTGCCGGTCGGCGGCGTCGCGTGCTTCGGTCGCGAGCCGAATCGCTTCGACAGCGATGGCATCCTCGGCATGGTCGCTACGACGCGCGACGCGTTCCACCGCATGGCGGTAACGGTCGCGCGTGCCGAAATCCATCGCCGGGTAAATGCCGGCCGGGTCGGTGCGAAGCACCTGTTCGACGGCGCTAAGCGCCTCGACAAACTCGCGCCAATCCATCGCGCCCAGAAACCGCAGACTGCCGATGCTGTTTCCGATCGACACCTGGTCGGCGGCCTGATGCTGACCTTCGACCTGCACCATCTCCAGCACCGTCGTGCCAGTTTCGGCCAGGTTTTGCTCGATCCACGTCATCGGGAGCGCGAGCGCCGGCGTTTGGCCCTGGAGACGACGCGAAATCTCCGCCACGAACGCGCTCGTCAGGGCCGGGTTGTCGCGTGCCATGTCCGCCAGCACGAGTACCAGGCTCTTTGGATCTTTCTCCGACACTTCGACCATGCGGTCGGCCCAGGCGTCGGCGCGGTCGCGGTCCTGCCGGCCCGATGCAATTCGCGCCGCGACGCGCCGCAGGTTTTCGATCAACGCCAATCGCAGCATGATCGGCACGGCCCACAGTTCGCCGAGCCGCAAGGTCGAGACCGATTGATACGCCGCCACGAAGGTCGAAAGGTTTTCCGCATCGACGCGCCCATCGACGTGCGCGATCAGTTCCATCGCGATGTCGTAGACGCGCGGATAGCCCGCGTTCGCGCCGTTCGACAGCCGCGGCAATTCGCGGCTGTAATCCCGAGGCAAGTGCCGGCGCGCCGTCCGGATTTGTTCTTCAACGAGATAAAAGTTGTCAAGCAGCCATTCGCCAGCCGGTGCAATGCGGCGGTTCTTGCTTGCGGCGCGGTTGACGAGCTCGTACGCGCGAAGCAGAACGTGTTCGTTTTCCGCGAGCCGTGGTAACAGCCGATCCGGCCCGCGCCCGAGAGCCAGGCTGTGCCGGGCGGCTAGCGATTTCGCGTGCTGTTCGAGCTGATCGATGCTGAACAGTTCCAACCGCAAAGGCTGATCGTCCGTCGGGATTCGCTCGGAGTGAGCAGCGCCGTTCGACGCAACGCCGTTTGCCAAAAGCGTGTCGTCCGGCGAACGATTACCGATCAGCGCACGCGTGAAGTTTAAAAACGGCCAGGCCACACGTTAGCAGTAACACAGACACGAGAATCCGACAACAGAGGAGGGGCGTTGGGCGTTGGGAGTTGGGCGCTGGGCGTTGGGAAAGACAAGGCGCCAACTCCTCTCTCCGGTACTCCGGGGAGAGGCGGGGAGAGGGGTCTTCCCCACCTCCCAACGCCTCCCGCTACCTCCGACGCGCTACGATCTGCAGATGCCCCGCGCGGCCCATCGATGCGGGGTCGCGCGACAGCTCTTTTTCGATGCGTAACAAACGCTCGATCGCGTTCTGCGCCTCAAGCAGTTTCTTGTTGGTTCGCACGGGCACAATTGTCTTGCCGACCAAATCAATCACCTCGAAGCCGCATTTCTCAAACATCTTCCGCAATGTCGCCGGCGTGAAGGTCGTCAGCTCGAAGCGTTCGCGTTCGTCGGCCGTCAGCCAGTTGGTTTTCCCGGAGTCGATGAACTGCTCGAGCGCATCGAGATTGCCGCGCTCGACAAAATGATCGATCGCGGCCAGCTTGTTGTCGGCGGTCGCGATGACCACGCCGCCGGCCTTGCTGATGCGGGCGAATTCGCGGACGGCCCGGCCGGGATCGGTGCAGATCGACAGCGGATCGCCCATCGCCAGCGTCAGGCCGAACGTGTCGGACGAAATTTCCGGCATCGCGACGATGTCGCCGACGACCAGCGCCGAACGCTTCGCGAATCGTTCGTTGCCCGGCTCAGCCAGCTTCGACCGCACCTGCTCGATCATCGCCGCCGAGTGATCGAGGAAGGTCGTCGCGAAGCCGCTCCTGAGGAACTTGAATCCCCATTTCCCCGTGCCGCAGCCGAGATCGGCACAGGCGGCATTCGCCTCGCGCGGCAGGTGCCGCTTGATGAGCCGCCAGGTCAGCTCATCATGAAACGCCCAGTAGGGATCGTCGTAAATCGCGTCATACTGACGCGCCACCCGATCATGATATCGCCGAGAAGCATCGCGAGGCATCCGAGCAGATTAAGCGAAACCGGCAGATCACTCACTCGGCTTAAGGCTCGATGCGTCCAGCGTGCGAGAAAGACCCTGCCGCGTTAAAGGGCCGGTCCGTGCTTCCAACCTGAATTTGCCGCCGTTTAAAACCCATCCGTCGATGGTGCCGCGTCGGCTGTCAAGCTCGTAGTCGATCGTCCAATGTGCATCGTCATCAGCGTCGATTTGACCTGCGTAAACAACATCGACGTTCCCGGCGAGGTGTGGCGGGGGTGAAGGCGGCCTTGGAGGCTGCCGTAGTCCGGGAGCGCAACGAACCCGTTCGTTGTAGAAGATCGAGTAGACGGGCTTTGCTGCGACATCAAAACCGATGTGCGCTCCAAGTGCTCGAAAATGGTAATCCGTCGTGATGATCCACCAACGTCCGTCCGGTGATCGCCGTCCGTGCTTGAACACCGTTGTATCCCAATTCTCCGTCCGCCAAACGATCTGGTCAGCCGGAAGCACGGGAGTTGCGATCTCGGCACGTTCCCCGTACCAACGTGGATAACTATTCTTCATCCTGACAAACGGCCCACGCGAGAGCCACGCGCCGTAAAGCACCGAGAAACAGATCGCCAGTCCGACCGTCAATCGCATCCAGCGAAATCTTTTCTCGGATTTGCCGTATTGAAGGACGGTCGCAGGACACGCATCGTCCGCGGCCGGCGATAGATTATCACGGCTCGTAATTTGCAAATTAGTCCTAGCGCTTCAACGGCCCGTCTCGCGGTTCAATCTTCACGGAGTTGTCCGGCATTAACCAGCCGTCGATCGTCCCGCGCTGATCTTTTACTTCATAGTCGATTGTGAAGTGGGAGTCGTCTGCCAGATCAGGTTGACCGGCAAACAATTTGGATCCTTCGCTCGGTAGTGTGCCGGTTAAATTAAATCCGGACGGCTGCGGTATCTGAGATGGAGCGATCAGATCGAGAAGGGAAATACAACGCTCCGAAACAGGGTGGAAGTCCGCTATCGCGTTGCCGTCTCTCCATTCAACGACACTAACCATCACGATCCGCGATTCACCACTTGAGTTCTTCAACTGATGAGCAAATATGATTGCCGGCCACTTTGCTTTTAGATCGGCGGGGGGCCACACGACCTGTGTCGACGGCAAATTCCAAACGGCCAGTCGTCGTTGCTCGCGATACATCGGCCAGCGTGAGACCATGCGGCGGGTCCACATGACCATCAGCGTTAAGCACGCGAGCAAAAAGATGCCAACGACAACCCGGCCTATCCATCGTCGAAGATTCTGTCGTGGCTTGGGAGCTGCATAGCCGAGCGGTTGAGGAGAATGTGCAATCGGAGCACTCACGGCAATTCACAGCGTAACAACGATCTCTTTCATGTTACCGCCGCAGCAAGTCAATAAAAAAACTTGCGACCGTTTCCAGTCGCAAGCTCCTCGTCGTTTATTTACTTGAAGTGTTGCAGCGCTATCGGTATTGGCGTGGCACCGCACGCCTGAAGGCGTGGGCGTTCGGGGAGGGTGAGGGAGTGCAATCCTTCCGACCTACGACTCACAACCTACGACTCACAACCTTTTTCACGCCGCGTCTTTGTTCAACTCCGGTTCCGGCACGTTCTCGAGCGTGATGGTGCGATGGGCGACCTTGCGGTAGCCGCACTGGCGGATCACTTCGAGGACTTCCGTCCACGTGGGATACAGGCGCTTGTTCACCTTCTTGTACGTTTCGATGGCCATGCAGAACTCGAACTGTTCGCTGGTCATTTCACCTTCCTCGGCGGCTTTGCGGTCGTCGCTGCGGCGACGACCGGGGCCACGACGGCGTTCAAGGCCGGTGGTTGCGCGGCGTTCTTCGGCGACGCGGCGCTCCGGCCCGGTGTAACCCGACGCGTCACCCGTCGTTTGACGGCGATCCACGCCGACGCGACGGTCGACCACCGTTTCCCGCCGATCCGGGCCACGACCTGCTTCAGTGGTTTCATCGGTCGTCTTTGTCGAATTACTCATCACTCACCTCATCGGCCGAAACGTCTTGCTGCAACCAGTTCAGATCGACCAGAATCGATACACTCTTTAGTTGACATGAGATTGAGTCTCAACTACAAGATGCGCGTGTCAACGTCGCCGGCGTCAAAACGCGATCGAGAAACTCCGCAATCGGCGGAGGTCCCGAGCGCTGCGAAGGCCACGATGATTGACGTGCAGACACTGCTCGCCGGCCGATCCGAGGTGCGCCTCGTCCATCGCGGCGAGGAGTATCGGCTACGCATCACGCGTCAGGGCAAGTTGCTGCTGACCAAGTAACTCGATCAGCCAGCCATCAGCATGACTCGCCGTGAGCCATGCAGGGTAGCCAGCCAATCACTTTTGTATTCGCAACGCATAAACGCGATTGCGGAAAGGAATTGGCATGGTTCGCTCATTTGTTGGATTATCGTTCCTCGCTCCGTGGCTCGCGCCGTTGCTCACCGCCGGCCTAGCGTCGGCCGCGTTTGTCACGCCGGCCTTTCGTCCAGCCGACACCACGGCGGCCACCGCGACGTCGGCGACTTATCAGGAGTGGATGAACGAAACCAAGAAGAACGGCAATACCCCGGACACCGCCAACGTCAATCCGAACGGTGCTGCCACGGTCAACAATCCGTCCGGCAACGGTTACGTCACCAGCACCGGCCACCTTTACGCGCTTAATGGCCCGATGGACCTCACGTTTGTGACGCCCGCTTACGCATCGGCGCCGGCGGGCTCTTCAACGAAATTTATCGTTCAGTTTGAGAATGACGGTTCGCTGTTAATCCCAACGCCGGGCGGCGTGCCGGATTATTCGGGCTTCACGATTGACGGCGCGCCGGTCAGTTCGCAGAGCGGCTTTACTTACACTGAATTGAGCCGCAGCCAGCAGGACGTCGTCACACCGGGCGGGACCTTCACCACTTATAACCTCGAAAACGAATTCGCCTTCACGGTGTCGGGCATCGCGTCGAGTCACACGTTTGCGTTCACGATGCCCGCAAACAACAGCTTGGCGCACGTGGCCGTCGACACACTGGTCGTCACTCCGGAGCCGGCGATGCTGTCGCTCATCGCGTTTGGCTTGCCGTTGATAGCGCGCCGGCGGGTATCGAAGTAGTCCGTCGCGACGACGCTTCGCGAACGGTCGCGCAGGGAGGTATCGCACTATGCGGAAATCACGTGGCTTCACGCTGGTTGAATTGCTTGTCGTGATCGGCATTATCGCGGTGCTGATCGGCATCCTGCTGCCCGCCCTAACGCGAGCGCGGCAGAGCGCCGCCCGCGTCAAGGCGAGCAGCGACCTGCGGCAAATGCTGCTCGGCTATCTGATGTACACCGGCGACAACAAGGGCTGCCTGCCGTTCGGATATCCGCCCACCACCGTCAACGGCTGGCCCGTGACGGCCGAAGGCGAGAACGGCGCGACGATCGGCACACCCGAGTCGCAGCGCTTTCCCTGGCGGCTGATCAAGTATGTGAAGAACGTCTGGCCGATCGTTTTCTACAATACCGACGTGCCCTCCGACGGATATATCCGCAGCCTCACGCCCTCCTTTGCACTGAACGACGTCTACGTCGGCGGGCACAACAGCGGTTTTTTCCTCGGTTATGTCGGCGATAAACCGAACGTCGGCAAGCATGTCGTCTGGCGCGCCAGCGAGATCAAAGACCCCACGAAATTGATCATCTTCGCCGAATCCCGGCAGGCGACGGTCTTCAGCGGCTACGACGGCTACTTCTATCTTCTGCCGCCACGGGGTAACGCGCCGAGCGCGAACAAGCGATGGTGGTCGGTCAGCAATGACGGCCTGACCGCAATCCCACAAACCGAGGTGGGCGGGGGACTGCCGAACACGCGGTTCGACAAGAAGGCCGGCACCGTTACCGGTTTTTTTGACGGCCACGTCAGCGCCATGACGCCACGCGAGCTTGACGACATGCGTTTGTGGTCGCCCCGCGCGACCTCGCCGGATTGGGATTTCACACCTTGAATTTTCTGTTCGCACACACGCCGAGATTTATATGAAACGATTGATCGCAACGATCGCACTGACGACGCTCACTCTAACGCTGCCGGCCCGCGCCCACTTCACGTGGATCGTCCCTTCCGCCGACGGCGCGTCGGCCCAGCTTGTGATGAGCGAAGATCTGAAGCCCGACGATGAGGGCGTGTCGATCGATCTGCTTTCGGGCACAAAGCTCTTCTCGCGCGACCTCGCGAGCGGCAAAGAAACACCGCTTGCCCTCAATAAGTCGGGCAACGCTTTTGCCATTTCGTTGGCTGGCGAAGGGACGCGCGTTCTGCATGGCGCGATTGATCTGGGCGTGACCCAGCGCGGTAGCGCGCCGCCGAATCATTTGCAGTATTACACCAAGACGATCGTCGGCGATCCGTTCGACGCGCGGGCGACGCTGGGCGAGAAGGATTCGCCGATCGAATTAATCCCGCATCGCGACGGTGACGGCGTGAAATTTCAATTGATGTTCGACGGCAAGCCGGCGCCGCAGGATCAGTCGTTACGCGTCATCATGCCGGACAACACGCAGGACAATTTCAAAACCGACGCCGCTGGCTTTACCGAAACCTTCGCAGCGCCCGGCCGTTACGGGGTCTGGGGCCGACACTGGATCGATTCAACCGGCACGCTTGATGGCAAGGAGTACAAGCAGATCCGTCAGTACGCGATGCTCGTCGTCAACATCGGTGCCGAGCCGACAAAAACTGCGAGCGCGGCAAATGCAACGAAAACGAAACCGACCTCTGCACCGGCTGAGATCAAGGGCGATGCGAAGCCCTTCGCCAAGATGGTTGAGAAAGCCGCCAGCTTCGGCGCGGTGGCGGCCGACGGATGGCTCTACGTGTACGGCGGACATACGGCCGACCGTCATAACTATTCCACCGCCAGCGTCTCCGGAAAATTCAACCGACTCAAGCTTGATGATCCCACGAAGTGGGAAGCGCTTCCGGAAGGGCCCAAAGTTCAGGGCATGAACCTGGCGGCACTCGACGACAAGGTCTACCGCGTCGGCGGAATGCAGCCGCGCAACGCCGAAGGCGAGCCGGATGACAATCACAGCATCGCCGAGGTCGCGTGCTTCGATCCGAAAGCCAGTGTCTGGCAAAAGCTTCCCGACCTGCCGGCGGGGCGATCGTCCCACGACGTCGCGTTCATCGGCCACCAGCTCTACGTCGTCGGCGGCTGGACGATGAAGGGGAAAGATCATCCGTCCGAATGGCTGAAGTCGATGAACGTGTTGGATCTGGATGCGACGTCGCCGGAGTGGAAATCGATTCCTCAGCCGTTCGCGCGCCGCGCGCTCATCGCCGCGGTACACAATCACAAGCTGTTCGTCATGGGTGGCTTTGATGAAGACGACGAACCTCATCTCGACGTCGATATCTACGACCCGGCGGCCGGCGCATGGTCCAAAGGCCCGGCCATCCCTGGCGCGGCGATGAACGGCTTCTCGCCCGCCGCGTGTGAGATAAACGGCAAGCTCGTCCTCAGCGTTGGCACCGGCGAGATGTTTCAACTCAGCGCCGATGAAATGACTTGGACACTCATCGGTCACAACTCGCCGCGCATCGTGCATCGCCTCGTACCGTTTGGATCGAGCGTCCTGATCATCGGCGGGGCGATGAACGCGAAGATGACCGGCCTCATCGAGTTGATCGAAATCGATCATCACGCCGCCTCGACGAATTGAGAACCGACTCGAGGGACGTGACGTTAATTTTTGACGGAAAACAAAGAATCGCGTATCGTGCCGCGCGATTCGCTCGACCCCCCGGAGAGGTGGCGGAGCGGCTGAACGCGCCGGTTTCGAAAACCGGTTAACCGAAAGGTTACGGGAGTTCGAATCTCCCCCTCTCCGTTTTTCATCTGTAAGAAATGTTATTGCAGACAGTTAAATAAAAAAACGCAGCCCACTGTCTTGGGCGCGACGAACATCTCGCGTGGTGGAAGAGGGCGTAGCAGGTCAGGCGTGAATTGGATTGGACAATTCGGTCGCAGCATCCAGCGCCTTTCCCCACGGAATTTCCAACTCGGCTGATTAAAGTGCTGACGTATCGCCACGATCTGGTCATTGATCCGTACAACGGTAGTGGCACAACGACGACCGTTGCCAGGGAATTGGAAGGCGATTTATTGGGATCGATCAGTCAAGAAGTTATTGCGTGGACGCCCGCGCGCGAAAAGAAGCGCCTGAAATTTTGGGTGCGAAAGCAGCATGATCGCTCGAGAGGTGACTCGTTTCCGGTCCGTCATGACCACCGCTACACCTTTAAATTACGGCTTAGCGGGTTTCCGACCGGCAAGTGTGGACACGACGTCGGTCGATGTTCTCCCCATTAGCCATTGGCAATAGATGCAAGGAGCCGTCCCCGTAGCCTAGCAACTTGTCGGAAAGCAAACGACTGACCAAAGCGAGTGAGCTTCCGTATATCAGGTGTGCGATAATCAACTGCAGGTTCTTCCTGATTGGATGATCCGTCTGTGGCCGCGTGATGCGAAGAAGCGGTAGCAGGACGCCGTAGCTACCGGCCCATATTAGGAAGCCGAACACAGTACCACCGTTGAGCGAATGCATACGACGCGGCGAGAAGGAGTAGATCGCGCCGGCTGATGCTCCATAGGCAAAGTGACAAATCGTCGTCAACGCTTGCCAAGTCGATTCGCTGAACCCGAATCTACGTCGTACGTGCAGCGCCGCCAGAACTTCTTCCGTGACCTGACGCGGCGGAAATCGGCCCGGGTGAACGGGCATCCATCGTCTTGTCACCTCCATGGCAATCGTCTGCGGCACGGTAGCCGCGGCACCGGCGATCAAGCCTCTCGCGAGCCTCGCCATCACGTCGCCACTCCGCGGTTCCCGAGGCTCAACGCTTCGCTGGCCATGCCTGACAAGTCTGCTATTTTGCATGAGTGCCATTTCGAACAATCCTTGCGAATGCGACAACTCAGGAATTGCGGAAGCGGCGGTCGCCCGAGCCGCAGGTTAGAAACTGGTCTGGACGAATGTCACGAGTAGCGGAACTCAGGAGCGAACCATGGCGCGTTGGTCTCAAAAGCGAGCGAGGCAGTGGTCGAACACGCAGCCGTGGATGATTGGATGCAATTACATAAATCGCGGTGCCGGCAATCAGCTTGAAATGTGGAGCAAAGAGACATTCGATCGCGATCAAATCGCCGAAGAACTCGGATGGGCGGCTTCGATTGGGATGAACGCAATTCGGATCTTCTTGCACGATTTGGTCTGGCAGGAAGATCCGAAAGGGCTGCTTCGACGACTGGATCAAGTGTTGACAGTGGCGAACAGGCGCGGCGTGCGCGCGATGATCGTCTTTTTCGACAGCGTGTGGCATCCGTTCCCTCGACCCGGTGTGCAACGCGAACCTGAGCCGCACGTGCACAATTCAATGTGGGTGCAATCGCCGGGGATTGAGATCATTCGCAACGATCATCGATTCGCCGATTTGCAAGAGTACGTCACCGAGGTGGTTCGACATTTTCGTGATGATGAGCGCGTTCAGGTATGGGACATTTGGAATGAGCCGGACAACATTAACGGAATGTCGTATGGTCCGCGGGATCTGGGTGGCGACAAAATTCCGTTGATCATGACCCGCCTGCCGCAGGTCTTTGAGTGGGCGCGCAGTGCCAAGCCGAGTCAGCCGCTGACCAGCGGCGTCTGGCTGGGCAATTGGGAATCAGAGGAAACGGTTCAACCGCACGAACGAATGCAGATTGAATTGTCTGACGTCATCAGCTTTCACAACTACGGTCCGCCCGAAGATCTCGAGCGGCGGATTCAGCAACTATCGCGATATGGTCGCCCGTTGCTTTGCACTGAATACATGTCGCGTGCATCCGGCAGCACGTTTGAAGGAACGCTTCCGATTTTCAAAAAGCACAATGTCGGGTGCTACTGCTGGGGACTGGTAAACGGACGGACCCAAACCATTTATCCTTGGGATAGCTGGCAAAAGCAGTACACCGGTGAGCCCGACCCTTGGTTTCACGATGTGTTTCGCGAAGACGGTTCGCCGTATTGTCTGGACGAAGTGAAGCTGATCGCAGAGCTGTCGGGGAAAAGCGAGGTTGTGAAGAAATTTCCAGGTCGGAAAGACGGCGGAAAACATGAAGGTAGCCACGTCCGATAACCGATTAACGTAAAACTGCTTCGCCCGGCGGCGCGACCATTTTCGTTGAATGGAGCGCCGCAGAGCTAACATCAGCAGTGTGCACTCCAATCGACTGCGTGTGAATGCCATGTTGTTGTCCGCGTCTCCTGCACTTTCAAGGCGTGATCGAATCGAAATCCCACCAGCCGAGCCCGTGGTCGATGCGCGAGATGCTTTAAAGTTCATGTTCGCCGTTGGAATCGAGTGTTCGAACCCGATCAGCACCGGCGGCGAGCGCGTCGATCAGCTTGAGCTGACCGGCCATTACACGCACTGGAAGAAAGATCTCTCGCTCGTTCGCAAGCTCGGCGTGAATGTGCTGCGATACGGCCCGCCGATCCACAAGATTTTCCTCGGGCCCGGGCAGTACGACTGGTCATGGATCGATCAGGTGATGGCCGAGATGCAGCGGCTGGGCATTCGGCCGATCATCGACCTGGTTCACTTTGGCCTGCCAGACTGGTTGAAAGATTTTCAAAATCCGGATTGGCCGCAGCACGTCGCAGATTATGCGACAGCGTTCGCGCAGCGTTATCCGTGGGTCCGATTTTATACGCCCGTCAACGAGATCTTTGTCACTGCTGTTTTCTCAAGCTTATTCGGCTGGTGGAATGAGCGGTTGATGAGCGACCAGGCCTTCGTCACGAATATCAAGCACAGTTGCAAAGCCAGCGTGCTGGTCATGCAGGCTATTCTTGCACAACACAAGGATGCGATTTTCGTCTTCAGTGAGAGTACCGAATACGTTCATCCCAGCGATCCCAGCATCGTCGAGCGCGCGATCTTCATGAACGAGCGTCGGTTCCTCTCGCTTGACCTGATCTTCGGCCACGATGTATCGGCGACGATGTTTCGATATCTGTTGAATAGTGGTATGAGCGATGCCGAGTATCAATGGTTTCGCGATCGCGCTGCGGCGTTGCGATCCCACTGCATCGTGGGCACCGATTACTACGTCACCAATGAACACTTTCTGAAACCCGACGGCCACACCATGGCGGCGGGGGATGTGTACGGGTACTACGTCATCACCAAACAATATTACGATCGCTACAAGATGCCGGTCATGCACACTGAAACCAATCGCACCAGCAAGCTGGCGGTCGAGTGGATGTGGAAGGAATGGATGAACCTGCTGCGCCTACGCGATGATGGTGTGCCGATCATCGGTTTCACCTGGTACGGCCTGGTCGACATGATCGACTGGGACAGCGCGCTCACCAAACGCCGCGGACACGTCAACGATGTTGGCCTGTTCACGCTTGATCGCCGCGAGCGAAAAGTCGCCAAAGAATTTAGACGAATGGTCGAGAGCTATTCCCATCTGCCGATCAGCAGCTCGAAGATGCTGCTGCTGACCGCGTGAAGTGCTTATTCACGCGGGCTCGTCACGCCCAGCTCTTCCTCGGACATGTCAATCTCATCAATGTCTCCGGCGGCAAGCTTGGTTTTAATCGTCGGTGAGAGCGTGACGGTCACCTTATGCCGCGGGTTGCCGCTGCCGGCGTGAACACTCCGCTCATGCCCGGCCGCGTTTCGGCCGTCGCTGGTGGATTCATATTTGATGCCGATTGTCTGCTCCGGCTCGCCCAAAATAAGTCGGTTTGCCAGTTCAACGCCTTGCATCAGTGAGTGATCGGTATTCGACACTTCATACTTCCACATCCCGAATCGGCCGCGGCTGTAAATGTCGAGCTCCTGCTCCAGATACGGAATCACTTCAGCCAGAATCTCATCGCGTTCGACTGAAGGCGTCGGGTAGCTGTACTTCGCATCGAACAGCCAGGTGCTGACAATGTCCTTGCGATCTGCGTCGGTGATCAGGCCCGCATTCACGAGCCCGGTGATCGTTTCTTCAACGATCGTCGCGCGATTCACCGGCTTGAACTCGCTGTAGCTCGTTTCGGTGAGTAGCGAGTAATACTGCTTGTTGTCCGGCGTCATGTACGGGCTGTAGTTGCTCAGGTACGTCACGCGATAAAACGGACAGTTGCTTTCCGGAAAATACATCCAGCTTTTGGTGCTTGGGCACTTTTGCTTGATGCCGATACCGACCATGTAGCCGCCGCTGTGCTTGAGCTGGGCGGCCTTCTTTTTCAGATCGTTCGGTACTGCTCCGTTGAGCATGTCGTTGCATAACTTATCGAGCGGCACGGTGCTGATGAGAACGTCGTAGCTCACCCGCTCGCCATCCGCGAAGGCAATTTCCTTCCTGCCGGCGTTGATAAAGTCGATTTTGCGATTCAGCTTCAGATGGTCGCCAAGCACGGGCTCGAAGCGGCGGTAGAACTCGCCGGTCCCGCCTCGCAGCGGAAATTTAAACTGGTTGTTCGGTCCCCAACCGAAATCGTCAGTGCCCATGACAACGTTCTTGATCGCGCGATCGACGTCCAGGACGGCCACGCGTTCGCCGATCCATTCCTTATTCATCATCTCAGCCGGGTGAGCCCAGACTTTGAAGTTGTAAGGGAGCATGAAATGCTTAGCGATTCCTTCGCCGAACACTTTGTCGATGAACTCACGGAAGTTGCCGGCTGCTTTGTGATCACCTTTTGCCTGCGCTTTGACCAGGCCTGACAGACATTCGTAAGTCGCTTCCTTCGGCAAATGCCGAATGTTGTTTTGAAATGGATAGGGCACCCAGTTATCGAACATGCGCACCCAGCACTCGCGCATGTTGTTCTGATATTCGTCGCCCATCAGCTTGTCGAAGACTTGATCGTAATACTTATAGTGCGAGAACATCACGTGCCCGCCGACGTCCCAGGTGAAGCCCGCCTCGTCGATATAGCTGCTCGAAAGTCCGCCGGCATACGGCAATGAGTCGTAAACCTCGAAGTTGGCGTAGCCCAATTCCTTCAAACGATACGCCGCGCCGAGTCCGGTGGGACCTGCTCCGATGATCACGATTTTCTTATTCATGTACGAAACTTCCTGTCGAATATTCAAGGTTGCTCATGGACGACGTAGCTCACGAGCCCTGCGTCGACTGATAGGCGAATGCGAGTTCGTCGCTGGTGATCGGCTTGACGGCTTTCGATCGCGTCGGGGCGGCGATCGCCGTCTTGATGTTCTGCCGCATCGCAGCGACGGTGCTTTCCCAGCTTTGCTTGCGGGCCAGAGCCAATCCCTTTTCGATGCGATCAACATCCGGATCGCGGAGCAGCAGGTCGATTCGTGCAACCAATTGCTCGGCTGTCGGCGCGATATGAACGAGGTCGGAATACTGTCGAACGACATCCTTGACCGGCGTGCTGACGACCGGCTTTCCCGTGGCCAGATACTCAAGCGCCTTGGTCGGGTTGATGAACTCGGTCGCCTTGTTCAACGCAAAGGCCATGATGCAGACGTCGAACGCGCGGCAGTAATTCGGCAGAACCTGATAGTCACGGGCACCGAGCCAATGCAGATTGTCGGCGTGCGGAAGCAGATTCGGATCAACCTTGACGACCGGGCCGACGATGGCGAACGACCATTCGGGTCGCAGCCGCGCCATCTCTGCCAGTAGATGGTAATCGACGCGCTCGTCGACCACGCCGAACCAGCCGATGATCGGCCGCGGCAAAAAATCGATGTCGGGCGGAACCGTCGTCTCCTCGCTTTGTGCCTGGTTGAAGTGTTCGAATTCAACGCCGCAGCCGTAGAAGTGAACGTTCGGATGAACGGCTTTCTTCTTCGTCCACAGTTCGTAGCCGCCGGTGAACATCACGTCGGCGGCGTCCATCAGGCGGCGTTCGTTGTCGATCAGCGCCTTGGGCGCGCCGGTGAATTGCGACAACTCGTCCATGCAGTCATAGACGATGCCGCGATTCTCGAAATGGCCTAGCGACCAGGCGGCGTCCATCGGGCTGTAGTACCAGAGCAGCGGCTTATCGAAATCGCCCTTTCCGTTCAGGCTTTCGATTGCCTCACGAGTCCATTCGCGAAGCATCTCCGGCAGCGCGGGATTGTTCGCAACTTCCGGCGGGCAGTGCGGACAGGCGACCGTCATCGTCGGCAAAACGCGGTGGAACTCCAGCCGCGATTCGCCGCCAGGATGCACGTCGAAGATTGGTTCTTCGACGAAGAGGATCGGATGAATTCGTGCGAAGCGTGAGAGGAACTGCTGCGGACGCTGCCAGACGAAGCCCCAGCGCAGGTGACTGAAGACGACGATGCCGTAGCGATCGGAGGTTTTCAGTGACGCATCATCGGCCGCCGGCTCGTTGAGTAATTGCTTGATGCGGTTGGTGCCGTTTGACTTAGCCACCGCGTGGCCGTTTGTATCGCCGTTCTGTTTAGAGACGGAAGCGGGGCGATCGTTGATCCATTCGCTCGCGTCGGTGAGCAATGGCATAAGCTGCGGATCGTCCGGCTGCGCGGGCAAAGCGATTTCGCCGAGTTCGCCAATGAACTCGTTCCCTGCCGCCACCATCGCGGTGTAAGACTTTCCGAGCGGAGTCGGACTGCGCTTCAATGTGCCGTCGTTCTGACGGTTCAATGTAAACATTCCGACGCGATGCAGCTTTCCGATGCGGTGAGTGAGCGCGCCGTCCCAGTCAATCTGGTCAAACAGCGGCCACCAGATCAGGCCATTTAACGGGACGCCCTCGGATCGCAGTTGCTTGATCTCCTCGACCATCGTGTGCAGCCAGATTTCGCGTGCGATCGGCGGGCCGTCGATGCTGGTTTCGGTCACCATCATCGGCAGGCCGTAGCGGTTATAGACATCGCTGGCGACGCCGTAGATACCGCGCGGCGAATCGGCGCGGCGCTGCTTGATCTGGCCGCGCACCATTTCGATCTGCCAGTCGCTGTGCGGGTAGTAGTCGAGCCCGATCACGTCGGGCATCTGTGGATCGGTGCGGAAATAGGCCAAGTCCAATTCACTGAATCCGAAGCTGGTCAGCCAGGCATACAGCGGATGATGGTGGTCGATCCGGCCACTCAGCAGGTCGAGCACGACAAAGCGGCGAAGGTTGCGAAGGTTTACTTCATTCGCGAGGTCCGGCGAACGCGATTGGAAGTTTTCTACTGCATCGCAGAGCAGGACCGTCGCTTCCGGATTAGCGTGGCGAATCGCAGCGATCGAACGTTTCACGCCTTGCACGATGCGGCTCAGCACGGGCATGTATCCGCGCCACTTCCGGCTAAAGGGAGGCCAAAAGCCAAAGTCGCCACTGAAGAGCGCGCTGACGAGTGGTTCGTTGAATGGGCACCACGTCACAATCGCACGCGTGAACGATTCGAGCGCTTCGGGAAATCGCGGATCGCCCACCGCCTGCGGCAGCCAAGTCGGCGTGCCGAAATGCATGACATCCATCAGCAGATCAATGCCAAGGTCCTTGCAATACGCGACACGTTCATCTGCCATCGCCCAGTCAAACTTGCCCGGCCGTAGTTCGATTTCGTGCCATGGCAGTGCATATCGAAGGCTTTTGACGCCCAAGGTTTCTCTCGCCATCTTCAAGTCGTCGCGCCAGAAACGATCGTGCTGCGTCCATTCAAACTGATTGACGGAAAGATGCGGCAGAAACGAGCATTCGATTCCGACACCCCAGGTGAAAGAAGTTGAAGGACTAGCGTCTGAGTCTCCGCGCGGGTCGACGATCGGAGCCTTGAATGATTGTTCGGCAGCAGTGTTTTCTGGAGCGTTCATGGGATGAATGGGATTCATTAAGCAGGTTGAGTTCAAAGCATCGGTTGCCGCAACGCTGCGGCAGACAGTTCATTCAGCGCGCAGACGGCTGTTAATTCGCTAAGTAGCGATGAGAAACCTGAACAGGAATAGAAGTTGTGGATCGGCCGCTAACGGAGCGAGAAGTGCCGCAACCGATCTTCAGACAACCGCTGAAGTGCACTGGCATTCAATTTATGCTCTTTGGCTTGGACCGGTTCTGAGAGGACCTTGACGCAGGAAGTCCGGACTCCGATCGACTTTGCCTGCGAATCTCGCTGAATTCTCTGTTGAACAGGGTTGATCATGGATCACGTCTCCCAGTTTAGTAAGCGCACTCAAGACCACTTCTAATTAGCCTTTAACCCATGATTTAACAACGTTAATTTATGTGCGCACCTATCAGGATTTTAGGAAGTAACACTTGTGATTTTGCTGATCCTTTGCGCAGGCGACATCACGCTGATTCTGTCGCGAGTTCCAGCGATGACGTGTAAGGATCGACTTCGACGATGGCGTCGCCTGCAACCCTCACATCAGATAGCGCGCGACCGAGGTGCTCCAGCGCCGAGATAAGCGTAGCCAAACTAATTGGGTTGGACGCCGATAGGGCGATGCCCTTTGTCGTTGCACCGCCAGCGACAATTTGTCGAGTCGCTTCGAACTGAGCGGTTTTGCGTTATGGAGCGGCGGCCATTGCATGAGCTGGAGACATGGTCGCCCTTTCAGTCGGTAGAAACCCGAGAGATTTGCGCGCACCTAACGCCCGCCGAGCTGTCAGCCGTCTTGCTCCGAAGTCGGCGTTACGGGCGGTGCTGTGCGTTTACGTTTGCTCTTCCCCTCGCGTTTGCGGTCGTCGCCGGCATGAATTTTGGCCGTTCGATACGGCTTTGAGTTTATTGCGTAGCTGGCCTGCTGATCGTGATTCACCTCGCGGCCATTCCATATTGGCGTCGATCGCAGCAGCGATTTCTGCATGGCACTCAGTGGGCTGTTGAACGCACTGATGGCAGTCCGGCCGCTGCATAATCCGCCAATGCTATGAACGGCCCCGCGTCGCCTCGGAAGTTTGTCTTTGCTATAATATTTCCCGGCGCGTCGCATTGGCCGCCACAGATTGTCATCCGTTATGCCTTACGAGCCAACCAAAGTCCGGTATGCAACTGGCGAGGTCGCGGTGGTCGGTGACCGAGTCATCAACGATGTTTGGGAATCGGTTGTTGACGTGATCGATACCTCGCAGCGCATGGCGTTTTGGGGCTTGGATGAACCCGGGTTGATGTTAAAGTGCGAAGAAGCTGGCTTGGTCTTCGAGCCTTGCTCATCTGTTGCGTGGGATGCCATCGTCTCCAAGGGCCGCGCGGCGTGAGGCATAACCACCCGCTGCAATGGACCGGCCCCGCGTCGAGCGTTCGGGTACGAGGAGAGCCGGTCGGCGCGGTGCCCGCCATTGAGCGTTGGTCCGTATCCCGCAATGCACCCCGCTCTGCTTAACATTCTCGGTTGGCTCGGCGGCGTAACGATCGGCGTGCTTTCGGCGGCAACTATCGTCGGTTTGTGGTGGCTTCTGAACCGTCGATTCCGAGTTCGGTTAGAGACTGTCTTCGGGGTCTGCGGCCTCATCGGCTTCGTCATGATGTTTGCGGGAAGGATGTCCGAGAGTCGTTTGCTCGTGGGGGCATCGGTAGCATTATGGGGATGGGCGATCGTCCCAATCGTCCTAATTCCGTTAGTCCTACTTTGGCGGTTCTTCTCTTGGTGCCGCCAGCGGATTGCCGGATAACCAAACGCTGCAATGGACCGGCCCCGCATCGAGCGTTTTGGTAAGTTAAAAGTCGTCCGGCGCGGGGCCGGCCATTGAACGTCGGTCCGTTACACGGCCATGCCAACCATACACCTAGACGCGTCTCAGATCACCGGTTGGGAGAGCTTCCACACCGTCTTCGCATCCACGTTTGGCTTCCCAAACTTCTACGGCCGGAACATGAACGCGTGGATCGACTGCATGACGTCGTTGGACACGCCAGAAGATGGAATGACGACAGTTCATGGAACGGCGTCTGATCCGGTCGTCTTGTACATGGAAAATGTCGACAAAGTTCCTGACGAAGTCTTGGAAGCTTTGGTCGAGGACGCCGCGTTTGTAAACTATCGCAAGCTGAAGGTAGGCGAACCAGCAGTGCTTCTTTTGGCCTTCTGGCGTCACCGGGCGGGATAACCAGCCGCTGCAGTGGACCGGCCCCGGCGTCGGGGTCACTCGGCCATGCAGACAGTTGGGTTTCGTCGGCCGGTCCCGGGCACTGAACGGTTTTGCGTTATCCAGCTTGGATCGCACGATGGAGGATCCTCGACGAATTAAGGTTCCGTGGTACTCGTGGCGTTGGCGGCTGTGCCTCTTGCTGCCGACACTGCTGTTCGCGTTTCTTGCGTGGAATTCGATTCACGAGATCCGCACCGAGCCAATCGCCGGAAAGTTTACTCACGGGCATTTCTCAGACTTCGATTCCAAGTCGCCGGAAGAAGCGGAGGAGAACGTCGTCGAAAGCGTGATCGAATTCTTGGAACGGTTGTTTGCCGATCAGGTCGTACTTTGGAGCTCGCAACGCGGCGGCGGTTGGTAGGATCGTGATCTCGGGCAATGCGAGTTTGCAAATGGCCCACTGTACGTTTGGTCTGGCCCACTGACCGGCGAATAACCATCGTTCAGTGAACCGGCCCCCGTTTTGACCACGTCCTCCATTGTTGCGCGCCGTCCTATCCGAAACCGGAAGACCACTCCCAACCTCGCGCTGAATCTGGGAGAGGCGCTGAAGAATCAGACCGCCGGCGGTGCGTCCGGGCTGACGATTGGTTCCGTCGTCACGACTACCGTCGACGCGTCGCCTTCATTGGCGATCGGGTCGGCGAATTCGTCGTCGACCTGTTCTAGGTATACATCGTCCAATTCAGTCGCGTCGACCTCGGCCCGCATTAAGAAGTAGATGATCGTGTTCACCGAAAAGTAAAAGCTGATCGCGAACGCGCCGAGCATCAGCACCACGAGATAAACCCAAACCGCCATGACTGAGGCGGCGAACGATTGCTGAAGCGTTAGCGCCGTGTAGTCAATGTCGTACATCAAGCGCATCGACGCGAACGGCGTGGGCCACATCGTGTTGAAAAGCGGGCCGCCGTTTTCGGCGTGATACCGAAACCACGCGCCGGCAAACGCGTGCGTCAACCAGAGCATCAGGCCGATGAACAGGCGCACGAAGAGAAAAGAGAGCGCGCCATAAATGAGCGAGATGAGCGAATAAAATCCGAGCCGCCACGGACGCGCGTAGAGATAGCTGAAGCTGCGGGAAATCGCATCGAAGCTGTCGGACCCTTCGACGGCGATCGTCGGATACATCAGGTTTAGGCCGCCAACCGCACCGATGATGACGAGCGTCATTACAAAACCAGCCGCGAGCGGAAGGAAAAACAGGACGCCAACGATTGACGGGCCGATTCCCGGGATGTTTCCGATAGCGCCGCCGATCGCCACGAGCAAGCCGAGGCCAAACACAATGATCAGCGGGATGAGCGGCGCGGAGACGAACGAGAGAAACTTGCTGATCGAAAATGCGAGCGATTGTCGGATGGAGATCTTCTCATCGCGCGCAATATGGACGGCGGCGATTCGTGCGATCGCGCCGCCGAAGATCGACCAGATACACAGGAACCAAAGACCAAAGACGATGAAGAACACCGTGTGATGACGCGCGGCCCACATCGGCACATCGAGGACGGCATGCGTCAGCGAGGCGAAAACCCCGCCCGATCCGACCCAGTCGTTCTGCACCACGCTGCCGATGAGCGTGTTCACCGTCCGCATTTCATAGCTAAATGCAGTGAAGAACAGTCCGAACCCATCGTTTTTTCTGGCGTCGATTATCGCTGCATTTGCGAGACGATATGCATCCATCTTCGCCGCGGCTTTCGAGGTCGAATTGCTCCGCTCGGCCGATGCAACCGCATCGTCGCGATCTCGCAAAATGCGCCATTTAATGTCACTAAATTCGCCGTCAGGTTTACCGATCGAAACCAATTGTGTTTTACGCGCACCATCGAGATCGGTACGGATTGCCAGGCGTTGCTGCGTAAACGATTCAGCAGGATTCGGATCGATGCGAGTTGATTCGTAGAGATCGATCTCGTCGGGCACGGCGCGGTAATCGCGTGGCCAGAACGAGTCGAGCAATCGACCGCCGCCGTAAATCAAGACGAGGGCGAGCAATGCGAGAATGAGTTTCGACGGATGGATCGCAACGCGAAATCCTCGGAAAATATTTGTGAATGGGAACGTGCTTCGCCAATCAATGCTGCGTAAAACCTGCGATTCGTCGGCCATGTGCGATTGCCTCGGTGCGATTGTCAGAACTGCGGATGCGTGCGTGATGCGATAACGCGCGGCGCGGATTCCATTATAAGTGCCGGGCACGTTGGTTCAACGAAACCCGACGCACGAAACTTACAGCGAATGTTCCCAGCCGCTGGTCGGAACCTGCAATCGTGTTCCACGCAGCCGGAAGCTCAGACCGTCAGTCGCGGGAACAATCTCGCCAATTTCGATGCAATCCAGGTGCTGAAAGGATCGATGGGCCGCGAAGAGCAACTCATAGTCTTCCCCATCGTTCATCGCGTGGTCAATCGGCTTCAAGCCGTCGCGCACGGCAAGTAATTTTGCATCCGGGTGAATCGGTAGGCGTTCAACATCGACCTTCGCACCGACGTTGCTCAACTCGCAGAGCCGAGACAGATCGCGTGAAAGGCCGTCGCTTAGGTCGAGCATCGCATGAAGTTTACCACTCGCGGCAATGTCGCGCGCGAGCGCGATACGCGGCTCGAACGTCATGTGTCGGCCGAGAATGCTTCCACCGAGCGGGCCGGTCACGAAGATCGAATCACCGGGTTGAGCGCCGCTGCGCGTGATCGGTTCGATGCCGGCCGATCGACCGAGAATGGTGATGCTCATCGCCAGCTTGCCGCTCCAGGAACCGGTATCGCCGCCGATGATCGCGCAATTAAATCTGTCTCCGGCTTTTTCGACGCCGAGATAAAGCGCTTTCGCGAACTCAACACCCGACCCGCGTGGCAGTGCGACATTGATCAACGCAAACGCGGGCAAGCACGCCATCGCAGCGCAGTCGGATAAATTTCGCAGCATCGCCTTTTGGCCAATGGCCTCTGGCGAATGAATCGCCGAATCGAAATGCACGCCGTCGAGCACTTGATCAACCCCGACGAGCAGGAGGTCGGCCGCGTTCCATTTCGCAATCGCTAAATCGTCACCTGCCGGCAGTTGTATCGCCGCGCGAGATTGCTGTCGGTTGATGATCCAACGAAGAAGATCGGATTCTGATGGCATTTGTGGAGAGGAGGTCGCAACGCAAGCCGCAATCGCGACCGCAGGGCTGAAGCCCTGGGCTTTAGCCCTGCGGTCGCGATCCCAAAACTGCGCTCATTTCGTCTTTTTTGCTTTCGATTCTAGTTGCTCGCGCGCGTCGACCGCATCTTTGGGATCGACGGGGGCGACACAGCTTCGCGGCAGCGCCTGCAGCAACTGCTGCGAATTCTTGAGCGATGAATCATCGGGCAAGGTTTTCGCTAATTTCGCGGCCCGTGCTTGCAACGATTTAAACGTCGTTGCGTCTGCCACCGGCGACTTTTCCCAGTCCTTCGCATCGGCCGGCAGTTTCTTCACACGCGCATTGGCTTCCTCCACTCGACTTTTCAAAGTGGGGTGATCGCTCATGTAGCCGGGTGTCTTGTCGTAACCGGCATCGATCATGTGTTGGAAGAAATCTCCAAAATGTTCCGGCTTCCAGCCGGCATGGGTGTAGAAATAGAAGCCGTACTCGTCGGCCTGCGCTTCATCCTTGCGGGTGAAGCCCATGTTCAAAAATTGTCCGCCCGCCGCGCCGACCGCCGCGCCGGAGCCGGCGCCCGCCAGCTTGTTGTCTTTCCCGCCCAGCGCGTATCCCGCGGCGCCGCCAACCGCCGCGCCGGCGATCAGCGTTTCCATCTGATGCGTCATCCCCTGCGCGACGTGCCGGCAATAAACATGGGCGAACTCGTGGCTCATCACCGCCGCCAATTCGTCTTCGCTCTTACACTGCTGCCATAGCTCGTTGTAGATGTAAACGTGCTCGCCGCCGGTCGTGAAGGCGTTGAGGGTTTTGCTGTTGACCAGGTGAAACTGGATTTTGTTTGAGAACATCCAGGAGTCGCTTTGGCTTTTGTCAAAATGCGTTTTAGGGCCGACATGGTCTTCATCCGCCGCCTTGGCAGCCGCAATGATTCGCGTGCCAATTTCGTTCAAATATCTCGAGATTTGCGGATCTTCAATCACTGCCGGCGCCAGCGACTTGTGTGTCGTGGCGGCGTTTTCGATGACCGACCGATCGGTCGCGCAGCCGCCGATCAAAAGGCTATAGCAGAACGTCCAAAGCACGGCTCGTTTCATTGTCATCGACTACCTTCCAGTTGCATGAAGTGTATGCAGTGCTCCATCGCTGCCGCAATGTCCAAGCTCGACGCGACATGGCCGCGCTGCGCGATTCGTGCCACTGATGCGCAGCGCCTGTGCGACTGACAAATCGGATTTTCCAAAGATTTTTCTGCGAGTTCCGCCGCCGGTGTGTCGCTTCGGCGATTGATGGCGCTGCGCGTTTGGTGCGCCTGCGGCGCAGCGCTCCGGCGACTTGTGAGGAGACGCGGTGAGCCGGATCGGCCGACTTCCGCGAGCCAACCAGGCCGTTTTCGTGGAGCCGCAATGCCCTATTCCTTTGAAACACTCATCGATCCCGATTTCAGCCGGCCGTTCGCACCGCTCGATGCGGCGGACTTTGTGAAGCGCGTTCAACAACTGGTCGACGTCGATGGGCCGCGCTTCACGCGGATGTGGAACTATTACCGCAACCGGCAGATTCCCTCGACGCTCGCGGCCGACAGCGCCTCGGCCCGGCCGTATCGCAGCGCGCAGGAATGGGGACTTCCGTCGCGCATCACCGGCATGCGTCCGCCGAGCGGATCGAGCGCGTCGCTTTCCGGCGACGCGCTTGACGTGGCCCGCAAAGAGGTCGTCATTGAGAACGATATCGCCTGGCGGATCGACACCATGGTCGATTACCTATTCGGCAAAGCGCCGACGCTTCGGTCGACCGCTTCGGATCCAACCCGCCGCAACGCGATTGAAACGATCGCCAATGCCGTGCTCGATCAGCATGGCGGCGTTGTGTTTCTGCAACAGCTCGCATTGTTGGGCGCGGTGTACGGGTTTGTCGATGTGTTGGTAAAGCTCGACACCGACGCCGCGTCGATTATTGCGAATGAACTAAATACGACCGAACTGCCGACCACGGACTTGCGTCCGGGGCTACCAACAAATGTTTCCGATCCTTCCAGCGATGGGACGTTTCCATCGCAGCGAGAGGCATTAGATGAGGTCGCGTCGATCAGCGAATCGTCTGATGCTCTCGTCCCGCCACCCGCAGGGTCCGCGCCTGTGCTGCCGGATGATTCTGCACCTGATGCACCTGCCGTCGAGCCGTCGCCGTCGTTCTCTGCGGCGAGCGCGGTTCCGGACGATGCGATGCTGATCCGCATCGCGCGGTGCATTCGGCTGGAGATCGTCGAGCCGGCGCGGGCTCTGCCCCTCCTGCGACCGACGGATTGGCGAACCGTTGATGCCTATGCGCAGGTGTATTCCGGCGAATCGAAATCGCGACGCACCCAAACCACGTCAAATGAGAAGCAATCCTGGTTGAATAAATTGTTCGGCAATGTCGCTTCCGCCTCTTCGCGGAACAGCGAGACGACGCGCGTTACTGAAATCATCACCCCGACGCGCTGGGCGCGGTTCGAGGATGAGTCCCTCGTCGCATCGGGCGTTAACTCGCTCGGCGAACTGCCGCTGGTGCACATTCAGAACGTCGCACTGCCGTTTGAATACGCAGGCACGAGCGATGTCGAGCCGCTGCTGCCGTTACAGGATGAGCTGAACACGCGGCTCAGCGATCGCGCGCATCGCATCACGATGCAGTCGTTCAAGATGTATCTCGGTAAGGGAATCGACAACTTCACCAGCCTGCCGATTTCACCCGGCCAGATGTGGATGACCGACAACGAGCAGGCCAGCATCGTCGAATTCGGTGGCGACGCGGATAGCCCGAGCGAGACGTCGCATATCGATCAGGTTCGCGAATCGATGGACAAGACCAGCGGCGTGACACCGATCGCCGCCGGCATTCTCCGCGATCGAATCGGCCAACTTACCAGCGCGACGGCACTACGGGTCACGCTCACCGCGCTGCTGGCGAAGACCGATCGCAAGCGGACGACGTATGGCGCGGGGGTCACGCGCATCTGCGAGCTGTGTCTCGCCTGGCTCGATCGCGCGGGGTTGTTTCGCACCAGCCTCGATGAGCGGCGATTCGTATTGCAATGGCCCGACGCGACGCCGACCGATATCGCGACGCGCCTCGCCGATGCCGAAGCAAAGTTGCGCGTCGGCGTTGATCGAGCGATCGTGCTCGAAGAGCTCGGGTACTCACCGACGCGTTCAACTTAATTCTTCCCCGTTTAGCGGCACCGCTTGCGGTGCGATTGAGGCTCGAAAACGCACCGCAAGCGGTGCCGCTAAACAACGCTTTTCAAATCGAACATTTCAAGAAAGGAGGTCCCCAATGTTGTCATCCGAAGACGATTCGACATCGAGTCAAGTACTCGAATCACCACCGCCGTCTGAGCAGACAAGTCGATCGCCAGTCGATGCATCGCGATCGCGATTGCACCAACTGGCCGGCGAACTGGTTCGCACGCAAAACCGGCGGCTGCTCGCCGAATTCCTGACCCTGCGGCGCGCGATGCGCTGATCTTCAGTCTTTTAACATTCGACGTTTCACATTCAACATTCCAGGAGAAACAATGTCTTTTACAGGTAAAGCTACATACACGGGCGGCGCGACGTTGCCGGAAATTTCCGAAGACGTATCCGACCTCATCGCGATCAATTCGCCGCACGAAACGCCGCTGCTCGATGCGCTGGGCGATCCAGTGCGGTCGGCCCGATCGACGATGCACGAATGGCTCGAGGACGCGCTCCTGCCCAACAGCAATGCTTTCATCGATTTTGACGCCGATCTCGACATCATCACCGTCGCCAATGCGTCGCTGTTTCGGCCCGGCGATCAGATCGCGATCAACGCGTTGCCGGAAGTCATGCTCATCGACACCGTCACGCCCGGCTCGAACAACATGCACGTCATTCGCGGCTACGGCGGCACGCCGCAGATCGGCTCATTCCCCGTAACCGCGACCGTTCGCATCCTCGGCAACGCTTCGCTTGAAGGCGCGGATGCAGCGGCGGCTCGTTTCACGACCCGGTCGCGGGCATTCAACGTCACGCAGATCTTCGCCAGCACGGTCGAAGTCAGCGGTTCAGAATCGGCCGTCAATCAGATCGGCGTGCGCGACGAGATGGATTACCAGAAAACGCTTCGCCTTCGCGAACTGATGCGCGATCTGGAAAACTGCGTGATCAACGGCGTGATGTCGGCCGCCAATGCCGTCGGAACCGCCAGCGTGCGCCGCACGATGCGCGGGTTGTTGTCGACCATCGCGACTAACAAGTTCACTCCCGGCAGCAATGGTCTGCCAGCGGGCACATCGCTTACCGAGGTACAACTGAACCTGGCGCTGCGGAACATCTGGAAGAACAGTGCCGGCAACGTCGACCTCATCGTCGTTGGCGGGCCGGAGAAACGCGCGATCAACTCGTTCATCACATCGTCGCGACGCTTCGGCAGCGACACGGAAACGTTTAAAGATGCGGTCAGCGTGTACGAAAGCGACTTTGGCGTGTGCCGCGTTGTGCTCAGTCGCTGGGTGCCGGCTGGTACGGTGATGCTGCTCGATTCGAGCCGCATCGAAGTGCTTCCGCTCGCGGGCCGAAGTTTCCAGTACAAACCGCTGGCCTCGACCGGCGACCGCGAATCCGGCCAGCTCATCGGCGAGTACACGCTGGAAGTCCGCAACGAAAACGCCCACGGCGTGATCAGCGGATTCACGGCGTAACGTTTCCAACACCTCTTCGCGGCGATCGGGACGAGGTCTTTTTCTTCACTCCTCTCTCCGGTACGCCGGGGAGAGGCTCCCATCGTTACTCCTCTCTCCGGTACTCCGAGGAGAGGCTCCCATCTTTGCTCCTCTCTCCGGTACTCCGGGGAGAGGTTGGGAGAGGGGTCTTCCATTCGGGCAACGTGCCGGTCGAAGACCCCTCTCCCCGCCTCTCCCCAGGGTACTGGAGAGAGGAGTAAGAAACTTAACCCCTTACCCCTCCAACTCCCATGCCCACTACACCCCTCTGTACCGATGTCGACCTCCTTCATTGGGAGCCGACGCTTCCACGCGATGCCGCCTTTGCATCGCAAACCCTTCTCGCTGGCACCGGCACTCTGTCGAACACCAGCTTCACTATCGCCGCCGGCTCATTGGCGGTGGCGAACGTTGTTTCGAATCAGGTCATCGTGATCAACGGCAGCGTCAACGGATGCTTCCCGATCGCATCGATCGAATCGCCCACGGAATTAAAGCTCAGCGTGCTCTATGACCAGCTTCAGCCCGACATGCCCGGCGCGGCGTTACGCGCGGCGGCGCCGGCGGCGAGCGATGTGCCTGACGTTCCCTATTCCATCCGCACGTTCTGGCCGCAGCGATCAATCGTGACCGAACTTCTTTACCAGGCAGCAGGCGTCGGCAACGCCAGGCCCGGCGAGACGCAGGCGACCATCACCAATCTCGACGCCCTCAAGCGCGTCTGCACGCTCGGCACGCTGCAGATGATTTACAACGCTTTGGCCGTCACAAGTGACGATACGGCCCACTATCAGGTGCGTGCCGATCTGTACGAGAAGCTTTATCGCCGAGCGCTACGCGCCGCGAAGGTCGACATCGATCTGGACGGTGATGGCTTTCCTGAAGTCACGCGAGCGCTCAACGTGCTCGGTCTGCAACGTGTCTGATCCGCAAAACCCGAATGACGAAACCAGAAATCCGAATCAAACCCAAAACCCAAAGTTTCACACAAGCATTCTTGTTTAGCGGCACCGCTTGCGGTGCGTTCGGTTTTCCACGTCGCGCAAAAACAGGCACCGCGAGCGGTGCCGCTAAACGAATCAATTCACGATCGACTTTCGTCATTCGTGCTTCGTCATTGATTCGGATTTCCGGTTTCGTCATTCGGATTTTCCCGTCAGTCGAATTTTCCCAGAGCTCCCCATGTTTATTCCATTCCTTTCCGATGTCTCACCCGCGTTCGATTCCTTCACCAGCTTCGGAGCCGCCGGGCTGATGGGGGCGATGTGGCTATGGGAGCGGCGCACCAGCCGGCAGCGCGAGCAGCAACTTGATGAAGCGCACAGCCGAATCCTCGGCGACCGCGTTCAGCTCGGCGAACTGATGGACGTCGTCCGTCAAAACACCGAAGCGATCACCCGCCTCTGCCAACTACCTACCTTTCACTCCTACCAATTCCCTTTCAATCAAAAGGACAGTCGATCATGAAACTCTCTTCACTTGTTTTCTTTCTGCTCGTCATCGGATTCATTCATCTGGCCTGTAGTACCGAGGAAGAAGAGCGTGCCGCGATGCAATATCCGTCGCTCACTTCAGCCACCCAGGTCAGCGAGACCGTGCAATCTCGAATCGACCCGGCCGCACAGAAAACAGAGCAACTCGCCAAGGGCGTCCAGACAGCTGCGGGAGATGCATCGAACTTCGGCATCCCGGGTGCGAGCACTATCGCACTCATCGCTGGCGTGATCGGCACGATCGCAGGCGCTTACAATGAGCGCCGCCGAGGCACGCTGCCGGTCAAAAGTGCGTTAACACAAGTCGTCCAGAGCATCGAGTCGGCCTTCCCGGCAAAGACCGATTCGCAGAAGTCAGCATTGGCGGCGATGCAGGATCAGACGACGAAGCAACTGGTGGCCCAGATCAAAGGTGCCTAGTCTGAAAGTCAGAACGCGAGCATGGCATCCGTGCGACGCGGACGGCTCCGAAAAGCACCATGCAGCCACCGGCTGGATTTTGTCACCTCGACAGTGATAATCGCCGCCCCACAAGCACGTGCCGCACTCGTAGCTCAATTGGATAGAGCATCGGTCTTCGGAACCGAGGGTTACAGGTTCGACTCCTGTCGAGTGCAATACACCGGTAAAACCGAGTCGGAAACGCCTTTTAGGGCCTGCCAAAAGCAGGCCTTTTTTCATGCTGAAAACGAGGGTGGTATCAGAAAGGTATCAGAATTCACGGTAGACTTTGCCATCGTTCAACCGAAAGGAACGATATGGCACGCACCGCAACGCAGGGTTTATCTAAGCACGCAACGAAGGGTTTCCGCATCAGCATCGGGAAGAAAACCGATGGCGGCTACCGCACATTCTGGCTCGGACAGGATCGCGTCGTTGCGGAGTATTACGCCGACACGCTTCGTGGGCAGTTCAGCCACATGAAGGCTCAGGGCCGCGAGGTCTGGGGCGATCAGGATGAAGTGCAAGTCAAATGGTACGTTGAGCAATATCGAAAACTGATGGCAGGCGTTCGTCAGCGGCACGCACTCGATGTCAAAGAAGTTCAGCAGAGGGGTGAAGTGCTGAACGTGTTCTTTGCCGACTCGCCGGCACCAGCACCGACAACGGCAATCGTGGCAACCCTTCCGACCATGCCGACGCTCCACGCTGCGATCGATGACTACGTCAAAGCGTTCAGACTGAAGGCGCTCTCATCCGCTCATAAGGAGCGAACCGGGCAACTGCTCAATGACCTGAAACATTTCCGCGCTGACGTCCCGCTCGCGGAGGTCGATCGCGTTTGGCTCCAGACGTTGACCGATCACGTGAAGACCCGGCCGAAGTCGCGAAGCCGAAAGACTGCCTTGGCGCCCTACACCGTTCGCAACATGCTGCGCGCTTGGTCACGGTTCATCGACTGGCTCGATGCGAACGGCGACAGCACGCGGTACGGTCGCTGGCAAGCTCCAAGGCGATGGGAAGAGTTATTCGAAGTTCGCATCAGCAAGCTGATGACAAAGAACGAACGCGACCAGCACGCCGATGGGCCGAAGCAGTTGAGCAGTGAGCAGGTCGTGCGGCTGTACAAGGCGGCTCGCAATGACGTTCACCGAATCTGCATCCTGCTCGGTGTCTTCGCGGCACTGGGACAGAAGGAAATCGCCACACTGCGGCGCGACGAATTTAACTTGAGCAAAGGCTTACTGATCCACCGCCGCAGCAAGACCGGCCAGATCGGCCAATTCTGGTTGCCTGCCGAATTGACCAAGCTGATCCGTCGCTATTTCCGAAACGTGAAGAGCGACAAGAACGGCACGGCGTTTTTTACCGCCGATGGCGAATTGCTCGTAACCGATACGTCCGATGCGGTCAGGCAGGCGTGGACCGACATCGTCAATCGAGTGAACAAGGAGGATGCCCCGAAGATCGAAAAAGGCGAGCAGGGGTTCTACCACCTCCGGAAGTTCGCCGCCGATTACGCGATGAGGAAAGCTGGCCCCGTGGTTCGCGACACGTTCCTTGCTCACGCTCCGGAGTCCGTCGGCGCGAAGCATTATTCGAACAGCCGCAACTTCAATGACGTTTACGCTGTCGGCCGAACGCTTCGCGATGAACTCGCAGCGTTGGGGTTATTCACGACGGTAAAAGATAAACGTTAAACGTTTGGTTGTTCTACAGTTCATCAATGGGGTGATACTAAATATAGTTCGCTCCCTCATTGACGAATTTGGCGACTCCACACCTCGACATCACACTGTACAAAAAATTTATACAAATGGGGTTAATTCCTAAAAGGGATAACGCCGATCGATTTCTTATCGCCGAATGAGTCGGCGATGCGGTCAAAACGCTCGTGGAAACAAAATCGAGTTAATCATCCAGACTACGGGCACTACTCAGCCCTGTTTCCACGACGCCCGGCGTTTTGACCGCCGGGCGTTCTTTTTTGCGCCCTTTACGTGGTCGGCGGCGAAAGCAGTCGGCAACGTTTACCCCAGTTGCGACCGGTGTCGGTTGCCGGGGCAGTATCGATGTTCAAAAGGAGAACATCATGGAAGCGATGACGACAGCAGAGCCCGTTGGGGCGACGGATATGAGCACCGTCAGTAATGCTCAGCCAGCCTCAATCCTGCAAATGATCGACCTCTACCTAACGAGCTTGACGATTCGCAATGGGAATATCGCCGAAGCCCGCCAACGTTTCGAGCGCGCTGTTACCAAGAGCGCAAAGCGTCGAGCACTCGTGGACCTGCGGAGGCACTCCCTCCTTCTCATTCAGACTGCCCAGACGGTCAGGGTTGGCGTCAGTGGGCTACGAGTTGAGGAAGGTCTCTAACATCCCGGCTGCGCGGCTCAACGGCCACGCGGTCGCTTTTGATTTCGGAGCTACCATGAACAGCAGCAGCGACGACCCTGATCTGAGTAAACCATTGAGCCGTTGGAGCGCGCCTTACTGGGCGATAATCAACGGCATTGCGGCGCACCTCGAAGCGACTGAATGGAAGGTGCTTTGCGCGCTCTACGCTCATCTGCCGAACGTCCGACCGGGGCAGGGAAGAATTGAGGCGTTGGCAGGTGTATCGAGCGCCTCAGTGAAGCGGGCGCGGAAGCGCCTCAAAGAAGTTGGCCTCATTTCATATCCAGAGAACCAGACGGGCGGTGATCGAACGATGACCACCGATTACAGCCTCGCCGACATTCGATCGGCGGATATTCATGCAGCAGTAATATCGAAGCTGACAGGGGTCATAGAGAACGGGGCTCATGATGACCGGGGTCAGGATGAACCCCGTACCCGGGTCACTATGAACCCCCACGGGGATCATGATGAACCCCCTACGGGGGTCACTATGAACCCCAAAGTACTCAATTCAAGCACACAAGGAAGTTCACAAGTAAAGAGCGAAGCGTTGGCGGCTGACGCCGCTCCTCCCTCACACCCCGCTTCGCAACAAACTTCTAAAGCGGATCGAACTCAAACTTCAACCGCTTTGAAAAGAACCAAACTTACTGATGAGCAGAAAATCCTGATCTGCTCAAACCGAGATTCGATGCTTGCCTATTACTGCTTTGGCCCCGACGCGATCGGCAAGCCTGCGTCGATGTGGGCGGCGGCGGGAAAGTTATCGCCGACCAACTGGGCACCTACAACAGCCGCTTACGCAGAACCTGAAAGTGGCGTTGGCCTCCCTGCAGTTGCCGCGTGGACCTGGCTACGGCTATGTCAGGCTCGACGGCGTCTAGGACTGAACGTAAGCCTGCCGAAGTTCGAAAAGTTCCTCGGCGTCGTCAAATCAGTTACCAGCCGCCTAACGCACGCGCAGTTCGTCGCGATCGTCAACACCGTCAGCGATCGATGGCCAGAGATTCAGAGAGCACTGGGCGAATGGGGCCGAAAGCTGAATCTCGATGAAACGATCCTGAACGTTTCTCAGGTCCAAGCCGAAGCCGAACGCCTCCAACAACCAAACCAAAACCAGACAGGCACGTCGTCTGTCGTTGACCTCAGCGCCGAACCGGCAGGGAGTAAATATGCCCACTGTTTCAAATGACACCGTCGCCTCAAGCAATCCAAGTGATCATCGTCCATCCGAGTTTGCTAGGTTCGTCCCGGACCATCTCGGCAAACAGCAATACCTCGAATCTGAGGTCGGACGACGCCACGCGCATTGTTCGGTCAGCAACTTTACGCCGCAGAACGATTCGCAACGGCTTGCCCTATCGCTAGTCACCGGACAGTGGTGGGACCAGAACCGTTTTCTGATCTTTACGGGCGACTCTGGGCGGGGCAAAACTCACCTTGCAGTCGCCGCATTCAGGGAAGTGCAAAACGCGGGCTATACACCAGCCTTCGAGACGGAAACGAATTTGCTGTATGAATGGCGGCGGGCTGCGCAAACCAGAATCCCATTCAACGGCCTCGAGCGCCTACTTTACGCTCCCGCGATAGTGCTCGATGACGTTGGGACTGCGAAGGCGACTGATGGAAGCATCGAGTTGATCCACCACCTACTAAACTCACGGTACAAGGATGAGGGGCCAACGATCCTGACAACGAATCTCAGCTTAGAGGAACTTGAGCGACGATGGGGCGAAAAACATATTTCAAGAATGCTACAACGCGGGCTAGGCCGGGCCATCCACGTTGAAGGGACAAACTACCGCCTCCGATCAGAATGAATAGTTGTTCCAAGGTTGGAACGAAATCACTGTTCCAGAGTTGGAACAGAAATCTAGTGTTCCAGAGCTGGAACATGATCACCGATCTATAAAATCACCAAATTCGCCATTCTGAATTATCTTTATGAAGTAATCAAAGCTGCCGCCTTATCGTTCTATAGAAGGTAGACGATGGCGCACACCATTCCGATAGAGCAATTTGAACCGTTGATCAGCGAGATAATCGCGAGCCGGTTTACAGACCTCCCGAGCTATGCCAAGGACGACGCAGCCCAGACGGCTCGAATCAAGCTCTGGGCAAAACTTCCCGCCTACGACCCAAGGCGTGGCGAGGTTGGCGCATACGCGAGGTCGATTATCGAAAGTGCCATCCTCGATGAACTGCGGCAGGCCGATCGACAGCGCCGGTCAATCGAACACCTTCGATCAACAGATTGCCCAACAGAAGATGCCGACCCAGACGACCTCGCTGTAGCAGCCGCGATCGAACGCAACCCAGATCACTTCCTTCCCCGGTATCTGCAGAAGGTTCTCCGCGCTATCCAGTCGCATGACTCGCCCGGAGAGGCAGCGGCAGCAATCGGAATGAAACCCAAATCCTTCTACGAACTAAGCAGCAGAGTGAAAAGCGAGCTGCGAAAACATTTTGCGGTCAAGGTTCAGCAACTCCAGACGTAAGCAGAGACAAGGGTCACCCCAACTCCAGGTGACAAGGACAGAGCCAGCCCGGCCTCATCCTCCCCGGGTTGGCTCATTTTATGGTTACTGAAAATGCCGTACCGACCAAATCGATACCAATCGCCGTTCCAGCCAGCCAGGACGCTGGATCAGGAACGTGGCACTTCGACAGCGCGAGGATACGGAAGTCAGCACCGTCGGAATCGAAAATCGTGGCTGACCCGGCATCCAGTCTGTTCAACCCTCAACTGCGGCAAGCCTGCGACCGTCCTTGACCATCGTCGTCCGCTCGCTGTCGGCGGGGCCGATGATGAATCCAATTTCCGAAGCCAGTGCCGTGACTGCCATCAATCGACAACGAACAACTTTCGACTTCACGGCCGTAATGAACCAACGCCGATCGGAGCGCGATGAGGTACACAACGAACAACACGAGCCACGCAAAGCTAACCACTAAGAACGTCCAACAGGTTCGGGCCTTGGCGGCGGCTGGCTTCACCGCAAAGTCGATCGCACCACTATTCGATATCTGCCAACGTGAAGTCTTAAACATTCTCAAGGGCCGGGCTTGGAAGTTCCTCCCTGTCGAGTCGGTACCACTACCAACCTTCTCACTAGAGCGATCGACGCAGCTTAAGCATCGTCGTCTCGCGAGGCTTACTGCCACTCAGGAACTTGAACTGCGGCGGTATCGCTTGCGTCTCGCTGAGCAGATTGAGAACCAATCGGAGCGCGAGGCGTTCGCAATCAGACTTCTTAACGATTGGCGAGTCAGGAAGCCCAAGTCGAAGCGCATGGTCAAACGATTGAGTGAGGTGTCGATATGAATCCCTGCAATGTAACGCTTAGCCGTCGTCTCGCTTTCGAAGCAATCGCTAATGGCGCGACTCCTGACCGACAAAACGCGTCAACCGAACCGCGACAGTTCAAGGCAGCACAACAGAAAGTGGCACAGTCTGTCGGGGTAGGGGCGGTTCACAACTTTTGGCAGACAACACGGGGAACCGGCCCGTTCCTCGCAAAAAACTCGGGCCAATTTCGGGGGGTGGAGAAATCGGCCTCCCAGTGCCGCAAAGCAGCGGAAATCAGCAGCGGCACGGCCTCGCGCGCAAGCGGACAAGCAGTCAGCGAGGGGCAAATGGACATTAAAACGATACCGATTGGCGAACTGTCCGCCGATCCGTCAAACGTCCGCGTCCATACCGAAGCTCAAATCGAAAAACTGATGGGCATGCTCCGGCGTTGGGGGCAGACGTTACCGTTGCTGATCGATTCGAACCGCGTAGTGCGAGTCGGCAACGCTCGGCTCGATGCCGCCCGTCGTCTTGGCTGGACAGAGGTCAAGGTGCTGCAACTAGACCTTCCGCCTTCGGAGTGGACTGCACTCGCGATTGCGGACAACAAGAGCCACGACGATTCGAGCTTCGATCAATCGGCACTCGCTCAAGTGCTCGCTTCTCTTCAATCTGAAGGTGGCGATCTAGCCATTGCGGCTGGTTATTCGCCCGACGAACTCGCGCAGCTTCTTGGCCAACAAAGTGATGCTGCCACCGCTGCTCAACCGCCAGCAGATTTTCCGATCGTCGATGAAAATATTGAGACGGAACACGAGTGCCCAAAGTGCAAATATCGCTGGTCTGGTTCCTCTGCTCCTGCGGAGGATGACGCTTGAACAAGCCCACCTTCCAAATCCCGACGATGCAGCAGGTCAACGCGCTGCCGTGGAACGGCTTTACAGTTGCGTCCACATTCTCCGGCGGCGGCGGATCGTCGCTCGGTTATCGCATGGCTGGTTTCCGCGTCGCATGGGCCAACGAGTTTGTTGAAGCCGCCCGCGATTGCTACCGCGCGAACGCATCCGCTCAGACGATCATCGACGGCCGCGACATTCGGACGATCCAAGCCGCCGAAGTTCTGGAAGCGATCCAGCTTCGCGTTGGCGAATTAAGTTTGCTCGATGGTAGTCCACCCTGTGCATCGTTCAGCACAGCCGGCAGACGATCGGCCCTCTGGGCAAATCGAAAAAGTATTCTGACACCGAGCAACGCACTGACGATTTGTTCCCGCACTTCGCACGACTGCTCAAGGGCATCCGGCCGAAAACATTCGTCGCCGAAAACGTTGCGGGCATGGTGCGAGGAGTCGCCAAGGGTGCGTTCTTAGATGTGCTTAAAGAATTGAAGTCGTGCGGCTATCGAGTTGCAGCCAAAGTTCTTGACGCTCAATGGCTCGGCGTTCCTCAAGCTCGGCATCGCCTGATCTTTCTCGGCGTGCGAAACGATTTGAACCTTGAGCCGGTTCACCCGAAGCCACTTTCATATCACTACACCTTGCGCGACGTGCTGCCGAAACAATGCGACGACGTAAACCCGGAGTGCGACATCACTCGATTCGCGATCGGCCGTGAGTGGGATCGGATGGCCCACCCTGGCACGCAGTCAGAAAAGTATTTCCAACTGGTGCGGCCAGCGCTCGATGCAGCCTGCCCGACGCTAACCGCAACCGGGGGCATCAGCGGCGCGGCTGCTGTCTGTCATCCGACAGAGCGCAGGAAGTTCAGCATTGCCGAAGCGAAGTTGCTCAGTGGATTTCCGGCCGACTTCAAAATGCCCGGAACGTTCAAGCAAAATTATGAGCGGATCGGCCGCGCTGTTCCACCCGTGATGATGTCGCACATCGCCGCCACGATTCGCGATCAGATTCTTTCCAAGGTGGCACCATGAGCGACACATTCACCGAAACAAAAGCAGGATCTTCGCTTGGCCATAAACCGAGCAGCGAAAAGTGGGCGTTCGACAGCTCTGTCACGCAGTGTTTTTCCGACATGCTCGCACGAAGTATCCCGGATCACGACACCATGCGGCGGTTAGTCTTTGAACTTGGTTGCCGATTCGTTCAAAGAAACACCGACATCATCGACCTTGGTTGCAGTCGTGGCGACGGCCTCGCGCCATTCATCGATCAATTCGGCGCGGGCAACCGATTTGTAGCGCTCGATGAGTCGCAATCAATGATCGACGCCTGCCGCGATCGTTTCCCCGGCTGGCTCAGCAACGGCCTGCTCGACATCCGGCTTCACGATCTGCGTCGCGGCTTGCCGCCGCTGGTACCAAGTCTGATCCTCGCGACCCTGACGCTGCAGTTCGTGCCGATTGAATGTCGCCAGAGAGTGATTGCTGACGCATATCGAATTCTCCGACCCGGCGGCGCGATGATCGTTGTTGAAAAAACACTCGGTAATGATGCGGCTGCTGATCGACTTCTGGTTGATTCCTACTACACCCAGAAGCGCGCCGCTGGTTATGGTCAGGAAGAAATTGAAGCGAAGCGGAAGTCTTTGCAAGGCGTACTTGTCCCGCTGACCGCTGACGCCAACGTGTCGATGCTTCGCGCCGAAGGTTTCCGGGTCCAAGAGTTCTGGCGCGCGTTGCAGTTCGCGGCGTGGATCGCGGTCAAACCGAAAGCGGGGTCGTGATGGGCGCTCGCGGTCCAAAACCTCTGCCCTCCGCGATTAAGCAAGCTCGCGGGACGTACCGGGCTGATCGAGCGATGAACGAAGCCGCGCCGATTGGTAAGCCGGTCTGCCCGTCTTGGATCGCGGACGCTGACGCCCGCAAGGAATTCCGTCGCGTCGTCAAGCTCCTCACCGCGATGGGGCTCATCGGCGCGGCCGATCAGAATCTTGTTCTGCGTTATTGCCTCACTTGGTCGCGCTATAAGCGCATGATCACAGCACTTTCGAGCAATCCGGGCGCTGAATTCGCGACGTTCAAAGATGAGGCGGGCAAGGTTAAGGCGATTCAAGTTTCGGCTCTGAACACTTCGGCCCGTGGTCTCGCCAGCGAGCTATCGCAATGTGAGGCGTCGCTTGGAATGTCACCGAGCGCCCGCAGCAGAATCAACATCGCTCCAGCGCCGGTCGCAAATCCATCCGACGATATCGATCAATTCTTTAGCCCAAGGATCGCGTCGTGACTTGGACTATCGAAAACATCGAACAGGCGTGCCGCACGCTCGTGCCGAATTACAACTCATGGGATTGTGCCGATAGCTATTGGTTCGATCACACGGAAGCGAAACGCATAATCGACTTTGCCCACCGCTTCTGCCGGTTCAGCAATTCACGTTGGGCGGGGCAGCTCGTAGTGCTCCAACCTTGGCAGGTCGCATTCCTTGGCAACCTGTTCGGCTGGAAGCGGCCTGACGGCTCGCGTCGATATCGCAAGGCGTTGCTGTTCGTCGCCAAGAAGGCGGGCAAAACAGAGCTGGCCGCGATCGTCGCGAACTTCCTTTTGTACTGCGATGGCGAACCGGCACCTGAAATCGTGTCGGCGGCAGGCAACGCGGATCAGGCTACCCGCGTGTTCAACGCTGCCGCATCGATGGTCAACAGCGAACCCCAACTGCTAAGACGGTCGGAAGTCCTCACGCGAGCGATCCGCAATACGGAAAACGGTGGCACCTATAAGGTCATCAACTCTGAATCGAAAACCAAGCACGGTGGAAACATCCACGCGGCTCTGATCGATGAGCTATTTGTCAGCAGCGCGGAGCTTGTGGACGCCCTCGAAACGTCCACCCGAGCACGACGTCAACCGCTGATCTTGTTCACGACGACAGCGGGGGACAATCCCGAAACGATCGCGGGTGAAGTGCACGAATACGCTTCGAAGGTTCGTGACGGCGTGATCACTGACGATGAATTTCTTCCTGCAGTATTCGAAGCTCCAAAGGATTCAGACCCGGGTGACCCTGCTACTTGGCGGCTTGCCCAACCGAATCTTGGTGTGACTGTGCCCGAAGCGGAGTATGCAAAGGACTACCGTGAGGCATTGAAAATCGCGAGGAAGATGACCATCTTCCGGCAGTTCAGTTTGAACCAGTGGGTCAACACCGCTCGCGCCTGGATTGGGCTCGAACAATGGAAAGCGTGCGGTCGGAATTTCGATCTTGAATCGCTCAAGGGGTGTCGCGCCTCGCTCGGCATCGACCTATCGAGCACGACCGACACCACGGCCGTCGTCGCCGCGATCGAAAAGGACGGTAAAACATACATCTGGCCGTCGATCTTCATTCCAGAGGACAGCACCGTTGAGGGCGCGCTGCGTCGGCAGAAGCGTGACCAAGCCCCTTATCGCCTCTGGAACGATAAAGGTCACATCACTACCACCGAAGGCTCAGCCGTCGATTATTACGTCGTTGAAAAACGTATTCACGAACTGTGCCGCCTCCTGAACGTTGTCGAGATTCAAGCCGATGGTGCTGGCCAACAGATGCTGCTCAGTCGCTTGGTTGGTGACGGATATCCGGTCGTGACCGTTCGTCAGGGCTGGTCACTCTCCCCTGCGACGAAAGAAGTAGAGCGGATGGTTATTACCAAGGAATTGGTTCAGCCCAACAATCCCGCGTTCAACTTCCAGATGAACTCTGCGGCGGTAAAAACCGACGACCAAGACAATGCTTGGATTACGAAGGGCCGATCGACGGGCCGCGTTGATGCGGTTGTGGCGATGAACATGGCCGTCAACGGTCTGAAGTTCGGTGTCGGCACGGGGGCAAACGCGAACGCCGCCGATAAGCCTTGGGTGGGCGAGGTGTTCGTGATTTGAGGGTAGTGCAATGCAACTAGATACAACTAATCTACAAAACGTCCCAACGATCAATGTGTGGCCCGGTGGTGGCGGCGATCCGGCCGCGCTTGTGAACGAATACAGCGTGCTATCGATTCCCGCATTTTGGTCAGGTGTCCGATTCCTATCAGAGACGTTGGCGAGCTTGCCAAAATCCGTTTACCGGAGCGACGGGTCAGCTCGTGGAGTCGTCAATCACCCTCAAAACAAGCTGCTGAATCGCAAGGCAAATCCGTACACCATTCCCTTTGTCGTTTTCGAAACTTGGTTCAGCCATGCAGTCGTGCACGGCAATGGATTCTTGATCGTCCAACGCGATTCGAACACGAGCGCGCCCACTGCTTATTTCAACGTCGATCCGCAGATCGTCACGCCTTTTCGGTATGACGGCCAACAGTGGTTTTCCGTCAAGGGTGCGGGTCGCACGAAGGATGGGAAAGTCACGAACTTGATCCTGGCGGCGGCCGACGTATTGCACCTGCCCGGCTTGGGATTCGACGGCCAAGTTGGTTATCCGGTCATTCAACTGATGCGCGAGGCGATGGAGCTTGCTCGAAACAGCCAGCGATTCGCTTCGCGCTTCTTGAGGTCGGGTACGCATCTGCAGGGCTCAATTGAGATACCGGGCACCGCGACCAAAGAACAAATCGACGCGGTGCTAGATCGAATCAACCGTGCCCACTCTGGAATCGATGCAGGCTACGGGTTCACGGTGCTGACGGGCGGCGCGACGATGAAAAACGCAACCATCCCGCCCGAACAATCACAGCTTTTGGAGTCGCGTCAGTTCAGTGTCGTCGATATGTGCCGCATCCTTCGGGTGCCACCGCACATCGTTTTCGACCTCTCGCGCGCGACGTGGTCAAACGTCGAATCGATGGGCATCGAGGTTGTGAAATATTCTCTGCGACCGTGGGTAGAAAAGGCAGAACAGGAGTTGAGTTCGAAACTTCTGACGCAAAAAGAACAAGACGGCGGTTACGAAATTCGATTCGATGTTGACGGCCTGCTACGTGGCGACACTGCGACCCAGACATCGACGACCTTATCGCTGGTGAATGGTGGCGTAATCACTGCCAACGAAGGTCGTGCCCGGCTCGATTTGGCTCCGCTTGAAGATCCTGCTGCCTCAAAGCTCCGCATCCCCGTGAACTTTCCTGTCGCTTCAACCGGCGACAGCGCGGCCCCCGCACCAAAACCGCCAACCGACGACACCGATAAGAAATTCGAGGCCAATCGCGCGCTCGTGCTCGACTCGCTCGCGCCGATCATCGCGGATGCGGTTCAACGCGTGGAAACGAAAACGACCAAGGCGTTTGCCAATCGCGAGGGGAAACCGCAGGCCGATCGAACGATTTGGGCCAACGTGTTCGCAGAAGAGCAGGCCAAGTTCGTTGCCGATGCGTTCGCGCCGATCACCTTGACGCTTAAAGCTCAACTGAATCGCACGATCGACGCAGAGAAGATCGGCCAGCGATATGCCCAAGCGATCCGCGCGAAGTTCGCAGGCATCGAATTCAAACCACTCGCAGTGATCGTTCAGGAATCTTTCGAAGCAGACACCAACTCAGAGGGCGAAAATGAAAATCAACAATAATGAAAAGCAGCGGCGCGTCGTGTTCACCCAAGATGCAAAGCTCGCGATCCGCCGAACGCCAGCGGTGACGATGGCGGCTAGGACGTCTGCGGCACCCGTCGATGATCAAACCGAGTCGGCCGTGACGCTTTCCGGGTATGCGATAACATGGAACACCTTATCTGACGATCGCGGTGGCTATCGCGTTCGCTTGGTGCCAGGCAGCGCGAAGTTTACGCCTGCCGTTCATGCGCTCTTCCATCATGATTTCCGCGCGATCCTTGGCGCCACCGGAAACGGCACGTTGCGGATCACGCCTGATGATGTTGGCGTCAAAGTCGAAATCGATTTGCCCGATACCTACTGCGCGGCTGACGTCGCGGAGTTGGTGGAAGACAAGTACGTCACAGGCATGAGTTTTTCGATGTTGCTCGATGATAACTACGCCTCAGAATCGATAACGGAAGGCGGAATCGACATCGAGCAGGTGACTTCGTTTCTGTGTGATGAGGTGACCGTGACGGCAATTCCGGCTTTTACCTACACCAGCATTGGAGTTCAAAGCGATAGCGATGATGAATCGGATGACGAGCCGGTTGCACCGTTCGCTCGAATTGAGCAATCGATCCGGCTTGACCGTCTGCGATTGGAAACTTTGGAAATCTGAAAAATAACCAGTCAAGGTTGGCCAGTTTCGGGCGTAAGCATCGTGACCCGGGGCAGAGTTTTCTGGGTTTGTTCACAACCAGAAATCACTACTCCCCGAGGTCATCATGGACACGAAAGCACTCCGCGAAGAATTCGCGACCCTTCGTACTCAGGCCGGTCAAGTTCTTACTACAGCCGCCGAAGCGAAACGCGAGCTGACACCAGAAGAAAAAGAAGCGAACACCAAACGCTTTGCGCGCATGGACAGCATCAAGCAGCAGGTCGATGACGCCAAGCGGCTCGCTGAATTTGCGCTCGTCAACGGCGATGCCGAGCTTCCCAAGGAACCAACCGGCAAGGTTGAGTTCGATTCAGAGCAATCCGGCAAAGTGACCTTCGACAAGGACCAGTACCGCGCTGCGGTGAATCACTTTTGCCGCACTGGCGACGCGTCGAAGGTTGAGAAGTTTACGATCACGGCCAGCACCGGCGGTGGCGTTTTCATTCCGAAAGAAATCTTGCCTGCGACGACGATTCGTCGTCAGACTAACGCCTTCCGCGCGTTCTTAGATTTTTACGGCCTCGCGCCGATTAGCCGTCAGTTTACGCAGGGTATTTCCCTGCCAGTCGTCGATGACACCGCCAACATCGGTCAACAACAAAGCCAGTCAGCCACGAGCGGCACCCTTGCCGATCCAGATTCCTCCGGCTCGCTGACTCTGAACGCAACGCTGTACTCGTCCAAGCAGACTTGGATCGCGAACACCGTCGTGAACGCAGTCGATTTCGATGTCTTCGCATGGGTGCAACCTCTGCTCCAACGCCGATTGGATAAGGCACAGGAAAGCGCTTGGACGACCACGCTCAAGGGTTTGACAACCAGCACGAAAACAACTGCCAGCCCCACGACGTTCACGTACGCCGAATGGCTCGCGTTCGAATCGACGCTCCCAGTTTCTTACCGAGACGACGGCGGCTTCATTGTCAGTGACGGCACCTATCAAACTCTGCGAGGCTTGGTCGACAATAACAATCGCCCAATCGTTGATCTAGATCCTGCGAACAATTGGCAGACGACGATGCACGGAAAACCTTTGATCGTTTCCGAGTACATGGAAACCGTCGCGGCTTCGCACACCATTGCCGCGTTCGTCAGCGCTTCGGCGATGTTCATTCTCGATGCTGGCCCGCAGCGCATCGCTCGCTATGTGCTGCAGCCTTCGTTCCCTGACCAAACCGGCTTTGAACTTTTCCAAAACGGTGATTGCGGCTTCGTGCCGAGCGGTGTCGCTCTGCTCAAGACGCACGCCTAACCGATCGTTGTCTTCCACCCATCGGCACGTCTAACGGCGTGCCGGTGGTTTCACTTTCAAACGATCATGAACTGGACACAGACCAAACCCGCTCCGCTCATTGACGCCTCATCGATCCGCACTCACCTTCGGATCGACGACGACAGCCAGGACGCGTACCTGACCACGTTGATTGTGGCAGCGACGGCCCACGCGGAGCAGGCGATGGGTGCAAGCCTACTGACCCGCAACGTGTCCGCGTCATTCTCCGCTGGCGAAACGCTTTACCTTCCGCGCGGGCCTATCAGCAGTGTTTCATCGGTCTCGCTGGGTGCTACACCGCTTCCGTCAGGTGCTTACGGCATCGACCGCTACGGCAACACCGAAGTCCTTCGCTACCAAGGTGGCAATACTGCTCCGGCACCCGTCACTGTTCAGTATGTCGCCGGTTACGGGCCGACTCTTGACGATGTGCCGGCAGACATTGTGCAGGTCATCAAATGTTACGTTGGTCTGCTCTATGAGCAACGTGAAACTGCGACAGATCGAACCGTTACTCCGGTGCCCTTCATTGAAGATTTTCTTCGGCTCCACTCGCGCGAATGTGGGGTGGGCTGATGTTCAAATCTCTTGGCATCTTCCGTCGCATCGAGTCGCCCACTGGGTTGTTCGAATATCGATATTCATTTAGTTGGTTGCTCTGCCGCACGGCGGTGGTGCAACTCAAACGTATTCATCGTCGCCTTAAGTTGCCGACCGCGATCGTCCAATGGTGCGCTCATCGTGCCGTTCAACGTCGCATCGATGGTGGGCGATGGCGGTCACTCCTCACTGACGAATGCGGTCGAACTGTGGGGGTGCTGTGATGCGTGCCGGCACACTTCGCGAACGCGTGACCATCGTTGCCCCGACAACCGAGTCGGACGGCGAATGGGGTGCGCGCGATAGCTCAACGAACGTCGCGACTGTGTCAGCCAGCGTCATCGCGCGAAGCGGCACCGAAGCAACAGCAGACCAAGGCGTGTCATCGATCGTGATTTATGACGTGGTGATGCGCTATCGCACCGGCATCAGCAGCATCAACCGCCTTACGTGGAACGGCAAGACACTCGAGGTCGTGACCGCGATCGACCCAGACGGCCGACGCAGGCAACTGAACATCGAAGCGAGGGAAATCCAGTGAGTGCTTCAATGCAAATCTCCGGACTCGCAGCGCTGCAAAAGAAACTTGCAGCACTGCCTGAGCGCGTTCAACGAAAAGTGATGCGGCCAGCGGTCAATGCTGCCGCAACGCCGGTCGTTAGGTCTGCGCGATCGAAAGCACGACGACGTACCGGCCTGCTGAAAAAGGCGATTGGCAAAAAGGTCGTCACCAACAAAAAGAATCAGAGCGTGACCGCGATCATCGGCGTCAAGAAGGGCGTTCAGTCCGATGTGAACGGCAAACCCTACAAGCCGAGCCGCATCGCCCATTTGGTTGAAAAGGGTTTCATCAATCTTGCTGGCGAATACGTTCCCGGTCACCCGTTTATCGAACCGGCTCTAACGGAAACCCAAGGCCAAGCACTCAGCACCATGGCAACGAAGCTCGGGGACGGCATCGAAAAGGAGGCTGCGAAATGATCGAGCCTGCTGTCAGATCAATCTTGCTGGCCGATGCCGCCGTTGTTCTTGCGGTGAGCGATCGCGTTTGGTTTGGGTTACGTCCCGAAGGTGAGCGACGACCTGGCATCGTGATCACTCGCGAAAGCGGTAGCGATCCGGGCAACCTCGACGGCTCTGCCGGATTCGTCAACGGCACGCTTCAACTCGATTGTCTGGCACCGACATACAAGGAAGCGAAGCAGCTCGGTTCGAAGGTGATCGATGCCGTCGACTACTTCAGCGGCGACGTCAATGAACTGCATATCGACTGGCTGATCATCGACGACGAATCGGACATCGCGGTGCTGCCGCCAACCGGCAAAGCATCGCCCTCAACTTTCGGTGTGTCGCTAACTCTCACATTCATGTTTCAGAAATAAAAGGAAGGTGCCTCATGGCTCAGAAATCATTCAAGACTCGTTTCGAATTTGCGGACTCCGCAACGTACCAAGCAGCAGTGACGTGGACGCCGATCGCGAAGCTGTTGGAAATCAAACCACCGCCCCTCAAAGCGGATGATATCGAGACGACAAATTTGGAAAGCCCTGATGAGTTCAAGGAATTTGAACCCGGTCTTGGCGACGCGGGCGAATCGACTTTTAAGCTGCAGTGGGACGCCACGCAGAACGCGACGCTGATGGATTTGTTCCGTCAGAAAAAAGGCTTCCGTGTTGTGTACAGCGATGCACCTCAGCCTTCTGGCTCGAAGCTCTTTTTCAACGGCTGGATCAACGGCATCGAAGGTGAAACCGTCCAGAAGGACAATGTTGTCGAAGGCACAGTGACCGTTCGCGTCGTCGGTAAGCCAAGCTTTGTTCCGAAGGCGTAAGAGTTCAGCAATTTTAGCAAAAAGGTGACCAAATGATTAGTCGTGATTTAATTCTCTCCCGCACGTTGCCGACCGAAACCGTGGTGATGCCCGAGTGGAGCGGCAGTGTCGTCGTGCGTCGGCTGACGGCGACGGAATATCTGGCGCTCGTTCAACGCATCAAAGCGGACTCCGACCGTGCCGTGTTCCATTGGATCTGTGCGGCGACGTTCGATGAGTCCGGCAGTCGAGTCTTCACCGACGACGATGCAGTGACCATCGAAAAGCGTGAAGACTTCGTAGTCGTTGAACGACTGATCGAGGCCATCCTGCGGCTGAACCCCCAGAAGGAAGCGGCCGCAAAAAACTAGCTGACCCAACCACACGACTCGTTTACTCGCTCGCGTTGGCGATGGGTCGAACAGTTGGGGAGCTTCTTGAATCGATCGACGCGGATGAACTCGTTCACTGGTTCGCATTCTTCGACATCGATCCATGGACGTCTGACCGCGACGATTACCGCAACGGCCTGCTCTGTGCGGTAGTTGCAAACGCGATGACCGGCAGCGGATTCAAACCGGATGACTTCATTCCACGGTTTGCACCGACGCAACTGACCACAGAGGTCGATGAGGACAAGCTTCTGTTCGATGGAATGAAATGGGCTGCAGTGCAAGGTGGAACGTTCGTGAAGGCGTAATCGATGGCCGTCTCAATCAGCACATTATCAGTGAAGCTGACCGCATCAGCGGGGGCTTTCAGCAGCACGATGGCCGGTGCCGGCAAACAGCTTTCATCCTTTGGCTCATCGATCACTTCGATCGGTTCGAAGGTGCTTGGCTTTGGCGGGGCGCTGACCGCGTTAGCGGCTGGCGGATCACTCGCCTACATGACTAAACAGAGCATGGAAGCGATCGATGCAAACGCAAAACTTTCCCACCGCCTTGGAATCAGCACCGAAGCTCTGACCGGATTGCAATATGCAGGTGACCTTGCAGGCGCATCGAGTGAGGAGTTGACGGGTGGCCTCGAAAAAATGCTCAAGGCGCTTGGTGGAACTGCTGACGATGGCGAGCTTGCATCGAACGCTTTCACGAAACTAAAGCTGAGTGCCGCGCAGCTCGCAAACTTACCTGCTGATGAAGCGTTCGCACAGATCGCACAACGCCTGAGCGATATTCCCAACGCCGCCGAACGCGCAACAGCGGCCACACAGATATTCGGTAAGGCAGGTCAGTCCTTGCTGCCTTTACTTCTCTCCGGTTCAGAGGGAATCAAAGCCGCTCAGCAGGAGGCTCAAAAGCTCGGCTTGACCTACAGCCGCATTGATGCAGCAAAGGTTGAAGCAGCCAACGATTCAATCACCCGTATGAGCAAGGTGTGGGAAGGCGTTAGCAATCAAATCGCGATCGGCCTGAGCCCGTACATCGACGCCGCCGCAACGAAAATGATGGAGCTTACCACTACGGGTGGCGGCATCGGCCCCAAGGTTGGTGGGGCCATCGAATTCGTTGCCAAATCTGTCGCCTATCTCGCTGATTATCTGAGCCTCGTTGACGCCGCCTGGCAGGTGATGCGCGGCACAGCTTCCTACGTGCTCGGCTCCGTGCTCGATGGACTCGGTGCCGTCGTCGGCGGTCTCGAATGGCTCATCGCGAAAGTGACTGGCGTCAACGAGCATTTCGGCGACTCGATGCAGGGCGTGGCTAAGGCGATGCTCAGCGTTGGCGATGATGCGTTCAAAAAGGCGGGGCAAGATTGGGACACATTTCAGAATAAGACGAATTCGAAAGCCGTTGCCAACGCGTTCATCGACATCAAAGCGAAGGCTGACGAGTCTGCGAAGAAAGTGGCTGAGAACGCCGCGAAGATGCAAGGCTCATTCAAGGGGTTGGAAGACGGTGCCGCGAATCTCAAGAAGGTGTCTGAGTCGCTTGGCAATATCCAAAAAGATGTCGATCAATTCGGCCTCAGCGACTCACAGAAAAAGATTGCCGACCTTAAATCGAACGGAGCAACCGAAGGTGATCTTGCCAAGGCTCAAGGGCTGCTCGCGTTGAAAGAACAGCTCGAATCGATCAACAAAATCAGTGGCGACGATCCGCTGACAGACTTCGCTGCGAAAATGGAAAAGCTCCAGCAGCTTTACGCGGCCGGCAAGCTCGGGGCCGAACAGTTCGGCGCATTGCGTGACACGGCCAAGACGACGCTCAACGAAAAGCTCAGCGAGTCCGCGAAGTCGATCACTGCCGACGTGCAAAGCCCACTCGAAAAATACCAAGCCGAAGTCGAAAAACTCAACACGCTTCTCGACCAAAAGCTCATCACGCAGGAAACGTTTGATCGTGCCTCGCTCAAGGCCAAGTCGTCGCTCGAATCCTCTGGCGAGAAATCCCAACCCGCAGCCGTGTCGGCCATCCGTGCCGGTTCGGCAGAGGCAATGAAGCTCGCGTTTGAATCGAGCCGTGGCGTGACGATGATGACGAAAGATCAGGTTGCCCAAGCTCAACTGAAGCAGCAACAGAACAGCAACACATTCCTCGAACAGATCGCGCGTAACACGAAAGATGCAACGAGCGGTGCCGCTCTTGAGGAGGTCGACATCTGATGAAAAAGTTAAACGAAAAAGAGCGTCCGATGTGGGAAGAATATTGGTCAACCAAATCGATAGCGTCCCGCAACGCGTTGGTCGTGCATTACATGTTCATCGTCGATCGGCTCATGCATTCGTTTGAGGCACGGCTCGCGAAGGCCGCAGACTTCGATGACCTGCGCTCCGCAGGCTATCTCGGACTAATGAACGCGGTTGAGTTGTTCAACCCCGAAAAGAACACGATGCCACGGACGTACATAATTATGCGAGTTCGCGGCGCGATGATCGATCACCTTCGCGACATCGACCCGATGCCACGCAAAAGCCGATCGCGGTTGAACCAGTATAAAGCCGTTGAAGAACGATTGGCCTGCCGCCTCGAACGGCAACCGACAAGCGACGAAATGCTTGCCGAGTGTGCCGTCGAACCGATTGAGTTCAGCCGCATGGAACGTGTCGCGGCCTTCGCGGGCAAAGTTAAGTCGTTTACCACGGTCGTCGTTAGCGATGCGAATCGAAAGCTGTTGCTCGGGGAATCGATCGAAGACAAAAGGGCGGCTGATCCGGCGATGGTCGTTGAGCAGCGCGATCTGGTTAAGTACCTGCTCGATAAATTGCCGCCTCATATGGCAATGGCGGCGACGCACTACCTGATGAGTGGTTTTACGATGAAGCAGACCGGCAAGCTGATGGATTTCAGCGAAGGCGCGATCAGTCAGTGGCTTGGTCGGGTCAGCAAAATTCTTCTCGCCCATCGACGGGAGGTCGCTTACTGATGGCGGTGATCAGCGTAAAAGAATCAGCCGCCAAACGCCGCTCAACGATTAAAGCGGGTCGGGCAACGCACACGTTCGTTTTTATCGTGATCACGGACGATAAAAACGACGGCACCGCCGTGGCCGTGCTAGCTCCGGGAATCCCCACGTCTGGCTCGTGGCTCAATGGTGATCCCAACACCGTCGTGACGACGATCGAAGCGAACCCGATCAGCGGCAGTGCGACGCACTTCGAAGTGACGGTTGAATATGGCAGTGGCGACTACACCACGAGTGACATTTATCCGCTGGATCGACCGCCTGACATTTCCTATGGCGGCGACACCGCAAGTGAAACTTATTTCTATGACGAGTCGCCGGAGCATAAGCCAACGGTCAACTCTGCCGGCGACGCGTTCGAACAACTCTTTGAACGCGAGCGGACGGAAATCACGATCACAATCGTTGCCAACCAGCAATGGTTTGACGTGTTTGAAGCCGACGCCTTGAACAACTCGACCAACGCCGCTCCGGTAATGATCGATGGCGTTCTGTTCGATACCGGCACCGTCAAGATGGGCGCGATCACCGCAGCGAAAACGATCGAATTATTTAACACGGAGTCAGTCAGCTATTACCGCGTGACTTATCCGGTGAAGGTTCGGAAAGATGGCTGGAAAGATCGGCCATTGGATTTCGGATTTAACGAACTCCGCACAATCACCAAATCGATTGAAGGCGTGGACACACTCGTCGATGTTCGTCAGCCGATCGTCGATAAGACCGGCCAGCGCGTGACTAAGCCTTGGCCCTTAGACGGCGATGGAACCGCGAAGCCATCCGCAACCGATACGCCACCGGCAATCGAGCTGCAGCCCTACGCAGCCGCATCGTGGGCGGAAATAAATCTGGAGTGACCACTATGAACGCACAACGAATCCAAACGGTGTTCCGCACTCTCGGGAAGCTCATACGCCTGAGCGACATGGGCGTTGCGAATGCGAGCGGGGTCAAAGCGCATCTTGCGGCTGTCGAACGGCAGATGACCGCGTACGACGACTCCGCTGATCCTTATCGCGAGCTGACGACGTTCCTGGCTCCGCTGGTTCGATCATTCCAGCCGGTCACGCAGTCGCTTGATCGCGTTTCGATGATGTCGAAAGCAGCGGCCGACAATCTGCTTCGTGCCGTCGCTTCGGAGTTCAGCCAGCCGACGACCGCGACGCCTGTCGCTGTCGTCAATTCGTTAAAAGCATCAATGCTGACCAACGCGCAGACCGTCGCGCCATCGGGGCGATTTTGGCGGTTCGTCAACGACAACTATTCGATTGAACTCCCGCAGGCATCTTCTCCGACAGTGAATGAGGAGTGGGTGACTTCAACGGTCATCTTCCCGAGCTAATCGCACAGGAGGTTTGTTATGGGTGTTGTCTTCACATCAGATGCGGTGAAACGAATTCGAGCTGCGGTGTTGTACGTCGAGTCGCGGCCGCAAGATCGTACTGGCGATCGCGCACCAGCGGGGCCGGTCGATCAAGATTGTTGGGGTTTTATTACCGGCTGCGATGCGAGCGGCCAGCGCTATTCGTTCGCGCGGGTCTATCCCGACGCATCGAGCGACAGCCCTGATCTGATCTTGGATAACGGCATGAAGTTCAAACTCTTCGATGCCGATCCTTCGCACGTCTGGCAAGCTCGCGAAGTGAATGACACGCGGGGAATCAGCTCAGGCACGATCGTGAAGATGAGCTTCGCGGGTTACGACGGATCGACACCACCCGAGCCGCTTTTTCTCTTCCAGTACATCGCTGTGCCGCCGCAGCCCGACTTCACGCCGATCCACGATCACCGCGACAATTTCAATGGTGGATTTGCCTTCGCAGTTTATGCGCCCGGAACTTCGCTGCCGCAACAGAAGTGGCATCCGTAACGGTGCTGATCGTTCAGCCGCTACTCCTGCTCCGCTGGCCGTGAAGCAGTTTGGACGTTTACAACGATTGTCAACTCGCTTGCGATTTGAACCGGCTATGACTGCGGCTGATCAGCGCGAGCCGCAACACCTTTTGAACTTGAGGCCACTTCCACAATGGCACGAAAGGTTCCGCTTATTTCGACGGGCGTCAAAAGCAGTCGGAGGTCGCCTCGATTGGTTGGGATATTCGCGCATGACAAACGGCCTAACGTTCACATCCTTAAACAATTTAAGCTCTTCCTGAATCGCCTCGGCGGCTCGCTGATTCTCTGCCGTCCAGTGTTTCGAATCCTGACAGATTAGCGTCTCGCTCTTCGGACCATGAGTGCCCGGCTCAGTTGCGAGCCCAATCACGCTTGCTGAATTTGGAAATTTGACCTTTGCGACCGCGCAGTAGTGACTTAGCAAAGTTCTACGCACTTCTCGATACGACTCATACGAATCTTGTGGAAGATGTGCCAGAGTCAAGTAGACATAGGTGGTTCGATTCGGGCCGATCTCACCGCACAAAGACGCGGTCCTAAGTCTTCCAGTCGATTCCTGAATGAAGGCATGAAGCTTCTCGGCAAGCGCACGACGAACAAAGCGCGGCTCGGCGGCCATCGTTCGAATAGCAATCTCATTGTCACGCAACGACGGCGCATTCGTGTGAAAAAAGTCCTGAGCAATGAACTGGCCTGCTAGCTTTTCGATCAGAGCATCCCAAATGTAGCTCACGCGATTGGCGTGCATTCGTGACCGGAATGCCACACTGTTTTGAAACTCGATCCATTCGCCTTCGAAGATTCCGATTCCGGCGTACTCCGCTGGGAACTTGAAGGTGTGCTTTTGATGTTCGTCAATGTGGGTCAGATAGATCGCGAGCAAGTCTTCCTCGCCCGTCGCCATGATGAACTTGCGATCGGCAAATAGACGTTCTTTCGCCGCGAGGTAATCGACGAAATCGGTAATGGTGTCGAGGTAGCTGAGCAACAGCTCGAAGGTGACATCGTCGAGAACGTGAACGAATCGCTTCGTGTCGTCAACATAGCCTACAGAGAACGGCAACTCCTCGCTGACGCGGGACTCGCATCCGATTACTGATGAATCGAGAATCAGGCTGCCGGTGCCGTTCCCGAAGTGCTTCTTACAAGCATGCCCCGAGCCGTGTGCGACGAGAATGCGATGGATGCGCATCTTGTCTGTAGGAGGTAGGTCAATCGGAAGTTGTCGGCGACATTTACGGTCAGTAAAGACGCGATCCGGAAACATTCGCAGCCAGCGTTCAGCAGCGAAGAGCTGCTTTGCCGACGCCGCAATCGAACGGCGATACCATTTCTTCCAATCAACTATCACATTGCCGCTGGACGGGAACGCGCAGTCCTTGTCCGAGAAGATAAGCACATCGTTCCCAAAGACGATGAGAACGTCGCAGATTTCTTTGCCCTCTCCCTTGCTGATGTCCTGGTTGCGGAAGACGTTCGGATAACTCCACATGGAAAGAAACGACTTCCTGCACAGAGCCTGTAGCCGCCGCTCAGCGGGTGTAGCACCCCAACTTCGATCAAGCGAATGTATTGGCTGCCCAGAAGATTCGAGTTCGGCGGTCATAACGTTGACTGACGGCTTCGGATTTGAAATGCACTGCAGGAACGATAGGCACCGAAGTGCTTCTGCGTCACGCAGAGTCATTCACTTCAGCGCACGACTCGTGAATTCTTAACCGCACGACTTGGCCCACTTCGGCGGTGCCGCGATTGCAACATGGCGATGCTCAGCGGATGCAACGGCGTCGGCCTCCAAGCGAGACATTCATTTTTTGCCCATGACCTCGATGTTTGATCCGTCGGTCATCAGCGAGGCCGAAGGGCGCGCATAGAAAAGCCCGCAGGTGGGCAAGGAGGGGGGAAACCTTACACCGGGGAGCCTGCGGGCCGAGCGAAATTTAGTTTGATATCGGAGACGCCGCCAATCAGTATTCGTCAGGCAGCAAGATCGTCGTCGCCGATCGGTCAGCCTCCGTGATGATCCAAATCTTAGTCGTGCCATCGCGGAGCATGTACGCCGACAGCAACCGCGCTCCGACCTTCAACGCGTCATCGTTCGCTCGCTTGTCGTCCGCATCGACGATGCCCCAGTCACCGCGAGCGTGGCGGGCGATGTACTCCAACCGATCCTCTCCGATCATCGCGTCATTCGCTCCGGGCGTAATCAGAAGTTGTCCGAGATTGAAATTGGCCACCGCTCACCCCCTTGGAAGAAATATTTGCACGTCTTGCAGCGCCAGACCTTCGTTGACTTCGCGCCCTTCGTGAGCGCGAGCAGGATCAGCAGCGGGCCGATGACCCACCCGAAGCACGGCACGAGGAAGATGATCGCAACGCCGATCGCGAAGATCAGCAGGCCGACGATCAGACCCGAGACTTGATTGGTATAGCGGACGGCTTTACGCATCGGCCGCTGACACGATGGGCATGGGGGCTTGGCCCCGCTGAATAAATCCATGGCTCACTTTCGAATGCCACCATTGGCCTTCGAATTGAGCGGTGGAGCGGTGAGACTGTCCAGAAGGACATTGATGGAGGTACTCTTTCGATATGGCAAAGCGCGGGGCAAGCAAACTGACAAGGGGCGCGACAGAAAAGCCGCCATTCTTCCCGAGTCCGATCGTTGCTAATAAAATCGAGAAGAGCGGCCAGCCCGAATATGTCGCATGGGTTGACCTGATGGGTGCGAAAACTTGGATGGCAGGATCGATTCGTAAAGCGGCAGAGATAATCGGGCTGATCCATGTCGCGGGACTGAAGGCGGAAAGTGATTTCCTCGTTGATGCTTATCCGGTCGTCGATGGCATCTATCTTATCGGGAGCCACAAGGATGAGTTTCGAAACGCTACGAAGCTCGTCATGCGGATGTTGGCAGCAACCTTCCTAGCACGAAAGCCCGAAGATCGATTCTTGGTACGCGGAGGAATCGCCTACGGTCGCGTACTCCACGGAAAGGATATCGCGCCGCTCCATAGCGAACTTCTTTCGGCGGTTCAATACACGAAGTGTCTCGCCATCGGTGTAGCGATTGGGCAAGCATATTCGGCTGAGTCGAAAGCTCCCCCATTCGGGTATTACGTCGATATGACCGCAAGGTCGACTGCGTCATACAACGACCTGCCTTATCTCTCGTCATTCGATCGATGGTGGACTCGCAGCGAGCAAGATGAGATCGATGCCGCCTTTGGGCCGACTCTTCTTGGCCACTTTGCTTATCTCGAAGGGAAGGTGCGGGAATTAGAATATCCACCAGATCGATTGCGCGAGCACCGTGAACTTGCGAAGGAATACTTTCGGTTCAAGTCACCGGCAATCGCGGATCAGACAGATTAGCGTTATCGAGATACCTAATGAGAAAGGCAGGGCCGAAATCGGACCCCGCCCGTTGAACAGCGGAGAATCGCATCTATCAGGATTTGACGAGCAGTACCGGCACCACGCTGACCGTGGTCGGTTCAACGTCCCACGTCTGCCGCACCGTTTCCGCTTCGGCCAACGCTTCACGACGCGTCGGCATGTGGTAGGCGTCTTCGATCTTCTTGACGGCTGGCTGGTCGTCGGCGGCGAAGAATCCGTTACCGATCCGAACCGCGAAGTGCTTTGATTGCTTTGCCATCGCTCTTCTTTCGTTAGGCGTAATTGCCGGAACGATTCAAGAGTGCCGCAGTGCGCGTGTCCAGATTGCTCGACTTGCCGAACGGGTTTACGATCGTCGATATGAGCACCTCTATCTATCAACTCTCGCAAAAGGCGCGGGGTACGGCGACTGCTTTAGCCGCAATGACAGCGAAGCAACGCGAGCAGGAACTGAGCCCGATCGCGGCGAAAGATTACAACGCGTTGCGCGCTCTGACGCTTGAGGCTCAGCCGTCTCTTGAGAAACTTTTGCCCCCGCCGATCGAGGTTTGGACAAGCGACTTTGGCTCTGAAAATGCCGCTGGTCGATACCAAGATTTGCACGCCTTCACGCAGCAGGTTGTAAACCTGCTGGAAGGGGCAATGCCCAGAACCGGACAGCTCTTGTGACCGCACCTATCGCACCGCGACGTTGAGGGCTCCGAGTGGTCGCGTCCCAAACTAGTGACGTGCCCATCTCATTTTCCGACAGAGGTTCACGTATGGCGAAGCCGACCGAAGAAGATGTGAAGGCAGAACTCGCAGCACTTGAGCAACGCCTACGTGCTGGAGAGGAGCTGACGAACCACGACTTTGAACTCTCACTAAAATCGGCCGGCAGTAGTCACAAGGGCGCAGAGAAGCTGATTAAGAAGCATGGAAGTGCTTACTTGCTCCGCGAGTACGCCAAGAGCTTCGGCAACCACGTCCCCTCTGGGCTGAAAAAATATCTATGATCGACGCGGTACGAACGCAGTATCAGAATTCCTTAAGCTCATCCGTTTCTCGCGTCAGTATCAGATTGGTATCAGAATTCGGTGGTTTGCCGGTATCAGAATAAAATTCGCCTTGACGTGAAATCGCTCGGTTTCCACGGCAAATCGGCCATTTTCGTGAACACCTGTCCACAGCCTTGAGCGTCCTTCGGAACCGAGGGTTACAGGTTCGACTCCTGTCGAGTGCAATTCCCGCGAGATTGACTTTGCATCACTCACGGCGATCGCGCGACGCGATCGCTCGTCCGCCGCAAATCCTGGCATGTCGCACGCCGGGTTGTCGGGCGCTTCGGCTACTCCTGCCGTCCGAACATTGCGTTATCGTGCCGCGTTCCACCCGGTGGTGGGGGCCGGTGCGCCGTTTCCTGCAGATCGGCCGCCTAGTGCCCGTGCGACATTGCCGCTCGGCGGCGCGGTGACCGGCGTGACTGTTGCATCGACTAGCTGCGCGTTCAGCCGCCGCGACGAATCGATCGGTGGCTTGCCGATCACTTCCGCGATCTGGTTGACCTCGGCCTTCTTCGCGGCCAATTGCTGCTCCAATTGTTCTAACTGCTTTTCGATGGTTTGAAATTCAGTCATGGCGTTGTTGTAGAGTTGTTCACCTTCGGCAAGCCATTCACGAAATGTTTTCACTTCACGTTCTCCAGGGAAACAATCAGATCCAGACGCGTTGGCCTTGAAAAGCGTACCTTACATATCGGATCGGTGCAGCGTAAATCACGGAATGTCCGCATTTACCGCCATAATACGATGATCGGTTTATCACACTTGTAGGGCGCCAGCCGGCCAGTACCATCATGACAGGAGAAGTATTTATGATGCATGCACTAATCGTGTCCACGCTCGCCGTTACTTTGCTTGCTGCGACGACCGCATTTGCACAGGCGACCACCCAACCGGCGATGGATGGCAAAAAAACGGTGAGCGCCAGCGGACTGACGATCATCGAGATTTCCCCCGGCACTGGCGCGAAGTCGGGCGATACCGTTCAAGTGCACTACACCGGCAAATTGCAAGGCGGCAAGGTCTTCGATTCATCTATCGGCAAAGATCCCATCTCTTTTAAGCTCGGCACCGGCGGCGTTATCAAGGGCTGGGACGAAGGTATTCAGGGCATGCAAATCGGCGAGAAACGCCACCTCACTATTCCACCCGATTTAGCCTATGGCCCAAGCGGCCGAGGGCCAATTCCTGCGAACTCGACGTTGGAGTTCGACGTCGAACTAGTCGGAGTGACGCACGAATAATACGGATTGGCGCGCTCCGGAAGTTAGCTGCACCTCCGGACTGCTTGAAGCACGCGGCGCGTGCGGCGGCAAGTTCCGAGGGTGAATAGCCGACAACTACGGGGTCCGGTGGCAACCTTTCCAATAAAAAGTCAAAAGAGGTGCCCCCAGGTTCGAGCCGGCGCTCTCGAAGCAATTCATCATTTCTTTAAGCCTCACCCGCGTCTCGCCGTCTCGATTTTCGCGATGTCGATTTTTTTCATCGTCATCATCGCGTCGAACGCGCGCTTGGCGGCGGCTTTGTCGGGGTCAGTGACGGCCTTTATCAACGCGGCCGGCGTGATCTGCCAGCTCAGGCCCCACTTATCTTTGCACCAACCGCACTGACTCTCCTGGCCGCCGCTGTTCACGATCGCGTTCCAGTAGCGGTCGGTCTCGGCCTGGTCGTTCGTCGAGACCTGAAACGAAAACGCCTCGCTGTGCTTGAATTGAGGACCACCGTTCAGGCCGATGCAAGGGATGCCCATCACGGTGAATTCGACGGTCAGCACATCGCCTTGCTTGCCGGACGGATAATCGCCCGGGGCACCGTGCACCGCCTTGACGGCCGAGTCAGGAAAGGTCTTCGCATAAAAGTTGGCCGCCTCTTCGGCGTCGCGGTTGTACCAGATGCAGATAGTGTTCTTGGCAGGCATGTTTGTTCTCCATGAAGATGAATAAAGTCGTCTTGCGTCTCGTTTGCGGCGTCGAGCTCGCGATTATAACTTCGCGCCGCGTCATACCAAAGAGCAACGTGTCGACATCCACCACGGCCAGCAACAGCGAAGCGAATAGCAGTCGACGGAGGCCAAGAAGAGCGGAACTTGAAATGAAAAAGACAAAACATCGCGGCGAAAGAACCGGCGCGCTGAAAACCAGGCTTGATGGGAAGCGGAATTCATCGTCGGGTAGCTATGCCGAGTTCGCAGGCGGTCCAAAGCGTCCATTGAATCTGGCTCGGTCACACCTCGTCCGTCTACCCTCCATTTCGCAATCTTTTCGGGTGATGCAATCACTTCTTCGATAACGGCAATCCAACTACCAGCATCTAATCGATCGCCCAACGCATGCATTTCTCCCGGTTGCGTATCGAAGCTCGACCGCCTGTGATGTATGATGGATGACACTCTGGGGCGAGTAAAACACACGCCCAGGGGCGTTGTGAGAAAGAACGTAACGACCGCGTGTCGGCTCATGCACAGCAGCAACTGGTCATGCAACCGGTCGGCCTGCGGCTAGCTGCCGTAAATGTTGAGTGAGGCGACCATCGCGAAGCCAAACGACACAGATGTGGTGGCAAGCGAGCCGAGGAAGGTGCCCGCCCATCGGATGCCGACAACCCAGCGAAAGGTGGCAGCGAATACGGCGAATGCCGCCAGAGCCGGCAGGCCGAAGACGACAAGATCGCTTGCTGAGGAGCCAGCGATGACCCGGTTGCGGTACAGCACGAACTGCAGCAGACCGTGGGCGACCGCAATGACAGAGAGTAATGCCGTGGCGGTGACGGCTCTGGGTGCCCGATACGCGGCGATGCGAAGCTGCATAATGCAAATCCGTCAGTGGCCGGTGCCCTGCAGCGTGCGGTTCCGCCGCAGCCGACGCGGAAGATGCGTGCGACTCTCACATGAGGGTCAGGAAGCAGACATTAAATCCAGCGGCAATGGCCGGCAAGACGAAAGCGGCCGCTCCGTGGCCCGTCGATTGCCGCCGAGACCGAATAACGAAACTCGCGATCAGCAAAACCCCATTCACAACCGGGCTGATGACAAGCAGAAACGTCATCGCGCCAAATCCGCGTTCAGAGATCGCACCGGCCAACATCAACGCGTTTGCAACCACCGTAATGGCGATGACGAGCACCGCGCCACCTTTAGACTGTTGAACCTGCGTGTCATGGTCAGAGGGCGGAACGTGATCATCAAGTTGTTGCCGCAGCACCCTAACGCAAAACCGTTCAGGGGCTGGACTGGCGCTGAACCAATGCTCGAATTAACAAGACCGCTATGCCCGCTGGTCCATTGCAGCGGCTGGTTAGGTCGTAGCCGGGCGGCCGTCACCGACGGACTGCATAGAACTCGACAAACCCGCACCGCACACAGCGATAGCCATTCAGACGGTGATACCTGTTCGCAGGGTCATCTGACAAGCCTTGTGCGAATGCTTTGATCGGATTCTTTGAAGGCGTTGTTCCCGGTACAACGAAAAGTGATTGCGACTGGCGATCTTCGGCGTGGTCACCACCGATGAGGCCTTCACAAGTCGTGAAGCCAGCTTCAACGACACCGCCGCACTTCGGGCATCTTCGATCTGACGCGTCTTCCTGCGACATAACGGATCAACGTTCAATGGCCGGCACCGCGCCGACCAACTCTGAATTTATCAAAAGACTCCACGCGGGGCCGGTCCATTGAGCGTTTGGTTATGTCGCACGCCGTACGACCGCTTCATCTTGACTTCGCAGGTTGATACGCGGTGAACAATTGGATGATGCCTGGAATCGCATTAGGCAGCGACTCGCCGTGGTCGCCCGGAACGACCGTCAGTGTCGCATCCTTCTGGAACCGATGAGCTAATCCAACAAACTGCTTCTGTACCTTATCACCCCAATCTTTGTCGCCGTGAAAGAGCGCGATTGGACACTTCAAGCTGGCCGTGAAAAGCATCGAGCAGCGTTCGTCGACTTCATTGGCGTCATTGGCGTCGAAGACGACGAGTTGCTTGTGTCGATCATCCGAGGCCTTTGCCATGATTCGCATGTCGAGCGTAGCCCCGATCGGTGCCGACATCGCAAACGGATTCGGAAGCATCGCAGCCAGCGTTGCCAAGTCGCCGCCAGCACTATGCCCACTCACGAATAATCGGTCTTTATCAACGCCATTCTGGGCGGCCAGGAACTTACCCGCTGCGATCACGTCGTCCACTTCACCAAAGTAATATTCGAAGTCGCCCGGATTTCCGTTCTCGGCACGGACGCGTGGAGCCAGCACCGCATACCCCGCATCGAGAAAAGGTTGCAGCACGTCCCAGTCTTCATTGCCAAACCAAAAACCACCATGACAGAAAACGACGGCAGGATGCACCTTGCCATCGGCGGGAATGTCGCTCAACCACGCCTTCAACTTCAAACCGTCGGATTCATACGTCACCTCTTTCACGCCCATCGGAAGCTTGAGCGGCGTCGGGTCTTGCCAAGCTTTCGGCGGCGGGCCGTGCGTCTGCAGATGCGTTGGATGGGCGGCACGAAACTCCTGGAGATCACGCGCTACTGGAGCCACGGGTTTAGACGTCTGCCCTTTCGCGATCGTGGCGACGAGCAGCGGGAGAAGAACGATCAAGGCCGTGATGAATCGATTCATTCGGTGCGGTCTCCTTCGTGCGACATAACGCGCCACCGTTCAGTGGTCGGCCCCCATGCCGACTCACGAACAACAGTTTACACACTCGCGGCTGATCTGCTGCAGCAGGTGGTTATGCATCAGCCGCCCGACGGTTCGGGGACCCACTTTAGCCGGTTCTGCAATCTCAGTTCAATCTCGGCAGCGGGCGCAAACGCCCGGTCGACGATTTCGATTCTTGTGCTGCCGTCCATTGCATCCCAGTCACCCATGTTCCAGAACAGGTGATAGACGCCGGTAAGCCTGAGGGATAGATAAGTCAGCACATAAATGCAGGGCAAGAAAAGACCGGCTAACGCGTACCGCTTCCACTTGAAGGGCCGTGCGTCAGTCAAGTACGTAAGCATCGGACCGGTAGTTGGTTCAGTCTGATGCATAACGGATCAACGTTGAATGGCCGGCACCGCGCCGACCGACTTTCAGTTTACTAAAACGCGCGACGAAGGGCCGGTCCATTGCAGCGTTTGGTTCGTCGGCAGCTGGACCGCAGAAGGATCGTCGGCACGTTTCCGCGTCGGCGACCATGAATTATCTGCTGTAGTGGTTTCGGTTCACCCCGTCAAAAGCGGCCCGACCGCATGCAGCAGTTCTTAAAAGTATTTGTCGGACCCACAAGGGCAGGGGTCGTTACGTCCGAGCTTCTCAACGAGTTCCTTCTCGCCATGCACGACGCGCAGGCCTCGCTTCACGTGCGTCTCGGACGGGAAGCCCCGACGCCGCTTACTGGTGCGCTCGAAAGCAGGGCTGGTCGTGATACTGTTCATTTCCGGTCCGCACGGGACACCTCCGAAGTAAAGTTGCTGCTGCCAACTAACGGACCAACGTTCAGCGGCCGGCAACACGCCGGTCGACTTACATTATACCAAAACGCCCGACGCCCGGCCGTTCCACTGCAGCGGGTAGTCATGCTTACGCCGCGAGGCCCGCCGCGTTGAGCCGGAAGCGGAGCAACTCTGCGACCAGCGGTATCTCTGATTCCGGATCAAGCAACACAAGACGACGACGGCCGAGGCGGCGATCAAGCACGGCAAGCGACCGAATCACTGTATTCTCCGTTGCCATCGCTTCGTCGATCGACATGTTCAAAAAGTCAAACGCCGCTCGTGGCAGCTCCCACCAGCTAAATAGTCCCATCTTGAAGCGACGAGGATCGCCGCAATCAGCATAAACGCCGTCAACGTAGTGGTGCCGATGCATGTTTACGGTCGGCTTGCCGTCGATGGTAATCCAACTGTGCCGTTCAAAACCGTTGATGACGCTGGCGCCGCCGCGGTAATGCGTTGTATAAAGCTGCACTCGGCCCCGTACGCCGTCGGCGAACATCGATTCGGTTCGGTGTTTAAGCTGTGACCATTTCATCGGGGTGCCCACCGCAAGCATAACGGATCAACGTTCAATGGCCGACACCGCGCCGACCGGCTTTCACTTTACCTAAACGCTCGACGCGGGGCAGGTCCATTGCGGCGTTTGGTTATGTCGCACGCCGGGCCGCCGTGACGTTTCAATCTTGAGCCTCGAACTGCCGCTTCAACATTGACGCTATTCCTTCGACGTCGCTGGTCAAAAGCATGCCCCAATCGTCACCGTTCGCTTTTAGGCTCATTACGGACATCTTTGACACCTTAGCCTCACCTTGAACGACAGTGCCCCGATAAACAACATGGATCACGTTGGGCCCTTCGGATACGTGTCCGATTACTTCCAACGTCATGCCGCGGAACGCATCGCGGACGCGTGGCTGACCCTGCATCATGCCCTCGAAAAAGGCGGTGAAGAAGGCAACGTCGTCAAGCTGGCGCAAGGCCGCAGCCGATTTCACGTTCTTAAAGATGCTTAAAACGTCGTCGACGCATTCCTTCTTTTCCGCCGCGTCGAGCACGGCCAGCAGTATTGACCGTAACTGCCTTAACGCGTCCGGATGCATCGCGCGAGCAAAATCCGCGATGCGATTGTCTTTCAAGGCAGTTAGTGCGCGAGCGGCAACTGCTTCGGGGGTTTTTTCTTGAACAGCCGGCTTCGATTGGCCCCAGAGCGACGAAGCGAGCAACAACAGTACGGCAATCGCGTTCGGAATCGAAAAAGACGTCCACATCGGCTTCATACACTCCTCCAGTCGCATAACGCAACGCCGTTCACTGGCCAGGCGGGCGCTGAATTAACTCTGAAACTTCCAAAGACCGCTATGCCCGGCCGGTCCATTGCAGCGGTAGTTATGTGCCGTTACCGGTCCGCCCAGCGACGGTCGAAAGTCAATTCCGGCGGCAGCGTCTGGAACGCGACATAGGTTACGAACATGAGCCATAGGATCGCCATCGCCCGCACCGGCCAAGACATGCGCTTCATGTCCAACGCTGCGTTGAGGCCCATCACCCACGAGAATAACACGACCACAACGAAGCCAATCGTGTCGGTGGGTCGCAGCGGCGCGTTCATCCTGAACGCAACGATGCCCACGATTACCAACGCAATCGACGGCCATAGTTCGAACTTGTTCGGTACGAGTCCTCGCATAGGCACATAACGGATCACGTTGTGTGGCAGGCAACGCGATGTATTGGCAATTGCCAAATTTAGAAAGGATACCATTCGCGACGCCGGGCCCGTCCACGGCACGGCTGGTTATACGACGCCGGTGACGCGGGCGGTACGCCGCAAATCCTCACGATGCCAGATCGAGTAACAGGCAGCAGTGCCCACCCACACAACGTTCACCGCAGAGTATACATCGCTGCTTACTACGCGGAAGACCGCCAATGATAAAAGAACAATTCCGGAAATGAATAGGAGATTCATGATGATGCCGAACCAGGCGGGCGGCCAAGACAGAACACTACCACGCCGTATGCCCCAATGCGCGAGGTTAGCAGCGCAGACGACTAACACCAGCAGTTCGAAGTACCCTAGTAGCTTCATGGTCGTCCTCATTGCATAAGACAAATCCGTTCAGTGACCGGGACTGGCCGATAGACCGAACTGTCCGCATGGCCCGAGTGACCCCGACAGCGGTGCCGGTCCATGCAGCGGTTGGTCATGCGGCCAGCAGCGACGCTAATCCGAAAGAATTAGAATGCTGAGCTTTATCACTTTCCCGTCAAAGAAATAAACGTCCAACGATGAGTTGTCGTCAAGCTTATGTTGCAGTTTAACTTCCTTCTTGCCGTTAAACTCCCAATCCGACTTCGTAGGTGTTCCACCCAGAATTGCAACGACCTGCGTCTCACTCTTCTTGAGCAGGGTGTTCATCCACACCAGTAACACTTTTCTTGCTTCAGTTGGCTGGTCGGATGCTGTGAGCGGGCCAGATACCTGGGCGATCGCAAGAAGGGATAAGACACTAACGGCAACGCCGATGAGGAGGATCTTTAGCATGGTGCACATTGGTAAGAGTGTCATGGCCGCATAATGCAACACCGTTCGGTGGCCGGCCACTCACCGGCTCTCAAACTACAGTTTACTCTCGCGGCCAGTCCACTGCAGCGGGTGGTTATACAGCGGGCCCGGCCGCCACAGCGGACGATCGAAGAGCGAAAAGCTGCCGGACGAAAGGCAGTTCCTTTGCTGCGTCAATCCTTGCCAAGCGCCGTCGTCCAACACGGCGATCGAGTACCGCTAACGCGCGAATTAACGGATTTTCTGAGTGGAGGGCATCGTCGATCGAAATCGCGAGAAAAGTGCGCATGGCATCTGAAAGGTCATATCCCGTGAAAACGCCTTTCTTAAAGCGAGCCGGGTCGCGATCGGCAACAATATCACCGCTCAGAAGATAATTGCACATATTCACGATCTCGCGGCCGTCGACCGTGATCCAACTGCGACCAAACTCGTCGTGCGCCTTGGAATAGCGCGTCGTGCGCAACTCGACACGCCCGCGAACTTCGTCCGCGAACATACTTTCGACCTGCTGTTTGAGTTTTGACCAGCGCATGTCTTCCCGCTGTATAATGCACCAACGTTCAATGGCTGGCACCGCGCAGACGACTTTGAGTTTACCAGAATGCTAAACGAGGCGCCGGTCCATTGCAGCGTTTGGTTATCTGGCGGCCGGATCGCCGTGTGCTACGGCCCACTTCGTCGCCAATTGCCACGGCTCGCCGAGCACCGCATCGGTTTTCCACCGCTCGAAATAGGGTCGAACTGCGGCGGACTCCATTGCGTGTTCGAGCAGGCCGTTCAGTAAGCGATCCCGTTCAGCATCGTCACCCACGAGATATGCGTCCGTGATCTTTGATGCGGCATCGGTCAGGACGGGAAGTGTCTCAGGAAGCTTCGCCGCCCAGTGTTTGAAGCAATTTGCCAGGTCGTGCGCGGCCTCATATCCCGTAGGCACATCGCCGTCATCATTCTGCACATTCTCGTGGACGCAGCGGAGCAGGTAACGAGTCATGAACCCGCAGGTCTCGTCCATGTCCGGCTCCGGCTTGATTAACTTCCACCCCGGGCCCAGCACGTCGTACACCGCGGCCCACAGTTCGAGATCGCCCTCGTCCGCCATCCAGCGGCGAAGTTCCGCGAGCGAGAACCGATCGCGAGCGGCAAGTCGATCGCGGATGTCGCGTGAAGTGGGCATCGCCTCCGCCAGATAACGCAATCCGTTCAGTGGCCGGCACCGCGCCGGCTCACGAACTACAGTTTACCCTTGCGGCCGGTCCACTGCAGCCGGTGATTATGTGCCCGGTTGAAGTCGGTAAACCGTTACTCCTTCGCCCGGGCCTGAATAAGTCCCCAAGCACATGGTATGTTCCAGCAGACAGAAGAATGCGGTGTACGCCGTATGCAGTGCTTGTAGGAGTATCGCCCGCGTAGAGCAAGTAAAGATCCGGCTCTTTGAGATGCAGTTTTAATCCCGAATCTTTGAGCGTTGTCGTTGATAGCGATGACGTAGCTCGATGGAGTAGAGCGTCGAGATTGGTGTTGGTCCAGCTTTGCAAGTCGTATATTTCAACGAGCCCGTCTGCTGATATTCCCCAAGCTGTCATCGGCGGATTGGCAATGATCAACGCGCTTCCGTTGCCAACGGCGACAGGCGCGATAGGTGTATTGGCGGTTGCTGAACACGCGCGCCAGTAATCAGACTGTTTGTTGAGTGCTCCGACCAGCGAACCGCTGCCGGACCACCACGCGGCAAGTTCGACCGGCAGTATCATGTGCGGCCCACCGTCTGCAGCGAGGTACGAAAATTGGTTCATTCCAGCAGGTGCGGACGGATTTGGCATGGTTGTGGGTGCCTGTGCGGTTGTCGCTGTGCCGCCCCTGTCGCAGCCAACCAAGGATACCGCTAGAACGAGGATCATGAGATGGCCAGGGCACATAACGCAAAACGTTCAGTGGCCGGCGCGACCAGGTTGACTGGACTGCACAGACACCACCGCCGGGGCCGGCCCACTGCAGCGGGTGGTTCGGCGACATGACCTGTCTCCGAGTCAGCGCGTACGCCGGTAGTGCACATCGATCGCGCCGTTACGGAGCGGTCGTACCGAAATTAACTCGAGCCGTCGGGTAGTGTGAAGCCCATTTTCATACAGGGACGGGCCGTGGCCAGCAATCCTAGGGTGAATAAGCAACTTGTACTCGTCGATCAGGTCTAACCGGTCAAGCTCGGTTGCAAGCAAGCCGCTACCGAGGAGAACGCCATCTGGAGTCGCGTCTTTCAGCCTCTGCACGCCTGATCTGAGGTCGCCCGCTATATGGTGGCTATTGGTCCAGGGGTAGTCGGAACGCGTCGACGACACCACATACTTCGGCTTGGCCTCTAGCGTGGCCGCCCATTCACGCATCGCCAGCGGAGCACCCGCGTCTCCACGGGTGACCGCCGGCCAGTAGCTCTCCATCATCTCGTAGGTGACCCGGCCCCACAGCATCGCACCGCTGTCATTTATCAGGCGCGTGAAGAAAGCATGTGTCTCGTCGTCGGCTATTCCCTCCTGGTGATCGACGCAGCCGTCTAAGGTGATGTTGATACTGAAGGTCAGGATTCCCATTGTGTAGTGCCCACACTGTGTCGCCTAACGCGACGCCGTTCAGTGGCCGGCCACGCACCGGCTCTCGAACTACAGTTTACTCTCGCGGCCGGTCCACTACAGCGGGTGGTTATCCGGCCTTCAGAAGGCGACCACGCGACCCTTCTGCCCCGTAACACGCTCGATGTTTTGACGAATTTCGTCCGCGATCTGATCGGCGACTGCTTCCGGCAAGTCGCCTTCGATGCTGATCTGGATGCCGGGGTCTTCATACGAAAAGGAAATGTCCACGCCTTCGCACCGGATGCGCCAATCGCCCCGACCTCGGCCCGCTCTGAGGCGAAAGAGGTTGGCCTGTACGCTTCTCCAGCGCGAGGGATTGGGATGTCAAACCATTCGCCATCTGTGCGTCGAATGAGGTACTCGATCATGGCCGGATACGGATCAGCATTCACTGGCCGGGGCCGACGACCAGCATGCGAATCACAGGGACCGTCGTGGCCCCAGTCCAGCGCAGTGTCTGGTTGTTTCGCCCGCCGTGTGGCCGTCAACCGAAGTCGCCCCGACCGTTCAATCGGTAAACTTTTCTGTCCTGCGGATCGAACAGGTTTAGGCCCGCAAAGCGTGCAATAGCTGCCAGATATCTAAACATATCTTGCTCGTTGGTGCCATCGTACCAATGGGCGGCGACGTGATTGCGATAGAACGTGAATTGGGAGAGGGGCGGATGAACGTCTTCCGGCCCGTTCAGCTCAACGTACGCGTATTTGACCCTCGCCACCTCGGGCGTGATCTTCTCAAACTTTGCAATCGCATCGTAGTCGATGTCGAACGGTGTGTAACGCGGTTCAATTGAGCGGAGGACGTCGGCGGCAGGGCAACCGCATTCTGGATGATTTCGTTTTTTCTCCTCTCCCTGTACTCGGG
>CAXSBN010000018.1:0-16686 GCA_964236135.1 uncultured Phycisphaerae bacterium
GCCGAATCGATTGCCGAAATCACAAAACCCGCGCGAATCAATTCGCGGCTATGCGGAAACTGCGCGCGATTTTGGTCATGCGTTAGTCGCTTTTTACATCGCGATAGGTCAACCGTTTCAAATCGAATCGATCACTCGTGCGGCAATACATCGACGGTGATCCCAGTCGGCCGAGCGGGGCGAAATTTTCAATGTGAAGTTTGGCGCGGTCGGCGACGAATTCGTCATCGACATGAAACGCGACGACGCGACCCAGAATCAGGTGATTGGCGCCGATCGTCTGGACACTGTGCAGCGTCGTTTCCAGCGATGCTTTCGCATCCGCGAGTCGAGGCGTGGCGACTTTCATCGAGGCGGTGGTCATTAATCCGGTGGCCGACAACTCGCTTTCGCCGCGCGGAAAATCGGCGGCGGAAATGTTCATCGCCTCGATCAAATCCTCGGTGACCAGGTTGACGACAAATTCGCCGCTCTCCAGGATGTTGCGGGCGGTGTCCTTGGGATCGCCGAGCGCGTTATTTCCGACGCTGACGATCACGAGCGGCGGGTTGTTGCCGACCGCGTTAAAAAAGCTGAAGGGGGCGAGATTAATCGTTCCGCGCTCGTCGCGCGACGTGATCCACGCGATCGGCCGCGGCACGATCAGGCTGGTCAGAATCTTGTACGTCTCGGCGGGTGAAATGGAATCGACGGCGATCTGCATCACCGAGCGTAGGCACGATCTACGCCGCCCGATCCTGCCTCGATTATTTTGAAGCGGGGCCGATGCCCGTATGGCTCGCGCGGGCCATGATGGATGCGATGGCCGGCTGATTCGAATTGATCGCAAGGCTCTGCTTCCAGGCGACGACGGCGGCTTCGAGCTTGGCGTCGTCGAGCTCAAAGCCGTCTTTGTATTGCTCGTACAACGCGTTCGCTTTCCCGTTCAGGGCCGAGACATAACGTGGATTCGTTGTCAGCAACATGTTGTATTGCGCGAAGGCTTGATCGTATTGCTTGGCCGCCGTCAGCGCGTCTGCAAACGTCTTGAGCAGGGCAGGCGTCGGTGCGTCGCTCGGTAGGTTGTTCTTTGAAGCGTTTTGAGTGAACGATTTCAGGATCTGAACGGCCTCGGGCGCGCGACGTTGCGAGATCAAATTCGCGGCGAGATTTTGCAGGGTGGATTGCATCGGCTTCAGCTCGATTGATTTGCGATAAGCCTTCTCCGCGTCAGCCGCCTTGCCGGCGGTGTCGAGCGCGACGCCAAGGTTTGACCAGGCTTCGGCGCTTTTAGGGTCGAGCGTCGTGGCCTTGGTCAAGTTGTCGACCGCGCCGCTCGTTTCGCCCAAAGCGAGGTAAACCGTGCCGAGGTTCATCGTGCTTTTGAGGTCGCTGGGCGAAAGCTCGAGTGCATGTAGATAAGCCGCCGCCGCCGTCTGAAACTCGGTGATGTACTGATGCATCAACCCTTTGTTGTATGCGACCGGCAGGGAATATGGATCGAGTCTGGCGGCAACGTCGAAATGAGCGGCGGCGTTCTTATAGTCGCCCGACACGCGGTAAAGATCGCCGAGCATCGCCTGAGCCATGCGAAGATTCGGATTGACGGCGACGGCGTGCTCAAGAAGGGTTTTAGCGGCCGCCTTATCTCCGGTCCGGTAGGCATCCGCACCTCGCGTATAGAGGTCGGCACCGGCGAGGGTGTCGGTCGCGCTGGCATGAGCCGCGTCGTCGACGCGCGTCGACGTCTCTGCACATCCCGCCAGCAATGCGGCTGCGAGAAGGGCGGCGGTCGCCGATGAACAGTGGAGGCGGGAATGAAATTTCATGAAAAGCTGCTCCGTCTTTCTCCGCTCGCTCTACTCAAGGATGAGGAGCACATGCGTGCGCGTCGCGATCAAAACTATAATCGACAGCCGGCGGCGCGTCATATTCCGTGCCGCCTGCGTTATCGGACTGCGCTGGCTCGCAATGGCCGGTCTGTCGCTCTTTCGCGTTGACCAGCTTGCAAACCAGTTCTACGATCGCACGGCGGTCGTGCACTGCAGCCGTGCACCGATCTCGTGCGGATCGGGAACAGGTTTTGCTCTGCTGAATTTGCCGTGTCCGGGTCAGTTGTCGCCGACGGAGGTCGCTTTTGAATTATCTGATTGCGATTCCGGTCTTCAACGAAATCAAATACGTCGAGGAAGTTCTGACGAAAGTCAGGCGGTACCACAACCAGATTGTCTTTGTCGACGACGGCAGCACCGATGGAACGGCCGAGCTGTTGGCGGCGCGGTCGGACGTGAAGCTGGTGCGGCACGATCAAAATCGAGGCTACGGGCAGAGCATCATCGACGCGTTCGCCTATGCGTGTCGTGAGGGTTTTGAGTGGGTCATCACAATGGACTGCGATGAGCAGCACGAGCCGGAGATGATCCCCAGCTTCGTCGAGGAAATAAAGACCGGCCGCTGGGACATCATCAGCGGATCGCGGTACATGAAAACCTACGCGACGAACGACGCTGCCCCAGGTGATCGGCGCGCGATTAACATGACAATCACGGCCGCCCTAAATGAGCTTTTCGACTTTGGAATCACCGACGCATTCTGCGGTTTCAAGGCTCATCGTGTCAGCGCGATGAGTCAGATGCGACTGGACGAAACCGGCTACGCGTTTCCGTTGCAGTTCTGGCCGCGTGCTGCGGCGATGAATCTGCGCATCACCGAAATTCCAGTTCGGCTGATTTACAACGATCCGAACCGCCAGTTTGGTGGCGGGCTTGACGATGCGAAGCATCGCCTCGCGCATTACCGCGAAGTGCTGTCGCGTGAAATCGGCTGGATGCCCGCCGACCTGCATGGCTCGACCCATCAATGTGCAGTGCCATCCTGCTGTTGTAGCAACGAACAAACCTGAGCAAGGCCGGGAACTGAGATGTATTCATCCACGCCGGCCGATGCGCCGATCAGTTACGCGGACTGGAAAGCGCCGGACGGCGACGGTCAGCTTTTGATCTGGCCGGAGATCGATGCGATTGTCGATGACGCGCGTCAGAATAATCGCGCACTGCGATCGTCTGCTTCGCTCGTTCAAAACGTTCCCTTGAGCGAAGTCCGTGGTCAAATGCGCAGCTTCCTCGGGCAGCCATCTGACGATGTGTTGCTCTTTGCAACCGGCCATCAGACCGAGCTGTATCATCCGGGCGTCTGGGCGAAAGATGTGTTGATCAACGCCGTCGCCGCGCGGGCGAATGCCAGCGATAAAGGGGACGCGATTCATTTCGCCGTCGACACGGATCAGCCCAAGCATTTAAGTCTGCGCTGGCCGGGCGAATCGATTCCGTTGACCGACGATGCCGCGTTTTCCTCTGCCGCGTGGTCGGGTTTGCTCGCGCCGCCGACACCCGGTCATCTGGAAAAATTAGAACGTGCTGCCGCCATGCGTTGGCCGACAAACATCGGCAAGCCGTTGTTGTTCGATCTGCTTCGCTCGCTGCGCCGGCAATCTTTGGAACCGACCACGCTCTCGGCAATGTTGACTTCCGCCCAGCACGAGATTGATTGGTCGTTCGGCTTGCGGCATCACGCGATGCTGATTTCACCGATGCTGCAGGCACGGGCATACTTGGCGTTCGTCTGTCATCTCATGTCGCGGCCGGATAAATTCGCCGCGAGCTACAATGCCGCGCTGGCCGAATATCGTTCGCGGACGGGCACCACCAATCCGATGCGGCCGATGCCGGATCTGTTCACCAGCGACGAATCCATCGAGTCACCGTTCTGGCTCGACGATCTATCTGCCGGCACGCGCACGCGACCGAGCTTGTTCCGATCGGCGGACGGATGGCTTTTATCGCTGCTCGACGGCGAAACATTCACATTTGACCGAAAGATGAACGCCTTTCGCGCCGCCGACGAGCTATCGAAATTTTTGACGGCCTCGAATCATCGTCTTTCGCCACGGGCATTGACGCTGACCACGTTCCTCCGGCTCTTCGTGGCCGACCAGTTTGTGCATGGCATTGGTGGCGGGCGTTATGATCAAGTCACGGATCGCCTGATCGCGTCATTCTTCGACGTGTCGCCGCCTCGATTCGCAGTAACGACCGCGACGATGTTCCTGCCCGAATCGCTGGATCGTGATCGCGTTTGTTTATCGTGCATGCGGCAGCAGGGCCATCGCCTCAAGCACCGCGTGCTTGGCAGCCGAAAACAAAGTCTTGTTGCAATGATCGATGCCGCGCCGCGACGTTCGCCGCATCGAGAGACGCTCTTTGCGCAGATGCAGCGGGAGCTGCGATTGGAACTCGCACGCTCGCCGCGCGTGGCCGCGTGGGAGGCGGCGTATCGCGAGGCACAGGTTCGCGAAAAGGAAGAGGCCGTGCTCTTCAATCGCGAGTTGCCGTACGTCGTGCAGCCGCGCGAGCGGTTGATTGGAATGATCGAGCGATACCAAATTGAGCCGATCGTTACCCCGCCCGCGCGCGACTCGGTATGATGTTTTTTGCGGATCAACCGATCGAGGCCCCGATGACCGAATCGAATTTACCAACGACCAGCGCGCAGCCGACGATCGCGGGAAGTGTTGAATCTTTTCTGCCGCAATCGACAGTGATGATCGTCGATGACAATCCACAGAACGTCGAATTGCTGTCGGCGTTTCTCGAATCGTTGCCGGTCAAAGTTTTCGTCGCGATCGACGGCGTCGACGCGCTGGAAAAAGTGGCCGTCCACAATCCCGATCTCATTCTCCTGGACATCATGATGCCGCGGATGAGCGGGTTTCAGGTCTGTCGCAAATTAAAGTCGGACCCGGAGACGCGCGATATTCAGGTTCTGATGGTCACGGCGTTGAATGAGCTGGGCGACATCGAGCAGGCAAGCGAATGCGGTACGGATGATTTTGTCAGCAAGCCGGTGAATAAATTCGAGCTGATCACGCGCGTGAAGAGCCTGCTGCGTGTGCGTCATTTAAAAGGGGAGCTCGAACGCGCGCTGACATATCTCAACGAAGTGGAACACGACGAAGAAGCACTTTGATGCGATCGCAGCGATATCGCGGCGGCCGATCTGCTTGAAACGATGGGAAATGACAGGCGAACCGCTCACAGCTTCCACGTCGATCAGGCAGTTTCTTGACGCCGCCGCCGCCAAGCAACCGGCACCGGGCGGCGGGGCGGTCGCGGCGCTGGCCGGCGCGACGGCGGCAGCGATCGGGCAGATGGTGTTGAGCTATAGTGTCGGCCGAAAAGAGCTGGCAGTGCACCTCCCTCAACTCGAGTCAGCCGTGACGGAACTGGTCCGCGCGCGGCAGGTGTTCCTGACGCTGATGGTCGAAGATCAGGGCGCGTTCGCCGCGCTTCAAGCCGCGAAAAAGGTGGGCGACGCTCGGGAAGTTGCCGACATGCTACAGGCCTGCATCGGCATTCCGCGGGCGGTGGGTGCGACGGCCGTGGCGATGCTCGGGTTGTGCGATACGCTCTTGCTGATCGTCAATAAATATTTATTGTCCGACCTGGCCGTGTGCGCGGAGCTATCGATGGCGACGTTACGATGTGCCGTTCACAATGTCCGCGTCAACCTCGCCGACCTTTCGAGCGATAAGGAAAGAGCGACGATCGAAACGGCACTTGCCGATGAACTGTCGCGGGGCGTGACGCTCGTGAAGCGCATCATTCCCGCGATCCAATCACGGCTCATCCATGGCTGACCCGCGCGATTACAAGTTGGATTTATCCTCGCTACCGGAGTCGTCTGGAAAAACGCGCGAGTCAAATACTGCACCGCATCGACCATTTCTCAGCGTACAGTTCGCCTGTTGCAAAACGTATCAACGAATTTATCGGTCGCTCGACGGGACCAGCTATGACGGCCGTTGCCCGAAGTGCGGCAAGCCGGTTCGATTTCTCGTCGGCGCTGGCGGTACGGATTCGCGATCGTTTGTGGTAGATTGATCCTTCCGCGCGACGAAGCGTGCAGATGGAGGAAATAGCTAGTGAGCACGGCCGCTCTTCAACAACCGACTTTGACTGAGCCCCCCGCTTCCGCTCGTCCATTGGGAAGCGGATATGACGTGGCTCGCCCGCAAGGTGTTTGCCGCGTGAGCGGCCGCTTCATTCATCCGGGCGAAAAATTCATGGCGGCGTTGGTGGAATCATCAACGGGTTTTGAACGCGCGGACGTGTCGCTCGAACATTGGGACGAGTTCGATCGCCGCAACGTTTTGGCGTTCTGGCAGGCAGTGATGCCGCGGCATGAAGCGAAGAAAAAGCTGTTCGTCGATGACAGCGTGCTGAGCGATCTTTTCGAACGTCTCGCCGACGCGACCGACGAGTCGAAACTTCATTTCCGCTTCGTGCTGGGATTAGTGCTGATGCGAAAACGCCTGGTGATTTACGACACGACGGAAATCGCCGGCGATCGCGAAATCTGGCGCGTGCGATTGAAGGGCCGCGACGATGCGTTCGAACTGCTTAATCCAAAAATGAACGAGCAGCAGATCGTCGAAGTCAGCCAGCAGCTTGGTCAGATCATGAGCGAGGGACTGTGAGGCGGCTCGCGGTCATCGCGCTATTTGCGCTTGGCGGCTGCAAGGCGACTAACGATTACCTCCGCAAGCCGCTTTATCTCGGCCCGACCGACCCGATGGCCAAGGTCATCGACGGGATCAACGAGAATAATTCCCGCGTTCCCTCGCTTTGGTCACATGGCGATTTTGAGGCGAGCATCGTCGATCACGGCAAGAAGAACTTTATCAACGGCACGATCAACCTGATCTATCGACGGCCGAACGAGCTGCTGCTTGTCGCGAAGAAAGATGTCGCGGGGCGCGTCTTTGAAATCGGCAGCAATAACGATCGGTATTGGCTGCTCGTCCACGGCGATGTCGACACGATGTGGTGGGGCACGCATTCGCGCGTCGCCGACGTCGATGCGACGCAGATGCCGATCAATCCTGAATTGCTGCTCGATGTGCTCGGCGTGGGTGTGATCGAGACAAACCTGAAGCAGCCGCCGGTGCCGGTGATGCGGTTCAACAATGATGCCGACGCGTACATGCTGCTGTGGAACATGCCGTCGTCGGATCGATGGACCGCGCAGCGCGAAGTGTGGTACGACCGGTCGACCAAGCTGCCGGTGAAAGTCATCCTTTATGATGCGAACGGCCGAGCGGTGCTGCGGGCCGACTTGTCGAAGCACAAAGCGTTGAGCGATCCGGCGATCGCGTCCAACGCCGTTGAGCCGCCGATGGTAGCGTCGATGTATCGGCTCTATTTTCCGGACACCGGAAGCACGATGTCGTTTGAGTTGGATGAGGTTGCCACCCATCGCGACGCGGTGCCCAACGACAAAACGTTTTCGTTCCCAACCGCCGAGCGGGCGGGCGTCTCTCATATGAAACAGGTCGACGAACATGCGGCGATGCGCTGAATTTGTGTTGCGCTGCCTGGCGTGTCTGATCGTCGCGACGGCGTCGAGTGCGGTTGCGCAGACTGTTCCGGCAACGAAGCCTTCGACGCAGCAGTCGAAAGACCTGATCGAAATTCTCAGTCTTGGCGGCGAAGACAATGACTGGATCGCGCGAACCGGGGCGAATCCGAAAGTGGATGGCGCGTCCATCACCATCGTCCAATCTCGCGGACAATTCGCCGGGAACTGGAGCTGGGTCACGCAGGTCGACTCGCGCACTACCGGCGTTGCGCAGCGCGCCAGTGGCGAGCTGACACTGCTCTTCGACACCGGTCACTGGATGAGCGTTTGGAGCGGCGGCGGATCGGTTGGCCCGGATTTGCCGAAAGGCGTCACGCCGCTGGCGATCGCGGGCGGCGACGGCGCGTTGTTCGCGCTTGCTCGCGGTCGTCTCCCTGAAATTGACCCGACAACGCAGCCAATGACGCGGCCAATCGCGCGCCCCGCGACACGGCAATCGACGGGCGACGCTGCGCAGCTTGGGATGTTTGAGCTTGTGCGCGATCAATGGAAGCTCCGCGCCGTCGTGCCGAATCTTCCGGAACTCACGCTGTCGGGCTTGGATGATCGCAACGTCGCGCTTGCCGTGTCGTCCTCGCGTGAAGTATTCCTTGCGTTAAAGCGATCGCCGTCAAAGATCGCGATCATCGGCTGGAAGTTGGGGGCCGGCCTTTCGCCGATCGCGGAGGTCGAATCGCGTGCAACCTCGTTTCAAATACTCGCCAAGTTACCGCGCCCGGCGCTATGGGTGGCCGACGGTGGGCCGGCCGGGCAACTGCATTTCCTTGACGCGATGAACTCGCCGCCCAAGGTGCTCAAGGCACCGCCGGGCTTAAAGGCGAATGAGGACTGTTACCTTCACGAAGCGTTCGGCGGTCTGCGGCTGCTTTATGCCGGCGAGAAAACGTTCGTCGAACAACCGTACTCGGCCTCCGGTGAATTGCGGCATGGAGTTGTTGAAGTTCCGCTGCTCGACAATGACGCCGCATCGCCGAACTCGCTGTACGAGTGGATCACGCTGCCACTGACTATCCTCGTCACCTTTTTCTTGTTCAACCCGGTCAAACAAAGACAGAATCAGTCAGCCGAGCGCCGCCTCCCCAGGCGCGGCGGCGATCAGGTGCCTTATGTCATCCTCGCCCCATTCAGCCTCCGGCTTTGGGCCGGATTCGTCGACGCACTGCCGGTGCTGGCGGCCGACTTCTACATCGTGGCACACTCGCCGAGCAATCAGTCGGTGAGCGATATGTTTCGCTCGTCGCAGGGTATCGGTCTGCTGTTGATCGCGACCGCGATCTACTTCGTTCACACACTGGTCTCCGAGCTATTGACGCAGCGGACGCTTGGGAAATTGATTTTTGGTCTACGAACGGTCGACACCGCGGGCGATCGACCGAGGACACTGGCGATCGTGGTGAGAAATCTGATTCGCGTCGTTGAAATCTCGATGCTATTGCTGCCGATGCTGGCGATTCTCTTCACGCCGCTCCGGCAACGGCTTGGCGATCTGGCATCGAACACGGTCGTGGTGCTAAATCCATCGACTTCGGTGAAGGAAGAAAAATCAGATTGAGCTTATTGCGCGGTCTGGCCCCGAGCGTATTTCAGGTAGACATCGCGAAGGCCGCTGTACATGTTCAAATCAGAGCGGAAAGCGCGGCACTGCCGAGCGATCGGCGCGTGACCGTTGGGGCAGAAGCGCGAAATCCGGAACATCCCGCCGGCCGAGTCGCGCGCGAGCGGCAACATATTTTTTCGCGGGCGAACGGTGAACCCGATCGATAAACCCACCGCGCGGCAAAGGTTGATGATGGAATCGTTGTACGCGCCGTTTGGATAGGCAATCGCACGTGGCCGATGGCCGAGCGTGTCCGCCAGCCACTGCTGCGATGTCTCCAACTGCCGCCGCGCGCCGTCTTCCGAATAGTTCGTGAGGATGGCATGATTATCGGTGTGATTGCCGATCGTGACCAGCGGATGCTTCGCGAAGTCGCGCAATTCGGCGGCCGTGAACGGCCGATCGATCTCACCGCGCGGCCAAAGGCAATCTGCGCCGAAAAGCTCGACGAGCTTTTGCTCGATGACATCCGTGGTATTTTGCTTCAGCGCCACGGCTTCGTGATAAATTTCCCGCAATGAAACATTGCGCGCCATCCGCTGGCGATAAAGAACGTCCCACCAGTAACTTTTCTGATCGCGCACGTGGGCGGTTGAAATAAAGAAATTCGCCGGCACCTGAAACTCTTCGAGGATAGGGAGCGCGAACAGGTTGTTCGCATATCCATCGTCGAAGCTCAGCAGCACGCAACGATCGGTCGCCTGTAAACCGGCGGCCAGATCCGATTCGCTGACAAAGCGATAGTTGAGCTTTCGGTAGTAAGAAATCAGTTCACGGAGAGACGCCGTTGTCGTGCGTTCAAGTGGATCGACGACGTGTTGTGATACCTCGCACTCGTCGCGGAAAATTGAATGAAACAAAAACGCCAACAGGCCCGGCTTTTCCTGGCGAACGGCGAGGGATGCCGATGCGATGGCGGCATCGACGGAGAGAACGAGTTTCTGGATCGCGTGCAGCATTGCGGCTACTTCTTCACGCCATCACGTTCGGCCAACACGTCGCGGTAAGCCGCCAGCGTGTTCTCAACCATCTCGTCGATCGAGAAAAACTTTGAACGCAATAGAGACTCTTCGCCATATCTGCGAAGGCGTTGCGAATCGCTCATGACGCGCATGAGTGCTTCCGCAAAAGCGGGTACGTCATCGGTCGGCACGATCTCGCCGTTGATGCCCGGACGGACGAGAATCTCCACGCTCGACGCCTCGGTCGCGACAATCGCCATCCCGGTCACCATTGCCTCGAGTACGACGTACGGCAGCCCCTCCTTGCGGCTCGACAGCGCGAACAGATCGAAGCCGGCCAACACTTCCCGGGCATCGCGTGGTCCGAGCCAGATGACGCGGTCGGCGACATTCAGCGTCGCGGCCAGCTCCTTCAGCGACTCGTCGAGCGGGCCGCCACCTACCATCGCCAGGCACGCGGTCGGCGCGACTTCAAGCGATTTCGCGAACGCCTGCACGAGCACATGCGGCGCTTTCTGATCGACGAGCCGGCCGATGAAGCCGACGATGATCGCGTCATCGCTCACGCCCATCGTTTGGCGTGCAATCGTGCGCGGTGTCAGTTCGAGCGGCTCAATGCCGTTGGGGATGCAGATCACGCGATCGCGGCCAAAGCCGGCGGCAATGGCGGCGCGTTGCTCTTCGGGGGCGACGGCGATGATGCGCGCCGAGATTTTGCTCAACGTCCACTCGATCGAGAAGTAGGCCGTGCGCTGAAAAATGGGAATGTGCTTGTCGATCGTGACCAGGCCGTGAATGGTGTAGATCGCGCGGGCGCGGGTGCCGAGCGCCGCCAGCCGGGCGAGCGCGCCGCCCTTGGAGCTGTGGCCGTGAATGATGTCAAACGGGCCGTTCTGTTTCGCGTAGCGGCGGATCGCGCGCCACGCAAGAAAGTCGCGCGGGCCGATGTTGGTGTACACCTTTAGCTTGCCTGATTTGAGGCCGGCGATTTTTTCGAGACGGGCGGCAAAAATCTTGTCGATGCGATGCGTTGCATAAAGCAGATGCGTGTCAATCCCGCGCGCGACAAGACCCTGCGCCAGATCGAGCACATGCCGCCCCGTGCCGGCGGCGGATGCTTCGACGACCAGCAGAACGCGCATCGGCGCGGCGCCGCTTCGTCGCGAAGACGCGACACCACTTGAGATCGAGTGAACGGGTGTTTGAGAATCAGACATTTCAAAACGAGCTTACGGGCGAAAGCGATGTCTGAATATCCGATAGCCTGGCGCGGGGCGCGTCAAGTTGTTATGGTAACCGTCCGGTCATGCCTCACGAGCCGCGATCATCGATCTCCCGGCGACGATTTCTTCGCCATTCCGTCGAGGCGGCGGCCGCGACGACTGTCGCCGGCGCAGTCACGGCGTCTTTATTATCGTTCTCATCCCCAAAGGACGCCGAGCCGCAAATTTTATTGAATCATGTGGGATTTCCCACCTCGTCGCCGCTGAAACGATGCGTGATCCGCGGAAGTGCCGCGACTCGACTACAGCTAGTTGATCGAGTTTCGGGGAAGCTCGTGCAGGCAGTGGATATGTTGCCCGTAGCGACTTCCGCGCAGGATTTTGGAGCTTACATAGCCGGCGATTTTTCCGGATTGAACCGGGCGGGCTCGTACCAATTGCGCGGCCAGAACTTCAGCCCGGTTGATTTTGAAGTGGCCGAAAAACCGTACGCTTCCGCAATTGCAAAGTCGGTCGCCTACTTCGCTCGCCAGCGTTGCGGCGATAGCACGACCGGCCATCACGCGCCCTGCCACCTTGACGACGGCGTTCGGCAAGACAACGGCCGGCGATTGGATACCGCGGGCGGCTGGCACGACGCGTGCGATTTGCGCAAGTGGGTCGACGCGACGATCTACGGCATGATCGGACTAGCGGATGTGTGCGATGAAAACGTCGGCCTGCCGCGCGAGCAGATCGTCGAAGAGCTGCGCTGGGGCGAAACGTATTTCCGAAAAATGCAGGAGCCGGCCGGCTACCTGATGAATTACTGCGGCGGCGATGACGGCAATCGTTACACTGACAACCAGCCCGGCACGCCCGACGATCGCGTGATTCACGTCGAGCCGGCGGTGCTGACGGCGCAATTTCATTTTATTCGCGTTGAAGCGCAGCTCGCGATGTTGACGCGCGACAGTGATCCGGAGTTCGCCGAGTCGTGCATGGCGGCCGCGCTGCGATGTCTGGAGTGGTGCGAAACGCAGACGCCCGACACCGTCACCCACTGGGCGGCGGGAGTGATCGCGATGTGCGCGTTGCATCGCGCAACGCCGGAGGATCGCTTCGCAAATCTCGCGACGCATTACCTCGACGGCCTGCTCGCGCTACAGTTCGATGCGAAAAGTGATCCGGCGTGCCGCGGCGCGTTTCGGCGAGCCCGGGGATCGGACGATCCATCGCGCGAAATTCACCACGGAAACATGCCGCCGCTGGCACTGTGCGCGGCGATCGAACGATTGAATCTGCCCGATCGCGGCAAGTGGATGGAGTCGCTTCATCTGTCGATGTCGCACCTGTCGTCGATGGCGTCACGATCGGCCTTCGATATCGCGCCGTTCGGGCTCTACCTCAATCCGCGCGACGCGCACGCGCGGCCGATCAACGAGCGCTTCGGATATCGATATTTCATGCGCACGGAAAACGAATACAGTTGGTCGCGTGACTGGTGGGTCGGCATCAACGCACATTTGGCCTCGACGGGCCTGGCGATGGCGCGGGCGGCGACGGTTCTGAAAGACACGTCGCTGCGAGGCCGGGCACAACGACAGCTCGACTGGATTCTCGGCAGCAATCCGTTTTCGGCGAGCACGATATCGGGCGTCGGCCGCAACCAGCCACGTCTGTATGTTACGACTGAGTTTAAACCGCCAACGCCGATCATCTCCGGCGGCGTCATGAACGGCATAGGCGGCACGGTTGATGATGCGCCGACGCTTTCTTCAGGAAATTGGAACACTTGCGAGTATTGGACGCCGATGGTCGGCTATACCATGCAGCTCATGTCTGAATTACAGCATTGACCGCCGTCAAATCGCGATACAGTCATGGCGAACACTCGATAACATCGCTACATCCTGCCTAATCTGCGCAATCGCGCTGATTCATCGTTTGCTCCGCGCCGTGCCTGCGGGCTGACGGCAAGTCCGCCTCGGACGTCCACAATTCCCGGCGAATCCTCTTTCGATTGTCTAAAAATCCGCTTGAAAGCAGACGATGATAGGTTTAGGTTCCACTGTGACCAACACGTGGGTAGCCGCGACGCCTTGATAAGACACTTCACCGAATCGTCGCGAATCGCTATGAAGTTTCCGTGAAATTTTGGATCGCCGGAACGTTTATCCAGCAGTTGCGTTATACAGACGCAGGCGTACGGTGAATCGATTTGCCATGGCCGGAGATACATCGGATTGTATCTCTGGTGACGAGCGATATTGCTCAGTCGAAGAAGGGTGAAGATGCAGATGCTTCGCAACAATCCCAGCGGAGCCCTGGGCGCAAACGACACGAACGTGTTCGGCGGTGCCGGCACGTTCGCGGGACGTGAAGCTGCGATGGCGAGCCCGCTCATCGAAGTGCTGTGGCGACGTCGGCTGACAGTCGCCGCGATCGTATTCGGCTTCCTCACGATGGCGGCGATGTATTTATCGGTCGCGACGCGCGTGTATCGCGCGACCGCGCGAATCTCGATTCAGCAGAACGGCCCGAAAGTCTTTGCCGAGAACCAGGGCTTCATTGCCGAGAGCGACAGCTTTCTTCAGACTCAGACCGAACTGATGCAGTCGACGCCCGTTTTGCAGCGCGCGCTCGATGCGATCGATTATACGAAGCTCAGGACGTTCGCGGCAGCGGGCGACGATCCGGTGTCGTGGCTGCAACGTGCCGGTCTGCTCAATATTGAAGCGGGCAAGAAGAGCGACGTCGTGTCGGTCAGCGTTGACTCGACCGACGGCGCCGAGGCCGCCAAGTTCGCGAACAGCGTGGTGAGCTCATACATCGAACAGACAACGCATGAAAAGCGTTCGACGGGCGAACAGATGGTCGGCGTGTTGCAGAAGCAGAAGCAGGAGCTGCTTGCCACGCGCGACAATGATTTCGCGCAGATGCAGGATCTGAAGGCTAAGTCGCAGGTGATCTCGTTCAATAACGATCGGAGTAACGCCGCCATCGAGCGTGCCAACTCTCTGGCCGCGACGTTGACGAGTGCTGAAGTGAACACGATCGATCTCCGCGCCCAGCTCAGTGCCACCAAGGCCGCGCTGGAAACGCCGGACACAATCTCGGCGTATGTCGAGGCGATGCAGTCGAAGAACGGCCGCGATCAGGGCGACAAGGAATACGATGAGCTGCGCAGTCAATTGTCGCAATATTCGCTGGCCATCACGACCAATTCAGGCACGCAAGGCTCGAGCAATCCGCGCGTCGCCGTTTTGCAGACGACGGTCGATTCGCTGAAAAAGCGGATCGTGAGCAAAGAGCGGTCGATGGTTGAATCGCAAGTTTCCGCGCTGGGCGCGCTGCTCGATGCGTCGGAGCACCGCGAACGCGAGCTGCGCGCCGCATTACAGGTGCAAAACGGCGAAGCCAAGAAGCAGACGCCAGAAGCGATGAAATATGCGAGCCTGGAATCCGAAGTTGATCGTTTGCAAAAGCAGATCGCCGTGATCGACACCCGCATCGCCGAGGTGAGCGTCAACAGTGTTCAAGCCGGCGCGATGAGCGTGCAGGTGATGGACGTGGCGCGTGCTGAAAAGAAGCCGGTCAAGCCGAGCAAAAGCATGGTCTTGGCGGCGGCGTTGGTGGCGGGGCTGGTGTTCGGATCGGGCGGCGCGATGTTCCGTGAGTGGCAGGACGCGCGGGTTCGATCGGCCGATGAAATCACGATGTTATTCGGCGTGCCGGTGCTCGCGAGCGTTCCGCGTGTTAACTCCAAATTATCCTCGGTGGCGCGGGGCCAACTGCTGCGTCTGGACACACGGTCAGCCGCGTCCGAAGCCTACCGCTCCGTCCGCACCTCGCTGCATTTGGGCGCTGCCAGCGTCGCCAAGACGATTCTCGTCGCCTCGCCGACCAGCGGCGACGGCAAGTCGACGACCGCGAGCAATCTCGCCATCGCGTTTGCCGAGGCGGGCGATCGCACGTTGCTGATCGATTGCGACTTGCGTCGGCCGGTTCAACATTTGATATTTGAAATCGATGGCGCTGCGGGCTTGTCGACGGTCATGTCGGGCGAAGCCAAGCTTCGCGATGCGATCGTTCCGACGCGCTCGCCGGGCCTGTTCGTGCTGCCGTGCGGGCCGCTGCCGGGTAATCCGACCGAGCTGCTGACCAGCAAGCGTTTCGGTCGGCTAATGCAGGCGTTGGCCGAGACGTTCGATCGAATCATCATCGACTCGCCGCCGCTGGCGAGCGTGGCCGACGGGCGCGTGCTTGCTGCCCCGGCCGATTGCACGCTGCTGGTGCTGCGCGTCGATCACTCGATGCGTTCCGCCGCCGCCGCCGCGGTTGCCGGCCTGGAAAAGATCGGCGCGAACGTCGTGGGTGCTGTCGCCAACGAGGTGCAGGCTGATGCATCGACGCGTTATTACGGCGGATCGTGGATGCCGCTGTCGCAGAACGATCAGATGCTGTTGTCCGCGGGTGGAAGAACTCAGCCGTCGCCGCAGCTTGGATATGAACAACGCGAACCGGTCGCCGCCGGCACGCTCGCGACGAACGAGCCGGACTGGTCGGCCGAGTTGAACGGATGAAGTGGATGGAACGGGTGCACGCCGCGGCCTGGTCGTGGGTCCGGGTCGCGCGTGCAAGTTCCGTCCGAGGTAGTTTGGAACCATTCCGCAGTGCTAGTGGGTGTTTGTCTGTCAGATCGTAGCGCTCTGTGAGTTTGAAAAACTTGATTCTGCGGATGGATGCTTGATTGAAGGATCGGGCGTCGGGCGCTCAGTGTGTAGCTGCCAGACGTTCAAGAGTTCTGATCGACGCATCGATTCACTGAAGGCCCCGGGAGGGGCGAGAAAATCATGACCGGTTACGGACAAAATGCGGGCGTTGACCTTGATTCACTGGATGAGCTTTTCGACGCGCCCGTGCATCACGACGCGACGAGCAACTCGGAGCGGCGAATCTTCATCGATCGGCCGGCGATTTCTTTCACGGCGGCCGACCACGCGATGTCGTCGCATTCATCGTTGCGCGGCGAACGCACGACGACGATGGCCGCGGCGCTCTCGATGACGATCCGGCGGAACGCGCGCACGATCGCGCCGCTCGTCGCCGCCGACGTGCTTTCGCTCGGCATCGGCGGAATGATCGCGCAATTCCTGATCTCCGCGATGCATCTTTCGCTCGGCCAGACGCCGGGCGTACTGTCGGCGGTTGTGCTGCTGCCGCTGATCGTCGTTTACTGGTTCAGTCATCTCTACATCGAAATCTGGGTTCACCCGGTCATCGAGTTTCGGCAGATCACGCGCGTGACCTCCGCCATCGTTCTCGCCGCCGCCACGGGCGCGCTGGTCAAGCCAGGCCTGTCGTTGTGGCTCCTGGTGTCGCTGCCGTTCGTCGTCGCGTTGTTGCCGGTGCTTCGCACCGTCGCTCGGCATCTATGCGTCAACCGCGGCTGGTGGGGCTATCCGAC
>CAXSBN010000018.1:16696-78003 GCA_964236135.1 uncultured Phycisphaerae bacterium
GTCAAGGCGATCCTGGAGAAGCACAAGGGCGAGCCGACGCTGGTCATCGGCGCGGGCGATTGTGCTGAAGACGTTGCCAAGATGCTGCTCGAAGTTCCGCGTTCGGGTCTGCGACCGGCCATGCTGACCGATCCGGATGCAAACTGCCGCGGCTCGATTTTGCCCGTCGTCAACGACCACGCGACGCTCGCCTCGATCGTTCGCGCTGAAGGCATTCGTCACGCCGTCATCTCATTGCCCGATGCATCGTCGGCTCAGCTGGGTGATGCGCTCGATCGTTACGGCAGCCTCATTCCGCACGTGCTGGTGCTCTCCGACTCTTCGACGTTGCCAAGCCTGTGGGGCGCATCGCGAAGCTGCGGACGACTCAGCGGACTCGAAGTGCGGAACGACTCGCTCGTCTCCACGCCGCAGATGTTGAGCCGCTTCATTGACTTGATGCTCTCGAGCGTCGTCTTTATCTGCGCATTGCCACTGCTTGGCGGCATCGCGCTGCTCGCGAAATGGACGAGCCCCGGTCCGCTGTTTTTCGGTCACACGCGCATCGGCAAAGGCGGAACGCGCTTCAAGGCGTGGAAGTTTCGCACGATGCACGTGAACGGCGATGTGATGCTTCAAGAGTTGCTGGACAAAGACCCCGGCGCCCGCGCGGAGTGGGATCGCGATCACAAGCTGCGCGATGATCCGCGCGTGACCTCGTTCGGCAAATTTCTTCGCAAAACCAGTCTGGATGAATTGCCGCAAATTTGGAATGTGTTGCGCGGAGATATGAGCCTGGTTGGCCCGCGCCCGATCGTCGAGGCCGAGATCGAGCGTTACGGCGAGGTGTTCAAACAGTATGTTGCGGTGAAACCGGGGATTACCGGTCTGTGGCAGGCGTCAGGCCGCAATGATGTTGGCTATGCCGATCGGGTGCGCCTGGATCAATTTTACATCCGCCATTGGTCGCCATGGCTCGATGTGTACATCATGGCCAAGACGGTCATGGCGTTGCTGAAGCGCGACGGGGCGTATTGATTGCCCATATTGACCGTCTGCTCTTAAGTCGGCGTCTGCCGCGCTCGATGATTCTCGGACGAGCGTTGGCAGACACGGCTGTTGATACATCGATCACGGATTAATTTTCCAATTCATGTCGCGTAACGGCAAGCACATTTTCTCGCACACGATGATTTACCTGCTGGCTCGCGGCCTGCCGGGGATGATCGCGTTTGCCGCGATTCCGCTATTTACGCATCTGCTCTCCCCGGAAAATTACGGGCGCTACGCGTTGGTGATGGCGACGGTCAATTTGCTCAACGCACTTTTGTTTCAATGGATGCGGCTGTCGCTGGTCCGATATCTGCCGATCTATTCCGACGATACAGCTAAATTAAAATCGACGCTGGCGTGCCTGAACGGGGCGCTGGTGCTGGGCATCGGCATTGTTGCCGCCGCGATGTATGTCATGCCGCTGCCGTCGCAGTGGCACGCGGCGATTTTGCCGTGCTGGCTGGTGATGGCGTTGACGGCGGCGTTCGAGCTCGGTTGCGAATATGCCCGCGCGACGCTTCGGCCGTGGCATTACATGATCATGCAGGTGATGCGTTCGCTGGTGGGCGTGGCGCTGGGCGGACTCATCATGTTTCTCGGTGCCGGCTGGTGGGGGCCGCTCGTCGGCTTCGGCGCGGGCATGACGCTGGCCGTCGCGTATGCGGGCCTCAGCGATTGGCGCGATGTAAAGCTTCTCATCGATCGCGCGATGCTGAAGCGCCTTGCCATGTACGGCCTGCCGCTGTCGCTGACCGTCGCGCTGACGATCGTGATCGGCAGCTCGGATCGATTTCTCATTGCGCACTTTCTGGGCGAATCCGCTGCCGGGTTGTACAGCGTGGCGGTCGATTTCACGACGCAGACGCTCATGCTCGTCATGTTGACGGTTTACATGGCCGTCTTTCCGCTGGCCGTTCGTGCGTTTGAAAAGGAAGGCGTCGCCGTCGCGCAAAAGCATATGAAGCTGAACGCTACCGCGCTGCTCGCGATCGGCCTGCCCTGTACGGTCGGTATCGCCGTGCTCTCGCCGGGCGTGGCGCAAAACTTTCTAGGCGAAAGCTACCGCGCCGCAGCCGTCCACATCATGCCGCTGATCGCGATCGGCACGTTTCTCTCCGGCTTTAAAGCGTGCCATTTCGACGCCGCGTTTCAGTTCTCGCACAAGACGCTCGTGCAGGTTTGGATCGTCCTGTTCGCTGCAATCATTAACGTCGCCTTCAACGTCGTCGCCATTCCACGCTGGGGCATCAACGGCTCGGCCATCGCGTCGGTGGGGGCGTACGTCATCTCGATCGGCTTAACCGTCATCGTCGGCCGGCGATTCTTCGCGTTGCCATTCCCGTTTGTCGCAGCCGCGCAAACCGTCGTCGCCGCGACGCTGATGGGGGGAATGCTCTGGGTGTTCCGCGTGCATGTGTCGCGCCTCGCGTTTGTCGCGCAGGTGTCGTCCGGCATGTGTGTGTACGGCGGGGCGCTAACGCTGATGAATTTTATGGATCTGCGAACGAAAGTATCGCGCCGGCTCTCGCGTAATACGGAACGTGAGATGACCAGCGTCGTGGTCGTCGAGGCGGAGATGGCCAGTGTCGCCTGAACACATCGTCTTTTTCACGCCCTCCGCGGGTGGCGGCCATGCCCGCTACACGCAGGAGTTGCTGCGCGCCCTTGCGACGCATCCGGCCAATCGCGGTCGCACGTTTGAACTCGTCAGCAGTGAAGATTTGGAACTGGCGTTTCGCAATGCGTCGCTGCCGTTCAAGGTGAGCGCTGTCCTGCCGCCTTTGAAGCATCGCGACAAATACGCTTCGAAATTAAATTGGATCATCGGCCGGCTGACGCATTACCCGCGGCGCGAACGCGCATTCCTGAATTGGCTGGACATGCGCCCCGACATCACGGCCGTGCACTTGCAGGAATGGACACCCTGGCTGGCGACATCGTTCATTCGCCGCATTCAGGCGATGGGCAAGCGCGTGTATTACACCGTGCACAACATTTACCCGCACCGCTACCCGCCGATGTTGCCGAAGGCGGCGATGCACCGGTGGCTTCGCAGCGCGTGCCAGGCTTGCGATGGGCTGTTCGTCCTGACACCGCTGCTTCGCGAGCAGTTGCAGCATTTTCTCGGCGATGCCTCTCCGACAATCCACGTCGTGCCGCATGGCGTTTGGCGAGTCGAGCCGACATCCACCGCGACATCGATGTCGCAGCGTTTGGCATCAAGGCGGCTACTGTTCTTCGGCGCGATTCGACGTAACAAGGGGCTCGATTTACTCCTGAATTCGATGAACAAGCTGCGGGATTATTCACTGACAATTGCGGGCGCGCCGCTGGAGGGCGATTACTTTAGGAACCAGATCGTTCCGAAGATCGATGCGCTCCGTGCCGCCGGCGTTGCGGTTGATTTGCGCGATCGGTTCATCGACGATGAAGAACTGCCTGAGCTTTTCAAAACTCACAGTGCGGTCGTGTTGCCTTACACGGCGGAATTCAACGCGCAGAGCGGTGTGATTTTCATGGCGATGGCACACGACGTTCCCGTCATCGCCAGTGAAGCCGGCGGATTGACGGAACTTATGCAGGAGTTCAAGGTCGGCCTGACGTTTCGTGATCGCACGAGTGACGGATTAGCCGCCGCGATTGAGGAGCTCTTTAAAACCATAAATCCGGAGGAACTCGAATCGCAGCTTCACGCCGCGCGAAAGCATTTTTCGTGGTCAACCGCCGCCGCGGCAACACTGGAAGGCTATGACGCATCGCGTCAGTTCCAAATCGTCCGCACGATGAAAACCGATGATCGCACCGTCCAGGCAAATCCCGCACATTGAGTCGCCGGCTGGCTCGCCGCGCGAGCGCGACGCCGTCGATTTCGCTTCACTGCGAGCGATGGCCGACGCGCGCCTCCACGGTGTCACGATCGACTTGCTGCCGAAACGCTTTATGCCCTGGCTGATCGGGTTGGTCGGCTTTATCGCGTTCATCCCCTATCCAGCCATCTCGGTTGGTCATTCCACAGCGATTCAGATTGGGAACATGTTGATGCTCGCGGTACTCGCGCCGGCATTGCTATTCAGCCCGAAACCTCCGCCGATGAAGCTGATCATGCTCATCACGATTCCGCTGGTGACCTCCGTCTTGAAGCTGGCGTTCACCGGAAGTCCCGATCTTGATCTTGCGCTCAAGACGCTCCCAGTCTGGGTGCTGCACATTGCTTCTGTCCTCGTTACGCTCATCTACGCGCCGCGCTACCTGATGCCGATGCTCACCGGTATTGCAATATCGACGATGCTGCACGCGGCGATCGGTGCGTATCAGCTTTATTCGTTCCGGCAGGGCGTGTTTCCGCTGATGTTTCTTTACGTCAACCCGATGTTTCTCAGCATTCCGGAGACGGCCGATCGCATCGTGAAATATATTCAGCGCCCCTTCGGCCTATTCCCCGAGCCCTCGGCCATGGCCAGTTCGCTCGCGCCGATCCTGCTGCTGTGGCTCGGCCAGATGTGCGGCGTCATCCGCTTTAGCGTTCAACCGAACCGCATCCAGGCCAGGCTGTTCGCCGGCGCGACGCTGTCTGGCATCGCGTTGATCATCCTGTCGCAGTCAGGACACGCCGCCATCACGCTCGCGGCCGGCTCAATTTTTCTCGCGGTGTGGTTTCTTCGCAGCAAGGCGACGCTGTCAACCTTTGCCGCCATCGTGGGCATCTTCGGAGTGGCGATGCCGCTTGTTCTCTGGCTGGCGGTTGAATCGCTCAGCAATCGATTGACCGGCGGCGGAGGACACGGGTCAGCCGCCAAGTTAAGCAACGGCTCGTGGGACGAGCGTTCGTCGTCTCTGGTTTACGGATTTCAAATCTGGACCAACGGCTCGATCCCCGATTTCATATTTGGCGTGGGCACGGGAGTGTCGGCGGCGATCATCGAGCGGCTCGAAAACATCGGCGCGGTGTTCAGCGTCTCACTCACATATATTTACGAGACGGGTTTGGTGGGACTGATCTGCGTCGGGTTGATTGCGCGCGACTATTTCCATGTCTGGCGAACAAGCCGGCGCGATCCGGCATTCCTCATCGTCGGCACGGTATGGCTGGTGGGAATTACGGTCACGACCTCCTACGCGACGCTCATCCCTATCTGGCTGATCATGAGTCTGCTTGCGATCTGGCCCGCCATCGTCGACACCTCGCCCCGCGCGGCGAAAATCGCCGCGCCGCCGATCGCGCCGGCAGTTGGCCGGCGCGGGATGTGGCTGGAATCGGGCCTGGAGCCCAAAGGCAAGTCTTTAGAATGACAGCCGGCGACATCGTTTTCTTGCGCGATCAGGCTGCACGACAGATGCTGGCCGATTCCAAATTTTTAGGGGAATGGCAGCAATTGAGCGCGGCTTGCCCGTGGGCGACACCGTTTCAGTCGGTTGCATTCGCCCGGTGTTGGTATGCCGCCTACGCCAAGACGTTTGAACCGCTACTCGCGATCGCCCGCGGAGCGGATGGCCAGTTGGTCGGCATGTTCCCTCTCGCAATCGCCCGAGACGGGAGCAGAACATTGATCGCCGCCGGCGATGACCAGGCGGAATATCAGGGATGGATCAACCACCCCTCGCTTGCTGATGAATTCATCGCGAACGCGATTCGCGCAATTCGCAGTTCGTTTCCACGTCATTCATTGAAGCTGCATTTCCTGACTCCGGGTATTTCGACGAAGTGGCTGGAGGCCGACGCATCGCTGCGAGGCCGATTTGCGTTGACCGCACGACCGCGGCCGATCATGCGGTTCGGCGACGGCAGCGCGGTGAAGACATCCATTGCGAAGAAAAATAACAAGAGCCGCTGGCGAGCCTTGAAAAAACTCGGCGATGTTGAGTTCAAAAAGCTCACCAGCCCGGCCGAGGTGGAGGCGATTTTTGGATCGCTCGCATTGGCGCACGATGCGCGTCGGATCGCCGTGAATAATGTCGCGCCGTTCGAAGACGATGCGGCACGCCGTCCGTTTTATCTAGCGATGACCGGCGAGCCAGGGCTCATCCACGCGACGGCGCTCATGGCCGGCTCACAGGTGGCATCGGCCCAGCTCAATTACGTCTACGGCGATCATGTTCAACTGGGTCTGATTTCGTACAACCCGCTGCTGGCCGAATATTCGCCGGGGAAAATGCACATTCTCATGCTCGCGAAAATGCTGCACGAAGAAGGTTTTTCGTTCCTCGACATCACGCCCGGCGATGATGGTTACAAGCAGCGTTTCGCGAATGACGCGGATGAAGTGCAATCGCTCACGATTTATCCGACGACGCATACGCGAGCGCGGCGGCAGTTCGCGGAGAGTGCGCATCGATGCGTAAAGAACGCGTTGATGCAGCGTGACATCCTCCCCGCGCGAGCGGAAGCGGCGGTGCGCAATTTCGTGCGGCAGGGCATTCTTGGAATGCCGATCACCGCCGGTCGCGCCTTGGCGCGATGCGCACATTCAACCACGCAACTGGAATTCTATTCGCTTCCCGTCGCGGCGGCGGGAGCGCTTTCTTCAAGCATCGCCGTCGAGCGCGATTCGTTGGAGGCGCTCTATTTATTCCGCGAATGCAGCCGCGCCATGTCGCGTCAGAAGTTCCTGCGCGCCGCCTTCGATCGCTCGGAAGAAGTGTTCCACGTCTACACGCACGTCGACGCCGGCCAACTGCGTTTCGCCGGGTGGATCGCGGAGAAAACGTCGCAGATCAAAAGCCTGTCGATGCTGCAGTTGGCGAAGGGCATCGCGCTGGTCGTCGATGTTCAATCGTTTGGCGATGCCAGTAATCTTCAGCAGTTTACGACCGCGTTGATTAGCGCCGCGGCCACGGGCAAAGATGTCCATACCGTCATCGTGCAAGTGCCCGCCGGCGACGCGCGATTGCGGGCTGTCGTCGAGTTGATCGGCATGAAGCGTGACTGCATGTTGACCACGCGGTGGCGCTTTGGACGTAAACAGAACGTTGCGACACGGTGGGACGGCTCGGTCATACAGCCGGTGACCAAGCCGCCGCGCGATACGATCGACGGCGAAGAATAGGTCGAGCTTCCGGTCAACACGTAATCAATTCGCTGATACAAACAACTTGGCCGCATTTTCGCAACCTTCTTCCGTCGGCGGCGTCTACAGTTTTGTGTACAATGCTCTCAACGGTAACCGCTCGAAAGATGTGCTGCCGGTTCGACGTTTTTCAGGAACGTTTTTGAGGAACATTGACATGACGATGAAGAAGCTTGAACGGAAGACTCTTGTGCTCGCTGCTGCCGCTGCTGGCGTTGCCATTGGCGGAGCGTTCGTCAGACTGCCTAGCGCGATGGCGCAGTACGCGGTCGGTTCGGCCGGCCATGCCAACGATGCGAACAATCGCGTCGGCAGCGGCGGGTACAATACGCCCAGCCCCCCCTCGCAGTTGGTGACCGGCAATCAGGTTGTCACGGGCAATGTCACCGGCGGGCGACAGTTCCGTGGGCCGATCGGGTATACCGATCCGACGGCGTTTCGTGGCACGCTGGCGGGCACGACTACCGACAACTTCGTCCGTAACTCCGCCGGAACGCCGATCGGCGCTTACAACAATAACAACACACAAGGCGCACTGGCTTACTACGGCCAGAGCAACGGCGCACCGCCGCCGGTCGGTTTCAGCTCGGCCGTCACGCCGAACGGGCAGTATCTCCCGAATCTGCCGATCGCCAATTCTCCCGCCTCCACCGCGGGGTTCAACGTCGCGTACCAGGATTATGCAACGCAGCAGCTTCGCAACGGGCAGGCGGTTCTCCCCGGCCCGACGGATTCCAGCAACCAAGCGACCGTGCTCACCGCTTCGCCGCTATATGGCGTGCGGCAGTGGAATCTCGGTAGTGAGAACGATCAACGCTTCCTCAACAATTACGTCGACCCCAGCGTGCTGCGCAACGGAACATCGCTCGATGCGGCGTCGATCGCGAAACTGCGGTCTGAACTCCAGACCAATCAGCCGATTTCAACCGACGCCGTCGGACAACCGATTAATTCACCCGGACCGAATTCGACGAACGGAACCGTGCCTAATAATGGCGTGGAGAAGCCTGGCTTGAACACGCCGAAGGCTTACGATCCGACCGCGCCGATTAACAACGCCGTGCCGCAAGCGCCGGCTGATTCCAATGCGAAGCCACAGCAACCGATCGATGCGGCGGCTCCAGGCGCGCAGGTTTCGAGCAACACGCTGGGCGAAATCGGAATACGAAATAAAGTGCTGGGGCAGTTGCCACCCAAATCGCGCGTGTCGATCGCCGCGAACAGCCCCGCGTATCAGGACCTTCAGCGTCGTCTGGCGGTATACAACAAGAACAATCCGATCACCGAAGAACAGGATGCAAGCCGCACGTTCGACGAACAACGCCGTGCGATCGCTGCCGGAAAGCAGGGAACGGCGAACAACGACATCAAGGCGAACAAACCCGGCCAGCCTTTGATGCCGGGCAACCCGAGCAATGGGAAGCCGCCGATGATTCCGAATGCCTCCCAGGCGGGCGGGGCGAATCCCGCTCCACAACCCGGCGGCAAAAGCACGGATGACAAGTCGGCAAACGCCACACCGGGCGCACCGGCCAACGAGCGGCCGCTGATGGTGAACTCCTTTGTCCGCGATCTGAAGCCGTCGGGCGTGACGTCGTTTATGACCGACGCTGAAAAGTTGATGAAAGATGGCAAGTTTACATCTGCGCTTGATAAGTACGACCGGGTTGATCAGGTCGCGCCAAACGATCCGTTGGTTTTTCTGGGACGCGCGACGGCCGAGCTTGGTGCTTCATATTACTCGAGGGCCGATGCGCATCTGCGCGATGCATTCACGCGCAATCCCGCTTTGCTAATGGGCCAGTACGACCTGCGCGTTCTTCTCGGCGAAGAGCGATTGAACTATCTCGTAAAAGATCTGAAGGATATCGCCAAGAACGAAGCAAAGTCGCCGCGCCCGGCGTTTCTATTATCATACATATACTACAACGTTGGCGATGAGCGTCGGGCGGCCGGCTATCTGGATCTCGCGGAAAAACGCGGCGGCGGGAACGATCCGTTCTTCAAACTCATTCGTCAGCACTGGTCACTTCCATCCGACACCGACGCGAACGAAATGAATAAGTAGTCGCGGCGCAACATCCGACTCCAAAGCAAAAAAGCCGCCGCAGTTGATGACTGCGGCGGCTTAGGTATTTAATGTCGGGGGTTGAAGAAGGAGGGGGGGAACCTTCTTCGGGGGACACCCCCGACAAATCTGAAACCGCCTCATTTCGAGATGGATCCAGCTAGCAGATCGTCTGATCCGACGACGGAATCGTAGATCATAAATCAGCAAAGGCAAACATAAAACGGAGCGGTGGATAATATTTCCCGAAATTAGCTAAGTGCTTTAAAATTACAGACTTGCAATATTTCGGTTTTCAAAAGCAGTCACTTCTTGACTCCGTCCTGCTGCCAGTCGAGTTCCACGCTGCCCGGGATGCCGTGATATTCGCGCGGGAACTCATAGTCCTTTCGTAACGGGAAGCCGACCCAATCATCCGCGCAGAGAATACGCCGAAGATCGGGGTGGCCGACAAAGTTAATTCCCAGCAGGTCGAACGCCTCGCGCTCGTGCCAATTCGCGGATTTCCACAAATCGCAAACGCTTGGAATCGAGGGGGTAGCGCGGGGTGTGAAAACTTTGATCGCGAACTGGTGGCGATGTTCAAAGCTCCAAAAGTCGTAGACGCAACAAAGCTGATCGTCTGCCGCGTAATCGACGCCGCTCAGATTTGCCAGCCAGTCAAAGTGCAACGCCGGCTCATGTCTGAGGAATTCCGCCATCGCGCGCCAACCGTCGGCCATGACATGCACCCGAGGATGCTTCGATATCGCCAGCTCCGTTCCTCCAATGAGCGCGGACGGGAATGTCGTATGCAGAAGTTTTTCGACGACGCAGCCTGTCATGGGTTTCAGTCTATGGCCGCCCACCGGGCAATCAAATCAGTTGCGAAATCAGCGGTCGCAACATTGAATGTCCCCATGAAGATCGACGCTCTGTTCAGACATGCCGCCCTCAAGCTGGCGATGATGGTCGTGCCCCTTTCGCTGGCGGCAACGTTGATTTGCTCGTCCGCCAGAGCGGCAACGCCCGCGACCGACCCGCTGCCGCCGTCAAACTATTTGCGTTACGTCGCCGACGACAACGGCGACGGCGGCGCGACGCTGCAGGCTTCCGTCGTGCGATTTGAAAATGCGGAAGGTGTGATGGTTGATCTGGTGGCGGCGGTACACATTGCCGACCGTTCGTTCTATCAGGCGCTCGATGAGAGCTTCAACGATTACGATGCGGTGCTATACGAACTGGTCGCGCCGAAAGACATGCTCGCGCCCGCCACGCGCGGCTCGACTTTCCGCAAGCTCGGTGCGACGACGAAGCCAGCCACGCGAAGATCATCATCGATGGCATGGGTGGGCATGTTGCAGCGCTCGCTGCGCGATACGTTGAAGCTGTCGTTTCAGCTCGACGAGATCGACTACAAACGGCCGAACTTTGTGCATGCCGACCTGGATGCGGAGACCTTTGCCGAGCTTCAATCGAAGCGCGGTGAATCGATGCTATCGCTGATGCTTGACTCAATGATGAAGCAGATGTCGAATCCCGACGCGATGGCCGCCCAACCGGGGCTGTTCGACATTCTCGCGGCCCTAAACAGCCCGGACAAGGCACGCCAGCTGAAGCTCATGATGGGGCGGCAGTTTCAGCAGATCGACGACCAGTTCGAAAGCGATTCAGTCCTGGTCGGCGAGCGAAACAAGGCGGCGATGAAAGTGTTGAACCAGGAACTTTCAGCGAAAAAAGGCAGGCATTTCGCGATTTTTTACGGTGCCGCGCACTTGAAACTAATGGCCGCAACACTGACCGAAGAGATGGGTTTCCATCAGGTCGGCCCGCCGTTCTGGCGAGTGGCGTGGGACATGACGCCTTCGCCGACGACCGCCGCGAGCAGACCGAGCGGACGGTGAGGGCACGGTTGTCGCAATGGCTGCGAAGACGTAAATTCCAAGAAGGACCGCCGCGAAGAAAATTCAACCAGTCTCGATCAAGGATTATCTCGTCGGCGAGTTGACGTCAAAGGTCAAGCACGAGTACGCGGGCGGCTACGTCTACGCGATGGCGGATGGACGCAATGTTCACAACACGATCGCAGTGACCTTCACCAGCTTGATGTTCAACGCGCTGCGCGGAAGTCCGTGCCAGCCAATGAATTCCGACACAAAAGTTTGAATCCGCCTACGTTCGGATTTCTATTTTTATTACCCCGACGGAATGGTGATTTGCGAGCCAAACGCCGCCGGCGAAACGTTTCAGGACCGTCCGGTCATTCTGGCCGAAGTGATTTCGCAATCGACGCGCCGCACGGACGAGAGCGAAAAACGCGAAGCCTATTTTTCGATTCCCTCTTTAGACGCTTATCTACTAATCGAGTCGACCTCGCCTCGCGTTGTCGTTCACGATCGAACGAGTGATGGTTTCGTCGCGCAAGCCTACAAAGCCCTCGATGCGATTATTCCGCTGCTGGCAATCGGTGCCGACCTGCCGTTGAAAGACCTCTACGAACGAGTCGATTTCTCGCAGGCGATTGACGAAGACGAGCTCGACGAAAATATCTGAGCCTAGAGGGCAACGATTTGGCGCATTGGGTTCAACCGATAGAGCTCAAATCAGACGAACCGCTTCACAATGATCGTGTCGTTCTGGCCGCCGAAGCCGTATTTGTTGCTCATCACCACGTCGACTTTCGCTTTCCTCGCTTTGTTGGGAACGTAGTCGAGATCGCAATCGGGATCGAGGTTTTCAAGGTTCATTGTCGGTGGCAGAATCTGGTCGCGGATGGACAGCACGCAGCAGATCGTTTCGACCGCGCCGGCGGCGGCAATCAGGTGGCCCATCATGCTCTTCACGGCGCTGATCGGGACCGTGCGCGCATAGTCGCCGAAGACGTGTTTGATCGCGTTGGTTTCGTTGCCGTCGTTTTCGCGCGTGCCTGTGCCGTGCGCGTTGATGTAGGCGATATCGGTCGGCTTCAGCTTCGCATCGGCCAATGCTTCCTGCATGGCGACGATCGCGCCTTCGCCCTCGGGGTGCTGGTCGGTGATGCGAAACGCGTCAGCCGTCGAGCCGTAGCCGGCGATCTCCGCCAGGATTGTCGCACCGCGCTTTTGCGCGTGCTCGAGTGTTTCGAGAATGACCATGCCTGCGCCTTCGCCGAGGACGAAGCCTTTGCGGTTGTTGTCGAAGGGGCGCGAGGCGCGCGATGGAATTTCGTTCTCGGTGGAGAGGGCGGTGAGGCGGTTAAAGCCGGTGACGCCGAACGGATGAATCATCGAATGCGCGCCACCGCCGATCATGACATCGGCATCGCCGCGGCGGAGGATTTCGGTCGCTTCACCAATCGCCTGCGTCGAAGCCGCGCAAGCGGTGAGACAGTTAAACGCCGGCCCGCGCGCGCCGGTGAGCAGGGCGAGATGCGATAGCGGCATGTTCGGCTCCTGCTCGAGCTCACGCATCGCGGTCATGCGTTCGAGTGCAGCCGCGGCCCATTTGACCGTGTCGATGCTGCCCGACGATTCGTCCCAGCTGGCCAACGCGGCGGCGGTGTACGCATCAAAATCGAGCGACCCTTCGCCCGAGCCGAGATACATGCCCACGCGATCGAGATCGAGCGTGGAGGAATCAAGCCCCGCGCTTTTCCAGGCCTGCGCGCACGCAGCCAGCGCAAACTGCGTGTTTCGACCCGCATGTTTGTGAGCTTCGTATTCGTCGATGTGATCGGCGAGGTTAAAGTTCTTCACCTGCGCGCTGATGGTTGTCGGAAAGGTCGATGCATCGAACAGCGTTGTGTGCTCGATCCCGCTTTCGCCCTTGAGCAGGCGCCGCCATGTCGGCTCGATGGACGCGCCCATTGGTGTGATCCAACCCATTCCGGTGATGACGATTCTTTGCATGTCTTTCTTTCTCCGTCTGCGACGGAAGGCTGAGTGAGAATCTGCGTTTTATGTCGCTCGAAGACCCCTCTCCCAGCCTCTCCCCAGAGTACTGGAGAGAGGAGTCAATCGCTTTTCCTCCTCTCTCCGTACTCGGAGAAAGCGAGCCGCTCTTTCTCCTCTCTCCGTGCTCGGGGAGAGGCAGGGAGAGGGGTCTTTATTTTGGAAGGAGATTCGCTCCGCACTGACGAACAACTTCGTGAAGCACCTCATCGATATTCTCGAAGATGTCTGTGTTCGTAAACCGAACGACGCGAATCGCATTGGCATTCAAAATCTGTGTGCGTACTTCATCGCGTTTCGCTGCATCACCGGATTCATCGAAGTGAGAATCACCGTCCAGCTCGATCGGTAGCGAGTGTTGAGCGCAGTAGAAGTCGAGGAAGAAACCTTCGATTGGATGTTGTCGACGGAACTGCAAGCCGTTGAGGCGCTTCGCGCGGAGCTTCGACCAGAGAAGACGCTCGGCCGGCGCGGATTCGTGTCGCAGTTCTCTTGCGCGTTTTGTTGATGAGCTGAGGTTCATGAAGACCCCTCTCCCAGCCTCTCCCCGAGTACGGAGAGAGGGGTAAGATTGGAGGACTATATTTTTCGAAACACCATGGCCGCGTTTTGGCCGCCGACGCTGTAGACGCTGCTTAGGGCCGTCGTGAGTTTTTGTTCGCGCGCTGTGGTCGAGACGTTTAGCTTCACGTCGCCGATCAGGTTTTTTGTATTCACGCTTGGCGGGATCATGTTTGCGTCGAGCGACAAGAGCGCCGCGGCGGCATCGACGCCGCAGCCTGCGCCGCAGGTGCCGATCTGTGCTTTGATCGGCGCGAACGCAACGCGCGGCAGCTCGCTGCCGAACGTGGATTTTAAACCCGCGAGCTCCGCGGCATCGGCCGACGGTGCGCCGAGGCCATTTGGAATCAGCAGATCGATATCGCCGGGCGAGAGCTTGGCGTCTTTGATCGCGTTCTCCACGGCCTTGCCGTAGCTGTGGCCGCTGGGGTCGGGCTCGGTGACGCTATACGTATCCTGCGACGCGGCGAAGCCGAGCAGCTCGGCGTAAATCTTTACGCCTCGCTTCTTGGCGTGTTCGTATTCTTCGAGGATGAACAGCCCGCCGCCCTCGGCGAAGACGGTGCCGTTCGCTTCGACATCGAACGGCCGCAGCGCGGTGGCGGGGGTGTCGTTGGCGTCGTTGTTCAACCGGCCGAGCAGTTGCTGGCGCATCTGACCCATGAGGTTCATGCGCGACTCCGCGCCGCCGCAGATCGCGAGGTCGGCCTTGCCGCGCTGAATGGTGCGGAACGCTTCGCCGATCGCCAGATGGCTCGACGCGTCCTGGCACGTGATCGTGTTGCTCGGCCCCATAAGCCCATGCACGATCGTGACGTGGCAGGCCAGCATGTTCGGCAGATATTTGAGCAGCCAGAGCGGCGTGAGCTTCTGCATCCCTTCGCCGCCCCATTTGACCAGGCTGAGAATGTCGCCCTCGCGCGCGACATTCATCGCGGCGGTGAGTTCGTTGAGGTCGGCATTGATGAGCCCAGCGCCGATGTTGCAGCCGAAGCGCTTGCCGTCGATCTCGGGCGTTTCGGTGTAGGCCTTGGATTGGATGCCCGCGTCCTTGAACGCGCCGTCGGCCGCGATGACCGCGAGTTCGATGTCGCGGGCCATCAGCTTGGTGGCTTTGCGATAGCTCTTGGGGACGTAGTCGCCGATTTTGTATTCGGGAACTTCGCCGCCGATCTGGCACTTGAAGCCGGACGGATCGAAGAGGGAAATGCGGTGAATCCCCATCTGGCCGGCCATCAGGGCATCAAGAAAAACTTTCGCCCCAATGCCAATCGGGCTAATCACGCCCACCCCGGTGATGACGACACGTTTGTTCATTTGAATTCGGTGGCGATTCTTCGCAGGTCGAGCACGTGTGTCAATCAACGAGCATCGTTTCTCGATGACTTGCGGCTTACGCATTCAACGCCGCGCCGTCATTCAGAGGGAGCCTTGGCGACCGAAGAATCTCGGATTACCGAAATAGTTCGCAAGACGAGATTCTTCAGTCGCTAAGGCTCCTTCTGAATGACGCGTTGCGCAGTGCGAATCAAATTGCAACGGGTTTCTCGTTCGTGAAGCCCTTGAGCAATTCGGTGAATTGCTCGGTGAACACGAAGTTGTGTTCCGGAAATTTCATGCCGGCCATGTTTTGGTCGATGTGGCTGAACATCAGTTCGATGTCGGCGACGGGGTCGTCATTGGGCGTGCAGGTGACTTTGCCTTCGATGCTCGCACCTTGTTCGTTGAGTTGAGAGATCGCGGCATGGAAGGTGATGGTGTCGCCCGGCCGGACGAGGCGATGGAATGTCGCGCGGCCGACTTTCGCGAGAATGACTTTCTCGGAAAAGTTGCGAGCCTCGCCGACGAGAATTCCCGCCGTCTGGGCCATGCCTTCGACGATCAGGCTGTGCGGCACGATCGGAAAGGCCGGGTAAAGATCGTGCAGATGTTCCTCCGCGAGCGTGACATTCTTGATGGCCGTCGCGCTGGTGCGAGAAGTGAACTCGGTGAATTTGTCGATCCAGATCCAACGCATTGGTAGAGGGTTCAGGGTTCAGGGTTCAGGGTTCAGCGAAGACAGATGAGCGCGGTCGCTTGCTTCTTTTCGCTGAACCCTGAACCCCGAACCCTGAACCCTTCCTCATCCGAGTTTCGACTTCACAAAGTCGGTAATCATGTCGACCGTGAACAGCTTGCTCATGTTGTCCAGTTCCGGGTCGGCCTCGAGCATGGCGACGTGGGCGTAGGGCATTTTCTTTTTCAGCTCCGCGATGCCGGCGGGGGTGATTTTTCCGCCGGTCACGAAGTTTGGGTCGTTCGCCAGCTCGGGGTTGAACATTTCCCCTTTTTCGATCTTGATGCCGAAGGTCTTTTCGAGACGAAATTGGATGTCGAGAAAGTCGATGCTCTCGGCGCCGAGGTCATCACGAAGGACGGCCTGCGGCGTGACTTCTTCCTCGTCCACGCCGAGCGAGTCGGCCAGCAGGGCTTGAACTTTCGTATAGATTTCTTCGCGAGACATCGACATTGGATTTTCCTTATTTCAAACGGCGATCACGGTCGACTCGATCGATTGCGCCAACAGATTCCATCGCGCGCGGTTGTGTGCCCGAAGCTTCTCATCAATCGCCCACAACGCGGCTTGCCTATCGGCCAGGTCGAAATAGGCAAGTTCAATTCGCGCCGACAGGGCGGTATCATTTTCGACGAATCCAGTTGCCTTGAACGCAGCGCCGGCTTGGGTTTGCTTATTAAACTCGACTTCGACGCGCAGTGCATGCCCCGGTGCCACGAATTGGCCGTATTTCACGTTTCGTGCTTCCTTCAGGACGGCGAATGACTTGGCAAAATTAGATCGGCGATGCAAGAGCCAGCCCGCGGCCTGCGTAAGTGCTTCAAGCATCATCACGCCCGGCAGCACGGGAAACGTCGGGAAATGATCCGCCAGGTATTCTTCGGCCAGGCTGACCTGTTTGAACGCGACAATGCGTGTATCTGAAATCTCGGCGACGCTGTCGATCAGGTTGAACTTCAAGTCGCTGTGCCGTCCGTGTCGACTTCAAACGCGCAAAGCCCATTCCGCGCGTGCGTCATTGGGCGGGTTTTATCGGTGAGCCGGAGCGATTGCAAGCGGCGGGAAGTCCGACGCGCCGCAGTCCATTTGTTTGACGCACTTTTCATACGCCATATAATGAATCGCTCGATGGCGGGACTCGGCGACAGTAAGAGGCGTTGTCGCGCGGCAATTTTTTGGCCACCACGGGCACGGGAACTCATTCATGGCGCAAGTCGTTCTCGATAAAGTGAGTAAGACTTATCCCGGCGGTATTCGAGCAGTCAACGCCATTGATCTTTCGATTCGTGACCAGGAATTTGTGGTTCTGGTCGGCCCGTCGGGGTGCGGCAAGAGTACGACGCTGCGCATGGTCGCGGGCCTTGAAGAGATTTCCGAAGGTACGATCACGATCGGGAATCGCGTCGTGAATAACATTGCCCCCAAAGATCGCGACATCGCGATGGTGTTCCAGAATTATGCGCTTTATCCGCATATGTCGGTCTACAAGAGCATGGCGTTTGGCCTGAAGCTGCGGAAAATGCCTAAGGCGCAAATCGAGCAGCGCGTCCTGGAAGCGGCGAAGATTCTCGACATCACGCATTTGCTGGAACGCAAGCCCAAAGCGCTCTCGGGCGGGCAGCGCCAGCGCGTCGCGGTTGGCCGGGCAATTGTCCGCGAGCCGGCAGCGTTTTTGTTTGACGAGCCATTATCGAATCTCGACGCAAAGCTACGCGTCACGACGCGCGCGGAGCTGAAGCGGCTGCACCATCGCCTGAAAACCACCACCATTTACGTGACGCATGATCAGGAAGAAGCCATGACGCTCGGCGACCGTATCGTCGTCATGCGCGACGGTTTAATCCAGCAGGCCGATACGAGTTTGAAGACCTACAATCACCCGGTCAATCGATTCGTCGCCGGCTTTATCGGCATGCCGCCCATGAACTTTTTCGATGGCATGTTGAAGGTCGTCGATGGGGCGGTGTTGTTTGAAGAAGGAAGGCTCGCCCATGCCCATGCCGCGTCGGGCGAAGCGGCCTTCAAGAGCGGCAAAGCAGTCAAAGGCGCGGTCAGTGATGAGCCGGTCGTAATGGTCGGCGAATTGACGTTGCCGGGGAATGGGTTTATTCTACCCGTTTCGCAAGGCAACCCCTCACTGGCTGAACGATTGATCGGCGAGGTCGGCAGGCATGTAGTACTGGGGATTCGTCCTGAGCACTTCAGCTTGTCGAAACATGCTGGTGAACACTGGATGCCAATGAACGTGCGTTTAAGTGTGACTGAACCGTTGGGAAACGACATGGACGTCTATATGAGCACGCCGTCGCACGACCATATTGTCGCCCGCGTGGAAGCGCAGGGCGAGTTGAAGATGAATTCGCAGGCGACGGCGTACGTCGATCTGCGGAAGGTCCATTTTTTCGAACCCGGAGTGACCGGGATGAACCTGAGCCTGCAAGACGAGCCGGCCCACGCGGTTGCATAACCAATGCATCACCGCGTGGATCCAATCTCGTCGAAGGCAGTCGAGCCGCGAAGTCAAATCCGGAGAATATCCGGATAGGTATTTTCGTCTCTCGACATCAGGTGCATTCGAATGAATGGGCTGCTCAACGGTGAGCAGCCCTAAGTGTTTTAAATATGACCCCTCTCCCCGGTACGCCGGGGAGAGGATGGGTGAGGGGTCTTCCGGTTGATTGAAAAGACCAAGACCCCTCACCCTACCTCTCCCCGGAGTACCAGGGAGAGGAGCGAATGCGGGAAAACTAAATAACAATCGAATAGCCAGAGAAAGAGAATCATGCCGAATCCAGAACTCATCCGAATCGTTGACGGTATCGCTCGCGACAAGAACATCGAGCGCGAGCAGGTGTACGTCGACATCGAGCAGGCCGTCGCGTCGGGATTACGGAAACAATTCAATACGGAAGACACCAGTGAGTTTGCAGTTCAGGTTGATCGAGTGGCCGGCGACATCACCGTTCAGCGTGGCGGCGAAACGTTGCCGCTGGCCGTGATGGGCCGCATCGGCGCGCAGACCGTGAAGCAGGTTATGATTCAGCTCATTCGCCAGGACGAGCGCGGCAGCATTTACGAAGAATATAAGGAACGCGTCGGCACGATTGTGACCGGCACTATCGCCCGCTTCGAAGGCGGCACGATGATCGTGACGCTGAATCGCAATATCGAAGGCATCATGCCGCGCAGCGAGCAGATTCCTGGCGAAAGCCATGAGCCGAACGAACGCGTGCAGGCGCTGATCCTCGAAGTGCGCGACACGCCCAGCGCTGTCAAAATAATCCTCAGCCGATCGCACCCGGAGTTGATCAAGCGATTGTTCGAACGCGAAGTGCCGGAGGTCGGCGAGCGCACGATCGAGATCAAAGCCCTCGCTCGCGAGGCCGGCCATCGCACGAAGATCGCGGTGAGCTCGATCGACTCAAAAGTCGATGCCGTCGGCGCGTGCGTCGGCGTACGCGGATCGCGCATCAAAAACATCGTCGAAGAACTGGGCGGCGAGAAGATTGACATCGTTCGCTGGAATGAGTCGTCGCAGATCCTCATCGGCAATGCACTGAAGCCCGCGGAGGTCGCGGAAGTGTCGCTTTGCTTCGAACTCGGCCGAGCGACGGTCGTCGTCAATGAAGATCAATTGAGCCTTGCGATCGGCAAGCGCGGACAGAACGTGCGGCTGGCCGCGCGATTGACCGGCTGGGACGTTGATATTCTCACGCCGCCGGAATTCCAGCTTGGCGTGCAGCGATTGGATCAGACGCTGAAACAGATCGACGGCATCACGCAGGAGAATGTCGATAAAGTGATCGCGCTCGGCCTGATCGATGTACGCGATATCGAAGAAGTCGGCGAAGGCCCGCTGATGGAAGAGCTTGGCCTGAATGAAGAGACTGCCGCGCTGATCGTAGAACGATGCGCGGATGAAGCGAAGGTCGTCGCCAGCGAACAGGAAGCGAAGAAGGCCGCCGAGGCAAAGGCGAAATCGGCGATGGGCCGGTCGTATAGCAGCAATCCGTTGCTGCGAAACGCAAGCGCGCTGCCTGACGATGAAACCACTACGGAGCCCGCCGCCGAAACATCGGCCGATGCGGACGGCACGTTGCTGAGCAGTCCGGAAAAGCTGGCGGGTGCGTTGGAAGCGACTGAGGGCCTTGCTCCGGAAATTACAACGCACAGCGCCACGGCGCTGGCGGGCGAAGAGGGCGATGCGTTGTCGCCTGAAGAAGAAGCGATGCACGTGCCGGCCACCGTCGGCGGCTCGCGTCCCGTCGCAGACGAGGACGACGAAACCGCGGCACTGGCCGAAGGGCGGATCGATCCGCCGGTGAGTGAATAAGTGAGCAGTGGGCGGTGGGCGGTGGGCAGTGAAGAGCGTTTCTTCAACTGCCCACTGCCCACTGCCCACCGCCGACTGTTAATTGGAGACTGAATTTTGGCAAAGGGTATTCGAGTCAACATGCTGGCCAAGGAGCTCGACGTCGAGAGCAAGGCGATTCTCGAGCGGCTCAAGAACGAAGGGCTCAACGTGCCCAACCACCAGAGCACGGTGAGCCTCGGCCTGGCCGAGACGATCCGCGAATGGTTCGCCGGGCAGGGCGGCGCCAGCGGCGGCGCGGTAGAGGCCGCACCCTCCATTGAAGCCACCAAAGTCAAACCGCGCTTGAGAAAGAAGAAGGCGAGCGATTCAAGCGATACGATCGACGACTCGTCGCTCGGCGGGTCGTCGGCGACTGCGGTTGCCGAGCCGGAAGAATCAGCCGGCGCTTCAGACATCGATCAGTTCGATGCCGCCACAGCGATCGTCGCACCCGTCACCTCGCCGATGGAATCGAACGATCTCGCCGAAGAGACGACGGTGAACGACGTCGACGCAGTTGTCGAGCCGGTTGAAGCGAGAAAAGAAACCAAGACGACGACCGCGCCGGCGACGCCGACATCTGATGCGGATGAAAACCAATCGCCTCCGGCCCCACCCGTTACACCCCAGCGGTCGGTACCGTTGCGACCTGCCGCGCAGGCGCCCGGCGTCCCTGCGGCGACGGCCGGTTCATTGGCCGGTTCATTGGCTGGTCCATCGGCCGTTGGTGCCTCAACTCGTCCGACGCTGAGCAGTCACGATCGCCCGTTGCGTGAAACGGTTACGCTCGCCAGCAAGCTGGGCACGCCGGCGCCTGTGCGCCGGCCGGTGCAGGTCGCGCCGCAGCTTCAATCGCTCGAGCCCGCCAAGTTGCAGGGCCCGCGCGTCGTCCGCATCGAAAAGGCGGACCCGGTTCCAGCGCCGCGGCCGCGCCGTCCGATGGAGGGCAACACCGGTCCGTCCACCGGGTTTACCACGGCTCGCCCGGCCACGGGCCGCGGCGTGAAGATCAGCGAGGAGGATGACGAGGAGAAGAAAAAGGCCGCCAAGAAGGGCGCGGCCTCGCTGTCAGCCCGCCGACGCGGCGTGGATGGTCGTCGCGGCGAAGCGATGGAGAAGCTCAAGGAGTTCAGCGAGCAGGATCTTCGCGATCGCTCCGATCGTCTGAACGCCGCCGCCTCCAGCCGCGCTGCGATCGACAGCCACTTGAAGAAAACCACCGCGCGTGGCACGCACGCCATCGCCAAGACCGGCATCCAGAAGGGCGAGCCGATCGCGATCGAAGAACCGATCACCGTCAAGTCGTTCTCGGCATCGCTGGGCATCAAGTCCAACGACATCATCAAAGCGCTGATGAAGAACGGAATCTTCGCGACGATCAACCAGTCGCTCGACATGGAGACCGCGCAGACGCTGGCGCTGAACTGGGGCATCGAACTGCAGGTCGCCAAGCAGGCGAGCCTGGAAGATCTGCTGATGGACGAGTTCGCGATTCGCGAATTGTCGGATGAATACAAAGTCGACCTCACTCCGCGTCCGCCGGTTGTCACGATTCTCGGTCACGTCGATCACGGCAAGACGTCGCTGCTCGACAAGATCCGCAGCGCGAACGTTGCTGCAGGCGAAGCGGGCGGCATCACGCAGCACACCGCCGCGTGGATGGTTACGCTCGGCGAGGGCGACAGTAAGAAGCAGGTCACCTTTATCGACACGCCCGGCCACCAGGCGTTTACGAGCATGCGTGCTCGCGGCGCGAACATGACCGACGTCGTCGTGCTCGTCGTTTCAGCTGCCGAAGGGGTGCAGCCGCAGACGATCGAATCGATCAATCACGCAAAGGCCGCCGAAGTCCCCATCATCGTCGCACTGAACAAAATCGATCGCGCCGATGCGAATCCCGACATGGTCCTGGGCCAACTCGCTCAGCATGATTTGAATCCCGTCGAGTGGGGCGGCACGACCGAAGTCATCCGCACCAGCGCCGTCACTGGTCAAGGCGTGAAAGAGCTGATCGAAATCCTCGACTACCAAGCCGAACTGTTGGAACTCAAGGCCAATGCCGAAGTTCCCGCGCGCGGCACGGTCATCGAATCGCGCGTCGATGCGGGTCTCGGTTCCGTGGCGACAGTGCTCATTCAAGATGGCACGCTGTACGTCGGCGATGTCGGTCTGTCGGGTCCAGGTTATGGTCGCATCCGCAGCCTGCTTGACGACAAATTCCGTCCGATCGATACGGCCGGCCCGAGCACGCCGATCATCGTGTCGGGTCTCGATAACCTGCCGCGCGCCGGCGACAAATTCTTTGTCGTGCCGAACGTCGATCGCGCTCGCGCCATCGCCGAGGAGCGCACGACCCGTAGCCGTCAGGATCAATTGGCCGCTGCGAACCGCGTCACGCATGCCGGCAATCTGCTCGAAACGATTGCGCTCGGCGACGTGCAGACGATCAACCTCATCATCAAGGGCGACGTTCAAGGCTCGGTCGAAACGCTCGTCAAGACCGTCGGCGGCCAGAACACCGACGAAGTGAAAGTGCGCGTCATCCACAGCGGCGTCGGTGCGATCACCGAGTCTGATGTTGAGCTGGCGATGGCGACGAAAACAAAGCCGACCGACAACCGTGTCGCGATCATCGGCTTCCATGTCGTCCCCGAGGATTCGGCCCGCACGATGGCTGAGCAGCATCACGTCGACATCAAAACGTATCGCGTGATTTACGAGATCTTCGACGATCTGAAAAAAGCGCTCTCGGGCATGTTGTCCAAGGAAGTGCGCGAGAAGCACCACGGTTTTGTCGACATCCGCAAGGTCATCAAGGCCGGCAAGGCCGGCAACGTTGCGGGCTGCTTCGTCACCGAAGGCCACATCCAGCGCGGCAGCCAACTGCGTCTGCTCCGCGACAACCGTGTCATCACCGAGGGCCTGCGAATCGATTCGCTTCGTCGCATCAAGGACGACGTCAAGGAAGTCAAGGCCGGCCTGGAGTGCGGCATCAAGATCACGGGTTACGACGACATCAAGGAAGGCGATCGGCTCGAAGCGTACATCACCGAGGAATTCGAGCGGACGCTGTAATGAGTGGGCAGTAGGCAGTAGGCGGTGAGCAGTAAGTTTTCTGCTTTCCTGCCCACCGTCCACTGCCCACCGCCCACTTTTATGCATGTTGGCGTGTTACAACTGGAGCTTTCGATTCCAGAATCGAATTCTTTGAAGGACAAGCGGCGAGTCATTTTGAGTTTGAAAGACCGCATCGCTCATGGTCACAACGTTTCAATCGCCGAGGTCGGCGCGCTGGATGAGCACCGCCGCTCGATCATCGGCATTGCGATGGTGAGCAACGATAAGCGTTATGTCGAAGGCGGGCTGAGCAAGCTGGTGGATTTTGTGAAGATCGCGCCGGGCCTCACGTTGGTCGATTATCAGATCGACTTTTTATGAAAGAGTAGAAGTGTCGCGACGCACCGAAATGCTGGGAAGTACGATTCAGAGAGAACTCGCGCAGATGATCCTGCGCGATCTGAACGATCCGCGTCTGCTGGGCATGCCGAGCATCACGCGGGTGAAGGTGTCGCCCGATCTCTCAAACGCCGACGTCTATGTGACGATCATGGGCACGCCCGGTCAGCAGAACACCGCGATGAACGCGCTGCGTCATTCGGCGGGGATGCTTCGCACCAAGCTTACGAAAGTGCTGACGCTTCGCGTGGCTCCTTATTTGAAATTTCATATCGACGAAGATTTGAAGAAAGAGTTGGAACTGTTGAATGTTCTACAAAAGGTTCACGAGGAAAATGAAGCGCTCGACCGCCGACGCGCCGGCCAGAGTGAGGAAAGTGATCAGCGCGTAGAACAACCACTTGATTCGACCATTGGGTCTGATTGCTGATCGCCGACTGCCCTATGAAAAACTCCACCAAACACGTTGACACGCTTAAATCGCTGCACAAAAAGCTGACCAGGGAACACAAGGCAATTTCCAAGCCGACCATGGAGCCGCTCCCCGCTCTCGTGCGGGCGGCGATGAGCTACGACGTCGCCGATGCGCGCGCCGAAGAGGCCATGAAAGCGATCGAACGCGAATTCGTCGATTTGAATGAACTACGCGTCGCCACCGAGCTTGAAATCCAGGAATTGCTAGGCTCGAAGTATCCCCAGATTGAGCAACGCGTCACCATGATCACGGCAGCGTTGAACAACATCTTCGAGCGCGAGCACACCATGAATCTCGAGCGCCTGAAGACGATTTCGAAACGCGATGCGCGCCAGTTTCTTCGCGAGCTGCCCGAAATTCATCCCTTCGTCGAAGCGTACGTCATGATGCACGTCTTTGACGCGCCTGCCATGCCGATCGACGATGAAACACTCGCCTATTTGATCGACGAGAAAACGCTCGAAGAGGAGACGACGCTCGAGGACGCGCAAAAGTTCATCGAGCATCATCTGAAAGGCGACGAATTGTTCGACTTGTTCACGGCGTTACGCGCAAGCGTCTTTCGCGAGGGCAAAACCTCGGCGTCTGCCAAGAAAAGACGGTAAGCAACAGACGACCCCTCACGAGCGACCAATGACCGATCGGCTCCCGGAAAACACGCTCCGCATCGGCCTGCCGAGCGGAAGTCTTCAGCACGCGACGGTCGACCTGTTCGCCAAGGCGGGATATCGCATTTCAATCGCCGAGCGGTCGGTATTTCCGCGTTTCGACGATCCACAAATCTCCGCCGTGCTGTTTCGGGCACAGGAAATCAGCCGCTATGTCTGCGATAAGATCATCGACTGTGGATTGACCGGCCACGATTGGATCGTCGAAAACGGCAATGAGCACGACGTTGTCGAAGTGTGCGAGCTTGAATACTCGCGCGCGAGCGCCAACCCCGCCAAGTGGGTGCTGGCCGTGCCGAACGAGTCGCCGGTGACAAAGATCGAGCAACTCGCCGGGGGAATTATCGCAACCGAGCTGGTGCGGACGACCAAGCGATATTTTGAGCAGCGTCAGGTGCCGGTCACGGTCGAATTTTCGTGGGGCACGACCGAGATCAAGGCGCGTCTACTCGACGCGATCGTTGACGTTACCGAAACCGGCTCGTCCATTCGCGCGAACGATCTGCGCGTCATCGACACGCTCCTGGTCAGCACGACACGCTTCGTCGCCAACAAAGACGCGTGGAACGTTCCATGGAAGCGCGAGAAAATCGAAAACATCGCCATGCTATTAAGAGGCGCGATCAATGCCCGCGCGAAGGTCGGTCTGAAGATGAATTGCCCGGAGGCGAAACTCTCCGAAATCGTCCGCTTTCTTCCCGCTGAAAAATCGCCCACGATCAGCCGGCTGGACGACAAGGAATGGGTCGCGGTCGAGGTCATTTTGGAAGATCGCCAGGAACGCGATCTGATTCCGCAACTGAAGCGTGCCGGCGCGACCGGAATCATTACTTATCCGCTAAATAAAGTAATTCCGTAGTCGGCACTGGCGCGATCTATAATCAACGCGACTCATGAAGCCACGACCAGAAATCATCGCGAGCCTCTCGATCATCGCCCTCACCATGGGCGGTGGGTGCGGAAGTTCTTCGAAGCGTCCGTCGGCCGCGACGCATCCGGCGACGCTCACAACGCTGTCGGCTCGATCGACGCAAACGCTTATGCTCCGGCCGGCGACGCGTCCGACCATCATCGGCAATGCCGGAATTGCACTCGACGACATTAAGCCTGTTCCGACGCGAGATCAGCCCCAGACAGTTGATCCGTCAAACGATGAAGCGCCGGTCGACGCCTTGGTTTTATACGCCAAAGCTCGCGATGCCCTGGCGACCAATCAGCGATTCACCGCGGTGAGTCTTCTTGAGAAAGCCGTGCATATCGATGCGAACAGCGCGGAGCTTTATCGAACGTTGTCTCGTGCTTACAGCCTCGCGGGAAATCCAGAGAAGGCCGCCAAAGCGTTGGAGCAGGCGGTGGCGATCGCCCCGGATGACTTGGCGACGCAAGTCACGCTTGGCCGGCTTTATCTCTCGCGAAATGATGCACGGCGCGCGACGGCGCAACTTCGCAAGGCGAGATTGACGAGCGGCTATGCAGCGGGCGAACCCGAGGCCGTCAGTGCCGATTATTTCCTGGCGCGGGCGTTGCAATCGCAGGGCTACGACCATGCCGCCGTTGAATGTTATAAATCGCTGATAAAGCGCCTCGCACGGCCGACGCTGGCGCTCCGCTCCGATCCGCAACTCAGCGACCTTGCGGTGCGTCCCGATACCATCTTGTCCGACGTCGCCCGCCTCTCGGAAAAACAAGGGGACTGGGAGGAAGCGCTTAACGCGTGGCGACAATTGTCGCACGATGAGCCGGCCAATTTTGAAGCGGCGTCGCACGAGGTGCAGATGCATTTAGCGCTCGGCCATGGCGATGATGCGCTGATCGCGGCCGCCAATGCAGTGCGGAGCTTTGGAGCGAGCCAGCAATCGCTCGATCAACTGCGAAACGTCGGCAAGGCGATCGGCAACGACGACGCGATGTTTCGCGAGTTAAGTCGACTTCATCGTGACGATCCCAGAGATCGCGCCATCACGTTCGCGCTGTCCGATCTGTTCGCCAACGCGGGGCGCCTGGACGAGGCGCAGTCAGCGCTTCGTGACGGCCTCGCGACATCGCCCGATGACTTGGATTTGATCCGAAAGCTCTTCGAGTTTTACATGATGCACGGGCAGACAAATCGCGCCGGCGCGCTGCTTATTGAATCGGCCTCAAAAAATCCAGGCGACGGCACGACCTTTACGGCGATGCTTCTTCAGATGATGACGCCCATGCGCGGCGATGCGATCCGAGTGAGCGATATTGTCGATTGGGAGACACCGGCAGGAGCGCACGGCGTTCTAGACTATTTCCTCGCCGTCGCGGCGGCGGACGGTCGACGCGATCAAGTCCGCAGCGATGCGATCGAGCACGGCATGAAACAAACGCCGCTCTATCCGCCGTTGTTCCGGCTTGCGGTCGATCGCGTTAACGCGATGAAGAATTTGTCGCCGGAAGTAAAACAACAAGCTGTCGACAAGCTGGTTGCCATCGCCGTGACGCGCGGACCGGAGGGATTTGACGACGAGCTTCGTGGCCGGTGGTTCGAATATCTGCGGAAGCCGGCGGCGGCGCTTGAAGCGTATGAAGCCGCGGCGAAGGTTAAGAAGCCGCTCGCCGATACAGTGATCGCGTATGCGAACATGCAGGCGGCGACGAGCAACTTTGCCAAAGCCGAGCAGATCATGTGGCGGGTGATCAGCGAGCAACCGTCGCGTGAAGATACCTACGCGGCGATTCTGGATTGGGCCGATCATGAGAACCGTCGATTGTCGCCGGCCTCGCTAAGCGTGCTGGAGCGCTGGCTGGCAGCCGACCCCGCCTCGATCGTTGCCCGCCTCCGCGAGGTCGTCGTTTTATTCCAATCCAACCAGCGGCCCGAAGCGAAGCGGCTCGCGGATGACCTGCTGCGAAGCCACCCAGATAATCGCGAGGTGCTTCAGGTCGCGTACCAGATTTCGACCGCGACCGGCGATTTGGAACAACACATACAGAAGGCCGAGGAACTCTACGCACAATCGCCGGTCAATCTGAGCCTGGCGAATCATCTGGTGCAGATATACCTTCAGATCCAGCGGCCGGAAGACGCCGCGCGTATCGCGGCTGCCGCGCACCGCGCTGCAGCGGGAAACCCGCGTCTGCTGTATTACGTCTCGGCGCTATATTCTTCGGCCCGGCTAAATAAGCCGGATCTGGCGAAAGACGTCCTGCGCGAAGTCATTGACGTCTCGCCGGATGATTCCAGTGCGAATAACGACCTTGGTTACGAGTGGGCCGACGAAGGAAAAAACCTCGATCAGGCCGAGGCGATGATTCGAAAGGCCCTTCGGTCTGAGCCGGATAACGCGTCGTATCTCGATAGCCTCGGCTGGGTGCTGTACAAGCGTGGAAAGTTCGATGAGGCCAAGCCGCTGCTTGAACGAGCGGCCGGCGGAGAATTCGGTCAGGACGCGACCGTCCTCGATCATCTCGGCGACGTATTTTACCGCCTTGGCGATAAAACGTCCGCAGGGCAACGCTGGAAATCATCCCTCGAACTGGCCGCCGCGAACGAGCGTCTTACGCTCAACGGCGAGGTGTCGGAAAATAGCTTGAAGTCGAATCTCGAAAAGAAGCTGCAAGAGATGGCGAACGGTCAGCGTGTCAGCGTCGCGCCGACGCTCGACGCAGTCCATCCAACAACCGCTCAAGTTAAACAGTAGGGAAAGTAGGACATGGCGGGTCATTCTCACTGGTCGAAAATCAAACGGGCGAAAGGCGCGACCGATGCCAAGCGCGGCAAGGTCTGGAGCAAGATCGCCCGCAAGATCATCATCGCCGCCAAGAACGGCGGCGATCCGAAGGACAACCTTTCGCTGCGCTACGTCATCGAAGAGGCAAAGGGCGCGCTGATGCCCAAAGACACAATCGCCAACGCCATCAAGAAGGGCACCGGCGAGCTCGGCGGCAACAACTACGAGGCTGTCACCTATGAAGCCTACGCGCCCGGCGGTATCGCGATGATCATCGAGGGTCTTACCAACAACGTCGCCCGCACCGCCCCCGAAATGCGCACGATCCTCGAGCGCGGCGGTGGCAACCTCGCCACGCGCGGCGCGGTTGCGTTTCAGTTCACGAAGCAGGGGATCATCACGATCAAGTCCGATGCCGTCGATGAAGACACGCTGCTCGAACTCGCTCTTGACGCCGGCGCCGACGACGTAAAAAACCACGGCGAAGTCTTCGAAGTCCTGACCTCGCCCGCCGCATACCTGAAAGTGAAAGAAGCGATCGACGCCGCGAAGATCGCCGTCGAGGCCGGCGAAATCACCAACCTCCCGAGCAACACCGTTCCCATCGACGAGGCGAGCGCAGCCAAGCTGCTGAAGCTGATCGACACGCTGGAAGACAACGACGACGTGCAGACGGTCTCACACAATGCTGAGATTCCGGACTCGGTGAGCGTGTAGTTGCCACGCGCTTAAGACGTCGCAACAGCTCCAGAAATTCTTATAGCGATACGCTGAACAAAACGCTGGCGCGCAGCGAGAAGCTCACACTGGACCGAATGAAACGCAAGTCCTGTTCGCCGAGCCTACGCGATTTCCTCGCCCGTGGACCGTCGCCCGTGGACCGCCGCCCTCGCCCCGCCCATTACTCAATCAACCGCCCGATAGCCGTCTCCAGATCGTCCACATCAATCGGCTTGGTCAGGTGCGTTGAGAACCCAGCGCGGCGAGTGTCCTGCACATCAGCCTCCATGCCGTAGCCCGTGACGGCAATGCCGTGGATCGGGTGGCGACCGAGGAGTTCGCGCATCAGGTCCATCCCGGTTCCGTCGGGAAGGCCGACATCGCTGATGACGATGTCAAAATTTTCGCTGGCGGCCGCATCCAGCGCGGATTGGACGGAATTGGCGGTGACGACGCGATGCTTCAGTCGCTTGAGCAGGCGCGCCATGGCGCGAAGCGTGTCTTCATGATCGTCCACCAGAAGAATGCTTGCAGCCGGGGCGTTCGCGATGCCGGCAGATTTACCGGAAAGTCCGTCAACTGCTCCGTCGACTGCTCCGTCGATCGTTCCGTCGAGCAATCCATCGGCAGGTGCCGGTCGAATCATTGTCGGCAACGTCATCGTGAAGGTCGCACCGCAATTGATGCCATCACTTCTCGCCTCCAGCGTGCCGCCATGCGCTGTCGCGATGCCGCGTGCGATCGCCAGCCCCAATCCGAGGCCGCCGAATTGCGTGGTGGTTGAGACCGGGCCTTGGTCGTAAGCATCAAAAATTGTAGGAAGCATGGCCGGCTCGATGCCGATGCCGCTGTCGTTCACAACGATTGCCAGAGGCGGCTGAGCGTTCGCCTCAGCGCTCGGCAGAACATTCATCTCGATGCCGATGCGGCCGCCCGGAGCGGTGAACTTTACCGCGTTTTTCAACAAATTGATGAGCGCCTGCTGCAATCGCAACCCATCGCCGCGCAAGAGCGGCGGGCAAGCGAGAGTTGGCACGGTCACGTCGATCTGCTTTTGCCGGGCTTCATCGGCACAGATTTCGACGGACTGCCGAATGAGTTCATTCACCTCCACCGGCTCGGCCTTGATCTGGAGTTTGCCGCTGGCGAGGCGCGTGACATCGAGCAGATCGTCGACAAGACGCATCTGCATCGCGATGTTTCGGTTAATCATCCGTGCATCGCTGCGAACGTCCTCGGGCAGCCGTTCGTCAACGGCCATCGCGGAAGAAGTAAGCAGCACCGGCGTGAGCGGCGTGCGAAGCTCGTGACTGAGAAACGCGAGAAAACGGTCTTTGGACTGATTCGCGGTTTGAAGGTCGGCTTCAACAACGCGGAGGCGTTCAATCGCCTTCGCCTGCTCGGCGTTCTTCTGGCGGACGCTGATTTGCGACATCACGTGCCGCGCAAGCAGCCGCAGCGAATCGAGCTGCGATTCGGTGAGTTCTCGTGGCTCGGTATCGAGCACGCAGAGCGTTCCGATCGCCGTTCCATCGTCGAGCTTCAACGGCGCGCCGGCATAAAAGCGCACGAATGGATCATTAAAAACGAGCGGGTTTTGCCGCAAACGTTCATCTTTTGTCGTATCACGAATAACGAAGACATCATCCTGTTGAATCGCAAACTTGCAGATCGAATGCGAAAGCGGCGTTTCATGTGTTTCAATTCCGAAATGCGATTTGAAGAATTGCCGGTTGGTTTCGACAAAGCTGACTAGGGCGATCGGCGCCTGGCAGATGTGGGCGATGAGCCGCGTGATGTCGTCAAAGTCCTGCTCCGGCGCGGAATCGAGCAGATTTAATCGTTTTAATGCGGCCAATCGGCGCGCGCTTTCGGCGCTGGGGGCAGCGGCCTCCTCGACAGCGATTGGACGCTTTTCGGCGTTCATTTTTGGTCCAGTAGCATCGATGCCCGATCCAGCCCTCTTCATGCCGCTGATGCTTTGCGACTTCCCAAGATCCGACCGATCCGAGCCCGCCATGCTATTCAGTGATTAAGCGTTTTCAAATCAGGAGTTTCGGCAGTTTTGCCAGTTTTCAATTTTATCGAGAAGTCGCGTCGGAAGACAGATGCGGACGGCGGTCTGACCGAGACTCATTTCGAAAATGCGCTGCTGGCCGCGTTGAACTTCCAGTCGTTATCGAAATACCCAGCGGCTTTCGCGCCGGATAAACCGGTGGAGAGGATGGTAGGATCGAGCACGCACCAGTCGGGAAAACCAGTGCTGCTGAAATAGGGCAGCCGGGTTGCGAGCCGAGTGCCGATCACGCCCGTCGAGCCGACCACGCCGACGAGGGCGGTATTCGTGTCTTTCCGCGGATAGCAAAAGAGGACCGCGAGATCATCGCCGGTAAAGCACTTTCGACCGTTGACTTCGATCTCGCCGCGGCCGATGTGGATTGGACAGTCCTTCAACAGATCGTTCCAACGAGCGTTCGTCGTCGCGTTTCCGTAAAGGATGACGTTGCGGCCGGTTGGGGGTTGAGGAGGGTCTGAAGAGAAATCAAGATCGCGAACAATGTCCACAGATCCGTTGCCGCGAACGTACCAAAGTTCCGCGTCGTATCGCACCTTCGCCAGAGTTGCCGCATTTTCTTCAGGTGTGCCCTGGGTGCCGTAAACAAATACAAATTGATTCGAGAATGCCTGCTTAAACGGACCGGTGCGGCTCGCCAGCTTGTTGTAAACGGCATAGCGCGTCATCAACCAGTCGCGTTTCCAGCCATCGCTTCACCAGCATGGCCAAAGGCGTCATGGAGAAGTTCCAGTCAAACCCGCCACCCACGACTTTCATGCCGTCAACTTCGATCTCGACAGGACGCTGCGTTAGCTTGAAGTCGATCGAGAAAACTTCAACATTTTTCGTCGTTCCAGTGAAAAGGTTCCGCAGTGCATCCCAATGCAGCTTGATCGAGCTCATCTTCCCCGGCTCAATCTGCTGCTCGATCGTCGCCCAGAAGCATGTGCCGTTGATGCCGGGGTTGGCCGTGCGGAAGTCGATGTCGCGCACTTCTTCCATCGCCGGCAAGCGATGTCGCGCGAAGAAGTCGAACATCGGCGGCCAATCGACGCAGGCGGCGCCGGGTTCGTCGCTGTCGTCCCACCAGTGGCCGACGCCGGGCTTTTCAAAAAGTTGGTGATCGTGATTGAATGCATCGAGGATTTGCATTCCCATCCGCGCCTGTGCGATCGGCACGTTGTCGTCGTCGATGCCGTGCAGCGCATACACGCCGGTGTTGGCGAGGTTGGGCATGAGCTGCGGCGTATCGCTGGGCAGGGTGCCGCGTTTGAATAGTTCCGCGACGGTCGGCTGCGTCGAAACGGTCGTCGCGGGCGACGTCGCCGGTCCCGTGCCGGCGCGACGGTCGGCGTAGCTGTCGAAACTCAGCCAGCCGGCGCTCGGCCCGATCGCGGCAAATTTGTCCGGGAAGATCGAGGCGACAGACCACACGCCGTGCCCGCCCATCGAATGACCAGTGAGATACACGCGCGACGGATCGCGCGTGGCGGCGTTTTCATCCTGAAACCGATCGAGCACTTCGATCGCGTCGAGCCGGCCCCAGTCTTCCCAGTCGAAGCCGTACGGCCGCCGGTTCGTCGGGCAGACGATGTCGCACCAACTCTTCGGCGAATACGCACTGGCCTGATTGGTCGCTTCCACCGCCGCGCCGTGCAGCGACAGCACCGTCGCGCGCTTGGCCGCGCTCGGCTGAGTCGCGGGAACGACCGTGTAATATTGCACGCTGTTGTCGATGTTGCTGATGAACGTCTTCTTCTGAAACCCGCCGGGCTTGCTAAAGCCGATCGTCGTCGCATCGTTCAGGTCGCCGGCTTGTAGTGTGAGGTTCAGGACAGCTTTGTCGTGAATTGCGGGCTCGGTGACATCGATCGCGATCTTTCGCAGCGACATCGCGGGCACAATTTGTGGCCCGAGCTTTTCACAATTTTTCCCGTCGCCGCCGATGATCGGTTTGACCGGCTGAGCCGTCGCGTTGATCACGACCACGCCGATTGTCGTTGGTGAATCGGTGCTGACGTCGCCGCTGGTGACGTCGGCGTTGTTGAACATGACCTGGCTGCGCGGCGGGGCAAACGTCACGCGCAGCGAGCCGCGGGCGCACGTGAACAGGAAATCATTTGTGCCCTTGTGAAGCTGCACGGGCAGCGTCATATAGCCGTCGGAGTAGATATCGCCGCCGCGCGGTTCGCCATTGACGTAGACCAATGAATCGCCGCGCGCGGTCATGAGCACGACACGATCATCAGGGGAATCAACCGGCAGATAACACCAGCCGCCTACCAGGGCGCGATCGTTGTAATCGCCGTCCTTGTCCGGCTGAATTGCACGCCACGTCGGCTCACCCGGCTGCGTGGTCGGTTGAGACGTCGGCGGTTTCCACTCGCCGCGGACGATCGCGAGCTCAACGTTGTCGATCGTGCCGGAGCGCCGCGTCGATCGCCCGGCCGGCGGAAGAACCAGCGCCTGGCCGATGTGCAAATCAGCAGCTCGCGCGCTTGGTACGGCGCTCGTCGCCGAAGAGCCGGAGAGCAACGCAAGAGCGATCAAGACGCCTCTGCCGGCGTATCGGAAGTGTAAACCGCGGTGAACTACTCCACTGTTGATTTGCAATTTCGGCTCACGCGGTTGTGGTCGGTGCGGGCGATTCTTCGGCGACCATTTTTTCCACCTTCACCCGCGTCACCCGCTGCGGCTCGGCGCTGGTGACTGTGTATCGCGCGCCGCCATGCTCGAATGAGCAGCCGACTTCCGGGATTCGGCCCATGGTCGTCGAGACGAATCCGCCAATGGTTTCATACCCCTCTTCTTCGGGCACGTTCAGCGTCAATACTCGGTTCAATTGTTCGACCAGCATTTTGCCGTCGACTTCGCTCGTGTGATCGTCGATGCGCCGCAACATGCTCGGCTCGGCCGGCTCGTTTTCGTCGCTCAGCTCGCCGACCAGTTCCTGAAGAACATCCTCGATCGTCACCAGGCCCGCGGTGCCGCCGTGCTCGTCGATGACAATCGCGATGTGTGTTTTCTGGGCGCGAAAATCATGCAGCAGGTCCTTCAGCAGCTTGCTGTCGGGGACATACATGGCCGGCCGCATCGCCTGCCGCGCGTCGAACGCGCCGACGCCGCTGGCAATGCCAATCATTTTCAGCAGGTCGCGGGCGTACAAAATTCCGACCACCCGATCGAGCGTGCCGTCATACACCGGCAAGCGCGAATGGCCGGACTCCTCGAACAGGGATTTAACCTGTTCGAGATCGCAACCGATCGGCACGCCGATCACCTTCGCCCGCGCGGTCATCGCTTCGCCGCAGGTGAGATCGCCGAAGTGAATGACGGATTGAATCATCTCCCGTTCTTGTTCATCGACGACGCCTTCCTCCGCCCCTTCTTCGACGGCCGAGAGAATTTCCTGTTCGAGCTCTTCACTGCGTTGCTCGACGGCGGTCTGCTCGCTCGACGCGGGTTGGCCGGCCAGGTTTCGGACGAGCTTGTCGACCGCGTGCATGATGTGTGTCAGCGGCAGCATCAGGAACCGCCAGCCGTGCAGAAAGCGGATGGAGTATGCGATGAAGGTTTCACCGACGTTCTCGGCGATGGAGTGCGGGATCGCGACTGAAACGAACAGCGTCAGGATGCTCGTCCCCAGCACGCCCAGGCCGAAGCGCGCCCACTCGCTGCTCACGCCGAGCGTGCGCAGCATGTGTACCATTGAGATGAAGACGAACAGGTTGGCAAACAGCCGGCCGATGGCGGTGACGAAGACCAGTTCGCCGGACCGTTGCAGCGTCGGCTCGATCCACATATCGCGGCCGAGCGCGGTGAGACGATCGGTCAACTTCGGACGGGAAAATTCGCGCAGGGAGTACGTCAGCGACGAAAAGATGAGGGACAGCGACGCGGTGAGAAGAACCAGCGTGACCGAAAAAAAGATGGACATTGGATGCGAAGGGAACGGACGTTTAAGGGTCTCAGACGCTAATCCGGCATGTGCTATTCGAAGGCGGCGTTGGGGTTAAAGACCGGGCCGACGCCGATCGCTCGAAGGATGCGATCCTCCTCTCGATGGATGCGTTTAAAATCGCGAGCGGTTCTATCGTCGAAGCCGGCCAAGTGCAACATTCCGTGAAGCGCATATAGCAACAGCTCGTTCCGTAATGTCGTGCCGCGGAGCTTACTTTGTCGACGCGCTTCAGGCACGCAAACCACGATCTCCCCGGAAGTTGCATCCAGCGAAAAAGTCAGGACATCGGTCGGCGTGGCGTCGTTCATGAATCGATCGTGGAGCGCGATCATCGTCCGATCGTTCACCAGGGCAACGGACAGCTCCGAGAGATTCGAAACGAGAATTTTATGCGATGCCCGGATCGACCGGCGGAGGAACGGGACATGCTCGCGTGCGAGCGGCGCGGAGATGGTGAGAGCCAGCGAGGTCAAGTCAGGCGGTCCGCGTGGCGGCTCCGACCGTGCCCGGGTGGGTTTTGCTGCTGGTCGACGGATACGCAATTCGGCCGTGATAAATACCGAGCAGCGACTTCACCAGCGACTTTTCAATTCTCGCCAGGTCGCGCATCGTCAGATCGCATTCATCAAACTGGCCATCATTGAGCCGCTTCATCGCCAGGTCGTGGACGAGCGTTTCAATGCGGTTCGCGGTCGGCTCGGTCATGGCGCGCGTCGCGCTTTCGACGCAGTCGGCCAGCATGATGACGCCGATCTCCTTGCTGCGCGGCCGCGGGCCGGGGTAGCGATACTGCGTCTCGCTCACCGCCGGCGCGTCCGGCTCGCGCTGCTCCTGTTGCGTACAGGCGCGGTGATAGAAATATTCGACGAGCGTCGTGCCGTGATGCTGCTGGATAAACGGAGAGATGCTGGTCGGCAGGTTGTATTCGCGAGCCATCTCGATGCCGTCCTTGACGTGGCCGATGATGATGAGCAGGGACAAATTTGGATCGAGATTCAGGTGGCGGTTGATGCCGTTCGACTGGTTTTCGATGAAGTAGTCGGGCTTATTCATCTTGCCGATGTCGTGGTAATAGGCCGCGACTCGGCAGAGCAGCGAATTCGCCCCGATTGCTTCGGCAGCCTCTTCGGCGAGCGTGGCAACTTGGAGCGAGTGGTTGTAGGTGCCCGGCGCTTCGAGCGAAAGCCGCCGCAGCAACGGATGCGATGCATCGGCCAGTTCGAGAAGGGTCATGCTCGTGGTGATGCGGAATGATTTCTCGATGAACGGCAAAATGCCGAGAACGACGAAGCCAATCGCAAGGCCCGCCGCGCCGGTGTAAAGCGCGTTGAGCAGAAGATAGCGCGGCGGATCGAACGACATCAGCCCGCACGCCACGCTGGTCAACATCATCGCCAGCGCCGTCGCGCCGCCGACTTCGATCAACTTGCTGCGCGTGCGGACGTCGTCGAGCAGAATGCAGCTTGTTGCCACGCCGGCCCAGACGATCAGCAGGAAGCTGAGCGGCCCGCCGACGGCAAGCGTGACGAGCGTGGCGTGAATGAAGCCCACACCGACGGCGAATCGTTGGTCATACGCGATCGCCAAAATCATTGCGACGAGAATCGTCGGCGCGACGCCGAACACGAAAATCGGGCTCGACCCGATGGCCGCCAGTTGCGACAGAAGCAGCGTCGAAAGCAGGAGGGCGGCGATGGCGATCGCGCGGGCATGATTTCGCATCACGCGCGGCTGATACTTCGCGATGTAGGCCGCCAATGCGATCGTCAGCAGCGCGACGCAGCCCGTCACGCCAAGCTGCGACCAAATGCGATTATCGCCAAGTTGACGCACATATGCTTCGTTCTCGGCCCGAAGTCGAAGGTATTCCCGGTTGTCGATCTCCCCACGGTCGGCCAGCCGCGAACCAGGGATATACTTCACGACGGCTTCCGACTCGGCCACGCGTTCGGCGGTCTGCGTTTGTGCGATGGCCGTTTCAACTTCATCCACGACATGCGTCGGCCGAGCGCGAAGGCGATCCAGCGTCAGCTTGACGATTTTCGGCTGGAGCGGGAGCGGGAAGGCGTTGGCCGTCGCGAGCTGGTTCAATTTCGCGGCCAACTCCTCGCGCGACGTCGGCGTGTCGACGGCGTAAGTCACCTGGCTGGTCGAGATCGTGCCACGTGTCGGAACTTCAATATAGCGATCAAGATCTTTGTCCCGATCGTCTTTACCGAGCACGATGGGATTCAAGCTGCGAATACCAGCGACGTAAGACTGCACGAGATCGGCCCAGGTCTTGTGACGCTCGGTCGTCGCGTACTCCTGAATCTGGCTCAGCGTGGCGGGATCGAGCGTACGCTGTAACTCATCCGACAACTGCCCAAGCGTGCTACCGGTCACGCGGTCGGGAAGTGATGATAAAAACTGCTCGAAATCAGCCCAGGCGTCGCCGTTGGTTTTATAGATACGCGGCTGCATCTGCCGCTTGATCTCGCGATTTCGTTCCAGTTCTTCCTTATCGAAGAACTTAAAGTCAACCCGGCTAAGCACGTCAACCGGCGTCCACTGTCCTGGCCGATACGGCACGACCTGTTGCCGCATCAGCATCAGACCCGAGGCAAGCACGAAAAATCCAAATGCGACCCAAAGCGAGCCGACGATCCCTTCGGCGCGCAGCTGGGCAATCCACTTCGTCGTGGTATCGGGTCGATTCTTTCGAATCTCGGCCCGTCGCGGAGAATGTTGTTTTCGGAAGAGCATCAAGGGGTTCAGGGTTCAGGGTTCTGGGTTCAGTGAGGAGGGGAAAGAGGATTCTTCTTTGCTGAACCCTGAACCCTGAACCCCGAACCCTCCTCGTAAGCGTTCACGATCGTCTGCACCAGTTTATGCCGTACGATGTCGGTCTTCTCAAGTTCAACTGTAGCGATCCCCGCCACATTGCGAAGTTTATGCAGCGCATCCACCAGGCCGCTCTCCTGGTTCGGCGGGAGGTCGATCTGCGTCGCATCGCCTGTGACGATCATTTTGCTGTTGTTGCCCAGCCGGGTGAGGAACATCAGCATCTGGCCGGGCGTGGTGTTTTGCGCTTCGTCGAGAATGATGACGCTGTCATTCAGTGTGCGGCCGCGCATAAAGGCGAGCGGCACGACTTCGATGACGTCGCTGACCATAAACCGTTTGACCTGCTCGACATCAATCATGTCGTTCAATGCGTCAAACAACGGACGCAGGTACGGGTTGACCTTTGCTTGCAGATCGCCCGGCAGAAAACCGAGCCGCTCGCCGGCTTCGACGGCGGGGCGCACGAGCACGATACGCTTGATCGCATTGCGCTTCAGCAAACTCGCTGCCGCCGCGACGGCGAGATAGGTTTTCCCCGTGCCGGCGGGGCCGACGCAGAACGTCAGGTCGTGGCTGAGAACCGCGTCGATATAGCGTTTCTGGCCGTCGGTCTTCGGTTGAATCGCGTGGCCCTTGGCATAGACGTCTATCTCTCCGGTACCGGCGGGGCGGTCGGTGCCCTGCGCCGATCTGACGGCCGCCCCGACATCTTCGCTGCTCAGCCAGTCTTGTCGCCGTAATTTCCGCTGCATCGCCTCCAGCGCGATAGCGGCCTTGCCGACCGCTTCTTTTTCACCGGCCAGGCGGATTTCATCATCGCGCCCCGAGACCTGCACGCCAAAGGTGTCGCGAATAAGCCGCAAGTAGCGGTCGGCAGACCCAAAAAGGGCGAGGCGTTTATCGGGATGTTCGAGGGTAATGGAAAGGTTCACGACAAATAGGGTCGCGTCACAACGGCCGCGACGGCTTTCGAATCGCATTCCAGTTCGATTTCCGATGCAGCGGGAGCTAAGTATCCCGTAACAGCGTGCCGTTCGCAATGATGGCCGGATCATTGCACGACGGTCATGACAACTATTGTAGGAAGCTCTTCAAAACGATCCAGCGCTCGGACCAATGCAATCGATCGGCGGCATCTGCTTCCACAGTTCGGGCTGCGCCCGCAGCTGCGGAATTTTGAGGACCGGAATCTGTTTAGGCACGAACGCAGCGATGGTGGCGGCGGTCTCGTCGAGCGACAATTCTGAACGCTCACCGTCACTGATGATGACGGCTCTGATGTTCAGCGAACGGCCGCGGAGCACTTCGATCGTCGTCAACGTGTGGCTGATCGAACCCAGGTAGTTGCCGCCGACCACCACGACCGGCCAATGCAACGCCTCAATCCAGTCGAGCGTCGTGTGTGTCTCGTTGATCGGAACCATCGCGCCGCCGATTCCTTCGACGATGAGCAGGTCGTGCCCGCCGCCTTCCTGCTGTTCGCAGTAGTCGACAATCTCGCTCAGCGACAATTCTCGCCCCTCGCGCTTGGCTGCGAGATTGGGCGACAGCGGCGCTTTCAAACGCCACGGTGAAATCTTTTCGATGTACTCATGCGTGAGCGGTAAATTCTGGCTTTGAAGAAGGAGTGTGACGTCAGAATCAGAATCGTCGGCAGAATATCCGCTGACGAGCGGCTTAATCGCGAGCACGCGCTTCCGCATTTGGCGAGCCTGCCAGCAGAGCGTGGTGGCGATCAACGTCTTGCCGATATGCGTGCCGGACGACGTAATAAAGAGTCTTTCCACGTTACTTTTCCAGCAGCATCGCAAAACATCGCCAGGTCACTTTGAGCTGGCCGTCCTCGGAATAACGGGCGCGGTACGCGGCCTCGACCTTGGCCAGATGACCGGGCGTGAGAAAAGACATTCGCCGATCCGTCAACTTATTCTGGGCGCCGATCGCTTTCAGCTCATGCATTAGATGCTTCGCGGTTGGATGAAAATGAACATAGTCTTTTTGCCGCGTTTTGATGAGTTTTAACCCACTGGCCACGGCGTCTCGCTGCCAGATTGCCGCCTCGGTAAACGAACTGATGTGCGGACACGTATCGACAACCGAAAAAGCATCCGCGAGTTCCGCCAGACTACCAGGCAACAGCGTGTTGATCGCGACTCGCCCGCCCGGCTTAAGCAACCGTTCACATTCGCGAAAAACGGACTGGCGTTCCTCCACCCATTGCAACATCAGCGATGAAAACACGGCATCGAAGCTGCCCCCCGCAAACGGTAGCCTATGCGCATCGCCGTTAACGACGAGCGCGCTGTGCTTCCTCGCCTGCTCGCACATCCCGAAGGCCAAGTCGCAATGAATGATCTCGAGCGCGTCTGATTTCGTCAGATCGCGCAATAAGCCGGTGCCGGCACCCAGATCGAGCAATCTCCCGACAGCAAATTCGCTCCACGAAAAAAGATCGCGCCGACAGATGTCCTGCAATTTCGCATGCCGATTATAGCCCGCGGCGGCTTTACCAAAATGCGCTGCGATGACGTGTTTATCGAACATAATCTGAAATCATATCGCGTAACCTGACCGGATCATGAAGATGCGGCGCGTGGCCGCATTCCAACCATAGTTCGCGCGCCTGGCATGGGATCGCGCGCGACTGCTCATGCCGAATGACCGCGTCGTTCTCACCGTGAACGATCAAACTGCCCGCCAATGATATTAAGCTGATCGTGGCTAAACTTTCGATCTGTAGATAATCGAGCCAATATAGCCAATCGTATTTCAACAGCTCATCAATCGGGGGCATAGGGAGTTGACCGGCGTTGCTATCGCCGTGAGCTGCTAGCCGATGGGCTTTGCGTAACGTGCTTCTGGGGTTTTTCACATAGTTTGAACGGAAGAACGTAAAGGCGGCCGTCCCCATACCAAAATGGAAGGAATCGCTCTTGACAAACTGCAGAGGCGGCGCAATCAGGACGAGTTTACTCGGGCTTATATAGTTAGCCAGCGTTAGTTGCATGGCCAGGAACGCACCGAGCGACCAACCGATCACGAGGTCGGCGTTGACAGCCTGCTCGCGAATGTACGTCGCCGCAGTTTTGGTATGGCGGGCATAATCAACCGGCACGGCGTCCGGCCAGACCGCGCGGAGCGCATCGGCTGGCTGTCCCCAGCCGCTTAAGCTTACGGCACGCATATAAGCCCTTGCTTCAGCAGCAGGCGCGCGACCGCTTCTATCTCCGTCTTTTGATGCTCGGAAGTGAAGGCAAAGCGCAGCCGTGCTGTCTGCCTCGGCACAGTCGGCGGGCGGATGGCCGCGACTGCGTAGCCGGCCGCTTCCAACATCCTTGATGCTTGCATCGCCTTTTCGTTCGTCGTCAAGATCACCGGCACAATCGCGCTGGTCGCGTCTGACATTCCGAGCAAGCGGGTAAAGCATCTTGCGTTCGCGAGCGGCTTTTCCAACCGATCCGGCTCGTCGTGCAGCACATCCAGCGCCGCAATCGCCGCCGCCAGCGTCGCGGGTGGCAGTGCGGTCGTGAACATCAACGATCGCGCGAAATTGATGAGGTATTCACGTACGGTTGTCGAAATCGCAACATAACCTCCATAGGCCGCCAAGCCTTTAGACAAGGTGCCCATCTGAATATCAGCAACGATCGTCGGTTTCACGATCCCCATTCCGTGAGCATCGTCGGTCATCAGCCAGGTTTGATACCGGCCGGCCAATTGATGTAATGCTTCCAGCGGAGCGAGATCGCCGTCCATGCTGAACACGGTCTCAGTCATGATGAGACAATTCTCATGTTCAACGCGATGGCGCTCCAGGAGAGCTTCGCAGTGTTCGACCTTATTGTGGGCAAAACGGAGCACTGTCGCGCCGGATAGTCTCGCGCCGTCGAGCATACAGGCGTGCGATGCCTTATCGATGAGGATCAGATCTTGCTGACTCATCAGGGCCGGCACGATCCCGAGGTTAGCCAGGTAGCCGCTGCCAAAGACGAGGGACGTTTCCGTTCCCTTGAATGCGGCAATTCTTTTCTCAAGTTCCTGATAAAGCGGGTGGTCGCCCGTCACCAAGCGTGAGGCACCCGCGCCGGTTCCGTAGGCCGCCACTGCTGCCTGGCTGGCGGCGATCACTTTCGGGTGATGGGTCAGGCCGAAATAATCGTTGCACGAAAAGGAGATCAGTGTCCTGCCGGCCCGCTCGATGCGTGCGCCCGCCAGCCGTTTGGTGGATACCAGATGCCGCCGCAGATGTTTGTCGGCGAGCAGGCGGATTTTTTCATCCAGAACGCTGCCTAACGCTGGCATTTGCTATTTTCTTCCGCTAAACAGGCGCGTCCATCGTTGACGAGGAAACGAATCATGCTGCCCACTATAGTCGCCGCTCCCATTCAGCCAAGCTCAGGCCCGCGTCACGATTGGACGCACGCCGAGATTTTGGAGCTATTTGCGTTGCCGTTCAACGATCTGTTGTTTCGTGCCCAGACGGCGCATCGCCGGTATTTTGCGGGCAATGAGGTTCAGATCAGCACGCTGCTGAGCGTAAAGACCGGCGGTTGCCCGGAGGATTGTGCCTATTGCCCGCAAAGCTCGAAGTACGACACCGCCGTCAACGCCTCGAAATTGATGGAAAAGTCCGAAATCCTGGCGGAAGCCGGAAAAGCTAAGTCTGCAGGCGCCTCCCGTTTTTGCATGGGCGCCGCCTGGCGAAGTCCGAAGGATCGCGATATCGAAAAAATGAGCGAGGTGATCTCGAGCGTAAAGGCGATCGGTTTGGAAACGTGCGCCACGCTCGGAATGTTGAGCGCCTCGCAAGCACAAAGATTGCGGGAGGCGGGCCTTGATTACTACAACCACAACCTCGACACGTCGCCGGAATATTACCGTGAGATCATTACGACGCGCACTTATCAAGACCGGCTCGACACGCTCGCGCACGTCCGCGCCGCGGGAATGAGCGTCTGCTGCGGCGGAATTGTCGGCATGGGCGAATCGCTCGATGATCGGGCCTCGTTATTGGAGCAGCTTGCGACAATGGAAGTGCATCCGGAAAGCGTCCCGATCAATTTGCTGGTACGAGTGGAAGGCACCAAGCTCGCGGGCGTGAGCCCGCTTGAGCCTTTCGACTTCGTGCGCACCATCGCAGTCGCGCGAATTCTGATGCCTTCCTCCGTCGTGCGACTGTCGGCAGGGCGGGAATCAATGAGCGAATCCCTTCAGGCGCTCTGTTTTATCGCCGGCGCCAACTCAATTTTCTATGGTGAGAAACTGCTCACGACAGCCAACCCGCAAATGGAGAAAGACCGCGCGCTGCTTGCAAAGCTTGGCATGGTTCCGTTGCAGCCGAGTGTCAATGCCGAAAGCGTCTCGCCGGTTTAGGCATCGATGTCTGATCCCGCCTGGTTTGTTGAAGGCATGAAGCATATCTGGCTTCCCTACGCGCAGATGCAAACCGCGCCGCCGCCTGAAGGCGTGGCGTCAACGAGCGGCTCGATCATTACGCTCGACGATGGAAGGCAATTGGTCGACGGCATCGCGTCCTGGTGGAGCGCCTGTCACGGATACAATCATCCGTATATTCACGAAGCGATTGCCAAGCAGTTGGCGGTGATGCCGCATGTCATGCTCGGCGGCCTGGTGCATGAGCAGCCTTTGAGGCTGTCGACGCGGCTGGCGACACTGACGAAGCTCGACCGCGTCTTTTTCTCAGACTCCGGATCGGTGGCCGTCGACATCGCACTGAAGATTGCGCTGCAATATTGGAGGCAATCCGGCCGGCCGCTCAAAGATCGGTTTATCTGTTTTCGGCACGGCTATCACGGCGACACGCTTGGCGCGATGTCCGTCTCAGACCCCGATTCGATGCACCCCGCATTCCGAAATTCGACGATCAAACAATATGTCGTCGACATTCCGGAAAACAATGCCGGCTTCGCGGAACTGGAGACATTGCTGGAGCGGATCGCAGATCACGTTGCGGGCATGATCATCGAGCCGCTCGTGCAGGGCGCCGGTGGCATGAAATTTCACTCGTCCAACACGCTGGCTGAGTTGCAACGGGTGGCGGCGAAGCACAAGGTCTTGTTTATCGCCGACGAAATCGCCACCGGCTTTGGCCGCACCGGCTCGATGTTTGCGTGCAATCAGGCGGGTATCGTTCCGGATATTTTATGTCTCGGTAAAGCGTTGAGCGCCGGCACGTTGCCGTTGGCGGCGACGCTTGCGAGGAAAGAAATTTTCGAAGCATTTTTGAGTGACGATCCAGACTTTGCTTTTATGCACGGGCCGACCTTCATGGGCCACGCGTTGGCGGCGGCGGCCGCGAATGCGTCGCTTGACTTGTTTGAACGTGAGCCGCGATTGCAACAAGTTAAAGCGATTGAAGCGCAGTTACTTTCGGAGCTGTCGCCCTGCAAAAAGTTACCTCACGTCGTCGAGGTCCGCGTGCGCGGTGCCATCGGTGTTGTCGAATTCGCCAAGCGGTTTGACCGTAATCGCGTGCGAGCGGCATTTGTCGACCAGGGTTGCTGGATTCGCCCGCTCGGCCGAGTCATCTACCTCACGCCGGCTTTTACGATCGGAACAGCGGAGCTTTCCAGGCTCACTCGCGCGATAAGAAGCGACGATGTGCAGCGAATCATCGCCGAAGGCGCGTAGCATGGATTAGCCGGAAGATTCGCGAGCGTGAACGGTTCGATCGATCAGAACAAACTGAACAGAAGATACGCAAACGGCGCCGCCAGCAGCGGGCTGTCAATGATATCGAGAATCCCGCCGAAGCCGGGGACTAGACTGCCGGAGTCTTTAACCTCGGCGTCCCGCTTCATCAACGATTCGAGCAGGTCACCCAGTTGTCCGATGCCGCCAATGATCGCGCCGAAGATGAAGCCCTTGTACCAGAGCAGATGCGGAATGCCTGGCGCGCAAGCCGCGCCGACCAGACCGGCGGTGAGCAGACCGAAGGCCAGTCCCTCCCAGGTTTTGCCGGGGCTGAGCCAGTAGATCAGCTTGTGTTTGCCAAGCGCTCGTCCACCGAAGTACGCGCCGATGTCGGTGAATTTCACCATCAGCAGGATGGAGAGGATTAGCCAGGTCGTGCCGTGAAAATCGCCGCTGCGGCCGTGCTTGACGCGCAACGCCATGAGAAACCACGCAAGACCGCCGAGATACAACGTCGCCAGCACCGTGCCGGCCATGTGAACGATCGCATCCTGCGTTTCACGCATCAGTGCGCGACGCAGTGCCGCGAGGAGCATGATGAACACGACGATGAAGACGAGGGTGGAGGCCGCGATTTTTTGGAATGGCGGGAACTGGGTGAGAAACGCGTGCACGACCATCGACCCCGCGCCCAGCGCCGAAATCACTCGATACGGGCGCACGCGCTCGGCCGTCAGCAGCGTGGCGATTTCGCGGGTCGCGATCGGCAGGATAAACAGCAGCAGAATCAGCAACCCGATCCCGCCCACGCCGCCGCTCAATTCGCCGTTGCCGAAATGCGTTTCCATCCAGTTACGCGTGTGCTTTTGCGCATAGTCGTCGAACCACAGAACAAGCGCAAGCCCCGCGAGCATGATCGGGCCGAAGGTGAGTCGATTGCGAAGGGATGTGTCCATGAGAGGTTGGTCAAGAGTCAATAGTTTGTAGTCAGTAGCAAAAAATATTCGACTTCCAACTCTTCGCTACTGACCACGGGTCCATTGACTACTGACCCTTCAATATTCCTTTCACGGCATCACTCACCACGTCACGATACTCCGTCAACACATGAATCCTTCGAAACATCAACTCTTCATTCAACGACGCAGTCATCGGCGACACCGTCGCGAATTCAACAAGTGAGCCATCCGACTCCTGCACGAGAATCTCCCGCGCGCCGTTTGGCGTGGTCGGATCGTACCGCTCGTACGGCGTGTCGCTGGCTTCATCGAAAAATAAGTCGTACGAACGATCGCCGCCCGTGCGCTCGACCGCTGTCGACGCAGCCAGCACGGCTCGCTCGACCAAATTCCGATCTCGCACGCGCGATAGATCGATCGTCTTATACAGCTCGCGAAACAGCAGCCCGCGACACAGCCGCGCCAATACCGCATCGTCGTTGCTCATCCATAACTTGAAGCAGTGCAGCACGCTGATGTCGTCGAGATCGCGAAACTCGCACATATCGACCTTCTGGCCGAGCAGCGACTTATAGACCGGACTATCTTCGCGGGGCCATTCGAGCCGTCCCTGAACCGCCAACCGCTTCGCACGCTGCAAGGCAAGCTTGAGCATGCCTTCGGCGCTGCGCACGACCTTGTGGAAATAAACATTGCGATACATGTGAAACCGAGACTGTAAATACGCCTCGACGGCGCTGATGCCTTTCAGACTGATTGCCAGGCGATTGGATTTTTCATCAATGGTAAAGGCGTGCAGCAGCCAGGTGAGGTCATAGTCGCCGTACTGGCTGCCGGTCATGTAGTTGTCGCGCAGCAGGTAATCGAGGCGGTCGGCATCGAGCTGGCTGGAGAGCAGATCGCATAGATACGATGGGGCCGGCTTGCAACTGAGCAGATCAGCCACGCGCTGCGGCAAGCTGGCATCGTGCTCTTTCAAAATGTGGTGAACCTCGCTGTCGTCGTCGAGCAGTGCTTGTTGGGTCAGCAGTTCGTGATGCACTCCGCTGACACGCTCGAAGACGTGACTGAACGGCCCGTGACCGAGATCGTGCGTGAGGGCCGCGACTAGCGCGACGAGCTGATCATCTTCAGAAACATCGAACGAGCCGCAAAGCTGATTGAGAATTCGCCGCGCGGTCTGCATCACGCCGAGGCTGTGGGAATAGCGTGAATGATCCGCGCCCGGATACGCGAGCGACGCCATGCCCAACTGACGAATCCGTCGCAGCCGCTGAAACTCGGCGGCCGAGAGCAGCTTAAACAGCAGCCCATCGATGCGTCGATCAAGCCGAAACGCAATGACATCGTGGACAGGATCTCGAATGATTTTTTCGGGCATGAGGCGCCGGGATCGTAGCAAATGAGTCAGGCGACCGCGAAGCCGCGAGCGGCTCATGAGCCTCTCGCCCGATGGACCACGGGAGCTTTTCGCAAAGCTGCTGCTCGCGATTGCCGATATTCGAGCAGAGGGAGTCGGTGCTTTCCGCGTTATCGGACCGACTGACGTCAATTCTCGGTAGCCAGACGGCAAAACCACATGTCAGATAAAGCCGAAAAGAAACCTGAAGCAACGGCCGGCGATAAAAAAGACGCCGGTAAGGATGGTCATGGCGAGGGCGCACATGGTGGGAAGGGCGGCGGCATCGGCGCGCTTTTGAAGAAAACGCCGGTCATGCTTGGCGGCGTGATGGTCATTGAGGCGATCGTCCTCTTCGGCGGCTTCAAGATGTTTGGCGGCAAGCCGAAGACGGCATCCGGGGCGGAAATCACCGCACCGGCCGAGGAGCACGGCGAGGCATCAGCCGAGGGCACGAAGACCGCCGAGGGCGAAGGGCACGGCGACTCGCATGCCGATGCAAAACCCGCTGACGAACACGGCAGCGGCGAGAGCGAGCACGGCGAGACTTCCGCACCGGCGGCAAAGCCGTCATCGCCGGGCGATAAAAAGAAAATTGTTGAGCTGGAAGTGTTGAGCTTCCGAGCTCCAAATAAGCTCTCTGGAAGAACCTACCTATACGATGTCAGCATCTATGCCGTCACGCGCGGCGACCGCGAAAAGCGTGTCAAAGAAACGATTGATTCGAGAAAGGCCTTGATTACCGATCGCATTCGCACCATTATTGCGCAGACAGATCCGGAAAAGTTGGGTGGCGGTTCCGAACCCGGTTTGGAAACGCTTCGTCGACAAGTGAAATATCAGCTCGATCAGATTGTCGGCGAAGGGCTCGTCGATGAAGTGCTCGTGCCCAGATGTATTCCGTTTCGTACCGATTATTGATCACCATTCGGTTGACGTTTGATGCGACAAGTCTGACTGGTTCATTCGGAAATGGATTTCCGATGGTTTGCGAATTCGCGCGAGGCACGCATTCGCCAACTGGCATTCACCATGGAAGGTGACCAATGGCCGACGATCCGCAACCCGCTGCATCTGCTCCTTCTTCTGAAACGCTATCCACTCCGCCGGTTGGAGCCGCGGCTGCTGAGGCCGCCCTACCCGCTCCGGACGCCGCGTCACCAGGCGCCGCCACACCAGACGCCGCCACGATGCTCGACGAGGCAGCGATCGACGAATTGCTTCGCCAAGCCGAATTTCACGGCCCTGTCGATGCCGATTCAAACGGTTCCAACGCCGGCCTGCTCGACGAAGGAATGACCTCGCCCTCCACCGGCACGTTCGATCTCCCGAACTTTCAACAGGTGATGGCAGACGCTCAGGTCTCGAGCATAGATCTGTTGCGCGATGTTGAGCTCAACGTCAAAATCGAGCTCGGCCGAAGCCGGATGTTAGTTGAAGACGTGCTGAAGCTGGGTGAAGGCTCGGTCGTCGAACTCGACAAATTGGCGGGCGATCCGGTGGATGTGTTTGTGAACGATCGCCTGGTCGCGCGGGGTGAGGTGCTGGTACTGAATGAGAACTTCTGCGTGCGCGTGAACGAGATCGTCGCGGGCCTGAAAGACGAGGGGATTTAAAAGGTGCGATCCTCGACTCGGACGAACGCCATCGCCGGCGTCGGCACGGTGGTGATCGTCGCACTGACGTATGGTGCGATCATCTCAACTGCCTTCGCCGGTGATTTGCCGGTGACTTCGGCACCAACCACCCGCGCTGCTGGCGAGGGCTCGATGCTCCCGCCGCGGTCGGAACTGGAGTCCCGGTCGATCCGGCGGAGTAATTCGAGTTCATCGACGAAGACGCCAATATCATCTCAAAACGAGTCGAACGGTTCAGCGAGTGAAAGCCACGGCCTGAATTTGCCGCGCGTCGCGATGTCGTTGGCAATTGTCGGGCTGCTTGTTGTCGTTGTCCGCGTCTCCATGCGCAAACTTTTCCCCGCCGCCATGGTCGGTCGAAGCTCGCAGGCGATCAAGGTAATTTCCCGATCCGTGCTCGCGCCGAAGCAGCAATTTCTTCTGCTGCACGTCGGCAAGCGTTTGATTGTCGTCGGTGACACAGGCACATCGATGAACGCGCTGGCCGAGATCACCGATCCGATCGAAGTCGCTGAACTCATCGGCACGTTGAGCAGCGAGTCTTCAACTTCTTCGGTCGCAACATCCGCCGCGGCGTTCGGAGCGCTGTTTCGAAAGTCGGCGAATCGATCTGAGAAGGAGTCGGATGAGCGGATGCTGAGCGAAGAGCGTGTCCACGAGGATTATTCTCTTGAAAAAGCCGAGCCGGCAGAATCGCCGTCGATAGAAGCCGAAGTCGAGCTTGAGCACGCAAGCGGCGAGATCAAGGGACTGATGGAGCGCGTCCGGATGTTGTCGGCGGAGGTAAGGCGATGAACTTGATTCGCACGACACTGCTGATCGGCATCTTTGCCCTGCTCTGCTCGCCGCTGGCGACATACGCCCAGGAGACGCCGGGAAATACGCCGCAAATCGGGAATGCGGAGACGCCCGCGAACGGAATCTTCGCGCGCGGCATCACGAATAGCGCCGGCTCGTCTGCTCTGCCGCTCGGTCCGTTTTCGATGTCAAATCTCGACCTCAGCAAGCGTGAGAACGTCTCGGCCGCGATGCAGATTCTCATCCTTCTAACGATTCTATCGTTAGCGCCGGCGATCTTGCTGATGATGACGAGCTTCACTCGCATCATCATCGTGTTATCGCTCCTTCGTCAGGCGCTCGGCACGCAGCAGTTGCCGCCCAATCAGGTGCTGATCGGCCTGGCGATGTTCATGACGTTTCTTGTCATGGGTCCGACCTGGAAAAAAGTGAATGAGCAGGCGCTGACGCCGTACATGAGAGGCGATCTCACGCAAGCTGAAGCGCTCTCCAACGCCGAGATGCCGTTACGCGATTTCATGATCACGCAGATCGTCAACGCGAACAATGATGAAGATGTCTATCAGTTTGCCGAAGCCGCGGGGCAGACAAACATCAAACAGTGGTCGGATGTCGGCACGTTCACGCTTATTCCGGCGTTCATGTTAAGCGAATTGAAGACGGCATTTTTGAAAGGCTTCGAGATTTACCTGCCGTTTCTCGCCGTTGACATCGTGATCTCGACCGTGCTCATCAGCATGGGCATGATGATGTTGCCGCCCGCGTTGATCTCGCTGCCGTTCAAATTGCTTTTGTTTGTGTCGGTCGACGGATGGCGCTTGATTACGTTCCATCTCATCGGTAGTTTCAGTAAATAGTTCGGCGGCTGCTTTTCGCCGCTGCATTTCGGTAAGTCCGGCCATGGATGGCCGATTGAATTGCGAATGACTGGCGGTGCTCCGAATGGGCTTCGGACAACACCGCCGCTTGCTTCGCGGCACGCAAGGAGTGGGTGCGATGGAGCTGGTCAAAGAAATAGATCTTGTCCGCCAGACGCTCATCCTGGCGATGCTGATTTCCGCGCCGATGTTGATCATCGGGCTTGTGGTCGGCGTGATCGTGTCGCTGATTCAGGCGGTGACGCAGATTCAGGAACAAACGCTGACGTTCGTCCCCAAAATCGCCGCCATGGTCGCCGCCGCCGTTCTACTCATGCCGTGGATCTGCGAGAAGCTGCTCGACTATGCCCACATCGTGTTTTCGGGCGGAACCCCCTAGTAAGATTTTGCACGGCTGTTGGACTGAACTCCGTCGTCGGTGTTGGTTGTTCTTGTCATGTCAGATTTTCAGCTTCAAAAAGTCGCCGAAGCGCTGAACTTGATTCCGGTCTTCGTTCTCGTTTTGTTCCGTGTCGCGGGAATGATGCTCTTCGCGCCGCTCTTTGGATCGGCCAAGGTACCCCGTCGGGTTAAGCTGCTGATCGCCGTCGTCCTCGCCTTCACGATGGCCGGGCTGATCAAGCCGGGTGATGTGCATATACCCGACACGCTTTGGGGCATGACCCTCGGCATCGGCGGAGAATTGATCTTTGGGCTGGCGATGGGAACGATCGTGAGCTTCGTGTTTATCGCGGCACAGTGGGCCGGTGAAATCATCGGACAACAGATGGGCTTGAACATGAGCGAGGTGCTCGATCCTCAGTTCGGGCAGGCCAACTCACTCATCGGCGACCTTTATTTCATGATGACGATGGCGATTTTTCTGAGCCCGGTCGTGCAGGGACACCGCGCTCTGATTCGCGGCGTTCGCGCGAGCTTCGACGCGATCCCGCTGCTGAGCGCGACGGTCGATCGCTCGCTTGTCGAAGTGATGGCCGGGCTATTCAGGTCGGCTTCAGAACTGGCGATTCAGTTGGCCGCTCCAATGCTCATGACGATGATGATCGTCGACCTCACACTCGGTTGCATCGGCAGGGCGATGCCCCAGATGAATGTCATGGCGATGAGCGTCTCAATTCGCTCGCTGCTTGGCGTCGGCGTTCTATTGCTCGGACTGACGGTAACAGCGGGAGTGATTACCTCGGCGCATGCCACGTCGGGCAACGTGGCCCTTTTTCATTGGATACTCGCACCGCTGCGAGGCGACTGAACACGCGAGCGGATTTCCGTGACGCACGGATGCGTCGCATTTTGTTGAATGACGTTCAAGGACGAACGATTCGATGGCTGACTCAGACGGCGACAAAACCGAAGCTCCCACCCCTCGTCGGCGCCAAGAAGCGCGGGAGCAGGGAAACATCGCGCGAAGCCCCGACATCGTTGCCGCCGCGCTGGTGATCGGCGTGATGTATACGCTCCACCAGACCGGCAGCAATATCTTCCGAGCCATCAGTGCCTTGATGGCCAATGTGCTCGCGGTCGATGACAACGCGACCAATGTTGCCGCGGTCGGCCATCTATGCATGACCGCGCTCAAGATGGTCGGCCTTTCCGTGTTGCCGCTGTTGCTCTCCGCGATGGCGATTGCGATTGTCGCCAACCTGCTGCAAGTCGGCCTGCTCTTTAACACCAAGCGGCTACAACCGAATCTGGCGGCGCTGAATCCGCTCAAAGGCCTCGGCAAACTCGTCGGCGGCGGGCAGGGGCCGTTGCATTTTGTCCTTAATGTCTTGAAAGTCGTCGCGCTCGCTCTCACCTCATACTCAGCCGTTCATTCGCATCTACCCACGATCGTGCGATCACAGGATCTCACCTTCCTTCAGAGCTTTGGCCTTGGTGCGGCGGTCGTTTACTCGATCGCGATCCGCGTCGGCATGCTGCTGCTGATCCTCGCGATCGTTGACTACGCGTATCAGCGCTTTCGCATGGAAAAGCAATTGAAGATGACCAAGCAGGAAGTCAAAGACGAGATGCGGCGAATGGAAGGCGATCCGCAGATCAAACAGCGCCGCCGCCAGATTGCGATGCAGCGCGTCGTGCAGCGCATCAAGAAAGACGTGCCGACGGCGGACGTCGTGGTGACGAACCCGACGCACTTTGCGGTCGCGTTGAAGTATGAACAGACAGCCGAGATGCGAGCGCCGAAAGTGATCGCGAAGGGCGCTGATTTACTCGCGCTCCGCATCCGCGAAATCGCCGCCGCGAATGGAATTCCGATCGTCGAGCGTCCGCCGCTGGCGCGGTCGCTCTACAAATTGGTTGAGGTAGGGCAAGAAATCCCCGAACAGCTTTATGCCTCCGTCGCGGAGATATTGGCGTATGTGTACGAGCTGTCTGGCAAGTTGACGCGTAAAGCCGGTTGAGCAATAGCGAATGTCGTCGTTTGCCGTTCCAAATCCTCTGATCGCCCGCATCCGCGACAACCGCGCGGCGGTGTTCCCATTATTCTTTATTGGGTTGCTGCTCGTCATTCTCGTGCAGTTGCCGTCGCAAGTGCTCGACTTCCTGCTGATCGTCAACATGACGCTGTCGGTCATCGTGCTGGTGACGACGATTTATGTGAAATCGCCGTTAGAATTCGCGGTGCTGCCGTCGTTGCTGCTGGCAGTCACGCTGTTTCGCCTGGTGCTGAACGTTGCGACAACGCGGCTGATTCTGACGGCTGGCGATCGGATCCCCGATCCGACAGCCGCGATGTATGGCGCGGGCGATGTCGTGCAGACGTTTGCGAGCATGGTGACGGCCGGTTCGCTCGCGGTCGGCATCATCATTTTCATCATCATTTTCGTGATTCAATTTGTCGTTATCACCAAAGGCGCGACGCGTATCTCCGAAGTCGCCGCCCGCTTCACGTTGGATGCGATGCCCGGCAAGCAGATGGCGATCGACGCCGACGTCAACGCCGGCGTCATCAACGAGCAGCAAGCCCGCGAGCGTCGCGCTGCCATCGCGCAGGAAGCCGACTTTTACGGAGCGATGGACGGTGCTTCCAAGTTCGTGCGCGGCGACGCCGTCGCGGGCATTGTCATCACCATCGTCAACATTTTGGGCGGCTTATACGTCGGCATGGTTGAGCATCACTGGGACATTCTTCCCACCGCAAAGCTCTACACGCAGTTGACGATCGGCGACGGGCTTGTGTCCCAGATTCCCGCGTTCATCGTTTCACTCGCCGCGGGCCTGATCGTGACCCGGAGCAGCAGCCGCAAGGATCTTGGCGACGAAATGCTCGGGCAGTTGTTTGCAAACCCAAAGGCCTTGATCATCGCGACCGCATTCCTCGCGCTCCTGATGTTCTCCGGCATGCCGAAGTTTCCGATGCTCGTGCTGGGCTCGGGAACCGCGGGCCTGGCGTTCGTGCTGTCGCGAAACGAGAAGAAAGTCGCCGTCGCCAAGCTGTCGGCTGAGCGCGAAAAAGTCACGAAGAAAGAGCCGGAGAAGGTCGAGAAGCTGCTCGATGTCGACACGATGGAGCTCGAGGTCGGTTACGGCCTGGTGAAGCTCGTCGATGCGGCCAAGGGCGGCGATCTGCTCGATCGCATCAGCATGATTCGCCGGCAGATCGCGATCGACCTGGGCGTAATCGTTCCGCCGATTCGCATTCGCGACAACATGCAGTTGTCGGCCAACGACTACGTCGTGAAGATCAAAGGCCAGTCCGTCGCGAAGGGCGTTACATATCCTGAACAGTTCCTGGCGATGGACAACGGCGCGACCAGCGGGCCGATTCCGAATGCCGAGTCGACGACTGAGCCGGCGTTCGGCTTGCCCGCCTACTGGATCACCGAGCCGCAGCGCGCCCAGGCCGAGCTGCTGAACTACACCGTCGTCGAAGCGGCCGCCGTGCTGGCAACGCATCTAACGGAAGTTGTGAAATCGCATGCGTTCGAATTGTTGACCCGGCAGGAAGTCAAAAACCTGGTCGACAATCTCAAGCAGCGGACGCCGGCGCTGATCGAAGAAGTGATCCCGACACAAATCAAGCCGGGCGAGTTGCAGAAGGTGTTGCAGAATCTGCTTCGCGAGCGCGTGCCGGTGCGCGATCTGGAAACGATTCTCGAAACGCTCGGCGATTACTCCTCGCGCACCAAGGATCTGGAAGTGCTCACCGAGTACGTTCGCCATGCGATGGCGCGGACGATTTGCAAACAGTATGTCGACGATCGTGATCGTCTGTGGTGCATTACACTCGATCCGGCGCTGGAAGATTTAATCAATGGCCATGTCGAGCGCACCGAGCGCGGCGCGGTGAATTCCATGCCGCCGCAGACCGCGCAGCAGATCGTGAAACAGATCTCCGATAAGGCGTCGGAACTGACTCAGACCGGTCGCAGCGGCGTATTGCTGTGCAGCCCGCAGGTGCGGTCAGTCGTGCGACGAATGATCGAGGGGTCGCTGCCGCAGCTAGCGGTCCTAGCTTACAACGAGGTGGTTTCGGATGTCAGCGTGGAAGCCGTGGCCCTGGTGGGGATGAACGGCTGAAAAACATCCCCTCTCCCTGAGTACAGGGAGAGGAATAAGGATTGGGAAGACAATGAATCTGAAAACTTTTACCGGCCCGACGATGATCGCCTGCCTTTCGCAGGTGAAAGTTGAAATGGGTCCGAACGCGGTGATTCTTCACACGCGATCGTTCCACAAGCGATTCTGGCTCGGGCTGCGGAAGCGCGAATTTGTCGAGATCACCGCCGGCCGTGGGATGAATACGCCGGGGAAAAATTTCATAAATCCTCAGGCCGCGACGATGCCGAAGGTGAATCCGCTGCTGACTAAAGCTGCGGCCTTGACGTCGATGACGAGCGGCGCGATCGCGGCCGCGGGCACGACGCAGTCGCCGCAGATTCGAGCCTATCTCGATGTGCCGGCCACGCGATCGATTCCGGCGAATGCGATGATGCCGGCCGTCGTCGGAGCGAGTCGGGCCCTGCTCGAAACACCCGCCGCCGAACGCATCGTCGGCATCAAAGTGGCACAGGATGTTGAAGAGCTCAAGCATCTTGTGTCCGGCCTCGTCGATCGAATGCAAAAGAAAGACGCGCCCGAGGTTCCTCAGGAACTATTTGATTACTACCTCAAGCTGATCGAAAACGACGTCGCCGAGGAGCTTGCATGCGAGATCATGCAATCGCTGCGGTCGCAGCTTCGCCCGGAAGCGTTACAGAATGAAAACATCGTCAAGGAAAAATTGGCCGAGCACATCGAGGCATTGATTCCGACGACCGGGCCGATCGTTCGCAAGAAGCTGGACGGGCCGCATATTGTCGCGCTGATCGGGCCGACCGGTGTCGGCAAAACGACGACGCTGGCGAAGCTGGCGGCGACACTGAAGCTCAAGGAAAAGCGTCGCGTCGGACTGATCACGCTCGACACCTTTCGAATCGCCGCCATCGATCAGTTGAAGAAGTATGCCGACATCCTTCGCATCGATCTTCGCGTGGTGGGCACGCCCGACGAGCTTTCCAGTGCGATCGCCTCGATGCAGGGGTGCGAGTTCATCCTCATTGACACCGCCGGGCGAAGTCCACGCGATGCGATGAAGATTAGCGAGCTGAAAAGTTTCCTCGAGTTGGCAAACCCCGACGAGGTGCACCTGGTGCTCTCCAGCACGGCCAGCCAGGATTGCGTCGAATTCGCGGTCGAGCGGTTCGGCGAGGTGAAGTTTGATAAGGTGATTTTCACCAAGCTCGATGAAGCAACGCACGTCGGCACGCTGCTGAATGTCATCAAGAAAGTAAATAAGTCGTTGTCATATGTCACAACGGGGCAAGACGTGCCGAACGACATCGAAGTGGGACAGGGTCGACGGCTGGCGGAATGGATCATTGGGAGCGAGTCGCTCGACGTTTGATTGACGCGTTTTAGAAATCGCGTTCGCCCTCGAGAAAATGGAAGAATGAAATGACAGTCTTGTTCGATCAGGCCGCACAACTTCGCTCATTGGCGAACTCTAACGCCGAGCCGGCTTCGGTGCCGTTGTCGGTGCCGTTGAAGGTCGATGGCAATGCCCCGAGCCGCAAGTCCATCGCCTCGCGGCAAATTCCGGTCGAGGCCGCGATCACTGATCGCACGGTCGGCGTGGGCGCGCCCGCACCGGGGAGGAAACGGGATAGCGCGACGGTGATCGCCGTCACGAGCGGCAAGGGCGGCGTCGGGAAGAGCAACATCGCGGTGAATCTCGCGATCCAGTTTGCCGCTGCCGGCCGAGATGTCGTGCTGCTTGATGCCGACCTCGGATTGGCGAACGCCGACGTGCTCTGCAACATCAACCTGAGCAGCAACCTCGCCCACGTCATCGCGCGGAAGAAGGAATTGAGCGAAGTGCTCGTCCGCGCACCGGGCGGCTTCCGTCTGATCGGCGGTGCGTCCGGCCTTGCGCGGATGGCCGATCTGACTGATTTAGATCGCCAGCGGCTGGTCGATGCCCTGGTGGAACTGGAGCGGCAAACCGACATCATTATTATCGATACCGGCGCGGGCATCAGCCCGAACGTGCTGTCGTTCACGCGCTGTGCCGATCATGTGCTCGTTGTCACCACGCCCGAGCCGACGGCCATCACCGATGCGTATGCGGTCATCAAGGTGGTGAGCCGCGATCAGACGGGCCGGCAGTTGAGCCTGCTCGTGAACCAAGTGCGGTCCCCTTCGGAAGGGCGTGTCGTTCATGAGCGCATTGCCAAGGTCGCGAAGCAGTTTTTGAACGTCGCGGTGCTCGATGCCGGATGCGTGCCCGACGATGACCAGGTGTCGTTGGCCGTCCGGAAGCGCATGCCGTTTGTCATGAGTCATCCGAACTGCCCGGCGAGCCTCGGCGTGGCGCGACTCGCGATGCGCCTCGAACGCGGCGTGAAGCTCGACGGCGGCGGATTTTTTCAGCGCATGAGCCGCTGGTTTAAAAAGTAGGCTGCCGAGGAAGCAAACCATGCCACAACGACTCGCCGGAACAATGTCGCTGCTCGCCTTCACGCTCTGCCTGCTGATCGGCGGGTTGAGCGCGGATAACACACTCGCGACCACGGTCTGGCGGGCGACGTTGGCGATGGGGGCAACCTATGCCGTCGCACTGATTGTCGGACTAATGGCTCAAACGATGCTTGAAGAGCATGTGGCCGCTCGAGCCGCGAAGAGCAACGGAATTTCGAGAGGCGAAACGGAACGCCAATGACCGATAAGAAAAATGCGCTTCAGTGACGGGTGCTTGAATTGCGCGGGCGTGCCCGCAGAATGGATTCACAGCCGATTCAAACGATCGGCCAGTCAAGCACGAACGCTTGAATCGATCGAAAATTAAACCCACGGATCGGGAGCAGATAATGAGCAGTAAAAGTTCTCTAATTGGTTTGTCGAACATTCCCAACAAGCCCACGCCGGCCACGCGGGATATCAAAGAAGTCTGGATCGAATATAAGAAAAGCAAGACCGAGCCGTTGCGCAACATGTTGATGGAGAACTATCTCCACCTCGTGCGCTATAACGCCGAACGCATCCACGTGAAGCTCCCGGACGAAGTCGAGCTTGACGACCTCATGTCGGCCGGCATTTTTGGGCTCATGGATGCGATCAACGCCTTCGACCTCGAGCGCGGCGTGAAGTTTGAGACCTACTGCGCTCCGCGAATTCGCGGCGCGATTCTCGACGAACTCCGCTCCATGGATTGGGTGCCGCGCCTGGTGCGAAGCCGCGCACACAAGCTCGACGGCGCGAGCAAGCAGCTTGAAGTCGAACTCGGCCGCGCGCCGACGAACGAGGAAGTCGCCAAGCGCCTGAAAGTGCCGATGCCCGAGTACGAGAAGATGGCCAAGGACGCCAGCGCCGTCGGCCTCGTGTCGCTGTCGCGCAAATGGTTTGAGACCGACGGCAACAAAGACGTCCGCGAGATCGACGTGCTGGAAGATAAGCGCGGCGCCGATCCGGTGCGCGAGATTCAGCGCAAGGATCTCAAGGAACTGATGACCAAGGGCCTGTCGCGGGCGGAGCGGCTCATCATCATCCTCTACTATTTTGAAGAGATGACGATGAAGGAAATCGGTGCGACGCTCGACCTGTCGGAGAGCCGCGTCAGCCAGATGCACAGCAGTATCCTCGCCCGCCTGCGAGCGCAGATGGCCGATCGTCGCAAGGAATTCGCCCAGGCGGCCGCGGTTTAATCTCATCCCTCCTCACAAATTTGATGAACCCCGGGACCGCGTCTCGGGGTTCATTGCGTGGTTGATGCGATGCGTGACGCTTTTGCTGCTAAACTGTCAGTTGGAGATTACCTCGTTTCGCGGCACCGCTTGCGGTGCGATGAATTTCCCGCGAGCACCGGAGAATGCACCGCAAGCGGTGCCGCTAAACGAGATTGATAGAAGCTGGATTGAGCGTGTCGAAAAATCCGAAAGAAAACCTTTCCCCGCGCATCGAGAACCGTCGCGCGTATCACGATTACTTCATCGAGGCCAAGCTCGAGTGCGGGATCGCTTTGCTTGGCAGCGAAGTGAAATCGCTGCGTGACGGCAAAGCGCAGCTTCACGAAAGTTATGCCCGCGTGGAGAACGGGCAACTGGTGATGCACAACGCGCATATCGATCCGTATTCCAAGAGCGCGATCAAGTACAACCACGAGCCGCGCCGCGAACGCCGGCTGCTCGCCAAGCGGCGCGAGATCAACAAACTCGCCGGAGAGATGGAGCAGCGCGGCACGACGCTCATCCCCCTGGCGATCTATTTCAAGGACGGCCGCGCGAAAGTCGAGATCGGCGTGGCCAGGGGCAAGCAGCAGCACGACAAGCGGCAGACGATCAAGCGAAAAGAGCAGGATCGCGAACTGCGACGTGCGACGATGACGAGGCGATGAATGTTGAATGTGGAAGGTGGATTGTGGCTAGGCATCCGCATCGGTCACTTCACTTTCAACAATCGACACTCCACAATTGATACTGACGATCGACACTGACGATCGACACTGACGATCGAGACTGGCGATCGACATTCGCATGAGCAACAACCCCGGAAATTCCGAACCATCCAACGAGCCGAAAGAAGGGCTCGACTTCATCCGTCGCGTCGTCGAAGAGGACAAGGCGACGAACAAGTGGGGCGGCCGCGTTGCGACGCGCTTTCCGCCCGAGCCGAACGGTCATCTGCACATCGGCCACGCCAAGAGCATCTGCCTGAATTTCGGCATCGCCGAGGAATACGGCGGCACGTGCAACCTGCGCTACGACGACACGAATCCGTCGAAGGAAGAAGAGGAATATGTCAAAGGCATCGAGGCCGACGTGCGCTGGCTCGGCTTCTCGCCGACCAATGTTGTGTGGGCGTCCAACTACTTCGGCACGATGTACGACTTCGCGGTCGAGCTTATCAAGAAGGGCTTGGCCTACGTTGACGATCAGGACGCCGACGCGATCCGCAAGGGTCGCGGCACACTGACCGCGCCGGGAATGAATAGCCCGTTCCGCGACAGGCCCGTCGAGGAAAACCTCGCGCTCTTCGACAAGATGCGCAAGGGCGATTTTCCCGACGGCAGCCGCGTGCTCCGCGCCAAGATCGACATGGCCTCGAACAACATCAACCTGCGCGATCCGGTCATGTATCGCGTGTTGCACGAAGCGCATCACAACACCGGGACGAAGTGGTGCATCTATCCGATGTACGACTGGGCTCACGGCTTCGAAGATTCGATCGAGAAGATCACGCATTCGCTCTGCACGCTCGAATTTGAAAATCACCGTCCTCTCTATCACTGGTTCATCGACGCGGTGAATCAGGGTCGCGACGACAAGAATAAAATCTGGCACCCGCAGCAGATCGAATTCGCCAAGCTAAAGCTCACGTACACGATGATGAGCAAGCGAAATCTGCTCATGCTCGTACAGGAGAAAATCGTCACCGGCTGGGACGATCCCCGCATGCCCACGCTGGCCGGGTTTCGACGTCGGGGTTACACGCCGGCGTCGATTCGCGCATTCTGCAAGCACATCGGCATGAACAAGTTCGACAGCACGATCGAGCTTGGCGTGCTCGAAAGTTTCCTGCGCGACGACCTGAACAAAAAAGCCCCGCGCCGCATGGCGGTGCTGCGGCCATTGAAGCTGGTGATCGACAACTATCCGGATGGACAGGTCGAATCGCTCGATGCGGTGAACAACCCCGAAGACGAGTCGGCCGGCAAGCGGAAGGTGCCGTTCGGCAAGGAGCTGTACATCGAGCAGGACGACTTCGCCGAGGTCCCGCCGCCCAAATATTTCCGTCTCACACCCGGGAAGGAAGTGCGGCTGCGCTGGGCCTATTTCGTGAAGTGCGTCAGCGTGATCAACGACGCCGATGGCAACGTCACGGAAGTTCATTGCACCTACGACCCCGCGACGCGCGGAGGCGATGCGCCGGATGGCCGCAAGGTCAAAGGCACGATCCACTGGGTCGCGGCCGAGCATGCCGTCGATGCGCAAGTGCGGCTCTACGCGCCGCTGTTCAGCTCATCCGACGCAGGCAGCGGCGACGATTGGAAGGCCGACCTGAATCCCAAATCGTTGGAGGTCGTCGCAGCCAAAATCGAGCCGAGCGTCGTCGGTGCAAAACCGCTGGAGAGCTTCCAATTCGAACGCCACGGCTACTTCTGCGTCGACCCCGACTCGAAGGAGAACGCGCTGATTTTCAACCGCAGTGTCTCCCTTCGCGACTCATGGTCGAAGGAATCGAAGAAGAGCTAGGCGGGCTGGCTTTGGGTTCGCCTTGCAGCTTCGACTACGTGTCGAATTTGCTAAGCGCTTTCGGCACAGTCGATTACGACAAATCGCTTTGGGTTCGCTTTTGCATTTCGATCATTCACGGATCCATTCGAGCGCGTCGGCTGCCAAGCGTAGCATTGGCGTCTCGCCAATGGTGGCACCGAAGGTGCCCGCAGGCGAGACGCCCGTGATGCGGAACATTGACATTCCATGCGATAATTAATCACGATCGTAAGCCGCCTGCGGCCTACTCCATCTTCAGGCAGCGATCGATCCGTCGAATTGATCGTTCTTTCCCGAGAAATTCCAGGCTGTCAAAGAGCGGGGGGC
>CAXSBN010000019.1:0-29118 GCA_964236135.1 uncultured Phycisphaerae bacterium
CCGAGTACAGGGAGAGGAGAAAAAACGAAATCATCCAGAATGCGGTTGCCCTGATCTCACTTCGATGAAATGCGGCTGGCGGATTCGATCGCACGCCGATTGGGATATTGAGGAATCGGCCGCGAGGCTGCATCGGAGCGACAACTCGCGGATTCTTCGGCCAAAATCGCGAAATTCGCTCTCGTTTTACGCGGCAAATAACAAACATAACCGAAAGCCTGACATTGACCGATAAGTGTATCAGAGGTGGATGCACGATCGGTCCAGGCGGTCTAAGGTTAGAAGGAATTGCCGAATGGTAAATCGGAACAAACTGCTGGCGGCCGCGATGACGCTGACGGCCTTTGCGCCGCAAAGCCGCGCCGCGGTCGTCACTGCTTTTGATGACCTGCCGGGTTCGGGCTCATCCCTTATTGGATACGCCGCCGGAACCATTTTCGGCGATACGCTTTCGCTCGCGAAAACCGGCAGGCTGGATTCGATGACCTACAGCGTCTGGAACGGCGGCACCGGGTCGATCAGCTCGGCGACGGTGACGGTTCATCTTTACGCGGATACCGGCGGCGGCAATCGAATCGGAACCAGTCTTGGCAGTTTCACGCAGACGCTGGCCTTTCCGACGGGCATCGGCACGGGAACTTATGTGTTGGCGCAGGCAACCGGTTTAGGCTCGCTGGCGTCGCCAATCGCCCTCGACGCGTCGAACGTTCTGGTGACGCAGGAATTCAGCAACGTGGTGAGTTCAGGCAACGCCGCACCGGGTGTCATCTTTAATTCGTCAGTCGCCGTTGGATCAGATCCGACGTCGACCCAACATTACGTCAACCCGCCGAACGGCTTCATTGAGTTCACCAACCCGCCGTCGTCGTACGCGCAGGTGTTTCAGTTGACGGTGGCCGTCCCCGAGCCGGCACTCGCGACGACCGGCTGCGTAGTCGGCGCATTTGTGATGCACCGACGCCGCCGCTAATCGGGACTAACCCGTAAAGTTTGCGGTCTGGACGCATTTACTTTCATTCCGGTTCATGCCGCTTGCGGCTTCGCGGGCACGAGGGTGAGCGGTTGGGAACTTGCCTCGCGAAGGCGCAAGCGGCGATTCTCTCGCGCTGAAAGGTCAGACTTCACATTCGAGCTGAGGCAAGCCGCAGGAAACCCGCATTCTCTAACTCCTCTCTCCGTGCGCGGGGAGCGACTGGGAGAGGAGTCTTCGCGTCGCTGGAAAACGCCCCCCTCCCAAACTCTCCCCGCGTACGGAGAGAGGAGAAGACACCAAATCACCCAGAATGCGGTCGTTCTGAAGTAAGCCGTCTTTGATATTTGATGAAGCGGGCGATTCGTTCAGATGAACGTGACGCCGACGGCCTTTGCCCGCAGGAAAATCACCGCAAGGCCGATCGCCTGCACGATCACGGCGGCGAGGACGAGTACCGTGTAGATATTGGCGCCCGGACGAACCGCGACGACGTCACCGGTAACTGCTCGACTCATGTTCGGTTCCGATCGCACCGCAATCGGTGCCGCTAAACAAACTTCAGTTCAATAATCTCATTTACAGTTGCGTGTGCACGTCAACGCCCGGCTTGATGTCGCCCAAACGCGGGCCGGCCAGTCGACCTGTCGATTCGGTTGCTTCGACACTATCGACGGTAAGGATGCCCAGGAAGTCGCCGGTGTCGCGATTGACGACCTTGAACTCCATCCCCTTGGTGACGCCGTCGTTGCTGCCGACGGAAATGCTGGCGTAAGGAATGCGGTTGATGGCACGGCGAGCGCGGATCACGCCATTGATCGCCGGCGCACCGGCACTCGTGCCGGCAGCCTTGGCATAAGTCGGAACAAGCCCCACATCCTTCATCATCGCGCCTTGCTTATCAACCGTCGACTTTGCCTCGGCCAGTTGCTCGGCCATGTATTGACGTTCGCGCTCGGTCACTTCGAGCTTGGCCGTCAGGTCGGTGTTGGCGGTGTTTAGCTCAACGTTCTGCTTCAGCCGCTCGTCGTTGGTCTGGCGAAGCGAGACGATGGCCTCATCCTTCTTGGCCCCGGACTGTTGCGATGCGTTTAGCGCCTCGGTCAGCCGCGTTTCGTTTGCCGATCCCAGCGCCAACTGCGTGCCCTGCTCGGCATTCTTAGTCGCCAGCTCATTGCTATGTTGCTGCACGGCCGTCATCGCCTGCCTTGACTGCTCCTGCTGCTGTTGAGCGGACGCGACGGCCTGCTGCGCGGTGTAAAGCGCCGCCGACGCCGCTTCCTGCGCCTGCGTCGCCTCAAGCTCCTTCGCGGAAAGCTTGATCTTGGTCATCGCCAGTGCCTGATTGGCGTTGTCCACCTGATTGACGAAAACCACCGTGGCAGCGGTGTTCACCAGCGAGAGAATCACCAGCAACACAACAAATAACTTGGTCAGCGGGCTCAAGGGCAGCTCCTTTGAACGAATCGCTTCGTCCAGGTACAGCGAAATCAGCGGGTGTCAGTCAACGTTGTTCACGGAAATATTCAGAGGTTGCCTGCTACAATTATCCTGCGCTGCAATCAGCATTGGGGTTTGGATCGGCACGGGTCGGCCATCCTCAATTTGTCGGACACGCGATCGCCATAAAGCCAATTGGCGCAAGACATCGCGGCAGATCAGGCATGATCGTAATCCACGTCAAATTGCTGTCAAGTTGAACCTGATTTTAAGACAGCGTGTCACTTCGCGGATTTTAACACCAGCACCGCGGTCGCGGCGGCCAGCCGCACGTTGGGATCTTCATCGGCAAGCAGCTTGCCGAGCGTTTCCTGCGCGTCGGCACGGCCGATGTCGCCCAAAGCCCAGGCCGCCATCGCGCGCTGGCGCGGGTCGCGGCTGCGAGCGTAATTCAACGCAACGCCATACCCCTCGTCCGATCCGAGCTGCCCCATCGCACGCGCCGCCGCCAGCGCGACTTCGGCATAATCACTGGTCAACGTGCCGCGCACATGCTCGATGACCCGTTGATCGCGCGGCTCCGCCAGCGCAAGGACGCCGAAAATCTGGTCGCCCGGGTCCTGGTTCACCGTCGCCCCGACCAGCACCTCCAAGCCCCGTTCATCACCGAGACGCCATTCCGCCTCGGCCACCTGCAATCGAACGATCGGCGATCGATCCGACGTCATGTACGCGAGCACCTTCAATGCGCTTTTCTCGCCGAGCAGTCCGAGCACCAGCGCCGTGTTGCCACGCACGGCGCTCGACGGATCACGGGAAAACAACTCCAGGTCGTGGCTTCGTGTCGTATCGCCCAGCCGATGCAACGCATATCGGGCGGCAACTTTCACGTTGGTGTCCGAATCATTGCTCGCCAACTCCAATAATCGTGGCATGGCCGAGACGAGCTTCAGTTTCCCGGCGGCCATTGTCGCGGCGAAGCGCGTCACCCATGCCGGATCGTTCATGGCGTTGAGAATGACTGGCGCGGCATCGCTGCCCATTCCCGTCTGCGCCGCTTCAACGGCATTGGCGCGAAAGACTTCATCGCCCGACGACAACGCCTCGTTGATCTCCACCTTCGCTTTGCCGCGCAGCGACGGATCAATGCTTGTCGGCACGGGCCGGGGCGGCAGCGGCAAGTGTCTCGGCGGCGCGACCTCCTTCGCGCCGGGCGGAATATCCCGACGCGATGATGCGCATCCCATGATGCTCATGCCGAGAATGATCGCGGCGATTGCCTTCGATTTCATGCAAGCTCCTTCCGCCTGGCTGCGACGGAATAACCAATGAGTATCACGACCCCCACCACCGACACGATCGGAATCACATCGCCGAACCGCGTGTAAAACGTCACCCTGCTATCCAGCGTCATTTGCGCTTCCGCCCATCCGGCCGTGCCGGCCGCGACGGTATCATGCACATGGCCGGTCGAATCAATAAAGCCGCTCACGCCCGTGTTCACGCTGCGCGCGGTCGGCACGCGATTTTCAATGCTGCGGAAAATCGACGCCTGCAAATGTTGCGGCATTTCATTGGCGAGAAACCATCCGTCATTTGTCAGATTCACCAGCACGTCGACACGCTTGCCGCCTTCATTTCCGCGAACGATTTTCGCGACGAGATCTGACACCAGATCTTCAAAACAGATCGGCGTGGCGACGCGGAATGTTCCCGCTTCACTTTCGATGCGGAAGATCGTCGGATCGGTTTCGTTGCCGGGCGTGAGGACGTAATCCTCGTAACCGCTTGGCCCGAGCTTCAGCAGGATCGAATGAATCCAGTTAATGGAGCTGAACGGGATAAATTCACCGAAGGGGACGAGGTGAATTTTGTCGTAGCGCTGATCCGACAGCACGCCGCTCGACTGAAAATAAAATGCGGAGTTTCGCTTCTGCGCGGGCACGAGTTCGTCGCCACGCTCGTGCCAGTCATCAAAGACCAGGCCGCCGGCGAGCAACGGGATGCGTTCGTTAAAAGTTAAATCTCCAAGAGCCTGCATCGCATTCCGCGACGACGCGATGAGTTCCCGGGCCGAGTCGTTGAGCGGCGGCATCATGGTCTCGGACCACGCGACAAGCTCGACTTTTTCCCCTCGTGCTTCGCAAGCGGCGAGCGCCGCGCGCGTCGTCGTCAGGTGGAATGCGAGAATATCCTCGGGCGGCGCACCTTTCTCGCCATTATTACTCTGCCGGTAGTTCGGCTGGACGACCAAAACTCGAGGGCCGGGGTGAAGTGGTTGGGTTTGCGACAATCGCCATGCACCGTACGCGACGGTCGCTGCGACGAAGATAGCAGCAGTCGCGATCCCACCGAATTTGTTTAGCGGCACCGCTTGCGGTGCGTTGTTCGCGTCAAAGCGCTCGGAAGAGAACGCACCGCAAGCGGTGCCGCTAAACAGTTGGAAAATCGCGACGTTGACGACGACCACCCAGAACGAGACCGCGTATCCGCTTCCGAAATCCGCGACCTGACACATTAGTAAGAACGGCGTTTGGGTCGTGCCGAGATTGAGCCACGGCAATCCCTGGTTCCCGAACATCGACCAGTTGCCGCGGATGTATTCCAGCGCGATCCAGACGGTCGCGATCATCAGCATCGACACGGCCGGGTGAAACCGCGACGCGCGAAATGATGCGTCGCGCGTTTGGTGATCGATCAAGCGGCACGCGCGCAAAATCAGCGCCGCGTATCCGAAAAATGCGCCCAGATAGATCAGGAGCGCGAACATGCCGGGCAGCGTGACCTTATATAGCCACCACATGTTGGCGATGAAAAACAACGTTCCGCCCAGCCAACTCCATAAAAACGCCGCCCGGTGAGTGCGCGATCGCCGCACCACGAGCAACCAGGGAATGAGCCCGATCCACGCGAGATAAAACTGCCCGGCTGGCGCGAACGACAGCGACATCAAAACCGTCGTCGTCAGCAGCAGGCTGAGCTTGCCCCACCACCGATCCATCAGCGTGTTGAATTTCATGCGTCTTAACGAGCTTACCGGCGTCGGCGATTTCCTGCTCGCAGACGTCCATGCCACGCGTATGATTCGCCGCTCAGATGCGATCCATCGCGCGGTATTTTCTTCTCTACCTGCTTTGCGTTGCGGCGAACGCAATCGCAACGCCGCTTGAGCATCCAGTCTATGTTGAATTCTATCTTCGCCCGACCGACGCGAATGCTCGATCGGCCAAGGTCACGGGCTCGCTTTCGGAATTTACCGCTGATGGCTTCAGCATCGGCGGAGGGGATCACCACACATATCAGTGGTCAGACCTGACGGCCAGCAGCGCGTTCGTGGTGCGTTCGCGATTGATCGACAAGAACGTCGCACGCGATTGGCTGGAACTCGGAAAGTTCGGCTGGTTCATCGGAACGAAAGATCAGGCCCGAGCGGCGCTGACGACGGCGACGAAGCTCGACGCGTCATTGAAGAGCGAGGTCGCCGCCGTTCTCGAAAGCCCCGCCGGCGCACACGCGACGACGCCCGCCAAGCCCGGCCCGTCGACGGCCCCGAGCGATGACGCGCCGGTTGCCGGCGCGCCCGGCCTGCCGCCGGCGCAAACGTCCTCGCGCTCCTCAAAACAAAATGTCGTCAAGTATCAAAAGTCCACGCCTGAGCAGGATGCGCTCGCGATCGAAACCGCGCGGCGGCAATCCGAAGACGTCGCGGTGAAGACCGGCGTCCGATTCACCGAATTCCAGACGGAACATTTCATCTGCTTCAACGACTGGGATCCGCGCGAGGCAAATTTTCTCAAGGAAAATCTTGAAGGCGCTTACGCCGTCGTCAGCCAACAGTTTGATATTCCGATCAAGGAAAATATTTTCGTCGGCAAACTGCCGGTCTTCATGTTCAACAACCAGGGTGATTTTTCAAAGTTCGCGCGAAGCATCGATCACTTTAACGCCAGCCCGTCGGTGGCCGGCTATTACGCGAGCACGAACGACGGCTTCGGGCACATGGCGATGTGGAAGCCCACCGTCGACAAGGACAACTCCGCCTCGAACGCGATGCAGCAGGCGCAGATGCATTGGGCTTATGTCCTGACGCACGAGTTCACGCACGCGTTCATCGCGCGGTACCGCAGCAATAAAGGAATCCCGCGTTGGTTGAACGAGGGCCTCGCCGAGGTGATCGCGAATACAAAATTTCCGCGCGAGACCGCCCGCCCTTTCGCGCGGATGATGGCCTCTCGCAGCACGGTCGACTTCAAGACGCTTTTTGACGACAACAAAATGCCGGGCGGCGAGATGTATCCGGTGATGATGACCATGGTGGAGATGCTCATCAAACGAGACCGGAATGCATTCCTTAGCTATATTGACGATCTGAAATCCGGCACCGAGCCGGATGCCGCCTTGCAGAAGGCGTTTAAATTGGATGACGCCAGCCTGGTCGCGCAATGGAAACTGTATGCGACCGGGAGATGATGACGCCGTGCTCCGCTTGCCGATCTATCTCGACCATAACGCGACCACGCCGGTCGACCCGCGCGTGTTCGAGGCGATGCGCCCTTATTTCTGCGAGACGTTCGGAAATGCCGCCAGTCGCGGGCATAGCTTCGGCTGGGCCGCGGAGGCGGCGGTCGATCGCGCGCGGCAGCAATGCGCGGCCATCCTCAACGCCAATCCCAACACCATCGTCTGGACCAGCGGCTCGACCGAATCCAATAATCTGGCGATCAAAGGCGCGGCCTACGCGCACCGCGCCCGCGGCAATCACCTGATCACGCAGGCGACCGAACACAAGGCGGTGCTCGATCCGTACAAACGCCTGGCCGACGAGGGCTTTGAAACGACCGTGCTCGGCGTCGACCGTTGCGGGCGAATCGATTTCGACGAATTCGCCGCCGCCATTCGCCCGACGACAACGCTCGTCTCGATCATGTGGGCGAACAACGAGATCGGCACGATTCAGCCGATCGGTCGCATCGGCCAGTTGTGCCGATCGAAGGGCGTGCTGTTTCATACCGACGCGACGCAGGCCGTCGGTAAGCTGCCGATCGATGTCGAAGCCGATTGCATCGACCTGCTCTCCTTCAGTGCGCACAAGCTGTACGGCCCGAAAGGCGCCGGCGGGCTTTTCGTGCGGCACAAGCCGACGCGCGTCGAGCTCGCCTGCCAGCTCGACGGTGGCGGCCACGAGCGCGGCTACCGTTCGGGAACTTTAAACGTCCCGGGCATCGTCGGCCTGGGCAGCGCGTGCGAGGTGGCGATGAATCAAATGGACGACGATGCCCTCCGTCTGCATCGATTGCGCGATCGTCTCGAGCAGGGCATTCTCGATCGCGTGAACGGCGTGATCGTCAACGGGGATTGCGCCCAGCGCCTCGGCCACATGACCAACCTCACTTTCGAAGGTGTGGCGGGCGATTCGATGTTGATGGCGTTGGAAGACATCGCCGTCAGCAGCGGCTCCGCCTGCACGAGCGCGAGTCTCGAACCAAGTTATGTCCTCCGCGCCTGCGGCATTACGCGCGACCTGGCCTTCAGTTCCATCCGCTACAGCCTCGGCCGGTCAAACACCGAGGCTGAGATTGATTACACCATCGAAAAAACCGCCGAGTGCATCGAAAATCTTCGCGCCTTGGCCGCCATGACCAGCGGAACGCCACTGCCGGTCCAAAATTAATTCGCATGTCTGCCGTGGTTCACGGCGAGTGCTCGACCCGCGAGACGGTTTCATTTCCGAATGGAAAGATCATCACGGTCACACCGTTGAGCATCGGATATGAAATGTTGACCCGGTAAACGAAACTCCGACTCGCGGCCGACGCATCGACGTATTGCGGCGGAATCAATCTCACCGACGCGGCCAAGTAAGACGCCGTATCCGCCCCGGCTCGCAACTTGCAATTCGAGTCCGGCAATATCTAGAACGGAATGGCATCCGATAAAAGAACGTTGGCGATGGATGGCAGCACGCGCGATCGCGCAAAAACTGTCCGGACTTTTCCAGGTCTTAGAGAATGTAAAAATTTTCTCTCATTTTTAGCATTTTCGCTCCGATAACTGAATCAAGGGCGTCAGTTGGGAGAACAACATCGTGGCGATGACATTAGTCAGTGAAGCGATTGAGTCCGAAACGTTCATCGCGTCGAGCATGGAACGTCGGCGCGGCCTGCGCATTTCGCAGCAGCGGCCGATCAAGGTGTTCGAGCCGACCACCTCGCGTTACTTTCCGGGTCAGACTTCTGACGTGAGCGCCACGGGCCTTAAGGTCGAGTTGCCCGTCTACACGCCGGTGCGGCCGGGTAAGACGCTTAGCGTGTGTGTCGGGCTGAGCATCAGCGGCGAGACTCTCGCCAACCGCCGGCACATGATTCCGGCCCGCGTCGTCTGGGTCGATCGCAGTCTCGACCGCAAAACGCTCACGCTGGGCCTCGAGTTCGTCGCCACGATCTCGGCGCAGCTCGATGCGGCTTGAAAACACCCAGCGTGCCTGACCCCGCGAAGGCGCAAGCGGTACGAAGTCCCGAATTGGTAACGTCACCGAACTGCGCGCGTTCGGGATGCGATTCCCACGCACTTCTTCCTCTCGCCTCTCACCCCTTACTCCTCCCCCTCCCTCACCCTACAATTCGCTGAATGGAGTTTGAAGCCCGCCGCTTCGTCCGCAAAGTCTTGCTCGTTCACGGCGGACTGCTTCTGCTCGTGCTGCTCATCGTCGGCGGCGCGGTCAAGCTGGTGTACGGCAGCGCCCGCACGCAGGCCATTTCACAGGCGCAGCGCACGCAGCAGTTGCTCGCCAAACAAACGGCCCTGGGCATTCAGAGTTATTACGAGTCCGTGACCGGCGTGCTGAATCTGCTTCAGCCCGGCGAGGGCGACCCCTCGACCCAGCCGGCGCGGCGGCCGAACGGCGCGGGACAGTTGGGTGGCAATCTTCCCCGTTTCGAGCGATTGCGAAACGACCGCAACGGTTTCCGCGACTCGAACGATGATGGCCCGCCGCCACGCGAGCCGACGACCGAGCCAGCGCCCGGCGGCCGTCGCTACGAATTCCGCGTCGATCCAAATCGAACCGGCGCGCCGCTGACGGCCAGCGAGCGCGAGGCCCGCCGCCGCGCGCTCGAGTCCGGGCCGATGGCGCGAATGATGACCGGCTTTGCCAACGGCGTGTGGGAAGGGATTCGCGATAAAGCGTCGATGCTGTTCGTCGTCGATCCGGCCGACCAGATGTCGGTCGTCCGCGTGATCGGCTCAACCGACGAGACGCTCAAACCCCAACAACTGGCGGCAGACGCGCACGATTGGCTGATGGCGATTCACGCGCGGGCGGCAGGCGCTCCGCGCGAGACGCTCAACGCGGCCACAACGTTGCCCGCAACCCTGCCGGCAACGAACCAAACCAACGTCATTCACGCGATGTCGAACAACTCGCATCTGGTGGCCGTTCCGCTGCGCGGGCCGGGCGCGTTGGTGATGATCGCGGTCGTGCCGATCTCGTCGCTCGAGCGCAATGTCCTCAGCTTCGTCAATCGCAGCACGACGACCGGCATCAATCTGCTGGACGAAAAAGGAACGTTCATCTCTTCCCCACAAACCGCCGCGGTTGGACATAACGTGAGCGAGCTCGCTGATCCGACATTGCGAATGATCGCCGACAAATATATTCGCGCTCACACGGGCGGCTCGGAAGTGTTCGATGAGACGCGCACGATCGGCGATGCGCACTTCCCGCCCGGCATTTCCACGATTCAGCCGGCCGACGTTTTGGGCCAGAAGTGGTCGGTCGTCGTCAGCTCGAATTTCGATGACGTCGACAACATCGTCAAGCCGATCTTTCGGGACTCAATCCTCTGGTCGGGATTTCTCCTCGTCGCGATGACGGTCATTCTCGTCTCCACTTCCAGCCAGCTCATCCTCGGCCGGGTGCGGCTGGAACGAATTCAGCGACAGGTGATGTCGCGCGAGATTGCCGAGGCGCGGAAGATTCAACTGAATTGGTTGCCCACCACACCATGCGCCAACCAGGCCGTCGACATTGCCGCGCTAAACATGCCCGCCACCCACATCAGCGGCGACTTTTATAATTGGTTCGACCTCTCCGACGGCCGCACCGTGGTTGTCATCGGCGATGTCACCGGCCACGGAATGGCCGCCGCGTTTTTGATGGCTACCACGCAGTTGCTCGTCCGCAACACGATGTCGCGCGTCGATCAGCCCGGCGCGTGCTTGGAGGACGTCAATCGCCAATTGTGCGTGCAGGCGTTCGCCGGCCAGTTCGTCACGCTCAGTATTCTCGTCCTCGATCCGGCCCACCGCACGATGCAGCTCGCCAACGCCGGCCATCCCGCGCCGCTCGTCGGGCCGGCGAAAGACGGCTCGTTCTCGCCGATGGTGATTGACCCGGAACTCGTGCTTGGCGTGGACCCCTCCGCCGAATATCCCACACGGTCATTTGATCTGAGCAACGATTGCACGATCATTCTCTACACGGATGGCGTGCTTGATGCCGTCGCCCCGCACGGCGAACGCTACAAGCTCGCCGGCCTGACGAAGAGCCTGGTCAACTCGCATCGCACCGCCGCCGCCACGATCAGCACGATTAAGCGTGCCATCGACACGTTCCGCGTCGGCCGCGACTTCCCGGACGATCTGACGCTCGTCGCGATCCGCCTTGACGGCGCCGCCCGCTTGCCTGCCGGTGCCTCTGCCGATAAAGTCTCTTCTTAACCGGCACGCCCCCGCGCGTCCCCCGGGGCCATAGTGAAATTGGCATCACGCGACCATGGCATGGTTGAATTTGGGGTTCAAGTCCCCATGGCTCCATTCGACTCGGCCGAGTACAGCCTCGCTCATGGCGGGCCAGCAGATTGGGGCGTATTTGAAGCGTTGAAATTTAACCTCACATGGCGTCGCCTCGACGCGCCGCCGATGGACGTGCTGATATTGGCGGAAGCTTGGAAGATCAGCCACCTTGTCTATCGCCCGAGATCGCACCTCGCTAAGTCTTGACCTTTCCTCCCGCTCCCGGTATCACCCGCCTCCCCGATTCTCGATGGCGGTGCGCGCCGGTTTCGGCCTTTCGTGCACCTGGCCGCCGATGCGAGTCGGGGAATGATGCATCCGCTTGATCACGTCAACGTCGTTCTTCTCTCGCTCGCACGCTGATGCGTGGATGCGATGCGTCTCTTATCCGTCATACGGATTTGACGCTCTGGGCTTTTCTTAACGCACAGCGAATTCATTTAACGATTTGTCGGCCTGCAGCCGGTATGGCTGCGGGGCCCGCTTCTTCGACTTTTTCAGAACCTCAAGGATTGGAAACCAGCAATGTCTCGCGACCTCACCAAAATTCGCAATATCGGCATCGCCGCTCACATCGACGCCGGCAAGACCACGACCTCCGAACGAATTCTCTACTACACCGGCCGGATTCATAAGATTGGCGAAGTGCACGAAGGCACGGCCACCATGGACTTCGATCCGGAAGAGCAGAAGCGCGGCATCACGATCAATTCGGCCGCCACGTTCTGCGAGTGGAAGCGCAACGACGAGATGTACAACATCAACCTGATCGACACGCCCGGACACGTCGACTTCACCGTCGAAGTGGAACGCTCGCTGCGCGTGCTCGACGGCGCGGTCGCCGTCTTCGACGGCAAGGAAGGCGTCGAAGCTCAATCCGAAACCGTCTGGCGACAGGCCACGAAATACAAAGTGCCGCGCGTCTGCTTCATCAACAAGATGGACAAGGTCGGCGCGGATTACGACTTCTGCTATCAGACCATTCTCGACCGCCTCGGCGCGCCGGCCATTCCCGTCGTCATTCCCGACGGGCAGGCCGACACCTTTAAGGGCATCATCGATCTCATCGAAGGCGTTGCGTACTACACCAAGCTGAATGATGACAAAGACAAAGGTAATACGATCACGCAAGCGCCCGTGCCGGAGCATATGAAGGAAAAGTACGAGCACTATCGCGCGATCATGCTTGAGAAGATCGCCGAGCTCGATGACGTGCTGATGGAGAAGTGGTTGACCGATCCGGAATCACTTCAGCCAGACGAACTGCGCGCGGCGCTTCGCAAAGGCACGATCGATTTCAAGGCGCATCCGCTCTTCTGCGGCTCGGCCTACAAATACGTCGGCGTGCAGAAGCTGCTCGACGGCGTGATCGACTTCCTTCCGAATCCGCTCGACATGCCGCCCGCAACCGGCACGAATCCGAAGGACAAGGAGATCGTCGAGATTCGTCAACGTCAGCCGGATGCGCCGTTCTGCGGCCTGGCGTTCAAGATCGTCGACGACAAGTTCGGCACGCTCACCTATGTCCGCGTTTATTCCGGTAAGCTCGTCAAGGGCACGCGCGTGTTGAACGCGAACAAAAACACGCGCGAAAACGTGTCGCGCATGTTCCAGATGCACGCGGAAGATCGTCTGCCACGCGACGAAGCCGAGGCCGGCGACATCGTGGCCGTCATCGGCATTGATGAAGCGAACACCGGCGACACGCTGTGCGATCCAGATCATCCGATCATCCTGGAACGGCCGACGTTCCCGGAGCCGGTCATCAGCATGTCGATCGAGCCCAAGAGCGCGGCCGACAAGCAGAAGCTTGGCGATGCGCTCACCAAGCTGCGTCGTCAGGATCCGACATTCCGCACCAACTACGATGAAGAAACCGGCGAGACCGTCATCGCGGGCATGGGCGAGTTGCACTTGGAAATCTTGCGCAATCGTTTGGTGCGCGATTACAAGGTCGACGTGCTCGTCGGCAAGCCGAAGGTGGCCTACAAGGAAACGATCAGCGGCTCGGCCGACCATGTGCGCGGCAAGCACGTGAAGCAGTCCGGCGGTCGCGGTCAGTTTGGCGATTGTGTCATCAACATCATGCCGTTCGACGGCACGAATGCGGATGGCACGTCGATGACTCCGGAAGAGCTGAAGAAAGTCGCCTGGGAAAAAGAAGACAAGATGGCGTTCGAGAACAAAGTGTTCGGCGGTTCGATTCCCAAGGAATTTATTCCATCGATCGAATACGGCTGCCGCATGGCCGCCAAGACCGGCGTGCTGGCGAACTTCCCGTTGATCAACGTGAAGGTGCAGCTCGTCGACGGCAGCTACCACCAGGTCGACTCCTCGCAGATCGCGTTTGAATTGGCCGGCCAGATCGCGTTCAAAGACGCCTGCCACAAGGCCGGCCTGACCTTGCTCGAGCCGATCATGAAGCTGGTCATCACCACGCCGGAAGAATTCGTCGGCAACGTGACGGGCGACGTCAGCAAGCGCCGCGGCCTGATCCTGAACAGCGAACAGCGCGGCAACACGAGAATCGTCGAGGCCGAGGTCCCGCTAAGCGAAATGTTCGGCTACACGACGGAACTCCGCTCGATGAGCACAGGCCGAGCGAGCAGCGTGATGGAACCGCTGAAGTACGCCCAGGTTCCGACGAATGTGAAGAATGCGATTTTGGAAGAGGTTGGGTGATCGCAGCTTCTGAAACTCAAATTGAAACGAGGCACGAAGGATTTCCTTCGTGCCTCGTTCGTTCTCTAGCTTACACGCCGAAACCAAAGGTGCTTTGACCACCCGGCTTGTTCTTAGAAATTCCGCGCCAAATTTTCGATCCTACATCGGACGCAGAACAGAATATCAGCTTGTAAAGAAAGCGACCGCTAGGCAAGGATATTCGCTCCTCCTCAAAGTAATTGTAACTAAGAGTTCGAATTTGCTCGATGTAAAGTTCGGACAATAGCTTCGCCCGCTTGTTAGGCGCTGAGTTTTCAAATTGTTCTCTCCAAATCGGAGTTCCCAATACGCGATCAAGATTGGAGTCTGGATTCTTTAGATAGACATCCTTCCAATTTCTAAGAGCATCAACGTGATCAGGGAAGAAAATGATTAGGTCAATCTTCCGACCGGAAGCGGAAAGAGTTCGAAGCGTCCGAAAGTCTAGGTGAAGTCCGTACGGATCGAGAAATGCGAGGGACAAGCTTCCAGGCGGCAGCGCAGCAGCGATTTCCCCGACTGCAACATTTGCGTCGGCACAGATAAGTTGCGGCACGATTCGTTGTTCGGTCTTGCAAACGCGAACTTCCAACGCCTCGAACTTCGATCGCTTTAGTTCGCACAGGTGAAGTTGATCGAAAGCATGTGGTGCCTGTGCGGCGATGAGCGACGAACCCCATTCGAGTTTGTCGTTACCCTCTACTCGTTCGATTCCGGCGCTCGCGAACAAGTCGATGTAGTGAAGCCCACTCCAACGCTTCTTCTTCATCGCAGTAGTGAAGGCGTCGATGTAACGTTTGAGGAAATGATGTTTATCAGTCGACCACGAACCAACCTCTGGAATTTCGAAGCCGTCGTCGACTGGATCGGGCAGGTCGAACATCTCATCCCCTTCTAGCTAACTTTCACTGGCAAAGCGTCCCAAGTGCGTCCTTCCAAGATGCGGCCGGTGCGTTTCTTGTTGACTCCGCCCCATTGTTTGAAGAAGAACGGTACATGCGCGTTCTTGCAGTTTTCCTTGATGGACGTAGCCCATTCTGAAAGCATTGGACGTGCTCCAGGGCCAGACTCTCCACCCACGATTACCCAGTGAATACCTTTGAGAGAGAGGCTGGTAAGCGGTCCTATCAGCGGTTCGCACGAGAGGAAGCGAACGCGAGCTGGAATCTTGCGGAGCTGATCGACGCGAGCCAACACGCGTTCATCTTCGACACTGGTTCCCATCCAAACGTTCGATGGCCACGGAAGCTCCGCAGCAAACTCTGCGGCACGCTCCGGACGTTTTGTTAGAACCTGAAAACTATGCTGCGGACATGCCAGCATCACGTCGAAGATTTCTTTGATGTAGAAAAGTGGGACATCTTCGTGGAAAACATCGCTCATCGAATTGACGAAGATCGTTCGGGGCAGACGCCACGATTTCGGGAGATCGAGGGAATCGCGATCCAGTCGTATATGTCCCGTAAAGACCGGTAGGCCACCTCGGGTACGCGTGGCTGTGTCGCGGTATTTCTCGCCAGTCGAGTTTGGCATGTGTGAAAGACGCAACGCCATTCGCGCCGCATAGCAGTTCCGACATCCAGCGGAAACTGCCGTGCAACCAGAGACGGGATTCCAGGTCGCATCCGTCCATTCTATCGCTGACCCTGCCGCCATGCGGATATCCTCAAGTCACCTCGATGATACCTAACCGGATACGAACTTCAACGTGAGCGTAGCATTAGCCCCCGACCCCGCCCGGTCAGTCCCGACTCGAAGCATACTTTTAGTCCATCACTCGAATCTAACCTTCGCGCCTACATGGCCTATAGAGCCGGAAGACCCTCCCGCTCTCAACGCGAGGGCACAAACGGAACTATTATCGTTTCCACTCTTGCCTAGAACAGTTTCCAGAAGTATTTCCTTGACCTTCCGGTCGGAGGCGTTAGGTTCTCGAATCATATCCGGCCGCGTCCCTGCGGGTTGCTCGGCGTCGTTCGCGGCCAGATCGAGTTTGACTACGGATTGATACGATATGACGATTTCTTCACGTGACATGAAGGTTTTAACGACGGGTGCATTGCTGCATCTGGCGCTGATATCGATCGCATCCGCCGTGCCGATTTATGGCGGGCCGACTTACGATCCGTCGACTCAGACTGGATTTATGAATCCGATGATGTCGAGCCCGCCCGGCGGGAGTTATGCGGGCGACGGCATGGGCATTGTCAATACCACCAAGTCCAATTCAGGAATGACTGTTGGGTCGCGGGCGTTCCGGTTCGATAACTCCGGCAACGCGGCGATAGAGTTGGGAAATCTTGGCACATCCTCCCTGGGCTCGGCGTTCAACGTGGTCTACTCGATGAATACCTCAGGTACTATTTCTGGATACTCAACGAAATATGACAGCTCAGGCAGCTATTTTGGCTACCGTGCCGTGCGATGGGACACGACGAACGTGCCGCTTCCATTGGATGACATCGGCCTGAGCTCGAGTGGCTCGACCTCTGCGATTGCGTATTCGATCAACCAGGATGGTGGGTCGGCCGGCTTTGCCGAGGCTTGGAACGGTGCGGCCGATCTAGGCCCGCGTGCCGTGCGCTGGGCAGCTACCGGCACGGCGGCGACGCGTCTGGATGACCTCGGTACATCCGGCGGTGTTACCGACAGCCGCGGCTACAGCATTAACAAAGATGGCACCGTCGTCGGATACGCGAATAAGTACGATGGCACGACCCTTCTTGGGCAGCGCGCCGTTCGATGGGATGCGGGTGGCCATGCAGCGACTCCGTTGGACACATTGCCCGCGCGATCGACAGATGGTTTCACCAACAGCATCGCAAACGCCGTCAACAAAAACGGCACGGCCGTTGGGTTCTCGACGCTCTACAGCGGCACGACGAGTCTTGGCTCGCGCGCGGCGAGATGGGACGCAAACGGAACCGCCGTCACTCCGCTCGATGATGACGGCACGTCGTCAACGGGTAGCACCAGCAGCGTCGCCGTCGCTATCAATAGCGATGGTACATCCGTCGGCATGGCATCGAAATACGATGCAGGCCACACTTATTTGGGTATTCGCGCCATTCGCTGGGATGCCACGGGCACGAGTCGTACTGAGCTCGGCGTGCTTGGGACTAATTCCGGCGGAATCACAAACAGCAACGCGTTCGCGATCAACACGGCTGGAAACATGGTCGGCCAGGCGGACTTTTACACGAACGGTACAAAAAACGGGACGCACGCGGTGGCCTGGGGTTCCGACGCGGTCGCAATCGACCTCAATTCTCTGCTCTCCTCCGCCGATGCCGCCAACTGGACGCTGACCAACGCTTACAGCATCTCCGATACCAACTGGGTGACCGGCGTCGGAACGTTTGATCCTGACGGTCCGACGGGTGCGCTCGCCTCGTACAGCCGTGCATTCCTGATTCAAGTCAACGTCCCAGAGCCGATGAGCACGGCAATGCTGGCACTGGGCGGACTGACGCTCCTCCGCCGTCGCTCGCGGAACTGAGAACGTAACCCCCTGCGCAACCTCACGTCCTAGCCACGTTGAGCCAACGTCGTCACGTCGGATGCCCGGCCTCTGCATCCTCCAGTTCTGCCGCGCTTGACTTCACGGGCAGGTTGGGCAACGGTTTGTCTGCGCGGTCTCAAGCCACGAGCGACAAAAATCCGTGGCTCTTGCCGAGACTGAGCCGTTCGAGACGGCAGGCGTTCGTGACGCCATACCTCGGCCCCTCGAAATCTGGCCCGTGCTTGCCGGACGCAGTCCTTCAATGTCGCTCTGACAGCGATCTCTTTTCAGCTTTTAACGCGTTCGCCCTTCCGTCCCATAACCACGAAAAATTTTGCCACATTTTCATTCACCTGCCACGCACAAAAACCTCGTGAAATCCATCACAAACTATTGTCATGACAGGGTTTATGGCATTTGACTCGGCCTTTCTTTTGACTAATGATTTAAGTGATGGGTGCCGATAGTTCTAAAGGTTTGGATCGACTGACCGCGCGGCTCGCCGCAGGGTTGCGGGCTGATCGAGCGAGGGTCGGCAAATTTGGCCGGGGCTCCCCGTGGCGTCCGTCAGCATTCATCCGTTTGCAACGGGCCAATGCGGTCGATCACCAAAACTTCGTTACCCCAATGGATCGCCTTGCTGTTACCGCCATCCTCGTTGTTTTGCTTGGCGTGTGGGTGCACCCCTTCCTTGCCGGAGCAACCGCCGGGCCTCAAATAAAGGGGGTTGCCGGCGAGGCAAACCCGATTTCAACAGTCGATCAAACAAAGCCAATTTTGCCAGAAGTGTCGAATCGATCTACACTTAGCGGGCCGATTTCATCGGCGGCGTTCAAGTCTGTGGCCGGCCAGTCCGGCTTCTGGCGGTTGGGACAGACGCATGGGGGCGTCTGGTGGTTTATCTCGCCCGACAATCAGCCGGAGTTTTTGAACACTGTTACGACGGTCCAGCCGTACCAGCTTGGCCGGGATAAGGACGGCGCGCATTACGTGTCGCGCGATTACACGCCCCGCGACAAATCCCTGGCGGCGGCGGCAGCGAACAACATCGACGATCCCGACCTTGATCACTGGGCTCAGGCGACCATCGCCCGCCTGCGCGGGATCGGCTTTAAGGGCATCGGCGCGTGGAGCAATCCGGTGTTCCACAAGTATGACGTTCCGATCACTCGGGACTTGAATGTGTGGAGCTGGATGAAGCCGGAGAGCAAACGGTTCTATTCGCCCGGCTGGGCCCAGACTGCCGAGCAGGCCTTTCAGGTGCAAGCCGCGCCGTTGAAAGAAAGCCGAGCGCTCATCGGCTATTTCGTGGATAACGAAATTGACTGGGGGGACGACTTCGTCGGGCCGCGCGTTTATTTCAACGAGTTGCCGTCCAACGACCCGAATCGTGCGCAGGTGCTCAACGTCGTGCAGTCCGTGTGGCAGACTGTCGAGGGATTTAATAAGGAATGGGCCACGTCGTTTAAGGACTGGTCGGAACTGGCCGCCCAACCGGAACTTCCGAAGGACCAGCCAAAGGCGTATGACCGCTTGTTCTCTGCTTGGCTCACGCATCTGTCGGAAGATTACTTTCGCCTCACCTCGCAATTGCTGAAAAAATATGATCCGAACCACCTGAACCTCGGCGTGCGTTTTCGCGGTTATGCCCCGCGAGAGGTCGTGACCGCCAGCCGTGGATATACCGATGCGCAGTCGCTGAACTATTACGTGAGCGACGCACGCGTTGATGAATCGATGTTTACGATGATGAACGAACAGTCCGGTCAGCCGGTCGTCATCAGCGAATACAGCTTCCACGCTCTTGACGGCCGCAGCGGCGACCGAAACACCGTCGGCTTTGTCGGGCAAGTGCTCGATCAGCAAGCTCGCGCGGATGGATACAAACTGTTCACCTCGCGCCTCGCTCGCGTGCCGTTCGTGATCGGAGCCGACTGGTTTCAGTGGAGCGATGAGCCAGCCTCCGGCCGCTCCAGCGACGGCGAAGATGTGAACTTTGGCGTGGTGGATATCACCGACCATGAATACGCCCCGCTCGCGGCCGCGATCGGTGAAGTGTCAACGCAGCTTGATGACATGCACCGCGGCGCCTCGCTCGCCAACGCGAAGGCCAACGACGCATTCCGCGAAAGCTTTGCCGATCGTCCGACGATGCATGTGCCGCACCTGGCGCAGGCACCAGCGCTCGATGGCGACTTGAGCGATTGGCCGGAAGCGACGAAAGTTGCAGGCATCCGTCACTCGCAAACGGTTGGCCTGGAGCGCTCCCAGCTTCCGCTGCCGACGGTGCGGCTGGGCTGGACGAATGACGGGCTATACCTCGGCGCGCAGGTGTTCGACCAGGATGTCGAAGGCACCTCGCAAAACGGCTGGTGGTGGACGCGCGATCACATCGAGTTTTGGCTCAGCACCGACCACGTCAAGGCCGACCAGGCGTACTACATGCCGAGCGATCACGATTTCTTCGTGATCCCTGCCGCCGACACCGACGCCACCACCGTCGGGCAATGGCATCGGTTTGGCGATGCGTTGACCGCGCACGTCATTCCGCAGCCAAGGATTCAGAAAGCGATCCGCACGCAGCCTGATCGCTACACCGTCGAGCTCTTCATCCCCGCTGCCGCGTTGCACGGCTGGAATCCAGCCGCCAGTTCGACGCTGGCGTTCAACATTCACATCCGAAACTTCCAACACGCCACCGACTATTTCTGGTCAGCCCCAAAGGAAGTCCGCACACAGGACAAGCCCAACACGTGGGGAACGATCGTGTTGGATGGGGCCGACGCAAAGAGCGATTCAGTCGCGGCGAAATAATCTAGTCGACCAGTCGCGGCACCCCGTTCACAGCGATCACTTTTCAATAGGAACGCGGCCCTTGTCAGCTATACTCCGCCGAGGTAGGTGCATCATGACGACAAGAATTTTGACCGGTTCGAAACAAGAGATTGCTGAACAGCTCGCTAATCTCGACGGCGATGTCCGCGAGGCGATCGTTTTCATCGCAGAGCCGCAAGTTGCGAAGAACGCCACTTCGACGCCTGCCTCCGACGATGATTTCTTTACCGAGCTGGACGCGCTTGCCGCCAATATCGACCAGTTTAACGATTCGCGCGAAGCAATTTACACGCGACTGGAGAGCGAGTGATTCTCGTCGATACGAATCTTCTCACGCGTCTCACCACTACAACAACTCAACATGGCTTAATTGCGAGAGCTGCCGTGCGACGGATTCGAGAAGGCCGAGAGAAGGCCGTGATCGTGCCTCAGAATCTCTACGAGTTTTGGGCAGTTGCGACGCGCATCCCTGGCTCACGTCCAACTGGCGAGAATGGGCTCGGTTTTTCAACGGTTCGCGCCGGTCAATGGCTTTCGTTGTTTCGTCGCCATTTCCACCTGATTCCCGACCGCGAAGATTTGTTAGAGAATTGGCAGCGATTGGTGGCAGCGCACAACATCCGAGGCTTTCGCTCCCACGATGCTCGACTTGTAGCAGCGATGCAGTCACATGGCATAGATCGACTGATGACATTCAATGTTGCCGATTTCAAACCATTCGGGATCACTGTCATCGATCCGGAGATTTTCTGAACACAAAGTTTACATAACCGCGACGATGTTCATCAAATTTTCTAACGGGTCCCGAAATCAAGGTGCTTTTTGCCCGGTGCATTCGAGGAGTCTTCAAAGACCTCGACTGCCCCACCCTAATCTAAGCGCTAATTCGATCGCGGTTTCCTCGATATCGTCAGTTTCAAACTGCAAGCAGAGCTTTGCTGCCGCGCGCTTCCGGGCTTGGCGACCGCGAGGCGATGTAACAGCCGAATGGCGCGGGCGAGAGGATTGTGAACTGCGGACGACGTCTTTCCTGTCGGGCCGATCGATTTGTAGAAAGTTGAGAGCTTGGCATGATCTGAGGCGTGTATATCGATTGCGACGTTTGGTTAGATGCGCAGCATGGCCGGCGTTCGTCGACGGCGTTTGTCGACGGCGTTCGACATTTCACAATCGATCCTTCAAATTTTTGATGCATGTTCTGGAAACGAAGAAAACAGCCGCCGGATCCTCTTGGAGGGCTCGGCTCGCCCGATGACGAAACACGCGGTCGGGCGATGCAGGCGATCCTTGCGGCAGTTCGGAAAGATGCATCGCGGCGCGACATGGCCCGTGATGTTTTCCTGAAAGCGATTGCGTTCGACGATGACGTGTGGACGTGCACATCAGCCGCGCGCGGAATGCAGTTTCTTGACGGGGTTATTGATTCGCTCGTTTACTGGCAGGCTTTACTGCGACGGACCGACCCGGTTTTTGTCTCGCGCATCATGCTGGCGATGGATGATCCGGCCCACGTACCGACGCTGCTGGCGATGCTGGAATCTTCGACCGAACGTCCGGTACAAGCGGCCGCCATTTGCATGCTCGGGCGATCGAAAAATCCCGTCGCTTTTGAACCGATCGTTTCGCGGATTCACAATCCGCTGCTTCGCTCAAGCGTCGTCGGCGCGTTATCCGATCTGGGCGACCCGCGTGCGATTCCGTTTCTGCGGCAAGTGGCCGACGACGAGACGCCGCTCGATCAGTCGGACGAGCGAGGCGCGATCATTCGAGTCTGCGACATCGCCGCCCAGGCGATCCGAGCGATGGAGCGCGATCAGCCGCCCATGTCGTAGAAAAACTCTTCCTTCGCGATCTTGCCGTTCTTCACCGTGTAAAGGGCAGCTTCATCCATCGTCATACGCTGGCCGCTCATCGGGCCGGCCTTGATGGTGACGTCGTAGGTGTATCGCACGATGAACTGATCCCCGTGCGGCCACGGCCCCGCGACGTTCGCACTGTGCACTTCGTGGTTTTCCATCCACCATTTGTTCTTGCCCAATATGGCAGCCTTTCCAGTCTTGGTCTGCGACTCGCCATGCATCGCCATCGCCTCGACGCTAACGATGTCGTCGGCATAGAGCGATTCGACCGCTTCAATATTCTTGTGGTCGGAAACCATCGCGACCAACTTTTTCGCCGTCTCCATGGTGGTGCTCGCTTGGGTGGTACTCACTTCGATCCGCCTTTCAGAATTCTGCCAAAGTTTCTTGATTTATATCCGAAGCTAATTTTCACGAGGCCGAATATCGCCGTCGAGTGGCCGCGATGCAAATCGCTGCGTTGCTCACGACGATCACCTCGAGTTCGAGTGAGTATTTACGGGTAAGATCGACAAGTGACAAGCGGTACTTCGACGCCGATCGACGCCGAAGTCTTGACAACACGCATACGCATCTTAAATTGCTCGACCCGCGTAAAATCCGGGCGCGTAGCTCAATTGGTTAGAGTACCGGACTGTCGATCCGGTGGTTGCGGGTTCGAGTCCCGTCGCGCTCGTTCATCACAGCCCGACCGTTCATTTCTCGATTTCTATTCGTCGATACCGTTTTCGAGGTTGTCACTTATCAATCGCCTCCCGGTTGGGCTTTGGGGATCGCTGAGGTGAGCGATCGCTGGTTGCAATATTTGGCCGCATCGGCGGCGAGCTTGCGGGCGAGGTCGCTTTGACCCTGTTTTGTCAAGGTGACGATCAACGGCACGATTCGCGGCACCGGCAGGCATCGTTGCTCGAGCAACCGCACGCCGACCGCGGTCGACACGTCGCTGTACCCGAGCTGATCCGCCAGGTCGGCCACCCACAACTGATGTTCGCCGACGCCTTGCGCCTCGGCGATCGGCTTCACACGCGTGAAAATTGCCTCGGCGATGTCGCGCTCGTCATGCGTGACGGCCCATTGTCCGATCGCGGACATCTGGCGCACGAGATCGGTGTCGGACGGCCATTTGCCGATCGCGTCGGACAGTGACTGCTCGGCGGCGTTTAGCAACGCGCGGCGGCGAGGTGCGTCGTCGACGCGTTCCGGCAAAATGCTTCGCAGGTCAAAAGCGGCGCGAGGCGGAGTATTTGAAATTAAGCTTGGCACGGCCGAGAGCCGGCGCCAGGCGCTGCCGCGAAGAAACGACGCCAGTCGAACCGAGAAGGTCGCGACATCGCCGCGTTCAGCCGCGAGGCGCACCCACAGCGCATTCGTTCGCTCCAGATTGTCGCGCGCTCGACCGGCGGCGCGCAGCATTGTCAGCTCCGCCTCTGCCTCTGCCGGATTGACGGATGCCAGGCGCGTCAGGCGATCCGCCAGCGCGGCGTCACTCGCGTCACCGAACGGCAACGCAGCACTGCCGCCGGCCGGCGGGCGCAATGCATCCGCCCAGGCCTGAAGGCTCGCAACATGCGGATCGCTTTGCGCGGCTAACGCGCGGGCCAGCGTTGTGAGTTCGATGCCGCTCCGATCCGCCAGCGCAGCCGGCCACAGTTCGTCGAGCAGCGACTGCGGCACGCGTGCGCCCGGCAGCATCGCGATCCCGGCGATCAGTTGCCGCTCGGCTGGCGTTAGCAGATGGGCTGCGGCCACCGGCATAAGCGAGGCGAGAATGTCTTCGCGACGGCGCGCGTCCGATGCGCCGCGTGTGAGGGCAATCGACAACCAACCGGGAACTTCCGCAAAGGGCGATCGGTGGCCGCTCTCGGGCAGCAGCCGAATCGCGCGCAACATGTCGTCCGCCGAGCCCGGCCAACCCGCGGCCTGCTCGATCAACCATGACGGCGGATCGAGCTCGCCACGCGGTGGTTCGCTTTGCAATCCCCCCACGCCAGGCGCTCTGGGAAACGGAAGGTAGCCGTGCGACAGGTGCAACGCGATCAGCAGGCTGCGCAACGAAGCGGCCAACCCTTGCGGGTCTGCGGCCGCCATCTGTGCAGCCATGTCGACTGCCGCGGCCGGTGACGAGCGTCCAAACGCTCGGACCTCGCGCCAACGCAATAACTCCTGCAAGGCATGGCCAGTTGCAGTCTGATATTGCGCGCCATCGCCCTCCGCGCCGGCTACACGCGTGGCAAAAGCGGCGGCAATCTCCGCGTTCCGCCCGTCGAGGTTCAACCGATCGAGGTAGGCGTGCGCGGTCGGCGAATCAGTCGCATCGGTAGCGAATGCTTCCCTTAGCGCGACCAGTGCGTCTGACCGTCGGCCGTTTGCTTCCAGGACGATGGAACTGAGCAAGCGCCGCCACACGAGTTCGGCGGCGGCCGAGCGATCAGCCGAAGCGCCGACGGATGGCGCGTCCGGCACGGGTGTTTGCAAATGCGCAAGCAAGCGGGAGCGCGCGTCGGTCGACAGCGACGCAACTGCAAGGCGCAGCAGGGTCGTCGGACCCGGCGGCGGGCGCGAAAAGTCGAAGGAGGTCGGCTTCTTCGGATCTGCCGGCGCCGGCGCTCGGATCGCGTCGATCGCCCGCGCCGCGGCGGCGTCGGCGCGGGCCGGTTCACCATTGGCGGAAAACGCGCAGGCGGCTGCCGTCAACATCGCGGCGTCAGCCAGCGTCGGTGTTTTTACAGTCGCCACGCGAACGTACGCATCCGCCAGCGCCAATACCGCCGGTCGCTGGTTATCCCGCAAGTACCAGTCGCGCCAAGTGACGACTTGCCCGGCCGGCGCCTGCCGCGCCGCGGTTTCGATCGCCTCGGATGTCGCCGCGTCGGGCGGGCTTCCGAGTCGCTCTACGACGCCGGCTAGAAATTGCAGTTGCGACTCTGCCGGCAGCGAGCCGATCGCGAGGCGTAAGATCGCCGGGCGGTCGTCCGCTGGCGTGAACGCGACGACGCGCATCGCGATGTCGAGGGGATCGCCCTCGCGCGCGGCAAGCGCCTCTTTCGCGATCCTTGCCGCATTCGCGAGCGGCCGATCTTGCGCAGATGAAAGCTCCAGCGCGTAAAGAGACATCGTCGCTCGCGCAACCGCATCGTCAACATTGGCCAGATGAGTTACGAAACGATCGGTGAACTTCGCGCGGCCGTCTGCCGTAAGCGACGGCCAGCAGCCGGTGATGATGTCACGTGCTCGATCGGCAATCGCGCTGCGGCGGGTCGCACTCGGTTGACCAGCCGCCGACGATGCGGTTCGCGTCGCGCTTTGCCCGCTCGACGTGTCGTGCGATAGTTCCGCGTCGAGCCAGAAGATCGCCCATTTCGTCGCCGTCGCCGCGTCGCCCAGCGTTGCGGCCACCTTCACCAACACTTCGTAGGGTTCGGTCGAATCCGGCGCGCGGGAATCGTCTTCCGCAGTCGGAGACATCGCAGGCAAGAACGGAACCCGGCCGAGCAGGGTCTTCGCCTCATCGCGTCGCCCGTGCATCATGAGGTTTGGCAGCGATTGTGCCGCGCTGGCCGCGGTCACCTCACGCGATGATGTGGGATCTAGTGACGGCTGCGTTGCCGCGATGCGTAGTGCCTCTCGCACGCTTTCGCCCGGATCGATCCGCTCCCGCGCGGCGAACGCAGACGCGAGCGTCAACAGGCCCGCACTCGTGCGTGCATCGATCGCTCGCCGCCTGACTGCATCCGAAGCAGGCCAACGCGCGATCAAATCGTGGTCGACCGCGTCGGCGTCTTCAGTACAACAGAACGCGAAGCTCGCGCGACGGAGGGCGTCTGCGACCGCATCGAGGCGCGCCGGCGGTTCCGTCGCATCTGCCGGCACGTCAGCGAGGATGCTCGCGACAGTCGATTTCAGCAGCACGATCAGTCGAGCGCGCTGTGACGGCGTGACGGCCGTTGTCGTCGCGCCGGCCGCGACACGCGTGAAGTCGGAAGCCTGTCGCGACGGACCGAATCCGAAGACGATAGGCACCGTGGCGGCACGTTGTGTCGTTGGCCGCGAGGGCCGATCGATCGTCGTCGGCGGCTTATCGATCGCCACCTCGTGCGCCCCGATCTCCGTCGCCGCCAGATAATTTTCAAACGCCGCATCTGACTGCCCCACAGTCTGGCACAGGCGGGCGACGCTCTCACGATAATTGGCGTCGGCACTAAGACGCTCGGCGCTGGGGAGCAGCGCATCCAAGGCGGCCTGCGGCTCGTCATATTGCTCATACAACGCCGATGCGTGAACCGCGACCCATTCCGGGTCCGACGTCTCCGCCGCGCGAACGAACGCCTGCGCCGCGTCGGATTTTCGACCGGCGATAATCAGCTGTTCGCCCAACTGTAAGAACAACTGCGGAGGGAAATCGTCGCCGAGCGCAAGAAGCGATCGTCCGCACTCGATCGCGGCGTCGACCATTCTTTTCTTGCTGGCGATGTCCATCAACTCTCGCAGGCGTTCGGGACGTTCTTCGGCGCTGATCGACACGCTGGCGTCGGTTGCGCGCACGACGGCCGACGAATCCTGGATTTCGTCGGATAAGTCGGCAATGACGTGGTAGAGCATCGTCTTCTGCGGCGATTGTGCGGCGCGAAGGATCGCGTCCCGCCGGACGGCACGGAGCGACGTCGCGGGCGCGGCGAGATTCAGCAGGCCGTCAGCGGCGGTCGCGAAGACGTTGTCGTTCAGGGTCGATCCGCACAGCACCTGCAACCGCCCGCAGGCTCGCGCCGACTGTCCGTCCTTGGAAAGTGCGGTCGCCCAGAGCAGCCAGTCGTCGGCATTGTCCGGATTTGCCGCCAACGCCCGACGGTAGCCCGCGGCCGCTTCCGCGCGGCGCCCCAGCCGGTCGTACACGCCGGCCATCAGCTCATTCGACGCCGGCCCGTCGCCTGCCAATTTCGCGATTTGCCCAATGGCGGCGGCGGCCTCATCCGCCCGGCCGCGGTTGAGGTCGACGCTCGCGAGCCGTTCGAGCGTTTCTGCCGCGTTGTCGGGGTCTGCCGTCACGAGCTGACGGAACACGTCGGCGGCGGCATCATCATTGTTCGCGCGCAGGAACAGCACCGCCAGCCGGCTGAGCCGCGCCGCGGCGTCGAGCAGCTTTGTCTCGCGCAACGTGGCAGCGGCGGAGGTGACATCTTTCTGCCGCAGGTAGGCGTCGACGAGCAGCGACAGGTCTTGAAGGTCGCCCTTGCCTGTCCCCAAACGGTCGCGGAGTTCGGCGATGAGGCGCGGAAGCGCGTCCGCCGCCTGCGCGGCTTGCAGTAAGCGCTGGCCGGCTTGTGCGCGGACGGCCGCCGACGACTCGGAATGGACAAGCCGCTCCAGGATCTGCATCGCGTCCGCGGGACGCTTTACCTTCAGCAAAAGAGACGCGAGCCGGCCGGACGTGTCATCCGATGCCGTTCGGCCGGCACTTTGCTCCAGCAGTGCGATGGCCTCGTCATCGAGCCCCGCCGACTCCAGCGCGCTGACGACCTTGGGAAGCCCCCCTGGCTGAGAAAGCGCGAGCGGGACGCAGGCGTGCAGCAATTCGACCGCACGCGGGCGGTCACCGCTGCGCTGCGCGATCGACGCTTCGAGGAGCCTGCCCGTGATCGCCGCCTCATCGTTGAACGTAGCCACCCTTTTTGCCGCGCGAATAGCGACGGCGTCTCGCGCCAGCGATCGCGCGAGCAGGCACAACCGTTCGAGTTCGCCCGGCGTGTTCGCCGCGGCGATCCGATCGTCGAGCAACCGGTCCGCCTCGGCGCGGCGATTCATGTTCAGCAGTGCGCGCAGCGTCGCGGAAAGCCATTTCGGATCGTCGGGATGCCGCGTCAGCAACTCCTGACAAATCGCCGCCGCGTCACCGGTCTTGCCGGCGGAGCGCGCGGCACCGAGCACTTCATCCACGACCCGCGTCGAGAGCAGCACGTCTGCCGCGTCCGGCCGGACTGCGTTTGTTCGCCACCACTCTAAAAGCGCCGGCACGCGATTCAACTCGCGCAGCACCGTCGCCAACGGTAACAACCGTTCGGCCGGCAGGTGCGCATCCTTGAGCCAATCGTCGGCCAGCGCTGACAGCGTTCCCGCTTGTCGCGCCGACGCGATGAGCCGCTCCTGCGCGTAGAGCCTGTCGGCCGGCTTCTGGGCGAGCTCAAACGCCTGCGTGAAAGCCGTCGCCGCCGCGCTGGATTCGCCGGCTTTGAGCGCGGCATTTCCTTCCAGCAGAAGAATCGCAACATCGTCGGAGGGATGTTGCTGAAGATACTTTGCCGCGCTGGCATCTTGTCCATATAGATAGGCGACGATGCCCGCCCGCCGAGCTTCGACCGACCCGGCCTTGGCGACGCGGTCCAACATCGTCAGCCCTTCAGCAGGCCGCCCCTGATCGAAGCAAAGCGCCGCGAGGCGAAGGGCGATTTCTGAAGCCAGCGGTGAGTCCGCCGTGGCCGCTGCTGCCACGCCGAGCGTTTGCCGCGCCGCATCCTCTGCGCCAACGAGTTCCTGGAAATATGCAAGTCGACGAAGCAGGGCGGGACGGGCGGTGACGGCTGCGCTCAACAGCCGAACGACGGCGGGCAGGTCGCCCTGTTCGATCGCGACACGAATGCGGGCTTCGGTCAGTTCCGGCGACGAAGCGGAGACGCCTGCAAGCTCCGACGCGATCGCATCGACGTTCCCGGCCGCAGCGAGCGCGTCGTCGATTCGACGGTTCCAATCGATGACCGGCATGGTCGCGGAAGCGGCGCTCGTAAAGCGCAGCGGCATTGCCGCGAGCGCCGTCGAGAGTGCCAGTCCGAGGCTGATCGCCATTCGGGCACGGCGACGGAGCGCAACCTGGCGACCGTCCGGGCGAGCGATGATGAGGGTATCATTCATGACTCGTGACCGACTGGATATTGAAGCGGTGCGACAACGACTTTGTCGATGCCAACGGCGTCTTGCCGGTGGTGATCGCCCAGGCCTTGAGCGCGCAGGGGTGACCCGTCCGGGGG
>CAXSBN010000019.1:29128-42572 GCA_964236135.1 uncultured Phycisphaerae bacterium
CTGGAGATCGTTGTCGCGAGACGTTGTTCGGCAGGCTTGTTTTTCATTGCGACCGGCCAACGTCGAAGCGCGACGTTCGACAACAAAAGGATCGCTGCGACGACTGCGAGGGATGGTTGCAAGTCGACGAAACGGAGCCAGCCCGATGCCGGCAGTGCCGCCGCCCGCTCGTGCGCTAAGGGGGCAAACGATTCAAGCTGCGCAAGCAGACGATGGTCAGCCGCGACAAGCGGCGACGGCTGTGCGATCGCGAAGCCCGCACCGCCCTGGGTTTTCTGTCCGTCGAGCGTTGCCACGACCGCATACGCACCCGAAGGCACATCGGGCAGTAGCACGTTCCAGCGTCCCGCGCTGACCGCCTCGGCGCGGACGACGCGAACAGCCGCGCCCATCGAATTCAGAAGTGTCAGCTCGAGCGTACTGCCGCTCGACGCCGAGCTCGGGTCAATCGCGGCGATGTCCACTTCCACGCCCGCCGGGCGGACGAGCGTTTGCAGCCGAAGCGGCGACCCGCGGCCCGCGGTGAGTTGTCGAAATAATTCTGAGAACAACTTCGCAAATGCCGGCCGATCCTGGAAGCCGCGCGAGAAGGTTGACGCCAGTTGAACCGGTAGCGCCGCTACATAGCCGGCGCCGTGACGCCACCGTGCCAGCAGTGGATCACCTCCCTGCGTCTTGAGGAGCACGTCCGCGGTCGGCTTGGCCTTCGTGCGGACGTAACCATCGACCTCGCCCCACGAGCCGGCATCCACATCGCGAACCATAGGATCGCTGCCGCCGGTCACCGCGGTCGGCACATGGACGAGCGGGGATGTCATCGACACCTGCGGCTGCTTGAGCGAAACGTCAGGGAGCGCGTACTGATCCGGAACGATGTAAAAATGGCCGTTCCCCCAGCGGGCGATGTCGGGAAGCATGTCCGGCCCGTCGTCGCTCGAGCCGACCTGCCCTGTTGAAACCACGCCGCCATCTTCGGTGAGTTGCGCGACGATCAAGTCGAAAGGCGCGTTCTCAACGAAGCCGTCACTCAGAATGAGCACGTGCTTGCCGCGCGTGTGGACGTTGCGAAGCGCGAACGCCGCCTCTTCGACCGCCGGATATAGCGTCGTGCCGCCACCGGCGGTGAGGCGGTCGAGCGCGCGATAAATCACCGGTAGGTTTGCCGCGCTTTGAATCGGCAGCGCCCATCGACGGCCGCCGTAGAATTCACAGATGCCTACCTTGTCGTGCGGCTTGAGATGGGAGATTGCCAGCCGCGCTACTTCCTTGGCCAGATCAATTCGCGCGCCCTGCATCGAACCGCTGGTATCGATGATCAAGACAAGCGTTGTGCTCGGATCGAGACTTTGCATCTGCTGCGGCATCGTGACCGGCAGCAGTGCGGCCAGCGAAGATTGATCGTATCCGCCCGGCCCGAAACTTCGGGCCGTCCCAGTCAGCAGCAGGCCGGTGCCGTCAAGCACCGCATGCTTCAGCATGGCTTGCGTGGATGGCGACAACTGACTGGCGGGCACGTCGGCGAGGATGATGGCGTCAATACCACCAAGCGTCTGATCGGCCAGCGCTTGATTCGCAAGGTCGGCGGGTGAGACGGCCTGCACGGTTGCGCTGGGCGCGAGCAATGCTGATAACGTCGAGGCGAGAACCGTATCCGACGCCTCCTGCACCAGCAGCACGTTCGACGCGGGACCGACATCGATCGCAGCCTGCGTCGTCGCCACCGGGGCCGGCCCGTCTTGCGTCCACGCAGCCGCACGAACAGCCGCAAGGCCCGCCTTGGCTAGCGGCAGGTCAACGGTCAATTGATTTGAGCCCGGGATGACCTTGGCAGAGACGGTCGCCGGTTTTCCGTCGCCGATGCTGACGCTGACGACCGCATTGGCGGCGACAGCGGACTCGACGTCGATCGACGCGCGAACCGTCTGTCCCACCCGACCCGTTGCCGGCAGCAGCACCCGGGCGACTCGCACGGCATTGCCGGTGGCGACCGGCACCGCGTCGGTCGTGATCGGAATGCCGCGCTGCGCGAGTCGCCATGCCTCGGCGGCGGCGTCGCCGTGATCGTTGCGACCCGTCGCGACGAGCTTCACCTCGCCGCGGCCGTCGGCGGGCAACTGTGCGTTGGCGAGTCTCAACGCGTCAGCGAGATTCGCGCCCCCGTCCCGCGCGTCGTCGCCCCACAGCGGCCGCAAAAGTTTCTGTCGCAACTGGTTCAAGGCAACTGAATTGTTCAATATTGATCGATCGCTGACGGCCGTCGCGTGGCTGGCAAACGCGATGATCGGCCCGCTTCCAATCGAATTCAGTTTCGCGCTTAACACCGCATCGGGCGCGTTGAGGTCAACGACCGTGATAGCCGTCGGACTATTATCGCGACGCCCGAGGATCGGCCGCGCGAGGGCGAATGTGATCGCGATCAAAGTCGCGACGCGGAGCAGTGCGAGCGGCAAGCGCCGCCGCCGCTCGGCGCGATTCCACCCGCGATTCCACCCGCGGTTCCACCGGGGCATCACGATCACGGGCGTGAGCAGCAGGAGCCATAACCATTGTGGACTGACCAATAACATTAGATGGTCCGTTTCGCCGCGTGTAGCAACGAATCGACGAGGAACAGAACGAGCGCACCGACGAGCGCGAGATCTGCCCAACGAAACAATGATGGCGCGTCGAGCAAATAGTCCGGCGTCGCCTTAGACGATTCAGCAAGGGCGTCCGCGACGGTCCCGATATTGGCGGCAGGTACGTCGGAGGGGCCGGCCCAGAGCGGGTCGTCCGCGCGACGCAGTTCGGTCACGGCGAACGTATCGCTTGTGGAATGGCCGGCCAGTGCTTCGCAGGTTCTGGCCAACCAGATCGGGAACACCGCGTGCCGGGGAAAGTCGGCGTGATCCCCCACGATCGCAGTGCTCAGCCATAGCGTCGGGATTGGCGACGATCGATCGATCGACGCGACGGTCGCCCCACCGGCGGTGAGCAGTGTTTCTCCACCATGCTGGTCAATCGCTGGGCCGTCGGCGGCAGTCGCCCGTTCCAGCTCGAGGCCGCGCGAGAGATCATCCGCGCCGGTCGCAAAGGCGAGCGGCGCGCCTACGGTCACGGCAGCGCCGTCGTTGACGACGACAATTGCCGCCCGCGCGTTGGTCGGAATGACCGCGCCGCTTGGCACGACGACGATGTCTCCATTTGCTGATTCCGACCCTGCGGCTGACAGACCGAATCGGACCGCTGGCGGCACATCGCCCGCATACCGGAACGTCAGCGGCCGACGGTCGGGAAGATGGTAGCGCACCTCTTGATTTGCCGAAGCGCCGCGTAATCGAAGCGTGACGATGCTTCCGTCGGCCACGCAATCGTCAAGCGTCACGATTCCGCCGCCCGTCGTTGCGGTCACGGCTTTAGAGACCTGTCGTTCCCCCGACCTCACCATCTCCAGCGCCGTTTCCGGCGCGACGGGGCCGGCCAATCGAACGCGAAGTGTGCCGCGCACATCGATGTCGGGGCTCGACTCAAATACGACGCCGGTGATCGCGACGGCCGATGGCGAGGTTTCGAACGTCCGGCGAACGACACGTCGTGCAATCTCGTCGGGCAGCCCTGCCGGCAGCGCCGTTTGCGAGGTGTACCAGACGATCGGTCCGAGGTGATCGCCGAGCACGGAATCCGCCATCTGCAACGCGAGCGATGAGGCCGAAGCACCGTCCTGTGGCGCAAGATTTTTTAGCCGGCGGGCGACAACTCCCGATGGTTCGCCGGGCGGCACGAGCAAGGTTGGCCGGGGACCGGCGATGATCAGCGCCGGCTCGGCAGGCAGCCGCGTTAAATCGGTCCGTGCCGCGTCGGTCATGGCCGCCAGCACCGAGCGGCCGGTCGCGTCGGTCATTGCCGTGGCCGCGCCATCGTCGATCACGAGCGCCGCGCGACGGTGATCCTTGCCGAGTCGGCCCCACCGGTCGCCGGTGACCGCGCAGGCGAGGAGGGCAATGGTTGCCGCCAGCAGAAGAAACGTGCGGCGATGAGTGAACCGCCTCGATGTCAGTACGCGGGTGCGTTGTTCACCGACCGATTGACGCCAGAACAACAGCGTCGCGGCCGCGCGGACGGTTGGCTGAATTCGCAGATGATGCAACGCGTAAAGAGCGCCGATGCCGGCGACCGCCAAAATCGCGGCCGGGAGGGAGAATGATTCGAATACAGCGATCATCGGGAGAGTGTCACTTCAAGCCGATCGCGACACGACGGGCTATGCTGCCGCGACGCTGCCGGCAGTCATTTCGCCTATAGCCAGTGGCGGGTTCGCGCGTTTATTTTCAATGCGTCACGACTGCATCGGCATGCAACTGCTCAAAATATTGATTCACCCGAGCGCGCCACTCGGCCGGCACGCGAAAGCTCGCGATCGACGACTCATCGCCCCGGCGTGACGAAGCTGGCGAGGGATCGGCAGGGGATTCGGGCATCGCTTGCGGCGGCACGTCGAGGTCAGTGCGCTGATCCGGACCCGGAAGTTGTCGTCCCTGAACCACATCCGGCAATCGACTTCCCAACATCAACGGCGCGACGCCGCGCGATTTTTTCGGCGGATTTTCGCCGCCGGATTGACCGTTGCCGCCAGAGGGTTCGCCGCTGGGGGCATTGCCCCCTTTGCTGTGGCTCGCTTTTGACGGCTTGCCGTTGCCCGGCTTGTCCGCATCGCTGTCGCCGCCGTCATCGACCGCGGCGTCGGCGACCGGCGCCCTGAACCCCGACGAGCGAGCAGTCGTTTCGGCGGCTTCCTCATTTGCCTTTGCCGCAGGCTCGGCGCCGGACGGCTTCGCGCTCCCATCGGCGCCGTTGGGAGACGAACTTTGCAAGGACGAAGCGGATGACAATTGCCCCGCCGGCCCGGCCAGCGACATCGATTTCTGCGACGGCGGCGCCATGGGCGACCCCGTATCAGACCGGGTTGCAAGCTTGTTCAGGTCTGCGGCGAGCGAGCGCGTGGGCGGCGACGTCGTGCTGGCCGGATCGGCAGATGTCGCGCCGGCGCTGGCCGAATTTGCGGCGGCGGGCGCACTTCCAAGGCCTCCGTTGGATCGGTTGGCCGGCGTAGACGTCGACGGTGTTGCTGATGGCGGCATCAATTGTCGCGGTGCGGGTGCGACGTTGAACGCTTCATATCTCGAACGCGACGGCTCGTCGCGCTTTTGGGCGGCGTGATCTGTCGTCGTCGCAGGATTTACGTTCACGGCAATCAAGTTGGCCGTTGAGGCGGTGCTCGCCGTGTCGATCCATCGTTGCGCCGGCAGCAGGAAGGCGGCGGCAACAATCGCGGCCGCGGCGACCAATCGAGCAAGCGCGGGTGAAGAGTTGGAGATCGCCGCCGCCGTGACGGGCTGATGCGATGCGTTCACGTTCAGTGCATCAATGCCCGCCAGGATCGCGCATCGTCCGAAATCTGATGGCTCGCCTGTACGGATCAAGTCGAGCGCGGTCGCGATCGCGTTACGGTCGGACACCGCCATGTCCAGCCGCTCGGCTGCTTCACGCATTTCAATGTTGACCACGCGATACGGCTTGAACGCCGACCAGGCGACCGCGACTGCGACGCTGAGCGTGACAACGAACGCGACCCCGATAATTGTCATCGGGCTCCAACCGGACGACACCCCCCACCGCCCAAGCATCACAACGAAAGCCACCCCGAAGCTTCCCGTCAAAAGTACGGCGGACGTGCGATTTACAGCAACGTAAGTCGCTCGCTGCCGCGCGATCCGGCGAAGCGCGGCGACGGCTGATGAAAGGCGAAAGCTTATCAACTGCTCTTGATGCGTCTGACGGTCGGGTGACTCGGCGTCGGCGGGATGAGGCAAAACAGCTGCGTGCTCAGTGAGGTTCGGCGTGCTGCCGCCAACTGCAAAAGACGCTCGATCGCTCACCGCTTTCCCCGCTTGTCATACCAAAAGTAGTTGTCGTTACTCTTTTCGCAGGCCGTGGAGTAGGTTGCATTGCTCGGAGTGACGGAGAAGTCAATCGTATAGTTGCATGGCGGACCCAGGTGGTTCGCAAGTGAAAAGTTATAGTGCGACACCGCCGGCGAAGTAAACGTCGATTTCGCGCGAACCTGTGCAAGCAAACGTTCGGCGTGCCCGTCAAAAAATCCCATATTGCCGTAGCCGCCAGCGTGCCGGCCGTGGAATGAATCATAATTGGTCGCGCCCAGGCCGGGCCGTTGCAGCTGAATCGGCCGCTTCAATACACCGTTCTCCACATTGATGGTATCGCCGCAGAGTGCTGTTTCCGATGCCTGCGACACCTGCGAGATTCTGACAGCCCCCACGAGCGCTAACGCGTAGGTCGTCGTCGGCATACCGGGATCCGAGATCGGCAATTCCGCATAGGCCATTGTTGGACACTCGAGCACCTTCTCGGTTTTTAAATAGGGGCCGAGAAAACCTCGCTGAAACGAATAGGCGTTCGCCGGGCCGTTGGAGACGCGTTCATAGTTCCACGACATGTCGGCAGAGCCGGTAACGCCGTCGATCGTATCCTTCGAAAACCACGGCGATACGATCGCCGACGGCACGCAGGATCCACGATTCTCAGCGGCGTAACTGTGGCACGCGACCGCGATCTGTCTCAGGTTCGACAGGCAGACAGCGGATTGAGCGTTGGCTCTTGCCTTGCTGAGTGCGGGCAACAGGATGCTGATCAACAGCGCGATGATGCCGATCACAACGAGCAGTTCAACCAACGTAAACCCACGCGCTCGGCGATCGATGTTTGATAGAGGCAAGTGCACGGCACGACTCCTCTCAAATTGAACGGACGGAATCAGGGAAGTATTCAATTCCTTTAACCATGCCGGCGAACGCGACGTACGAGGAATAGGCCGCCAAGGCCGGCTAGTGCGAGCGAAGTCGGCTCGGGAACTTGAATCAGAAATGCGCGGGTGAAGGGTTGGAGGTCACCCGTACCGTCGGGATCGTATTGACCGATGCCGCTGACCCAGTTGTTGGCCGATATCGCGTATGCGGTCGATAGCGTCCAGCCACTGGCCGAGTCAATAAGCGAATTAAGATCGACGGCTACTCCGTCCGCGCCCCAAAGAACAGCATGTGCAACGAAATCGGTCGACGAGGAATTTGCCTGCCCAACCGTCAGACCCGAATCGTTGATCGCGTTCGCCGTTGTCGACCCGCCAGCGACAAGACCTCCGAGTACCGTAGGCGTCCCCGAAGCATCCCATCGGATCGCGCGAGTGTCGTTTGGAGCACTCACCGTCGCCACACCGACCGCGACGCCGAATGCATTTATTGCGTTTGCGCTGTCTGTGGCTTGCTCATTAGCACCAAGTACGCCGGCCAATTCGTGAACCGTACCATTCGCGTCCCATCGAACGGCACGCGTGCCCAGATCGTTGCCCGAGCCATCGTATTTTTGAACGTAGCCAACGCTGATCCCGCTATTATTGATCTGGTTTGCTCCGGCATTCGTTGAACCGCCGCTCGCTGTGCCGTCGTCGGTGCCGAGAATGCCCAACTGCGTTGCCACGCCCGCAGTGTCCCACTTTACCGGGACACTTCCCGAGCTGTACGGATTCGAGCCTGGTGTCGCGATCGAGCCGACCAACGTGCCGGATGCGTTCATCGAGCTCACATAAGTATGTCCGTAAACGCTGTAGCCGATCACATCCGGCTTGCTCAGGTTACTTAGTTCAGTGATATGTCCGGCGGCGTCCCAACGGACGGCGCGGTCGCCAATCTGATTACCGCTGCTGTCATACTTCAACGAATAGCCAGCGGCCGCTCCATTAGCGGCGATGGTGGTCGCATATGCTTGGCCGACGCCCGCGACGCCATTTTCAGTCCCAGTGCCGTCGGTCTCCAGCTCGATCGGCGTCGCGCTGCCAGCGTTCCAACGTACCGCGCGACTTCCGAGATCGTCCCCAGACGAATTATACTTCTCTGCATATCCTACGGCAGTGCCGCCGGCGGCGACGGCTGTCGGCATTGATGTGCCGCCAAACTGGCCTGTACCTAAGTTGCCGAGTATAGTTAGTCCAGCCGGCGTAATTCGCTGCCCTATCTGGCCTATGTAATTCCCCTGAGAATTGCTCGCGCCAAATGACACTGCGACGCCATCGGCAACTGACATCGTCAGACTTTTATAAAACATATCCTGGCTATTAACGCCATCAGCGGTATCCGAGTTGAACATCGCCCCGCCGTAGATCGGCGTGTTGCCGGCATTGACGACGGAACTGAAAGACAGACCCGACAGAGCGGCGGCGAGTACGACAGTCGTGAAGCGTCTATTCATTTTCTCCATCCGGTAAGTGATCGCGGTTGAAACACAATCTAGCGATAGATTATTGCAATGCAATAATTTTATTTTTCTTTTTAAAATGATGCGGTCAGGATACTATTGTCATGCAGGTGAGGTTGAAAGCGTCACGCAGCCTTATAAAGTTTGATCCCTAGTCGGAGCAACGAATATGGGTGGAAACAGCGCTGCAGTAATTAGCGAAGCCGCCGAGGTCGAATCCGACATCGTCGCTCCTGAGTCGGCCACGTTTCGCAGCGATGCGACGGTCGTGCTTTCGGCCCTTCGGGTTGCCCTCTGCGATGCGATGTCTGATCTGGGCAGCGTGGGGAAACCGGCTGATTTACAGCGGCTGCTCAAACTCGATCAAACCTTGAGCTGGCAGCTGTTCAAAATCGTCAACTCGAGCGACGTGCTGAGCAGCGGCAGTGTCGTGCCCTCGCGAACGTCGATGGAGCGCTTCCTCAAAGCCGCCCGCTCGCGCGGCGTCGACAGCAAAAAGATTCGGCAGGTTTTGGCGACCTATGCGCGCTTTGAGAATGTCCTGGACACCCATGCCGGCGACCGCGTGACATTCAACTCGATGGTGTCCGCTGCCGCGGGACTCGATGAAGAGTGGCAAACCACCGATCTTCAACATCGTCGCAACATGTTCCGCGGGCTGAGTCATGTGATGGGACTGCGGGCCAAGACGCGCCTCCACCTCACCATCGTTCGCGACGATCCGGAACGGCTGGTGGCCGACTATGCGTCGATCACGGGCATGGTCGACCTCCGCATCCTGCGCGACTTCCCGCGCGTGCGCATTTACGGAATGCAGATGATCGGCGTGCAACAGGCATCGATGACCCGTCGCCCGTTGGGCGACAGCACGGATGCCCAGGGATACCTCCTCACCGAATTTTCGACCAAGCCGCTGGGAGCGATGAGCGTGAGCGAGAAACGGGCGGGCGACGGCTCGCGCTTCGAGGCATTTCTTGAATCGCCGCGGGTCGGAAACGTCGGCAGCAAAACGGCGATGTTTGCCGAGCTGATGCAAAATTATCCGTATGCCCTGAAAGACGAGCGAGCGTGGGGCGTCGTCGTGTCGCGCCCGTTTGAAATTGTCCTCAACGATATGCTTATCATGCCCGGCTCGTACGCCGGCCTGACGCCGCGGCCCGACATTCAATGGGACGAAGGGGACGGAAACCCGGCGGACGGCGTTCACGTCGAGGGGAACTTCGTCGTCGAACACCTCGGCCGCGGGCCGGACGCAATGGCCACGCCGGACGTTCCAAATTATCCCGCCATGGTCCGCGCCGCGATGAATCCGCTGGGCTGGGACCTCAGCCACGCCGAGGCGTATCGCCTTCGCGTTGAGTTTCCCCTCTATCGCACAAACATCAGCATGCGATGGGGCAGGTCCGACGCGGCAACGTGATCTAATCATCGCGTCGCAAGTCGTCAGGGCAAACGCAAGCGAACGAATTTAGGACTTCAAATAAAGTCATTCCGAGAGGAGCAGCAGCGACCCGAGGAATCTCGATTTGCGATCCCGTATTCGTCAGCCAGACCCTCACGTCGCTGCTACTCCGTTCGGGTGACGCCTCCTTTTGGTCATATGCAAATTGCCTGGCTAAGTCGTTTAGAAAATAGCCGCGCATCGCTTGCGGAAGTCGATTTCAACGATATAGTCCTGCTCGCTTTCGGGCGGCAATGTGCCTGTGATGTTGCTACATCACATAGGGAAGTCGGTGAGAATCCGACGCGGACGCGCCGCTGTATTGGACGTTAGATCGACGATCGAAAACCACTGTTCGCCCTGTCGCGAATGGGAAGGTGATCGTCGAGATGTCCTGAGCCAGAAGACCGGCCCGAAGCACTGTCGTGACACGCTGTGTGTCGCGATGACCGATTTCGTCCTCGCGCTTCGGGACGGGCCGGGTCCGGCTTTTTATTTTCGCGGATGTTTCGTAGCGGGCTTCGCATTTAAGCGATGCCTCGTATCGATCGTCGTCGCATTTTACAAGCCGATCCTGACCAACTCGTCGCGCGGACCAACTCCGTATCGGCCCCGCGAATGGGCCGGAAAGTTTGGGCTCCGCATGAATTGTTTTCGTCTCCGGCGCGGCGTTCTCGCTGCGATCGTTCTTCTACTCATCACGCAGTCGTCGGCTCATGCAGATATCGCGTTTTCGGACATCAAGTATTGGGTCGGCACCGGCTCGAACCGGGCAGGCTTTGTCGTCGACTGGATGGACGGAAAAACGCCTCAATCGCTAGCGTGGGGCTATCGATGGGACAGCTCGGCGGCCCCCACGGGCGAGGACATGCTCAAGGCCATCGTCAATAGCGACAGCCGACTGTTCGCTGCGATTCGCGTATTCTCCTTCGGCGATGCACTCGTTGGGTTCGGCTATGACTTGAACGACAACGCGACGTTCTCGACAAACCCGAATATTCCCTTCGATGCAAACGGCCTGGTCGTTTCCACAAATGGTTACGGCGACAGCGTTCCGACCGAAGCTGGCGATCACTGGCAGGACCCTTCGGGTGGCTTCTGGAGCTACTGGAACAGCGTCGCGGCACAGAGTCCGACGTGGGCATTTGCCGACAGCGGCATGTCCGATCGCATTCTGACCAACAACGTGTGGGATGGGTGGAGCCTCGATGCGGATTTCAATGCGGATGCCGTTCCGCCAAATGCCGCCGTCGCCGCCGTCCCTGAGCCATCGACCTTTGGCATTGCCGCCGTCGGCCTCGGCGCGGCACTGCTTCGCCGGCGTAGGCAGCGGGCCGGCATCGGCGACCCCGTCGCACGGTCGAGCTCGACCCGTTCTACAGCCTGCTTGACGAGCGGAAGCATCGTCTTTGCAATCGCAGCAACGACGTTGACTGTTTCGCTCGCGCCGGCGGCCGTCTCGGTGACCGTCGTCGACTACACGCCCGGCACGCAGAGTCCGTCGAGCTTGAATACGGCCGCATATAAGGACACGACCGCGTCTAAAGTCCAGGATCAGGGTCGCGATACGGGCGGCTCTTCAACGCAGCGCTTTGCCGTCAGCCTCAGCAATGGCAACTTCGCCGACACCACCATAATTCCGGTCGGTCAGGGCGGCGGAATCAGCTTGAAATTTCAAACGCCCATCAATGCGTTGGACAGCAAAAAAGAGTTCGGCATCTTCGTCGGTAATTTCCTGACCAGTTCCGGCGGATTTTTCTATGGCGATATGAGAGGGTCGATTCTCGTCAGCCAGGACAACCTCAATTGGCGAACCTTGAGCGGACAGGGCGTCCCGAGCACCGATGTAACAACGATCTATAGCCTCAACGCGCCAAGTGCAGGCTATCAATACACCACCGGGCAACAGTCGTGGCAATATGGCACCGGCTCAACGCGCGTCAGCACCAGCACATTGGAAGCGCTGGGACTCGCCGATTACGAAGTTCAGATGCCCGACGATTCGATGTTTGACGACCCCACCGATTCCGGTGCGGCAGGCAAGCGGGCATCGCTGGTCGGCGGCACGGACAACACGTACAAGAACGTCTATGGCACATCCGCGGGCGGAAATTGGTTCGACCTCTCCAATACCGGCTGGCAGACCATCCAGTACGTTCGATTGAATGTCGCGTCTAACGCGACCGTCTCGGTTCGCCTCGACTCAGTATTTGCAAACGCCGCAGCCGTGCCTGAACCGGCGATGATGACGCTCACGTCTTTCACAGGAGTGGCACTGTCGCGTCGACGAATGCGCTCGCGATGAATCCTCTATTGTTTACAGCGCCGCGGTCAGGAGACTTCACCGTGACACGAAAACCTCGCGGGTTCACGCTGGTTGAGTTGCTTGTCGTCATGGGCATCATTGCTATTTTGATCGGGACGCTGCTCCCGGCGCTCCACGTCGCGCGTGAGTCTGCCAAGCGCATCCAATGTCTCAGCAACCTGCGCCAAGTCGTGATCTCGGCCAACATGTATGTAATCAACAATCGCGGACGTTATCCGATCTCTTATTTTTTCGAGGATATCGGTACGACGAGTTATGCTTATTGCTGGGACCTCACCACAATCAGCCGGCCGGAGCAGCCGGTCGAGGTTATTCCGGGCCTGGTTTGGGAAGGCAAAGGGATTACCGCCATTCAGCAATGCCCGTCGTTTGAAGGCAATGCGAACTGGGAAGACAATCCTTATACCGGCTACAACTACAACGCCAGCTACATCGGTCATGGTCAGTACGAAACCGTTCCCGAACCCGTAAAAGCGACTTCCATTCGGCGAACGTCGGAGGTCGCCTTATTCGGCGACGGCGAGTATTCGGACGGCGCGAATAAGTTCATGCGCGCGCCGTTTCCGAATCGAGGGGATGCGGCCTTCTCGGGCAGGTGGTCCGGCACGCAGGGCTTTCGCCATCGCGGCATGACCAACATCGCCTTCGCAGATGGCCACGCCGAGTCGCAGCGCGAGCGTTATACAGTTAACAGCGACGGCGCGAATAACGTCGCGAGCAAGACCGGATTTCTTTCGCCCGATAATTCGCGCTATGGTGGATGAACACCTCTTACCCCTCTCTCCATACTCGGAGAGAGGTTGGGAGAGGGGTCTTCAATTTCGGTGAGATCAAAGACACCTCCCCGCCTCTCACTGCGGACGGAGAGAGGAAAAGCATGCCCGAGATTTCACACAACAAGTCATCGCCGCGTGAATGTAACGACGAACTGAAGGATGGCATTTACTTCACCATCGACGACGGCCGCCACGTGTTCACCGCCGCTTACCTGCTCTCGCGCGGCACATGTTGCGGCAGCGGATGTCGCAACTGTCCTTACCGAGAATCCAAACTCACACCGATTCCACCCGCGCCAGAATGAAACCGTCGTATCCTTTGCTCCCCACCGTCTGCATCGCGGTCGATGAAATGCGTTTGTCCTTCGACGCAAGCGCACTGAATTTCTGGATGCCTTGAACGGCTTCATCATCGCTATTGCGATCGAGCACGTCTCCCTTGCGAACGACGTTGTCGACGAGGATCACGCTGCCGGGCTTCACCAGCTTCATCGCGGCTGCGTAGTAGTCGGCTGTCGACGGTTTGTCGGCGTCGATGAAGACAAAGTCGAACGGAGCGACCTTCTCGGCCTGCAGCTTCGCAAGCGACTCGATCGC
>CAXSBN010000019.1:42582-76070 GCA_964236135.1 uncultured Phycisphaerae bacterium
TCCACAATCCGGTCGAGCTTCGCCGCCGTCACGTTCACTTTCGCGACGGCGGCGTGCGTCGGCTCAAACTCGAGCGTGACGAGCTTTCCGTCGCCGGGCAGCGCGCGGGCCAGCCAGATCGTGCTATAACCGCCAAGCGTTCCGATCTCGAGAATGCGCTTCGCGCCCATCGCCTTGGCCAGCAGATGAAGAAATTTCCCCTGGCTCGGCGACACGTTGATCTGCGGCAAGCCCGCGTCGGCACTTCGCTGCAACGCCTGCGTCAAAATTAAATCGTCGCCCAACAAAAGCGATTCGTAGTGCTGATCGACGGCCGTCCAGGTTTCAGGTGTCATCGGTTTGCTCCAGTGGAAGGGGTAAGGGGCAAGGGGTGAGGGGCAAGGGTAAGAAAATTCTGCCTTCCCTCGCCCCTTACACCTCGCCCCTCGCCCCTCTCTTCCCCCTCACGCATTGAAATGAAAATGCGCCACATCCCCATCCTTCATCACATACGCCTTTCCTTCCGATCGCAGTCGCCCCGCCGCCTTGATGGCGGCTTCGGTCTTGTGCTGCTTCAAGTCGTCGAGCGTGTAGATGTCGGCCCGGATGAAACCTTTTTCGAAGTCGGTGTGAATCACGCCCGCCGCCTGCGGTCCGGTCGCGCCGATCGGAATCTCCCACGCCCTCACCTCTTTTGGGCCGGCGGTGAAGTAGCTCTGCAAACCCAGCAAGCGATACGCCTCGCGACCCAGCGTTGCCAACGCCGGCTCGATCAGGCCCATCGACTCCAGCATCTCTTTCCGATCGTCCGGGCCCAGCTCGGAGAGCTCGCTCTCCAGCTTGCCGCACACCGGCACGACCGCTCCGCCCTCGGCCTTCGCTCGCTCGCGCACCTTCGTCACGAGTGATCCTTCACCGTGCAAATCGTCTTCGCTCACATTCGCGACATACAGCACTTTCTTCGCCGTGATCAGCCCGAGGCTCTTGATGATCTTTTTCTCATCCGTGTTCAATTCGACGGCACGCGCGGGTTGACCTTTTTCCAGAACGATCTTCGCCTTCTTCAACACCTCGGCCCGCGCAATCGAATCCTTGTCTCCACTCCGCGCAGTCCGTTCGGCCTTATCGAGCGAGCCGCTCACCGTCTCCAGATCCGCAAGCATCAGCTCGGTATCGATGGTATCGATATCGCGAATGGGATCGACGTTCCCTTCAACGTGAAGGATGTCGCCGCCCTCGAAGCAGCGAACGACGTGAAGAATCGCATCCACTTCGCGAATGTGAGAGAGAAACTTGTTGCCCAGCCCCTCGCCCGTCGATGCGCCGCGCACGATGCCGGCGATGTCGACCACGCGCAGCGCCACCGGGATCACTTTTTCAGTCTTTATGAATTGCGTGATTGTCTCCAGCCGCGCATCAGGCACCGGCACGACGCCGACGTTCGGCTCGATCGTCGCAAACGGATAGTTTGCCGCCAGCGCTCCCGCCGAGGTCATTGCGTTGAAAATAGTGCTTTTGCCAACGTTGGGCAGGCCGACGATTCCGACTTCAAGAGACATAGTGGCCGAACCATATCAGGAGTCGGCGTCGGGCGTTAGGCGAGGCCGCAGTTCGCTAATTCGTACCGACTTGATGCTCGAATCGTGTTATGGGTCGATGGAGACGATTCAGATTGCGTTCAATTACGCCGATATCGATTGTGAGGGTGGAAGCGATTGTGACCGTTGTACCGATTGCCCTTGGCCATGAAATGGCTCCGCACTAGATCTCTTCAAACGCAACTGGTCCTCACGACCGGCTTGGCCATTGTCGTTATCGCGGCGGCGGCGGGACTCGTCGTCGGCCTGACCTGGCTGCGCGCCGGCCAAGGCGGCGACGGGCTGGAAGCCGTCACCCTCCGGTTTCTCACGACGCTCATCGTCGCCGCGCTTGTCAGCCTGGTGTTCGTCGCGCTGGTGATCCGGCAACTGCTGCGCCCGCTCCATCAACTCGGCCAACACATTCACGATGCAAGCACGGGGACGGCAACGTCCGATATCCCGGTGAAAGTTGCGACCAGTTGGGAGCTTTCCGGACTTCAAGCATCTTTTGGCTCGCTCATCGAACGCGTGCATACCGTCGAGCGCGAACACCTGACCTCGCAAATCGCGCTGGCTGATCGTCGTCGCACGGTTGAGCATCTGCTCGATTTCTCGCAGACGATTCAAGGCGCTGGCCGCCAAGAACAGATTTTCGCGGCGCTGGCGTATTCGTTGAGAGTTGAATTGGGGCTGGCGGGTTTAGTGATCCTCGCTCACGACGCGCAAGCGATGCCAATGACGCAGGTAAAGGTCTCCTATCCCGACGCCGCGCTGAACGCCGCATGTCCCGCCGTCGACCTCGATGCCGCGGCGTGCCCGTGTCTGCGGCAGGGATTGCCTAAGTGCTTCAAACCGAACGGTTCGCCGATCCGCTGCTCGATCGACGCTTCACTGAATCTATCGCCCGATCACGCCGCCTACTGCATTCCATTCACCATCGGCCGACGCACGCAGATCCTGGCGCATTTGATGTTGCCGATTGCGCAAGCCTGGACCGAGGAGTTGCGTCAGCTCGCGCAAACTTATGTGAACGCCGCCCACTCCTGCCTGCTGTCGCTGCACATGCTTTCAGAAGCCGAGATGCAGAGCATGACCGACCCGCTGACGCAGTTGTATAATCGCCGATCGATGGAGCAGTTGCTGGAACGCGAGGTCGCCCTCTCCGAACGTCACAGTCATCCGCTGTCGCTCGTGATGATCGACATGGACGGTTTCAAGCAAATCAACGACAGCCACGGCCACGCCGCGGGCGATCACATGCTCAAGCAGTTCGCCGACTGCGTGCGAATCACGTTACGCAAAACCGACCTGGCGTTCCGATTCGGCGGGGATGAATTCGTGATCGCGCTCCCGCAGACCGGCATCGCGCAAGCCCAGGCGGTCGTCGGCAAGCTCCGGCAGGGCTTTGCCGCGGTCGACTTCAGCGATGCGATCGCACACCTCGAGCATCAGCCGACGCTCAGCATCGGGGTGGCCGAGCGATCAAAAGGCACGGGCATCCTCACGCTGCAAAACCTTCTCGCCGCCGCCGACGCCGCACTCTACGACGCCAAGGCCGCCCAGCGGAATTGCATCCGCGTCTACCAGCCCCCCAAGGCGGCGTGATGGACTTATCGATTGATCATCTCTCGAACTGCCAACGCAAGCGACGGCAGGTGTTCAACGAGCACACGACGAACCAAGTTTAAATCGATCTGAAAATAGTCATGAACAAGACGGTGTCGAAATCCCGCGATGCTCGACCATGGAATGTCGGGTCGTGTGTGCTTGAGATCGTCCGACAGTTTCTGCGTCGACTCCGCCATGATTTGCAGATTGGTTAGACAGCGTCGCGAACCATTCGCGAATGAAAATGCGATCCACATTCCCCGCCAGATCATCAACCACGTTCTGAATACAGGCAGAAATGTGTTCAAGGTATAGCGCGTCACGTGCATTGTGACTCACAGAGGCACCGCTTCCCTCAAGACGGCCTCGCGAATAGCGGGATGCAATTCGCTGTCGCTGCCAACATCGACGGACACTTGCAGCAACTGCTCAAGATCGGCGATGAGTCCTCCCGGAAACCAGGGCGACGGCTGACCGACGAGGTCCACGAGAAAGTCAGCGTCGCTGTCCGGCCGTGCGTCGTTCCGAGCGCGTGAACCGAACACGCGCACATTGCCTGCGCCATGGCGTGAGGCGATCTCAAGAATCTCGTGTAGACGATTAACGATCAGCTGATCCATCCCTCGGGTCCTTTGAAAGGCATTGTTCAAGTATACGCTTTCACGAAACAGTTATGGTGGTGGCGACCAGGGACACGGCTTACCCCGTGAGCTTGCAAACGTTGCACGATTCCCGGCACGTGCAGGACGCCAAGGCCGCCCAGCGGAATTGCATCCGCGTCTACCAGCCCCCCCAAGGCGGCGTGAGGTATTACTTCTAGCTTGCAGCTTGCGGGAAATGCATCTTAAATCCGAACCCATCTCCAACTGACTTGCCAGTTTCATCCTTCAAGCGGCAGAAGACTTCGTAATCACCGTCTGAAATTTTCTGATCGAGGACGAACCACGTTTCGATATTCGAGCCAAAGCCGCTCGCCAATCGATTGAGATAGGCAGCATCGCCGGCATCCGGCGAACGATGTAGCTCGATGTCCCGCGCGTTTGTTCGACGTAATACAAGTACGAGATCAGACGGTTTTGTAGTGCCGGCCGAGGGAGCGCAGTACGCCACTTTTAAATGAACCCGCCGGTCGTCGGCCGGGCGCGCGGTCGTCGGCTTTCCAATCAACGGCTCAACGACCGTGACGATCTGGCCAACTTGCGGGAAATCATTCGTCGCTCTCCCCGGATCCATCGCGCGCATCACGCAGAATTCGTCAAAGCGATATCGCGGCGTCGTGCCGTGAGATGCTTTCAAGTCTTTAGCAAAAATTTCAGCGGCTGCATTTAGATCGAGTCGACGAGGATCGTCAGTTCGGTCAACGTCCGTGATGAAAATCTCGATCCTGTCGCGAATGTCCTCGAGCAAAACCGCTCGATCGATTTCTGCCAAATCGTCGCCCACGGTGGCCCTGGCCACGCCATGCATGAATGTCGCTTCCGCCGGAGACGGCATTTCGCGATCGCGAAGATATTCGTCGACACAAGAACTGAGGATCGAGGAGTAATCTTGTCGCGCCCGCCGATCTGATTTCAGTCCGAGCACACGACGCAGCACATAGTCCCGCCGTTTTTCACCCCGCGTCAGTGCGTTCTCCAAATAAAAAGCGGCATACCAGGATGCAGCCTTGCGAAGTTCATCGATCGTCGCCGCGTCAGCCATCTGACCGATTTTCACTGCCAAGCCCTCGGCAATTAAATCTCGATAGCCGTTTTCGCGATCCACTTTGCTCCGAAGCCGATACAACTCGATCATCTTCTGTAACTGAGCCGCGTCTTTCGGATCGCCATTTATCGTCGAAGTGAAATCGGCGGCGGGATGGAGCGATCGTTCGAGCTCTGACAGTAGTCCAGCTTTAGTCTGCAACTGTCTCGGCGGCTCAACCACAATGGCGGCAAAGTATCTGCCACTTCCCATATAAGATCTGTTGGCAAGACGGGCGGATCGATAAGTCTCTTCCTGTGAAAACCACAACACGCGATCGGGCAATATCAATTTCGGACTCGCGGGGATGATGATCGATTCTGCCGAAAGCGCCTCAGTGGTTGCGCTGATTTTCTCTTTGCGTGGGTTTAGAAAAAATAGAACATCGCTCGCTTCAGCTAGTGATCGCTTTCCGCCCATCACGTAGACGTAAGAGTCGAGATCGGCGACTGTCGTCACCTCGCCAGGCGAGAAACGTCCCTTAAAGACCGCCACAATTTTGATCTCGTCGATCGATGAAGCTCCTGGCCCGCCCACCCTCAGACGTTGGCCGACAGTAGCCTCAACGATCGAATCACTGAGCTTGACAAGCGAGTCCATGTCATAGGAAGGAACCACAAACTCTGCGCGAAGATTCGAAAAGGAACTTCCTAAAACAAGCGCGACAATCGCGATCGGAATGCGCAGCGACCCGTCCATTAGATGCTCCTTCCAGCGAGCGACATTTGAGTTATCACGCCGCTTTCTTGGCCACTCGACTTTCAAGCAGTTTTCAATCGCGAGATCTCAAATTCGTAAATTCGTAAATTTCTCCAGGACAAGTTTGGATGCGAACCGATCATCCGGTTTTTGACCATTCCTCAAACCGCGCGATCATCTCGGGCGTGACCGATTTGCGCGTATCCGCGATGGCGTCATCGAGAATCGCCTGAGTGATCGACCCTTCGTCGCCAGTCGCGACGGATTGCAGGAATGGAATGGTCGCCGCTCGGTCGCACAGGTATTTGATGTCCGCGCCGCTGAAGCCGTCGAGACGCTGGGCGAGCGTGTCAAAATTTACGGCCGCATCGACTGGCCGTTTGCTTAAGTTGATCTCGAGCAGTTTTCGTCGCCCCGCCAAATCCGGTAGCGGAATGTAGACCTTCTCATCAAATCGCCCCGGCCGAAGGACGGCCGGATCGAGTTGCCACGGCACGTTGGTCGCGCCCATGAACAGGATCGATTGGCCGTTTTTTTTGTCGAAGCCTTCCATGCCCTGCAGAATCTGAGGCACGACGCGCTGCATCACGCTCGACCCTTCATCTCGCCGCGCGGGCACCAGCGCTTCGATTTCATCGATGAAGATGATCGACCGCTTCTCATTCACCGCCGCGTCGAAAAGTTTCTTGATATTCTGCTCGGCCTCGCCGACCCACTTACTCATGATGTCGGCGGGCGAGATTCGGAAGAACGTCGCGTCGACCTCGCCCGCGGTTGCTTTCGCGAGCATCGTTTTCCCCGTGCCCGGCGGGCCATAAAGCAGCACCCCGCCGCCGCCGCGCACTCCAAACTTTTCCGCCAACTCCGGGTGCTGAAACGGGTAGATCATTTTCAGTCGGATGTCTTCCTTAACATCATCCAGGCCGGCAACATCGGAGAATCGAATCGTCGGTTTCTCTTTAACGATCCAGTCGTTCGCGTTCGCGCCATCGTCTGACGACTCGCTCGATTTCTCGGGGGACGATCGGTCCGATTTTCGCGACGCAGTTCCCGCCTTACGTTTCTCGCTCTTCGCCGAGTCGCAATCGCGCGCCAGTTCGAGCAGTTTGTTCGCCGTGTCCCGACGCGCTGCGCGTAGCTCGTCGCCCTGTGCTTCCTTGCTGAGCGCGACCATCGCGCGGGCCGCTTCCAGAAGGTAGATACGCGCGGAATCCCACTGTCCTGCGCGTCGCGCGTCGAGCCCTTTTTGTTTGTATCGCTCAAAGGTGTCGAAGGAGGTCATTCAGGTCACCGGTGACACGCGATTTCTGATCCGCGAACTGCGAGTCGCGGCTTCGCGGATCAATCAACGTAATTTACCGACTATCGTCCCGCCGCACTCGTTATGAGCGGACGCGCTTTTTCAACCCGCCGTCGACTTGATGTACTCACGAAATGCTACGATCAGTTTCTTCGTCAATTCGCCGGCCTTTCCGCTTCCGATGAGGCGTTTATCGACGCTCGTCACCGGCATCACTTCCGCGCCCGTGCCGGTCACGAACATTTCATCGCACACGTACAGATCGTGCCGCTGAAGCTTCGTCTCGTAGCACGGAATGTTCATCTTGCGGCAGAGGTCGATCATTACTTTTCGCGTGACGCCTTCGAGAATGCCGTCGGACGTGCCGGGCGTGAGCACGATGCCGCCGCGCACGATGAAAATGTTGTCGGCCGTGCACTCGGCGACGTTGCCCTCGTGGTTCAACATCACCGCCTCGGGCACACCCGCATCGTTCGCTTCGATCTTCGCGAGCACGTTGTTCAGATAATTCAAACTCTTCACGCGCGGCGGGCACGCGTTCGGATGATTCCGAATATACGACGACGTGATGACGGCCATCCCGTTTTCGTACATCTCCTTCGGATAGACCGCGATCAGATCCGAGATGATGAAGACGCTCGGCGATTTGCTTTTTCGCGGATCGATTCCAAGATCGCCCACGCCGCGGGTCACGACGACGCGGATGTAGCAGTCGGTGAAATTGTTCGCGCGAAACGTCTGGTTGATTGCGGCTTCCATCGCGGCCGGCGAGATTGGAACCTCAAGGCGAATCGACTTTGCCGACGCGTACAGCCGATCGATGTGGAGCTTCGCTTCAAAGATCTTTCCGTGATAAACGCGAATGCCCTCGAAGATGCCGTCGCCGTACAGCAGGCCATGATCGTAAACGCTGATCTTCGCGTCGGCCCGGTCGACCAGTTTTCCGTCCAGCCAGATTTTGAGATTGAAGTCGCTCATGACGAGCGATAGTAAACGCGAGTGCTTCGGTTTCGACAAGCCGGCTCATTCCCCTCTCTCCTTACTCGCGGAGAGGAGAAAGATTGAGTCACTCCGCCTTCGACAGCTTCCCGTCTTTCAACACCAGCACGCGATCGGCCTCGCGCGCGAGAGCTCGGTCGTGCGTCACCATCACGATGGTCTGCCCCTTGTCGCGATGCAGCTTCTCCAGCACATCCATAATCTGCCGCCCGGTCTCGGCGTCGAGGTTGCCGGTCGGTTCATCGGCGAACAGCACACGCGGCTCATTCATTAGCGCCCGAGCGATCGCCACGCGCTGCCGCTCACCGCCGGAAAGCTGCGAGGGCCGGTGCTTCAGGCGATGGCCCATGCCGAGCGATTCGAGAATGCTCGTCGCACGCGTTCGCAATTCCGATTTGCTCCTGTTGCTGAACATTCGGCGACGGATGTTCGGCGCGAGCATCGTGTTTTCGATCACGCTCAATTCGGGCAACAAGTAGTACGACTGAAATATAAATCCGAATGCCTTGTTCCGTAGTTGCGCCCGCGGCCGATCGCGTTTCTCGAAGACGATCAGCGACAAAACCAGACCGACGACGGACGCGAGGAACAGCGTGCCGAGCATCCAAACATGCACCGCGACACGCGACGGCGATAGAAACCAATCGACGACAAACGCAATGCCCACCAGAATGCTTGCGATCGCCGTCGTGCGAAGCCAATCGCTCAGGTTGATCGGCACAAACAAACGCCAGAACGACCACGGCCGCGCGGTGTAGGCGGTGTATTCCCTGCCTTCAAAGCTGATTCCGCCGCGGTCGAGCGTGTCGAGCGCGCCGAGTGCATGCATCAGCGTGCTTTTGCCCGAGCCGCTGCGCCCTTCGATCGCAATAAATTCGCCGGGGCGAATATCAACGTTGGTATCTTTCAAAACATTGATGACCGACTCACCGGATTTAAACCAGCGCGACGCTCCGCGCACGCTAATCAGCGAGGCCGGGTCGAATGCGATTTGAGTTGCGGAATCTGAGGCGCTCATTCCCATCGCAGCGCCTCGACAGGGTTCATTCGCGCCGCGCGAATCGATGGGATTAATGCTCCGAGCAGCGCGCTCAGAACCGCCACCAACAGGATGACCGCAACCTCGCGCGGATTGATTGTGCTGGGAATCGTATCGAACGCGTACACCCGCGGATCCCAAATCACGATGCCCAGGCGAAGGCTCATCTGGTGATGCAGGAAATTAATATTGTGAATCACCAACCAGCCCGCCAGCAGCCCGAGCCCCGCGCCGACCACGCCGATCGCCAAGCCGTAGCCGAGGAAGATCGAGGCCACGCTGATGCTGGTCGCGCCGCAGCTTTTGATGATGCCGATATCGCGCGTCTTCTCGACGACAATCATGTAGAAAATGCAGAAGATCAAGAACACGGCCACGATGCTGATGAGTGAGAAAAGGAACGTCACCAATCCTTTTTCCTTCTCAATCGCCTGGATAAATTGCGCTTTCGATTCTTCCCACGTCTCGACGAGCACCGGGTAATACGCTTCGATGCGATGCTCGGCCGACACCTCATCCACGACGCGCTGCACGTCGACCTTCACCGCTTTCAGATTAGCGCCTTTCACCACCGCCACTTGCAGATCATGCGTCCGTGCCGGCACGGGGGTTTTCTGATTCGTGTCGGGGTCGACATCGTCGTGCGCGCTCATCCCCAAATCTTTTTGCAGAACGTCGAACGGCACGTACACCGTTGAGTCATCAATCTGCCAGACCTTTGAATGGCTGTCATCGACGATCCAATAAAGTCGCTCTGATTTATTGCCGATCGGGTCGACCGCACTCGAATCACCAGAGACGCCCATCACCGTCATCCGCACCCACGCCTGCCAGACGCCTTCGCGCGAGGGTTCGTCGCCGTTCTCGTCACGACGAATCCCAACCACCCCGCCGCCCACGATCATGCCCGGCCATTTGTCTGGATCTTTCGCCGTCGTCGCGACCAGATCCTTATACATCTCCGCCGGATACGGCTTATCGAACGACGGCGCTTTCAGTCCCCGCTCCGCCCGTGCCTTCGCTTCAGCCCGCTCCTCGGGCGTCAGCTTTGGATCGTTCGACATCTCGAGCCAGTGCTGATGTTGCCGATAGAGCGATTCGGGGAATTGGTTCACCAGCCCGATACGATCGATCGGAATGCCCTGCACCTGCACGCCGCGTCGAGAAACGTTCTTCACGTTGATCAAGGCAAATGTTTCCAGCGTCGGCACCGCCGCCGTCACGTTCGGCAGCTTCTCGATTTTGTCGGCCATCTCCTGGTAATACGGAAACCCCGCCAGTGAATCGCCATGCACGATCACATCGCCGGTCAGGCCATGAAACGATTCCTTAAACATCCGCAGCCAGCCGCCCATCACGGAGATCACAACGATCACCATGGCCGTGCAGAGCATGACGGCGATGAGGGATACCCAGGCGATGCGGCGCTTGGTGAGGTATTTGAGGATGAGGGAGAGTTTGTACAAGGGGAGATGATGCGTGATGAGTGATGCGTGAAGAATCAAGAATCGAATCGCTTGTTTGCTCGGCGCTCGTTTTTGGCCATGGTCATTGTGAGCTTGAGAATCTGCATGCACAAATCGGTTCTGTGCGACGACACTTTCTCACCGAGCAAGTGACGGGCATTAAAATACCAATCGCGTGATTCGCGTGTCGATCCGATGGCGTAGTCGTAAAAACGAGATCGGTCCTTTCCGGTTCCCCGCGAATAACCTTCCCCGATATTCGAACTGATTTTTCCGGTGGCACGAAACAGCTGATCCGCAATGCCGATTGTGCGCCGATCTTTTGCCAGCTTCGAGGTATCTGCCCATGCGAGATCAGCCAAAAATAAAGCGAGTCGGTAGGCTTCCACTTTCCACAAGACGTCTGTGCGAATTGCGTCAGGTACTGATTCAGCCCATTCATCAAATGTCACGACTCTTCCTCTTCACGCATCACTCGTCACGCATCAATTCGGCTTCATCAACGGAAACGCAATCACATCCCGAATGCTTTCCGCGCCCGTCAACATCATCACCAATCGATCGACTCCAAGCCCCAATCCCCCGGCAGGCGGCATTCCGTATTTAAGTGCGTTTAAGAAATCCGTGTCGGTTTTCTGTTGCTCCTCTTTATCACCAACCTGATGCGCGAAATTCGCGGCCTGCACGTCCGGGTCGTTCAGCTCGGTATATCCCGGCGAGATTTCCTGGCCGTTGATCGCGAGTTCGTAAACGTCCGCGAAGAACGGATCGTTCACGTTTTTCTTCGCCAGTGGAATGATCACGCTTGGCACCTGGGTGACGAACGTTGGATTGATCAGATTCGGCTCGACGAGTTTTTCGTACAACTCGACCAGCTGCTCGGCTGGCGAGAGCGACAGCAGATGCTTCTCGAACGTTGCCAGTCGATCGGCCGCACGCGCTTCGTCGCCGAACAGTTCTAAACCCGCGGCGCGGCGCGCAAGCGCGTTTACGCCGTCCGGGTCATACTTCGACAGTGCCGACTTCATCGCCGTCAAGCTGATGCTCTGCTTGTCGAACACCCAGCCCGTCGCTTCTTCAACCAGCGATGCCATCGTCGCCCGCCGCCACGGACGCGACAGATCGATCGACTTCGATGCTGGTGCAACCACGACTTCAATAGGCGGCACGACCGGCAGCGCCGAATGATGCAGATGTTCTTCCGACTTCACTGCATCTTCGCTTTGCCCCGTCGTCGTTCGTCCATGCTGAATCGTCAGTCCGCCAAACAACTTCTCCGCAATCCGGCACACCATGCTCTCCACTAGCTCGGCCATCGTTTCCCACGAGCCGTACGCTTCGTACAGCTCGAGCATCGTGAATTCCGGATTGTGCCGCGGGCTGATCCCTTCATTTCGGAAGTTGCGATTCAGCTCAAAGATTTTTGTGAAGCCGCCGACGAGCAAACGCTTCAGATACAGCTCGGGCGCGATGCGCATGAACAGCGGAATATCGAGCGCGTTGTGATGCGTCGTGAACGGCTTGGCCGCTGCGCCGCCGTGCATGATTTGCATCATCGGCGTTTCAACTTCGATATAGCCGCGCTCGCGGAGAAAATCGCGCATTTCCTGAACGATGGCCGTGCGAAGTTTGAGCGTGCGCATGACCTGCGGGTTCGACCAGAGGTCGACGTACCGCTGCCGATAGCGCGCCTCAACGTCGCTCAATCCTTCATACTTTCCGGGCGGCGGCAGCAGTGCTTTGCTCGACATCGTCAGCGACGTGCACCAGACGGTGACTTCGCCGGTCTTGGTCGTGCCGAGATTTCCACTGACGACGATCTGATCGCCCAGATCGAGCAGATCGCGGATGCTCCACGCCTTTTCATCGCCTGTTAGTCGCTTCGCATCGAGCGCCACCTGCAAATCGCCGGTGTCATCGCGCAGCGTGATAAAGCTCAGCTTCTTGCCGAAGTCGCGCTTCAGCACGATCCGCCCCGCCACCTTCACGGCCGGCCCCGCATCGTGGCCCATCTCGGCCGTGTACATGGACTTGACCGTGATCAGCGGCAGCAGATTTTCCTGGCGCGATCCATAAGGATCGACACCCAGCTCGCGCAGCTTGTCGCGCTTGTCGCGGCGTTCCTGTTCGTATTCGCTGATGGTGATGTCTTCGTTCATTCGTTCAACACTGTGTTCGGGGAAAGTCGGGCGATGATAGACGCCGCATCACGAAAACGCACTCCCGTGGATGGCGGCTTAAGCCGCCAATACACTTGCCGTAAGATCGCCAGCGATGAACGCCCGTGTGACCGCATACATCGCATTGGGATCTAACCTCGGCGATCGCGCTGCAACCATTCGCACAGCACTCGATCGTCTCGCAAACGAAGATGTCCGCGTCACGCAAGTCTCATCTTTGCACGAATTCGCCGCCGTCGGCGGTCCCGACGACTCTCCGCCCTTCCTCAACGGCGCAGCGAAGCTTCGCACGACGCTCGAGCCAACCGCGTTATTGAAGCGATTGCTCGAAGTCGAACGCGCGCTGGGCCGCGAGCGACTGGTTAAATGGTCGCCGCGCACGATCGATCTGGATTTATTACTGTATGACAATCTGATGTTGCGCACGGAGCATCTCATCCTGCCGCATCCGCTGATGCACGACCGGGAGTTTGTGCTGGAGCCGCTGGCGGAAATCGCGCCGGATGTGGTGCATCCGAGGTTGGGTTGGACGATCGCGGAGTTGCTGAAGAACTTGAATACGTGAGAAGTCTCCAACCGCTTGCGGCTTCGCGGAACAACGACGCCGCGCAGTCAGCGCCCGTCATTTCGCGAAGCCGCAAGCGGCCCGTCACGCCGCGTCTTCGTGATCCAGCGGCGGGGTCAGCTTCGTCGGCGGCTGCGGCTCTTCGCCATTCAAGCCGAGCTCTTCCGACAGATGGGCCGGGACTTCCGTCGCATTCTTGCACTTCGGATATCCGCTGCACGCCAGGAACGGGCCGCGTTTGCCTTTGCGGATCAGCATTGGCTTGCCGCACTCATCGCATTCGATGTCGGTCTTGATCGGGAACTTCGGACCGGTCGACGGAGCGGCCAGCGATGGATTTTCCGCGAGCACCTTCGCGATCACCGCTTCACTTGCGGCAGTCCCCTCGGCCAGCAGCGGAACCAGCGCATCGACCTGCGCTTTGTCTTCCGCCGACAGCTTCGTCATCGCCATGCGACCGCGGCACTTCGGATATTTACTGCACCCAAGCCAAGGCCCGCGCTTGCCCGTTCGCAGATAAAGCGGCGAACCGCACGTCGTGCACATGATGCTCGTCGTGATCGGTTTCGGCTTCGGCGGCAGCGGGTTGCCGTTGGCGTCGAGGTTGATGATCGTGTTGCAGCTCGGCTCGCCTTTTTCGTTCTTGACCGAGTAGCCACTGCAGCCGAGGAACTCACCAAACCGCCCGCCACGCTTGATCATCTCGCGGCCGCAGGTCGGGCATTTGAAATTTGTCGCCTCGCGAACGACCGGCTTACCCTGCTCATCCACCGGCTGCGTCGTCGCGCATTCGCGATCGCTGCACGCCAGGAAAAAGCCGTTCTTCGAGATGCGGTATAGCATCTCCTTGCCGCACTTCGGACATTTATAAGGAGAGACCGCGCCGCCCGCGTGTTCGATCTTGCCGAGCGCGCCATCCACCACTTCGTGAAACGGCCCGTAGAAATCTTTCAAGACTTTGATCCAGTCGAGATGGCTCTCCTCGACCTCGTCGAGCTTTAATTCCATGCTGGCCGTGAAGTTCACGTCGAGCAATTCCGGGAACGCCTGCACGAGCTTGTCCGTCACCACCGTGCCAAGCATCGTCGCATAGAAACGACGATCGCGCTGCATCACGTATTCGCGATCCTGAATCGTCTTGATGATGCTCGCATACGTCGACGGCCGCCCGATGCCGAGACGCTCGAGCTCCTTCACCAGGCTCGCTTCCGTAAAGCGCGGCGGTGACTGCGTGAAATGCTGCGTCGGCTGCAGATCGATCGGATTGACGCGCTTGCCTTCGCTTAAATCCGGCAGCAGCTGATCTTCACTGCTCACGCCCGCGACTTTCATAAAGCCGTCGAACACAAGCTTGCGCCCCGTGGCGCGAAACACATATTCAATTCCACTCGGCGCGGCGGTGATCGTTATGGCCGTCTGATCAAACTCCGCCAGCGGCATTTGACACGCGACGAAGCGGTTCCAGATCAGCTGATAAAGCTTGGCCGCATCGGCGGACATGTTCGCTTCACGCGGCGAGAGCGACGTGTCCGTCGGTCGAATCGCTTCGTGGGCTTCCTGCGCGCTCTTGTTGCTGGACGAGAAAAAGTTCGGCTTGTCCGGCAGATACTTCGCGCCGAATTCCCTGCTGATGTAGCCGCGCACCATCGTCAATGCTTCACCCGATAAATGCGTCGAGTCGGTTCGCATGTACGTGATGTGCCCCTGCTCGTACAAACCCTGGGCGGCGCGCATCGTGCGATCGGTGCTGAAGCCCAGGCGGCTGGAGGCGGACTGCTGCAACGTGCTGGTGATGTACGGCGCCGGCGGACGCGAGCTCGTTCGCTTCTTCTCGACGCTGCGCACGGTGAACGGCGGTAGCTTGCCGATCTGGCCGCGAATCGTCGTGACATTCTGCGCGGCACCCTTGGCCTTTTCATCCCGCACGGTGTCGACCGCTTCGATCAATAGACCCAACGCCTCAGCGGCTTTCCGAGCGTCTTCTTTGTTGTCAGGCTCAAATTTTTTGCCGTTCACTTCCACGAGGTCGGCTGAAAACGCTTTGTGGTCCGCGAGCCACTTGTCGCGGTCGGCTTTCGGCGGGTTTCTGTTTTCGGCTTTTGCGAGGAAGTCCTGCCACATGGCCATTGACGCGGCCGTGCCGGTGTCGGCGGTGAAGATCGCGCCGATGCGCCAGTATTCTGCCGGCTTAAATGCCTCGATTTCGCGCTCGCGCTCCACCACCAACCGCGCCGCCACGCTCTGCACGCGGCCGGCGCTCAGGCCCTTAGCCACTTTACGCCACAGCAGCGGGCTGATCTCGTAGCCGACGATGCGGTCGAGTATCCGCCGGGCCTGTTGCGCGTTCACGCGATCGATGTCGATCTTGTGCGGCGTCTTAAACGCCCGTTGAATTTCGGCTTTGGTGATGGCATTGAAGATGACGCGCTTCGCCTGCGCGTCCGGGATCTTCAACGCCTCTTTCAAATGCCAGGCGATTGCCTCGCCCTCGCGGTCCAAGTCGGTCGCGAGGTAAATCTCCGGCGCATCCTTCGCCAACTTGCGAAGCTCGGCCACCACTTTATCCTTGCCGCGCTCTTCTATGATGACGTATTCGGGCTCAAATGTTTTGAGATCAACGCCCATGCCTTTCGACGGCAAATCGCGCACGTGCCCCATCGACGCTTTCACGATGTAATCGTCGCCGAGATATTTGTTAATCGTCTTTGCCTTAGCGGGGCTCTCAACGATCACAAGTATTTTGCCGGTCTTTTTGGCCATTTAAATCCAGCTTCCCGAGCAATCTCTGCGTGAATCTCACTGTAGGCACGGCAGTCAAGCGAACGTTTGAACGGCATCGCCGGCCGTCCACCGATTGTCGACCCTCTGCTATTCGATCGACCAAATCTCAAGACAAAGCTCGTCAAAGGAATGCAACCCGGCCCGCCCGGACGCCAGGTAGGGGCGGCAGTGTGGGAGGCGTTTCAGCGTCTGTCAAGCACGCCTTGACCCGGCCGACCTAATAAGTAATACGCCCACGACGGCAATCTGTTCGCGCGGCTCAAATGAACAGATGGGACTTTCCGACGATAATTTCATCGAAAATATCGGCATGCAACTGTTTCTTTCGCCTATACATGATGAACGCTCACCTGTAGCGGCTGCATGCGACTAAACATTTTTCAAAAGCTCATTCAACAGTGGGACGCGGTTCACCCCTACAACGCGGCCCAGATGATGCGGCTCCGCGTGCCGCTCGATTTCGAGGTAATGAATCGAGCATGGGTGGAAACACAGGAAGACCTTCAGATCGTTACCCCGCCGCTGGCGGCGGAGCTTCTTGGCGACGCGCAGCGGATCGATGCTTACTTGTCCGACTCGTTAAACCGCCCCTTCGCGCCCGGCGAATCTCCTTTTCGCGCTTTCATTTGTCACGTCGATCAACACACGGCGGATGAATGCGTGATCGGAGTTGTTTATCAACACTGGATGGCTGACAGCGTTTCAGTTCGAGCGCTGCTTCGTGAGTGGTACTTGCGTCGAGTCGATCCAACCCGGCGACGCACGTTGCCTATGGCGTTCGCTCGGGAAGGTTATTGGAAACGGTTCGGCCCGCAGCGTGGATCGCAATGGAATTTGCTCGCGGGCTTTTGGACGGCAACGGCGTGGGCCGCCCGCATGAAGTCGTGCCGTCGCATCGAGGTTCGCGGTGAAGATAATCTTCATTGTCGATTTTCGTTTCATTACCTGCCGCTCGGGATCGTTCCAAAACTTCTTCGCACGGCACGGGCGCACGGCGCGACGTTGAACGATCTGTTCCTCGCGGTCATCGCGGAGATTTGCGATCGACATGTCGCCGCCCGCCCTATCGGTCGCCGGCGACACCTTGCGCTTGGCACGATCGTGGATCTGCGCGCCGCCGGTGCCGCGGTTTCGCAATCCGCAAACGAGCGATTCGGGATGTATCTCGGTTTCACCAGCGTTGTCTGCCGCCCGCGCGACCTCGCCACGTTTGAGTTGTTACTTCAATCAATCGCGTTGCAAAACCGCCGCGCGAAGAAAGCCCATGCGGATCGAACGAGCATGCTGCGTATTGCCGCCGCCGTGATCGTCGGTCAATTCATTCGCGGCGCGAAGCTGGTGGAGTGGTATCGTAAACGCGTGCCGTTCGTCGCGGGCATTTCAAATGTTAATTTAAATAAGACGTGGGTGGCGGCAGAGCATCCGTTCACGGTCGCGGAATATGTTCGCGTTTCGCCGATCGGGCCGATGCTGCCGGTCGTGTTCACGCCGTCGACGCTGGGCGATGATCTGAATTTCGGATTAACGTGGCGTGACGCGGTCGTGTCCCCGGAACTGGCGAATCAAATCGCCACGGAATTCATCGAGGCCTTGACGGCGATCAGCGCGAGTGCTCCGCGGTCGGAGTTATCAACCGGTGACTCGGCGACTCGACTGCCGCTCCGTCTCGCGCGTGGCGCGTGAATGCCTCTTAACGCTTTTCTCCGAGTACGGAGAGAGGAGAAAATGCCGGATCGTCGAGAATGCGGTCGCCCTGCGGGGAGAGGAGTCAAGCTCCATCATCTCTTGACACTTCGCCTAAAAACCGGGACGGTTGCGCGACTCACTTTGTTCAATAGGAGTTTGTGCCATGCCGAAGAGTTATCCCGCCGCACCGGCGATGCAGATTGATTCCAGTAAGAAATACATCGCCACTTTAGACACTTCCAAAGGAAAGATCGTCTGCGATCTGTTTGCCAAGGAAGCACCGAACACGGTGAACAATTTCGTGTTCCTGGCCAAGGACAAGTTCTACGACGGAACTAAGTTCCACCGCGTCATCGCCGACTTCATGGTCCAGGGCGGCGACCCGGAAGGCACCGGACGGGGCGGGCCGGGCTATCGCTTTGCGGACGAATTCAAAGGCAACCCGCACAAGCACAAAGTCGGCAGCCTGAGCATGGCCAATGCCGGCCCCGGCACGAACGGCAGCCAGTTCTTCATCACGCACTTTGCCACCGACTGGCTCGACGGTAAGCATACTGTGTTTGGACAAGTCACCAGCGGTCAGGATGTGGTCGACAAGATCGAGCAGGGTGACAAAATCAATTCGCTCACGATCGAAGAATCGTGAGCGCGACGATCGTTAACAGTTACAGAACTACGGGCGCGGCACTCGTAACGCAGGAACGCACTTCGTGTCACGGGCGTCTGGCGGCGTCTCGCCCGTGCTGATTAAACTGACGGTAACTACTTCTTCGCGCCCGCATGGACCACAGGTGGCGCGGCAGGAAGTGCGTTCTTCTTGATGTTCAGCGATGCCAGCGCGCAAATCGCTTCCATCGCGGCGATTTGCGGCTCCTGCGCCGGCAGCGTCAGCGTCAGGCGCATTGCCTTGCGATTCCAACCGATCATGTTCGCGAAATACGGCGCCGGGTTATTTGTATTTTTCGCATCGAGCGATTCGACGGCCAGCACGTAATCGGGATTTGCAACAAGCCGGTACAATGGCGGCACGCCGTCAGTGATGTCGTCTTCATTGATGATCTCGCCGATGACTTTTGCCTTCAGCGCGTCAGACAACGCATCGGGCGTGTAAACGCTAATCTTTCCATCGCGTTGATCCTCGATCGCAAACGCCTGCATCCGGTACTTTCCGTCGGCAATGAAAAATTGGATCGCCTGCTGCCCGTTAGTGACGGCCGCCAACGGCGCGAGCGTCGCGATCGACGACACCAGCCGCTTCCAAACCTTCGCGTGCTGCGCATTGGGCAGTGCCCCGAGCGCCGTCACATGACGCTCAATATTCGTGCGATCGCGCTGCCCCAGGGCGGCGACGAACGTGTCGAAATCGCGAGGCTTGTCCAGTGCATTTTTCGCTGCGGCAAGAATGGAAGCGTCGGGTTTGGCCATAACATCAATCCAATTGAATCAGCACGACAGGGGATGCATGGTACGGATCGTATCGCAAGGCGACGACGGCAATCCTGTCTTTAGTCGTAGGGATGGTGATACATCAGTGAAGTGATATTGTAGCCGCGTTTGGCACCAGAGGCGAGCAAGGGAGTCATCAAACATGCTTCTTCTCGCGGGACGTCTGTTTTTGCGGCCTCTTTCGGCCCTTCGCGGTCGAACGCACTTGCCGTTCCGTCGCTTCACGAATGATTTGCGTGAACAACTTTCCCGCAACGCCCCCCTCGGCCGGCCGGTGCGATTCCCAGATCTCCGGCTTGCCGCTGCCCAGGATGTCAGCGAAGTCGCCAAATGATTTTACGCTGTTCGGCGCGGCTTCGGTCACATCAATATCGCCGGCCCAATCATCGCGATGCTTGATGAGCAGCCATGATCGGCTCTCGCCCTGCTCGTCGGTTTTCGGTTTTCCCCAGGGCGAACCTTTAGTGCGCACAAGCACCCACGAGCCCTTTAGCTTGACGCCTTTAAGCGTAAACTTCAGATCGCCTTTTTGAAGCGCGGCATCGATGTCATCACCTTCAGGAATCCACTCGCCGCGGTCCCAGAGCATGACGATGCCAGCCCCGTACCCTTCCGGAATGATGCCTTCAAATTCGCGGTAATCGAACGGATGATCTTCAACTCGCATCGCCAGCCGTTTGTCGGACGGGTTTAATGATGGCCCTTTCGGCACCGCCCACGACAGCAGCACGCCGCCGTACTCAAGACGAAAGTCGTAATGCAGATGGCTGGCCAGGTGTTTTTGCACGCAGAAGAAAAGTGACTTGGCGGCTTTCTTTTTTGATTTGGCGCCGCTCGGCTCGGGCGATTTCTTAAAGTCGCGCATCGACTGGTATTTGGAGAGCGACCGTGGCTTCGCTTTCTTCGTCGTTTTCTTGATTGCCATCCTCCTATAGTACCCGTCCGGTCAACTCACGACGACCATTCGCCCCCCCCCTTCACGCCGGGGCAGAGCGTACTCGCGCCGCCCCGGATTCTTGACCGAACGAAGCGATCCGGGGCGGCGCGAGTACGCTCTGCCCCGGCGTGGGGGGTCACGATTGGTATGACTCAAATCAGCAGCTCGATCTCTCGCTGAATGCAACTCGTTACGATTGGACCGCCAACCGGGTCCATGAAAACGTTTATTTCCGATCGCACGCCAAACTCCGGCAGATACACGCCCGGCTCGATCGTAAAACCCAGCCCCGGCAGGACGTAGCGTGTGTCGTGTGTTTCGAGATTATCGATATTCACGCCCAGCCCGTGCACCTTCGGCCCCGGGCTCAGACTATGCCCCGTCCGATGGCGAATGTAATCGCCAAAACCCGCGTCGCGAATCACTTTCATCGCCACGTCGTCGAGTTGCCAGCCCTGCGCGGGTTGCTTGGCATTCCACGCGTCGATCGCTGCCGCGAGACACGCATCGCGTGCTGCGGTAACCACGTCGTACACTCGTCGATGCTTCAGCGGCACGTCGCGGCCGCAAAATCCAACCCAGGTGATATCCGAAAAAATGTTCGCCTCGCCCGGCGTCCGCGCCCAGAGGTCAATGAGCAGCCAATCGCCAGGCCGTATTACGGAACAATTCGTCTGCGTCGGCTCGAAGTGCGGATCGCCGCTGTGCTCATTCACGCCGACAATCGGCGCGTGATCGGGATCTAACCCATACTCGGCGAAGCTTGACGAGATCCGTTGCTGCACGTTGTATTCGGTGATCGTCGTTCCGTTGCGAAGCGCGGTGCGGACAAAGTCAAACGCATCATCTTTCGCGGCCTCCACGAGCTTCGAGACCGCAAGGTGATCCGTCAGGGCATCAGCCGACCACGTGGCGATGCAGGTTTGCACCAGGTCGGCCGAGGAAACGACGTCAATGTCCAGCGCGCGAATCGCTTCGATCGTGCCGGCGTCGACGAACGACATCGCCGGAAGCGCCGCGCCGGGCGAGTATTCCATCGCGATACGACGGGATGACGCGCTGCCAACCAGCTTTTTGATGTCGGAGAAAAACGTTTTCCAGTCCACGCCGATGGATCGATCGGTGAAGGAGAATTCTTCGAACAGCGGAGCGTCGATAAAGCTGACCACCAACGTCGGCCGTTCGTTCGCGCCGGCCGGAATGAACAGAGCGACCCTGCGCGTCGTGCCGAGGCGTTTTCCAAATAATTGCGCGAAGACTGGATTGCTGCCACGAAAGTCGTAAACCAGCCAACCGTCCAGACGCATGTCTCGCAGGACTTTCTGAGCCGTCCCAAGCCACTGCTGCTGCATGGCTAAACTCTAACAAATCTCCTCTTCATTTCGATGCGCACGTGGAACTTGCTGATGGTGGCGACGCCCGCTTCTTATGTGCAGCCATCGCCAAGTGATGCGCGCGAAAGCTTCGAAACTCCTGCTCCAGCGCATTGATCTCGGCCTCGGTGCAATCCTCGACGTCGACGAGTCGGTTACGCGATTCGGTCGCGCGGATCAGCTCGCTCAGCTTCAAATGGATCGCGCGCGAGTCTCGGTTCTGCGTGTTTTGAATTAGGAAGACCATCAGGAACGTGACGATGGTCGTGCCGGTGTTAATGACCAGCTGCCACGTATCGGAATACTTAAACATCGGCCCGCTCACGCCCCAAAGGACGATGATGAGCACGGCCGCCCCGAACGCCCAGGGCGTGCCCATCGCCGACGCAGTTTTCTCAGCGAACGTGCGAAAGCGTTCGTGCCAGGTCGGCGTGCAGCCGTCCGACTGGAACTCGCCAAGCTCCGGCGGTGCCGGAAGTGATGCAGTGTCTTTGGATTGCCCAAACGTTGTTGCGGAGTCAATCATTCACCTAGATTAGCTTCGCTCGTATCGCGCGAGCGGAAAACGTCCATGACATTCGCGTCACTTCGCGGATTTGAGGTTCGCCAACTCTGCATACAGCGCCGCCGCCGTGCGCGTGCCGGCGTGGAGTGCATCGATGTCGAACTTTTCATTCGGCGAATGCACGCGATCATCGGGCAGGCCAAAACCGATCAGAATCGTGTCGATGTTCAATTCTTTTTTTATCAATCCGACAACCGGAATGCTGCCGCCGCTGCGAATGAATGCAGGGGGTATACCGAAGCCGGTGGTGATCGCATTCGCGGCGAGCTTTGTGGCGACATTGTCGATCGGCACAATCGCCGCGGGCGACAGGCCGTGGTTTTCGAATTCGAGCTTCACGTTCTTCGGACAGCGCGCTTTCACCGCCGCGACGAATGCCTCGCGAATTTTCTTCGGGTCTTGGTTTGGCACGAGACGCATCGACACCTTGGCCGATGCCTTCGCGCCGATCACCGTTTTCGCGCCGTGATCCTGATAACCGGCCGTGATGCCGTTGATGTCGAGCGTGGGCCGAGCCCACGTGCGTTCGAGCGTGGAGTAACCCTTTTCGCCAAAGCCGGAATCAAGCTGCAGCTCTTTCAAATACGCCGCCTCATCGAACGGCAGCTTCGCCCACATGTCGGTTTCAGTTGCCGTCGGCGGCTGCACATCGTCGTAAAAACCGGGAATCGTGACGCGGCCGTCGGCATCGTGCAGGCTCGCGAGAATATCGACGAGCACGTTGGCCGCGTTCGGCACTGCCCCGCCGTAGCCGCCGCTGTGCAGATCGTGGCTCGCACCGGTGAGGAAAATTTCTTCGTACACCAGGCCGCGCAGCGAGTAGGTGATCGCGGGCACGCCGCGCTCGAATTGGCCGGTGTCGCTGATGACGCAGAGGTCGGATTTCAGCCAGTCCTTCTTCTCCCGCACGAATCGTTCGAGGTTGGCCGATCCAATTTCCTCTTCGCCTTCAATGAGGAGGGTGAGATTCACCGGCACGCCGCCGTGCGCCTGCCAGGCGGTGATCGCTTCGATGTGCGCCCAGACCTGCCCTTTATCATCGACCGCGCCGCGCGCGAAGATCGCCTCATGACCGGTGTCATCTTTGCGGATCGTCGGCTCGAACGGCGGCGACTTCCATTCATCCAGCGGCTCGGGCGGCTGCACATCGTAGTGCCCGTAAAACAAAATCGTCGGCCGACCGGGCACGTGCTTGTTCTTCGCGATAACGGCCGGATGTCCGCCCGTCGGCACGATCGCCGCATCAAGGGCGGCGTATTTCAGCTTGTCGAAAATCCAAGTCGCGCACGTCTGCATGTCGCCCCGGTGCTCGGGCTTGGCGCTGACGGATGGAATCGAGAGCAATTCCTTCAACGCCGAAACCGAAGCATCGCGTCGGCCGTCGAGGGTTTTGAGGACGTCGTGGAGGGACATCATTCTCCAAACTGAGTCAAGCTGCCTTGCGGGGCGAAGCACGCCGGCGTCGCCGCACCGGTTTATCAAATTGTTTTAGTTGAAGCGCGCCATCCGGAAACTCAACCTTGACGATGAGCTTACCGCCGAGCGCTTCAACGAGCCGCTTCAATGTCGACACCTGCATGTCATCCTGAGCTTCCAGCTTCGAAAGACTTGGCTGCCTGATACCAAGCTTCTTTGCCAATTCTTTCTGGCTCACCCCGTGCAGTTTACGCAATTCGCACAGCAGCATTTCGGCCATGTAGACGCGCGCCAGTTGCTTCCCACGTTGAATGACTTCCTTCGAAGTCGTGCGGGCAACAAGCTCATCAAATGGTCTTACCATGCTGGCGATCCTCTCCCGTTAACGTCGCTTCAGATTCGCAAGATGTTCGTCGAAGATCTTGTCGGCCCGATCGATCAACGACTTGTAAAAACGCTTTTCCACAACTCCACGCTTATCGCCGCCGACGAGCAAAATCGCTCGCCGATCAGGATCGAACGCGAACGCAACACGGAGAACGGATGTTGAAGTTTTCGCACGCAGTTCTTTCATGTTCGAATGCTTCGAACCTTTAAGCGTGTCAGCGTGCGGCCGAGCTAACGCAGGACCTGAATTCCGTAACAGTTCGAACTTCGCGATGACTACCGCTTTCTGATCATCGTTCAGAGATTCGTACCACGTGCTGAAGTCGTCGGACGCTTCGATAGTCCACATTTCCAATATAGCTCTTAAGCTATCCCGCGTCGAGAACGAAATTCGTCAGAAACTACACTCCCCGCAACATCCCACTCGCCGCCTTCGTCCGCTCATCTTCGATAAACGTTGTCACGAAATGCGCATGCTCCGCCGCTGCCACCGGAACGTATTTGCCGCTTGCGGTCGCCATGAGCTTGCCGCTTTCATCAAAGAGCTTGGCGCTCGGTTCGACCAGCTTGGGCCGCGAGAAATCGACCAGCGATTCGACGCGTAGTTTCTGGCCGACGCTGGCGCTGCTGCGGAAGCGCACTGTCAGCTCGCCGCAGACGACGAAGCGCTTCAGCAGCCACGTGGCGGCCCAGACCATCGCTTCGTCCATGATGCTGGCGATCACCCCGCCGTGGATGACGCCTTCGAAGCCGACCTGATCGGGGCGGGTCGTAAATTCTGTATGCACCGTGCCGGTCGATGGATCGACGAATAGATCGAGCTTCAGCCCGCGGTCGTTGCCGCGGCCGCAGACGAAGCAGTTGGCGGTGTGAGGGAGTTGTAATCGGTCGGAACCTGACATGGCGATTTGAGAAGATACTCTACCGCACATGCTCCGCACTTTCATTCGCTGGCCGGACGGAAACACGTCGCACGAAACTGATCGTGACACGCTTCACCGCGCCGTCGCCACCGACGGAACGGTGGCATGGATCGATATGTTCGACGTCACCGACGACGAGGCGAAATTCCTCACCGACGTGTTTCATCTGCATCCGCTGGCGATCGAAGACAGCCTCGAATATGCGCAGCGCCCGAAAATCGAGCGCTACCAACTCGAGGACGGCCCGCACAGGGGCAAGCCATATTACTACATGGTCTTCCACGGCCCAGACCTCGACAGCTTTCGTCAAAAGCTCCGTACCAAGGAACTCGACATTTTCTTTTCCGATCGCTTCCTGCTGACGATCCACGATGAAAAATTCCAGAGCTTGAAGGACCTGGTCGAGAAATGTGAGCAGGAACCCAGCCGCCTCCTCGGCGATGGAATCGACACGCTCCTGTATCACATCCTCGATCGCATCACCGATTACTACCAGCCAATTCTCGACTACCTCGAAGAAGCGATGGACAAGCTCGAAGACGATGCGCTCGACAACCCAAGGCCAGAGCTGCTCGGCCAGATCAGCGCGAAGAAACGCGAGTTGCTCGACCTCCGCCGCATCGTCGGCCCGCAGCGCGAAGTGGTGGCCCAGCTCTCACGCGGCGAGGTGCCGATCATTCGCGAAAGCACGCGCGTCTATTTTCGCGATGTGCAGGATCATCTCATCCGCATTAACGAAATGGTTGAGCTGTATCGCGATCTAGTGCTCGGCGCTCGCGACATTTATCTATCGAGCATCAGCAATCATTTGAATCAGATCATGAAGACGCTGACGATCATCAGCGTCATCGGCCTGCCCATGACGATTGTGACCGGCTTCTTCGGCATGAACTTCGACGAGGCGATTTTTCATAGTCACCGCGTATTTCTTGGCGCGCTGCTTTTTATGGGAATTGTGGTGTCCATCATGCTGTGGCTATTCAAAAAGAACCGATGGATTTGAGATGTGGCGGAATAATTTGCCTTGCGGGGCGAATGTATTGCAGAGTAAATGAGGTTTGGCGGACAACAAGGAGATTTCGATGAGTCAACGCAATGAATTTGTCATGTTCGATACGCTGGAATCCCGCACTTTGATGAGCGGGAGCCTGCACGCCGGTGCGTCGATGACGCTTTCGGATCCTTCGCCGGCGATCCAGGCAGACAAAGACGCGGTGAAAGCGGCCGCCACAAAACTGTCGAGCGACACGAAATCTCTGAAAACGACATTGAAAGCCGACGCCGCCGCCGTGGAAGCCGCGATTAAAGCGATGTCGTCAACGCTCGATCCGCTCAAGGCGACATTTAAGTCTGATACTCAAACATATCGCGCCTTGATCAAGGCTGATCTGGTCGCGATGAAAGCCGATAAGACAAACGCAGATAAGCTAGCGGCTGACAAAGCCAAGTTGAAGACTGATCGCGACGCCGAAAAGGCGGCCCTCAAGGCCGACGCGGCCGCGATCAAGTCTGCGATCGACGCCGACCCCGCCGTCACCGCTGCCCGGGCGAAGCTTAAAACCGATAGCCAGCCGTTGAAGGACGATGCCAAAGCGCTGCGCACAACGATCCAGCAGCTCCGCAGCGACCTCAAGGCCGAGCATGACAGCGGTGATGATTCCGGCAGCGATGTCTGATCGGATGATTACAAAGGCACGAAATTGAACCACGAAGGGACGCGGCGCAGAAATGCTTCGTGTCCCTTCTGCATTAACTCCTCTCTCCGGTACGCCGGGGAGAGGCGGGGAGAGGGGTCTTCGTTTTCGAATCTCGCCCGAAGAGCAAGACCCCTCTCCCAGCCTCTCCCCAGAGTACTGGAGAGAGGGGCCGGAGAATGACCTCGCCCCAAGCAGCGGGGAGAGCAATAAGACTTCGGAAGCCAAGCCGTTGGACTATCCGCTCATCATGCAGATAATCCTCCGCTCTCATGGATTCACCCGCAGACGTCCGCACGCGCTTCGCCCCATCGCCGACTGGTTTTCTGCACGTGGGCGGCGCGCGGACGGCGCTCTTCTGCTGGTTGCTCGCCCATCATTCTGGCGGCAAATACTTACTTCGCATTGAAGACACCGACCTCGCTCGCAGCACGACCGAATCGGTCGACGCCCTGCTCGACGACTTGGCTTGGCTCGGCATCAGCCGCGACAACGAGGAACTCGTTTTCCAATCCAAGCGCGTCGATGTTTACAACCAAATTATCGACGGCCTGATCGCGAAAGATCTCGCTTATAAAGCGTATGAAACGACCGAAGAGCTGAACGCGCTGCGGAAATCGGCCGAGCAGGAGAAGCGGACATTTGTGTACAAACGCGCGATGATGAGCGATGCCGATCGCGTGGCCCATGAATCCTTGAGTCGCCCGCACGTCGTCCGCTTCGCGATGCCGGCCAAGACATTCAGTTTCCATGACGCAGTGCTCGATAAAGACGTCACGGTGGCGGCCGACCAGGTGCAGGATTTCGTCATCCGAAAAACCAACGGCATGCCGACGTATCATTTCGCCGTCGTCGTCGACGATGAAGCGATGAAAATCACGCACGTGCTGCGTGGGCAGGAACATCTGCTCAACACGATCAACCACATCGCGCTGATGGATGCGCTGGGATATTCGCGCCCGATTTTCGGACATCTCCCCGTCATCCTGAACACCGACGGCTCGAAAATGGGCAAACGCGATCGCGACAAAAAGGTGCGGCAAGCGGTCGGCATTTGGTTGAAAGACAAAGCCCACACGATCGCGCACCTTTCCGCCGCTTGCGGCTTCGCGGATCAACGACTCGACATTTGGATCAACGACAGCAAATCGCAGCTCAACCCGAGCGATCACGAAAAACTTCTCCCGCACATCAATTTGAAGCAATCCGACCTCCCCGAAATCCTCGTCCACGACTTCCGCAAAAATGGCTATCTCCCCGAAGCGCTCATCAACTTCCTCGCGCTGCTCGGCTGGAACCCCGGAGACGATCGCGAGCGAATGACCCTCGACGAGCTCATCGCGGCCTTCACGTTGAGCGGGGTCGGCAAAGCCAACGCAAAATTCGATCGCGCGAAGCTGCTCGCCTTCAACACCGAAGCTTGCGCCGCCGCGACACCCGCGCGATTGCTCGCAGCGTTTCGCGATTATCTGGATGCGAATCCCGACGCCCCGCAGCGCAGCGCTTCCGACGACGAATTGCTGAAATTGCTCAGCATGAAAAGAGGGTTCCGCACGCTGCGTGAAGTCGATGAGCCGACGCGGAATTTCTTTGTGGATGATGAAAAGCTGACGTTCGATCCCGCCGCCGTCGAGAAGGTGCTGAAAAAGGATGGAGCAGGTTTTGACGCCTTGCGCGGAGCGCGCGAGGAGATAAGGAGGCAGACCGACTGGTCCGCGTTCGCGCTGGAGTCGGCGATCAAATCGTTCGCAGAATCACGCGGCCTCGGGCTTGGCAAGATCGCGCAACCGCTGCGTGTCGCGATCACCGGATCGACGGTCAGCCCCCCGCTCTTTGACAGCCTGGAATTTCTCGGGAAAGAACGATCAATTCGACGAATCGATCGCTGCCTCGCCACTCAAAATCTTCAAGATTTACCTAGTAGCAACGTATAAAACGTTCGTGAACGGAGTACTTGGATGGCACGCATTCAGAATCCGTCCCTTTAAGCCAATTTAATAGTCTATAAATTTTCCTTTACATTCGGCTATGAGGCTGGTAGTTTCCGAATCGTGTTGCGAGACATGAAGGTATGTAAGGCATAATTCATGAATACACTGGCCGGAACGACAACTCCCGCGGCTATAAAAAACGCCGCTTTTCAGGCGAACGCTGACCAGACGCTTGAACGTCTGCGGAACGCTTTGTTTGAGCTGTTCGACTCTGCCGGTCACTGCGTCCGCAAGAGCCTTGACGCCCAGAAGAGCCTTGGCATCGATGCGAATCTGAGTTGGCAGATCTTCAAGCTTATGGGTAAGTCGTACTCGACGTCGCTGGCGCAGTACGTGCCCTCCGCGGGACCGATGCACAAGCTCTTTACGTCTGCCCGACGCCTCGGGTGGGACCCTAAACGGATTGAAGCGGCCGACCAGGCGTTTCTGGCATTTGACGACTTCGTCCTTCGGCAAGCTGGCGACCGCACGACGTTCAAGTCAATGATGTTGGCAACGGCCGACGACGACGACACACGTCAAAGCGACGTGCAACACCGCAAGGCGTTATTTGCGTCGCACGCCCATTTCTGGGGTTCGCGCCTTGACACGTCCTATTTGTTGACGGTCATCGGTCGAAATGCGTCCGACGATGCGATGCTGGATATCGCGTTCGTCACTGGGCTGATCCAGTTTTGTCGATTGCGTGCGACGGCCGACACGCATGTGTTCGGGATGTTTTCCAAAGCCGAGATGAACCACAGCAGCGCGCGTGCCCCGCTCGATGCTGCTGCGTCCGGACGTTATGGCGCTCCCGTCCTGCCTCAGTTCTCGACGAACGCCTTGCCATTGCTGGAGACGATGACGGATGCATGGGGCAGGGCAAATGTGCGGCTGGCCGGCGACACGATCGGTCACGCGGGGAGCGTCGATGTCGTGTTCGGCGAGGTCGTGCGGAATGCCTGTCGCATCGATTCGCCGGAGGCGGCGGACATCGTCGTCCGCAGCATCACCGTTCGGCCGACCCGTCGACTCTATTTAGACATCCTCCTGGACCGGCGAGCGGTCGGGGAGATGCGTGCGGACGTGAAATTGTACGGCCATGCGTCGCAGGTAGTGCCGCCTCAAGAGCACGAGCGGGACGTCTGGGCTTTGCCGATCCGCGAGTCGGTTACGCGGGTAGCGTCGAGAGACGACGCCCGTGTTCCTGAGCTTCCTCAGCGAAGAGCCGTTCTGGACTACATTTTTTCGCGGCAAGGCTGGTCGCCGGAAGACTTCGACCTTTATCGCTTGCACGTGGAGTACCCGATGTTGGATACCGCGCTCGTCGTCAGACTCTCGAAATTGACTTAGAAAACATGACAGCTTCTCGATTACGCGAGCAATAGCAGTTGTCACGATAGATGTCGGCTCCCGCTGCAGCCGCAAAGGTGAGACAAAACATGCATACCAAACACACAAGACGTCCGGCGTTCACGCTGGTGGAATTGCTGGTTGTCATCGGCATTATCGCCGTGCTCATCGGCATTTTACTGCCGTCGTTGGCCAAAGCCCGCATGTCGGCTCAGAGCGCCGTCTGCTTATCGAACCTGCGGCAACTGGTCCTTGCTGCTTCGATCTACACTGCTGAGAACAAGGGAATTTGCATCTTCGGACCCAATGTTGCGGAGGGGACGGATACGATCGACGAGACGACCGGGCCGGCCGCGGTAAACTGGGAATACGAAGTTGTCAACAGCGCGACGAAGACAGCCTATTCTTTCGAGCGAGGCTTCCTGGGACGGTATATAAAATCGGATAAGGTGTTTGAGTGCCCGGTATTGGCCCGGTATGAGTTCCCGCCTTACAAGCCTGGCTGGCCGAAGACGGCCTACTCGATGACGTTAATCTCATCAAACAGGGCCAGTCGCATTCGCAAGCCCGACGAGACGGCCAATTTCCTGGACGTCATCGGCTTCGACCGGCCCACCCAGGCGCTCCAGCGACTCGCGAGTACCCAGGCCCAGCGGCCGGGCCTGAGCCCGCTACAGGGCGGAGTTGACGTCATGGACGCATTTCACGGACGGCACGTCAATGGCCGTGGCAACATCGGCTTTTACGATGGTCACGCCGAGTCGATCGCCGTTCCGCTCCGGCCCAGGTCAAGCTACTATAATCTGACCGACAACGAGTACACGGTTTTCAAGGTCAATCACATTGGCCCGGCGACACCGTTCCCGATCGACGCGTCGGCCGCCGGCACGCCGGATGCCTATCGTCAGCAATGCGAGAACCAACTCGACTGGTATTTCTGGGCAAACAAAGCGAACAAAGGACGTGACGAATGATACGCCCCGGCGGCCGGAGTTATGCCGGAACCCAACGCAGGCGCACGCTGGTCTGGTAAATGGGAAATTCAATACGAATGCGGAAGGCGTTGAAGTCGTCGATATCCCAGCCGAATGTTTCGGTCGCGCTCCGCACCATTGTCGGATAGTTTGGAACGTCGGGCGTCGCCAACGCGTCGGGGCCGGAGCCGAGTGATAGACAGGTAAAGTTGCCGGTGACCGGCTGGACGCCGCGGCGGCTCTGGTCGATCCGGTTAACGCCCCAAAATACTTCGGCTTTCGGCATCATTCCCGCCAGAGACCCACGCTGCACCAGCATGTCCACCAAAAACACCTCGAACGGTCGGCTCACGGTGCCGTTCCAGTACCGCGGCTCGTCCGGGGACAGGACGTGATGCAGGATTTTCTCACCGAACATAAGCGTCGAGGTGCCTTTCTTTCCGATCACCGGACGGTCGAGGGCGACTTCGATCCAGGTTCCGGCATCGGTTTTTTCCTTGGTCGTGATCAGCGGCGGTAGCGGCCGGGTAGAAAATTCCGGGAGTAAGACGCTGCCGTCCGCAGCGACCCTCAGCGGCTCGCGGCGACCGTGTTTCTGCGACGGGCCCACCAATTCGGTGCCGTACACCTGCACGGTACGAAGAGGTTGCAGAACACGCAGATCCACCAAGCCGCTGATCAGCACGTTGTCCGACGTTCGGCCGTCGCCGGAGTCGGCGACGATGCCAAGTTGAAGGCGCGTCTTGGCCCGCAGGCCCATGGCGTGGCTGAAGCCGCGAAACATGTCGCGGCGGTGTTGAAGGTCGGTCGACAGCCATTCGTTATCAATGCCCGTCGCCGACGAAACCATCGTGTTGAACGTGACGCGATCGCCGGCATGCGTTTCGATCAGCTCGTCGAAATCGTCGTACGCGTTCAGCACCTGCCGCAGCTTCGTCGCGTTCACGCCCATGCCTTTGGCGGCGTGAAGGAATCGTTCGATCGATTTGCGGGACGGCACGAAGGTGCCGAAGCTCAGCGCGGTGACGGCCGAGGTAACTTGAAAGATCTGCCAGCTCAGTGTCTTGTCCAGACCGAGCGCCTTTTCAAGCTCGGCCGGCTTGCTGATGCCGGGCAAATCCGCCAACACGCCCAGCACACCCAGCCGAAGATCCTTCAAAACGCCGGCCGCGTCGGCCCGAAAGGTGCCGGCTTCATCGTCGGGAGAGACATCGCCAGCGCGGCCCACCTCGTCTGCCATCGATAGGTCACTGTACAAGCACGCAAAGTCGGATGAAAGCATGAGGCCCCTCCGGGGGTGGGCGTCGGAAGAACGATGGCCGTCGCGACGGGCCTGCCCCGTGCATCCGGCGGAGTTCTACCTGCCGGCCGCGGGTCGGCCGCCGGCGGTCAAAAGGCCGGCCGTGCAGAAACCCTGGACCAAACACGCGAATCGCCCTGCCCACGCGCAGGTGAGCAGAGCGATTCGCCGCCAGTTAAGAGCAAGGCTGTGGACGAATGCGGCCCAAGGTCACCGTCCATTCCGACAACGCCGACGCAGCAGCAAGCCGCCGAGCCCGAGGAACGCGCCGGCGACTGGTTCGGGCACCGGCACTAACGCGAAGGCGACGTTGCTCGTGCCGTTGTACGTGCCGGACCCGACGATGTAACCGGTGCTGGAAACCGCCGTCGCCTGATCGAGCGTCCAGCCCGACGTCGGCGAAATCAGCGTGTTCAGGTCCGTTATCATGCCATTCGCGTACAGAATTGCCTTATTCGTGTACGTGTCGTCGTAGGTATAACCGACGGCTTGGCCAGAGTCGTTGATGCCGCTCAACTGGCCACCGGCGATACCGGCCGGCGAAACGTTCACCATGCCGCCGCCGGACGTGTAAACGAAGGGCAAGAAATTGCCTCCCTGCGACGTCTGCGACCCGCCGACCACCGTTCCGCTCCCGTTCACGCCGTAGGCGGTGCTTTGGATCTGCGTGTTGCTGTTGTTCAAGCTGCCAATGTCCGTCAGCGTCGTGCTGTTGGGAGCGATCACAATCGCGTGAGTGCCGCCATTGTAAGCGTCACCGGCGATGTGGCCTGCGGAGCTGATCGCGTAGGCGCGACTGGACGTGCCGGAGGTAATCACGCCCAAGTCCTTGATGCCGTTGGTCGAATCGTAGCTCAACGCGTGCACGGGCGCGTAATTGGCCGTGTTCGTCCCGAACCCAACGAGCTTGCCGCCGTTGGACAGGGCAGTGCCAGTGCTGGTCGCCCCCCCCGGCAGAGTGCCGACGTCAGTGAAGCTGCCGCCGCTGTAGATGAACGCGTGCGTGGCTCCGCCGGAGGTGACGGACGCGCCGCCGATCTTTCCGGAATCATTGATCGCGTTCGCGTCGGTGTTACCGCCGCCAAGCGAACCGAGCGTCGTCAGGGTTCCGCCCGAATATAGATAGCTCGTGTCGCCGGCGAAACTGATGGAGGTGCCGACCACCTGCCCGGAGGCGTTCACGGCCGTCGGCGTGAAGTTGCCGAGGTAGACCACGTTATATTGCGTCGCGGCGAGAGACATGCCGGCGGTACACGCCAACATGCCCGCACCAACTAATCCGGAAAACAGTTTTCGCATTGATTTCTCTCCTACGTTAAAAAGGTCGGTTGAACCCATTATGCCGAAGAGTTAATGATTTGCAAATAGTTTTTGGAAACTTTATGATGAAGCCGCAGCAAACGCATGTGATGTCTCTGTGGATTCCGATGACACGTCATTTCGAGGGGAGCTGTAGCGACCTGAGGAATCTCGATTTGCAGAGCATATTTCGTCAGCCGAGATCCCTCAGGTCGCTGCTGCTCCC
>CAXSBN010000020.1:0-25566 GCA_964236135.1 uncultured Phycisphaerae bacterium
CTGACCGACTATCTCGACTCGCTCGGCCTTCAGCGCGGCGCGAGCGTCGGCGTGCACCACTCGCGCTTCAGTTGTTCGGGCCTGGGTGCGAAAGTGATCCAATCGCTCGCAACCTATGCCGACATCGTGCGCCGCCCGCGCTTGCCCGACGAAGGCTTCGGGCCGGCACGCGATCTGGCATTGCAGGCAATCTCGGGCATCGACGACGAGCCGCGACATCGGCTCTCCATCGAGCTGCGCAAACGACACCTGCCCGCACCGTTCGGGCGAAATTCGATGGGCGAGAAAAGTGATCTGGAAAATCTTTCCATCGAGCTCTGCCGCACCGATCACAAAAGGCGCTATCAGCCCGGGGGCGCAATTCTGGCGATGGCGGGCAACCTCGATTTCGACGAGTTAGATGCGCAGGTGCGGCAACACTTCGACGACTGGAAGGCCGTGCCGCAAACCGATGTTCATCGTGCCGCCCCGCCGCTGGGCCATCATTTCGAGGAAGCGCAAAGCGAGCAGACGCACATCGGAATCGCCTATCCCTCGCTGCTGGAGATCGATGACAATTACTACGTCATGCGCATGGCGATGGAAGTTTTGTCCGGCGGAATGAGCGGTCGTCTATTCACCGAGGTGCGCGAAAAGCGCGGCCTCTGTTACACGGTCGGCGCGAGCTACACGTCGCTAAAGAATATCGGAGCGATCTTCGGCTATGCGGGCACAAGCAACGATCGCGCACAGGCGACGCTCGACTGCTTCATCGGCGAGCTGCACCGCCTGAGCGACGGCGTCACCGAGGCCGAGCTGGGCCGCGCGAAGATCGGATTGAAATCGAGCACGATCATGTCCGGCGAATCGACCGGCTCGCGCGCGGGGTCGATCGCGCATGACTATTTCACCCGCGGACGACTGCGATCGATGGACGAAATCATCGCGGCAATCGATGCCGTGACCGTCGATCGCGTAAACGCCTATTTGCGCGCGAATCCGCCCGGTCCATTTACGACGGTCATCGTCGGGCCGAAGGATTTGAAGATTCCGTGATGTATACTCCTCTCCCTCGTACTCGGGGGAGAGGCGGGGTGAGGGGCGTCTTTCATCCTGCGTGTCGAATCGACGAGAGAAGACCCCTCACCCTACCTCTCCCCCGAGTATGGGGGAGAGGGGTTAAAAACTATGAAACCTTTACTTCTCGCAATCGTGTTTTCGCTTGGCCTGCCGATGTGCGTCGTCGCGCAGCTTCAGCCTAACGACCGGGTCGCCATTACCGGCGACTCGATCACGGAGCAGAAAATCTACTCGGTGTACATCGAAGACTACCTGCTGGCCTGCAGGCCGGCGATGAACCTCACGTCGATCCAGTTCGGATGGAGCGGCGAGAGCAGTTGGGGATTTCTCCGGCGCCTCGACAGCGACTGCCTCGCGTTCAAACCGGGCGTTGCGACGACCTGTTACGGCATGAACGACGGCGCGTACGCACCCATTTCGGCCGCCGTCTCCGATCACTACCGGCGTTCGATGGAAGGGCTCGTCGATGCGTTTACCAAGGCAGGCACGCGCGTTGTCGTCGGCGGGCCGGGGTGCGTGGATACGGCGGCGTTCCATCGCGACTCAGTATCGGCCGAGGAATACAACAAGACGCTCGCGGCGCTGAACGACATCGCCAAAGAGACGGCCGCCAAGCACAACCTTCCATTTGCCAACGTGTATCAATCGATGCACGACGTCATGGAAAAAGCCAAGTCCAGGTACGGCAATAATTACACGATCGCCGGCAACGACGGCGTGCATCCCGGGGCGAACGGGCATCTGGTGATGGCGTACGCGTTTCTCAAAGCATTCGGCTGCACGGGCGACATCGGCACGATCGCCGTCGACATGCGCGGCGGCAAAGCAGTCGCCAGCGATGGCCACAAGGTCGCGTCGTTTGAAGGGGACACGCTGATGATCGAGAGCAGCAAGTACCCCTTCTGTTTCCCCGCCGGCGATCAAAAGAGGGCCGAGCATCTGGAAGATCCGAACAACGCGCGCGGCGTGCTCGAGTTCTTCCCCTTCAACGCCGATCTGAATCGCTTCATGTTGGTCGTCAACAATCCCACTTCGCAAAACGTCAAAATCAGCTGGGGCAACGACAGCAAAACGTTTTCGGCCGATCAGTTGGCCAAGGGGATTAATCTCGCGGACGAGTTTTTAGACAATCCGCTGACGTCGCAATTTGCAAAAATCGACGCCGCCGTGCGGGCGCAGCAGAACTTCGAGACGCCGATGGTCAAGAATCTGATCCACTCGATGGCCGAGCAACTGCCCGATGAGCCGGGGCTGATGTCGACACTGCTGGCCGCGTTGATGAAGAAAGACGCCGCGTTGCAGAAGGCCGCGAGCGACGCGGTCGTGCCGGTGACGCATATGATTCGAGTGCAGGCGGTTCAATAAATTGGGCGTTGGGCGTTGGGCGTTGGGAAAGATTGCGCTATGGCATTGACGTTTCATCAGCATCGATTGGCGAACGGTTTGGACATCGTGGGCGAGGTGAATCCCGATTCGCATTCCTTTGCGGCGGGGTTATTCGTGAAGACCGGGGCGCGCGATGAATCGCCGATCCTCAACGGCGTGTCGCACTTTCTTGAACACATGATGTTCAAGGGTTCGACGAAATATACGTGGGAAGATGTCAACCGCATTTTCGATGAAATGGGCGCGCGCTATAACGCCTTCACCACGCAGGAAATGACCGCGTATTACGCGAACGTATTGCCTGAATTTACCGAACGCGCGATCGAGCACCTCTCGCACCTGTTGCGGCCGGCGATTCGCGACAGCGATTTCGATACCGAAAAGAAAGTGATCCTCGAAGAAATCGCGATGTATCTCGACGACCCGGGCCATCGGCTGTACGAGAAGCTGATGGAAGTGCATTTCACCGGCCACCCGTTGAGCATGAGCGTGCTCGGCTCGGCGGAGTCCATCAAGCGGCTGCGCCGCGACGAGATGGCGAACTATTTCAAATCCCGCTACGGCCCGGGGAACATGGTTTTATCCGTGACCGGGCGGCTCGATTTCGACCAAGTCGTGAAGCTCGCGGAGCAATATTGCGGAGAGTGGGAGCACGTCGATGCGTCGCGCGCGAACAGGCAGCCGGTCTATCAATCGCATCACACGCACATGACCGACGCGAAGCTCAATCGTAATTACACCATGGCGATGACGCCCGGGCCCAGCGCGCAGGACGATCGGCGCTTCGCGGCGCGAGTGCTCAGCGATGTCCTCGGCGACAGCGACGGCAGCCGCTTTTATTGGGCGCTGGTCGATCCGGCCATCGCGGAAGAGGCGGACTTCGGCTTCTATCCACACGACATGTGCGGCAGCTTTTACATCGCGCTGACGACCGACCCCGAGCGCTCCGAGCAGGCGATGACCATCGCGATGGCCGAATTAAAAAAGGCCGCGGACGATCTGAAGGATGATGAGGTCGAGCGCGCGAAAAACAAGATCGCCAGCGGCCTGGTCATCAGCGGCGAAGTCCCCATCGGCCGCATGCGCTCGATCGGCGGACAGTGGATGTACAACGCGGAGTACCGCAGCCTGGAACAGGACATCGCCACGCTGAACGCGGTCACGACCGACTCATTGAAGCAGTTAATGCGCGAGTTCCCGTTCGACCCGATGACGGTCGTGACGCTGGGGCCGAAGTGATACGTTCAGCGAGCGCGAGATGTCTTTCATACTGTCCCGCACAGGCGGGACGCCCATGACACAGCTGCGCCGTTGTGTCACGGGCGTCCCGCCCGTGCGGGCACCATCGGTACCCCACCATCGGTGAGGCGCCAATGCTACACTGCAGACCGATGCGCGCGAATCAAACCGGATTCATATCACACCGTCCGGCATAGGCGGGACGCCCATGATACAAATTGCGCAGTGCTGTCACGGGCGTCTCGCCCGTGCGTTGAACTTTCGCGGCAGGCACCGCACGTCGCTTCAAAACGTTCCACTCATATCGACCTGCGTTTTCGAAGGCGCGGTCTCGCTCAACTGTTTTCTGCCCCCATGTTTTCGGATCAGGTCTTTCAGGAACGCTTCATACGCCTCGGCGTTCATCGGCAGTTCCACCGGCGTCCGCGTGAGGCCGGCCATGAGCATCGCGTTGCCGATTTCCAATCCATGCACGCCATCGATCGCTTCGGCGACCAGCGGACCGCCGTTCAAAATCGCCTGGACAAAACGCTCGGTCACCACGCGATGCCCTTCGGCCTCGGGCTTCACGGGAACCTCGATGTCCCATCGCTCCGGCTGGGCGAACGACAGCGGGCTGTTGCGCAGCTCGTCGTCCGAGCTGCTCCGCAATCGCCGAAATTTCAGGGAGTCGTCCTCCGCGATAATGATGCCTCGGTTGCCGGCGATCTCGAGGCGGCTGATGCCGGGCGCTTCGCCGGTGGTGGTGATGAAATGCCCGACCGCGCCGTTCGGATATTCGAGGATCGCGCTGACTTCATCCTCAACCTCGATCGGATGCTTCTTCGCGATAAACGCGACGGCCGTCACCCGGCTCGGCTTCATGCCGCCGGTGAGCCACCAGAGCAGATCGAGATTGTGCGGGCATTGATTCAGCAGCACGCCGCCTCCCTCGCCCGCCCAGGTGGCGCGCCATCCGCCGGAGGCGTAATACGTCCAGGTGCGGAACCAATCGGTGACGGTCCAGGTGATGCGCGAAATCTCGCCCAGCTCGCCCGCGAGAATCAGCTCGCGGAGCTTTTTATAGAACGGCCGAGTGCGCTGATTGAACATCGCGCCGAACTTCAGCTTGCCGGAATACTTGGCGTATTCCTCGTTCAATCTCCGCGCCGCCCCGACGGTGACGGCCACCGGCTTTTCGCAGAGCACGTGCAGCCCGCGTTCAAACGCGTCGATCGCGATGGGCGGATGATCGTAGTGCGGCGTGGCGATGAGGACGGCGTCGACCTCGCCGGAGTCAAGCATCTCGCGATGGCCGGAAAATGTTTTGGCGTTCGGCGATTTTGCCGCCGCTCGTTCCACCCGCGCCGGGTCGAGATCGCAGATTGCCGCCAGACGACAACCGGCCACCTGATCCATGTAGGTCGCGTGGTGCGAGCCCATGTTGCCTAAACCGATAATGCCGATGCGGACGGTGGACATGCGGACATTGTAGTGCGGGTGAGCGATGCGCGGAACACGAGCACTTGAAACCCATCAGCGCGAGTCGAGCAAGTGCATCGCTCTCGCATTCTGAGCCGCTTGCGGCTTCGCGAGCCGGGCATCACAAAATTTCGAACTCCTGAACGCGCGAAGCCGCAAGCGGCGATTCACCTGACGAACCACATTCACTGCTGCGGCTTGCGACTCGGCTTTGCATGCTTCGCGCCGGTGGTCTTCGCGCGCTTGCCGTAGCGGGTGCCTTCCCCGGTGTCGTTCGATTTCGCGCCGCTCAGCGGTCCGGTCGATCCGCGCGGATGAGCGGAGTCCTGAAGCTCGCTGTCGAGCGGTTTCCACCAATGCTTCTTGATCCCGCGGGTCACTTCCCGCACCGCTTCTTCCGGCGAGTCGACGATGCGGTAGATGTCGACATCTTCCTCGTCAATGAACGACGGCCGAAGCGTCTGCTTCATCCACTCGACCAGGCCGGACCAGAATTCCTTGCCGTAGAGAATGATCGGGAACGCGTCGATCTTCAGCGTCTGCACGAGGGTAAGCACTTCGAAGAATTCATCCATCGTTCCAAACCCGCCGGGGAAGCAGATGAAGGCCGACGCATATTTCACGAACATTACTTTGCGGGCATAGAAGTAGTGGAAGTCGAGCGAGATGGTTAGATATTTATTGGCTTCTTGTTCCTGCGGCAGCGTGATGTTGCAGCCGATGCTCGCCCCGCCCGCTTCGAAAGCGCCTTTGTTGGCGGCCTCCATAATGCCCGGCCCGCCGCCGGTGATGACGGCGAGTTTTTCTTTCGCCAGGAGCCGCGCGGTTTCTTCCGCTTCCTTGAAGAAGCGGTCGGTCGGCTTCGTCCGCGCCGATCCGAAAATCGACACCGCGCGCCCCACCGGCGCCATCTCTTCAAACCCTTCGACAAACTCCGACATGATCCGGAACACCCGCCAACTATCATGGCCGTCGGGGGCGAGGGATTGGCGCGGGTCGCGATTTCGATTGATCGGGGGCGTGGCCACGGGCGTCTCCTCCACCCGTGCGTCGCGCGAATTAGTCCGGAATTTGTCCGAGGCTGGTCGGCTCGATCAGGGGCTTATTGTTTTCCTGCCGCCGAAGTGTAGCTAAAGCGGGATAGGTCGCGAGCCTGGCCCGCATGATTGACCCGAGCGGCCGATGCGCTGCGAGGGCATGTGCCGGTGAAAACGACATATTGTAATCGACAAATTCCTGGCGCGGCTTGTCGTAAGCAGCCTGCCTTGGCAGTACAAGCCGCGCCACCTTGCGATACGGACTCACTTCTTCCGGCCACTCCACGCTCGAGTCCTCGATCGGCATCTTCTTCAGGTCCGTGCACAGTTGAATGTTGATGTCGAACTGCGCATCGTTTTCGCGAAAGTATTTCACAACCGCCGTTCGCAAGCCGTTCTCGTCGTTGATCTCCAGCGCTTGTTGATACAGCTCGCGCAACAGCGGGCTTGCCGGTGTGACCCCAAGCTTTGCGATGTAGTCGCCGTACCGGATCGGCACCTGGGAAAAATAGGATTCAGTCAATGGGTGGTATTTTGGATGACCGAAGAAGTCGAGCTTGGGGGAATTCATGCCGAGCGCGCCGAGCGCCGTATTCGTCGCCAACGATACGGTCGACGTCGCTCCTTTGACGCCTTCTGGAAGCTTTGGCGCGACGGTGGCGTTCACGGAAAACATTGCGAGAAACGCCTTGGCGCTACCGACGACAAACGTCTTGCCGTTGTTCAAGACGAAGTCTTGCGTCGGCTCGGTATGGCCGGGCAGCAGGTCACCCTGCACGTCGAGCACTTTGATCGCCAAGCCTCGGGGCGTGGAGACTTTTCGATCATCGAGCACTTCGCCCGGCGCCATCGCCATGCGCACAACGACCGGATGCGAGCCGGGCTGAGCAAACAGTCCCTGCTTCAGCTCCGGCGGCAGGTTGTCGTCGACGACCAACTCCCCTTTAACAAATCCGAACGCCTTTGCGTGCGAAATCCGTTGGGACTCGCCGTCTCGATCGCGAACGATGTGCATGCCCTTGATGTGAACGTCGATGATCTTTTGAATCGTCTCCTGTTCCCCCGCTTCAAGAGCTTCCAAATCGTCGCTGTAGCGGATGAATTGCTGCATGGCCTCATATAACTTGGGCTTTGACACGCAGAAACTTCTGATTTTCCTGAATTCGAGAAAACCTGTCGCCGCTCCCACGTGGCAGGAAATCAAATGCCCAGCTTCGCCTTCTTCGCATCCCACTCAGCCGTCTCACGCTTGTTCGTCGAGTTGATTGGCTGGCCCGTTCTCATCGCTTCGATTTCCAGTCGCGTCAGGTGCATCGCCTCAAAGTCGTAGTCGAGGAACGCTTCGCACGCGATCGGACAGATCGGACGAATCAATTCAAACATCGCCCAGGCGTAATCGCGAATTTCCTGCTGCGCGTGGGCATCCATCCGTAGCGACAGAAAATGCAGCAGGTTGTGCAAATCGATCTTCCAATACCACTCCGTATACACGCTCACCGGCAGCGCGATGCGGGCCAGCTCGCGGGTGACGCCCTTCTCGATGAACTGCTCGTACTTCTCATAATTTTTCTCAACGTCTTCGAGCCACGCGGTGAATTCCTGCGCGGTCAGATCGTCTGCGATTTCGGTGCCGCCTTGCCGATTGCTGACACTCTGCTTCCGCACGTTGTCGACGCTTGGCCGGTAGAAGCGATCGCGCACGACGCTGTAGCGCGCGCTGTACTCATTCACGTTCGCGGTGCGATGGCGAATCCACTGCCGCGCGATGAAGATCGGCATGACGTGATGGAATTTAAACTCGACCATTTCGTACGGCGTGGTGTGTCGATGGCGTGCGAGGTAGCGGATCAAACCGCGATCTTCATTCACCTGCTTCGTGCCCGCGCCGTAGCTGACGCGGGCCGCCTGCACGATCGCGAAGTCGGCGGTTTTCCCAACCGGCGCAAGGCGCGGCATGACGTCGATGAGCCCGACGAGGCCGTGCTCGTGCACCTTCACGTCCCACCGCGCCGCCCCATCCATTACATCGTGCATCGGCCCCTCGAAGGGCGTGCGTTCGATGTTAATTTTGGGTGGGGAAACCGTCGATGAATCCGTTGATGAAGTCGTGACGCTCATGGCCCGGACATGATAGCGAAAGCATCACCTCATCGCGATGACGGCGACGAAGATCGCGTTAAACACGATGTACAGGCAATAGCCGAGCAGAAGCAGCAGTCCGTCAAACCGGCGAAGCGCCCAGCGACCGTTGGCGACGGGAATCAGCAGCGCGCCGATCAGCAGGAGCGCAACGGTATCGATTCGCCATGTCGCCATCGGATATGGAACGGACGAAGCATTTAGCGACGGCGTGAGTCGCTCCAGATAGAGCGACGACCAGTCGTGCCAGTGCATGTGAACGGCTAAGTGGTCGGTGAAGTGCCCGATGGCAACGACGACCGGCAGGAGCAGGCCGAGGTTGAGCAGGACAATCGCGACCGCGAACGAGACCATCGCATCGCCGCGCTGTTGATCGCGCGCGACGTTCAGCCCGGTGCCGAGAATTGGCAGCGCCAGCGCCGGCGTGACCATGAGCACCGCCATGAGACCTTCGCCGAGGTGTTGAACCTGCCCGGACATCGTGGCGGCGGCGCGGAGCGTAAGGATCGCAAACAATAGCGAAAGAATGATCGCCAGGACGGTTCGTGCGAACAGCGCGAGCGGGTTTGTCGGTGACCGATGTCGCGGCGTGTCGATCGGCAGGACATTGTCGGAAACGTCTCTCGGAACGACAGCGGGAAACCACAACATCCACGCGAGCGCCCCCTGCACCGCCAGCAACGCGGCATGCAGCAACGTAAACCGGCCGCTAAAGCCGCAGAGCAGTGCGAGGAGCGCGAGCGGCAGCACCATGCCCCATGCGCGGCGATTCTGATTTTCCGACCACATCCCGGCCGGCAATCGCGCTGAGCAGAGCAATGACACGCCCATCGCCAGGCAGAGCGTGGCGACGCTGGAACCAAAAAGCACGCACACCGCCAACGCGCGATGATGTCGAGCCGCCACCAGCGCGACGGCGGCAACCGGGAGCCAGTGCGCGACCGCGATCATTCCGATATTCGAGTGTCGAATGCGAAAGGAAGGCGACCCGACCCGAGCGCCAAGATACGCGCACACGGCCGCCGCCCCGAAGAGAAATGCCGGCGCATCGGGCAGATAAGTTGAAAAGACCATTCGCGGCGAATCGTCGAGGGAGGCATCAGAAATGTCTAGGCAACTGTCTCAACCCCTCCAGGGCGACCGCATTCTCGACGATCCGGCATTTTCTCCTCTCTCCGTGCTCGGGGAGAGGCTGGGAGAGGGGTCTTCAATTTCCCCGCGAAGTCGATTGAATCGAAGACCCCTCTCCCTGCCTCTCCCCAGAGTACTGGAGAGAGGAGTTTGGTTTCCGATTTCTAAACGCTGACCGGCAAAACCGCGCGGAGCTTGGCGATCACGCGCGGCAACACTTCGAGCGCGCGATCGACATCCGCGTCCGTGCTGAAGCGCGAGAGGCTAAAACGGACCGCGCCGTGGGCCACCCTTGCGTCAATCCGCATCGCGCGCAGAACATGCGACGGCTCCAAACTCCCGCTGCTGCACGCGGCCCCGGCGCTTGCGCAGATTCCCTGCTCGCTCAGCAACAGTAAAATCGCTTCGGCTTCCAATCGCGAGAAACCGATGTTCGTCGTGTTCGGCAGACGCGCATCGGCGCGGCCGTTCACGTGCGCATCCTCGATCGTTGAAAGAATCCCGCGCTCCAGACGATCGCGCAGATCTGAAACCCGCGACATCTGTGAAAGCGCCGCCAGCGATATTTTCGCCGCCGCCGCGGCGCCGACGATGCCTGCGACGTTTTCCGTGCCGCCGCGCCGGTTGCGCTCCTGCGGCCCGCCGATCACCAGCGGCCGAAATCGCACGCCGCGACGAACATACAAGCCGCCGACCCCTTTTGGGCCGTGGAATTTGTGGGCCGCAAAGCTCGCGAGATCGACGCCGATCGATTTGAAGTTCACGGGAATTTTGCCGATCGCCTGCACGGCATCGCAGTGCATCGGCACGCGCTTCTCGCGACACATTGCGGCCAGTTGCTCGATCGGAAACAGCACGCCGGTCTCGTTGTTCGCCCACATGATCGAGACGAGCGCGACATCCTCCGCAAGCTCGGCGGCGAACTGATCGACATCGAGCGCGCCGGTGACATCGACCGGAATCTCGACGATGAAATATCCTTCGCGGGCAAGCTGCTGGCACAATTCGCGCGTGGCCGAGTGCTCGACGGTTGTCGTGATGATTTTCTGCCGCGGCGACCGCGTCGCGAGTAAACCACGGATGGCGGTGTTGATCGCCTCCGTGCCGCCGCTGGTGAAGAGCAACTCATTGTCAGCGCAGCCGAGGAGGTCAGCGATCGATGCCCGCGATTCGTCGATCGCCTGCCGTGATCGCTGGCCGAGACGGTGCACGCTGGATGGATTTCCGTACCAGTCGCGAAGATACGGAAGCATCGTGTCGAACGCTTCGGGCGCGAGCCGCGTGGTTGCGTTGTTGTCGAGGTAGGTCGTGTCCATCGGGCGGCTGAATTGTAGCGCGCGAATCGATCGTCAGTCCCGCAGATATTCAGGCGGCGTGTTCGTCGTGACGAGCAACCATCCCATGCTGATCAGATAGAGCAACGCATAGCCCCACGAAATGAACACGGCCGGCTCTCGGGAAAAATCGAAGAGCCTGTCTGCAATCTCAAATGATATGCAAAAGAAACTACCCGCGACGAAGACCAGCGCCGGATGTCGCGCGTACAGATTTCGACTGCTGTAACGACCGTGCAGCCACAGTGCCCACGCAAAGATCAACATGAGAAGAGCCATGCCCACCGTAAGGAAAATACAGTTTCCGAGTAGACCGAAGGAGAGCTCACGACTGCGTGGATCGGGCGTCACAGTCGAAAAATCGATGATCGTGATGATCCACCCGGAGACCAGCGACCCGCAGAAAAACACGATCGCGAGTTTCCAGATCGGAAACATCAGTCGCTTTGATCGCGTTTGACCGGGCTCGTAGTTTAAAACTGTCGGCGGCATTTTGCCCTGAGATTGTAATTGAACGCGATGACGCATTGCAGCGACGAACGACTTCAAACTTTTCAATTCCTTCTTCTGTTTCAATGTTTCCGAAATTCCAGTACGTTTCCAACCTCGTTCACCCCGCACACCTACAGTGCTGGTGAATCGCAGGATTTATCGATGACAGCAGCTATAGCCCTGGCGGCTTTAACCAGCAGCATTTCACCTCAGCTTGCAGAGGTCGAGCAACGATTTCACGAGGAGCTGAACAGCTCGGCCGGCTGCGTGAACACGCTCGTCAAACACGTCAGCCGATTTCGCGGGAAGATGCTCCGCCCCACGCTCTTGCTCATGACCGGGCAGGCGTGTGGACAGCTCGTCGATGCGCACATCACGCTCGCGACGGTCGTCGAAATGGTGCATATGGCCACGCTCGTGCACGACGACGTCCTCGACGAGGCCGAGCTTCGCCGCAAGGGGGCGACGATCAACCACCTCCGCGGCAACGAGGCGGCGGTCCTGCTGGGCGACTATCTCATCAGCCACAGCTATCACCTTTGCTCCAGCATCGATTCGCAGTTCGCCTCGCGAATGATCGCGCGCACGACAAACCAGGTCTGCGAGGGCGAGCTGCTGCAAATCGACAATCGCAACAACTTCGATCTGGATGAAGAGACGTACCTGAACATCATCACCCGCAAGACGGCCGTGCTCTGCGCGACTTGCTGCCATCTGGGTGCGAAATTTTCCGGCGCGAGCGACTCGCTCATCAACACGCTCAGCGAATACGGCCTGTCGATGGGGATCGCGTTTCAAATTCAGGACGACATCCTCGACATCGTCGGCGAGGAGCGCGATGTCGGTAAGACGCTCGGCATTGATGTTGAGAAGGGCAAAATGACTTTGCCGATGATTCACTTCCTCAAGACTGCCCCCACCGAACACCGCCACCTGCTGCGCTCGCTGCTGGCCAGCCGCGATGCGGATAAAATCGAGCGCATTCGCAATCTGATTTTACCGAGCCGCTCGATTCGGTATGCGCAGGCGAAGGCGCAAGCATTCGTGCAGCGCGCGATCGATTCGCTCGACGCATTGCCGGACAACGAGGCGAAAGATGCGATGAAGACGATGGCGCTGTTCGTGACGTCGCGCGCGGTGTAGCGAATTTCTCCTCTCCGCCCGCCGCGAGCGCAGTCGAGGGGTGTTCGGGGAGAGGCCGGGAGAAGGGTCTTTGTTCGAACAGAAAACGCGAGTACGCGAAGACCCCTCTCCCAACCTCTCCCCGCGTACGGAGAGAGGAGTAAGACAATGCGATTGCCCTGGTACAGCGAGAGGGATGAGGCGCGTCGTCTGTGCGTTGCCGGTCGAATCCTTTATATTCCCGCTCGATGAAATGGTTTGGACTCATCGTGCCGGCGATCGTGCTCTATTTGATCGTTGCGGTGTTCGTCAGCTTCCCGGGCAGAGGGGAGACCGTGCTGTCCACGGCCGCTGCGGGCGGGGTTGACGCATTCGCCAATGCGGCGGCGGGGAACGGACATGCCTCGCTCGCGGGCCTTCCCTATCGGGCTGTGACGATGCAAATCCAGCGGCCGGACTGGATGGAGAAGTACAAACAGAGCATCGACGAAATCGCCGCGATCGGGGCCGACACGGTGAAGTTTGTCGTCGATGCGCGGCAGGAAAATGGCAGCAGCAGCCATATTTATCTCGACCTGCGAATGACGCCTTCGGTCGAAACGCTGAAGGGCCTCATTCTTTACGCCAAGAAAAAAGATTTGCGGGTGATTCTCATGCCGATCGTCCTGCTGGACGTGCCGCGCGACAACGAATGGAGGGGGACGATCAAACCTGAAAGCTGGACGGAGTGGTGGGGAAGTTATCGCGATATGCTGACCCACTTCTCTTACATCGCGCAGGAAACGGGCGTGGATGTTCTGGTGGTAGGCTCGGAACTGGTCAGCACCGAATCGAACGTGAAGGAGTGGACGAAGACGATTCGCGCCGTGCGAACAATCTTCAAAGGCAAGCTCACCTATTCGAGCAACTGGGATCACTACACGGCCGTGAAGATTTGGGATCAGCTCGATTTGATCGGCATGAACAGCTACTGGAAGATGACCGACGATGACAAGGTCGGCAATGCGGTGACGCTTGAAGAAATCAAACATCACTGGAAGGATGTGATCCAGCCCGATCTGCTCGACTTCGTGAAGCAGACCGGCAAGCCGCTGCTGTTTTTGGAGATCGGCTGGTTCAGCCAGAACAATACGGCCAAGGAGCCTTGGGATTACACCAAGCCGACCGACGAAGCGCCGATCGATTTGCAGCTACAGAAGCGGCTGTACGAAGGCTTTTTCGAAAGCTGGTACGGCAACCCGCTGCTTGGCGGCTACAGCATTTGGGAATGGCCCCCCGACGCGGGCGGCCCCGACGACAAGGGGTACACGCCCAAAGGCAAACCGGCCGAAGAAGTTTTGAAGCAGTGGCTGGCGAAGCCGCGCTGGGAAGTTCAAGTTAAATAAGGAAGCGATTAGTGGTTGGTGGTTAGTGGTTGGTGGTTAGAAAGATCACTCCTTCTAACCACCAACCACCAACCACCAACCACTAATCACTAATTCCCGCATGGAAGCCATCGAAACCAAATACCGCAACCGCACCAACGGCCAGCTTCGGAAGAGCGATGTTGGGTCTGACGTCAAGCTCGCCGGGTGGGTGCATTCGTATCGCGATCACGGCGGGCTCGTCTTCATCGATCTGCGCGATCGCGACGGGCTGACGCAGCTTGTCTTCGACGCCGACTTGTGCGGCAAGCAGACACACGACGATGCGCGCAAAATCCGCGGCGAGTGGGTCATCAGCATCACCGGCAGCGTCACGCTGCGCGGGCCGGGCATGGATAACCCGAAATTACCGACCGGCGAGATCGAAGTGCGCGTGAAGACGCTGGAAGTATTGAGCGTTTCGCCGACGCCCCCCTTCACGCCGCACGAGGCCGAGGGCACCGTCGGCGAAGAGCGCCGGCTGCAATATCGCTACATCGACCTGCGCCGCCCGGAGATGCAGAACACGCTGCGCACGCGCTATCGCGTCACCAGGACGATGCGCGACTATCTCGGCGACCTCGGCTTCTGGGAAATCGAAACGCCCTTCCTCACCAAAAGCACGCCCGAAGGCGCCCGCGACTTCATCGTCCCCTCGCGCATCTCGGCCGGCAGTTTTTACGCGCTGCCGCAAAGTCCGCAGTTGTTCAAGCAACTGCTCATGGTGGCCGGCTGCGACAAGTACATGCAGATCGTCCGCTGCTTCCGCGATGAGGACCCGCGCGCTGATCGCCAGGCGGAGTTCACGCAGCTCGACGTCGAGATGAGCTTCATCGATCGCGAGAACATCATCTCGATCATGGAAGGCTTGCTCGCTCGGCTGTGGAAGGAAAATCTGAACGTCGAAGTTCCGCTTCCGATCGCGCACATGCCGTACGACGTGGCGATGAACGATTACGGCTCGGATCGGCCGGACTTACGCTACGACATGAAGCTGAGTGACATCACCGACATCGCCAAGACGACCGATTTCAAAGTGTTCAAGGAAGCGGCGATGGTGAAAGTGCTCCCGGTTCCGGGCGGCGCGAAGCTGACACGCGCCCAAACCGACGCACTCGCCGAGTGGTCAAAAGGATACGGCGGTCGCGGCGTCGCGGTCACCAAGGTCGTAGTCACGAACGCCAGTTCGTCGGGCGCTTTAGGCTTCGACACCGGTGTCGCAAAATTCGTCAACAGTGTCGCTTCACAAATCATCGAACGCTGCGGCGCCAAGGAAGGCGACCTCCTCTGTTTCGTCGCCGACAAACCAAAAGTCGTTCACAAAGTGCTCGGCGAGCTGCGTCTGAAAATGGCGCGCGACATGCAACTGAAACCCAAAACCGAATTCGCCTGGGTCTGGGTCACCGACTTCCCGATGTTTGAATACGACGAGGAAGCGAACCGCTACACCAGCACGCATCACCCGTTCACCGCCCCGCTTGATTCTGAACTGGACAAGCTCGATTCGCGCGATCGCGCCGTCGTCGAGTCGATGAAATCAAAGGCCTACGACATCGTCGTCAACGGCTCTGAAGTAGGCGGCGGATCGATTCGTATTCATCGCATGGACATTCAACAGAAAGTCTTTTCGCTGCTCGGCATCGACGATGCGGCGCAGAAGGCAAAATTCGGCTTCCTGCTCGACGCGCTGCAATACGGCGCCCCGCCGCATGGCGGCATCGCGCTGGGGCTCGACCGGCTGGTGATGATTTTGCGTAATATCAGCAACATCCGCGACGTCATTGCTTTTCCGAAGACGCAGAGCGGTGCCGACCTCATGTGCGGCAGCCCGAGCGGCATCGACGATCGCCAGTTGAAAGAAACGCACATCCGCGTCGTCGATCCTGTGAGCAGCAAGCAGCCGGTCGTCCCCGATCTGCACGCCATCGTGCATAAGCACGAGGGCGGCGCGGGAAAGGCTTGAGACGCCTACGATTTAGATGATGTCAGACGATTTTGTTCAACCTCGCACTTGGGAGCCAGATCCGGTCATCGAGGTTTACAAGAAGGACGTCGATCGCACATTGCTGCGAGAACACCTCAAGTTGACTCCGTCCGAGCGTGTTGAGTTGATGGTTCAACTGCTGGAGTTCACCGAATCACTCCGGCAGGGAATCAAGAAAGCGACAGCAAATGCTGACTGATTTTCGCCGGCTGCTCGGGCTGCTGAAAACGAACGACGTCGATTTATTCTCATCGGCGGGGTTGCGGGAAATGCATTGGGCAGCGTCCGCACGACAGTTGATCTGGACATTGTCTATCGTCGGACGGACGACAATCACGAGAGACTCACAAACGCGCTGGCAGCCATTAACCCAACACTGCGGGGTGCCCCTCCGGGTCTGCCATTTCGATTCGATCGAGAAACAATCAAGCGCGGTCTAAATTTCACGCTCTCCACGGACGCGGGCGCGATCGACCTTTTGGGCGAAGTAATCGGCGGCGGAACTTTCGATCAGTTGCTGCCTGGGACACTCGACGTCGAAGTGCTCGGCGTTCAATGCAAGTGTGTCGACCTCAATACACTTATACACCTCAAGCGATCTGCTGGCCGTCCGAAGGATTTCGATGCGATAGCGACGCTCGAAGCCTTGTTAGATGAACGGACGCGAGTGTCGGAATGACGTTGCATTCGATCGCCGATCGGCGAGCTACGCTCAGTGCGCCGTCGGCAGGAACCGCCTCAATGACGCATCGCATTTCGCGTCGCCGGATGCTGAAGCGATGCGCGGCGGCGTCGCTTGCAGTCGCCGGTGCGACCGGGTTTTACACCTGGCAGGTCGAGCCGCACTGGCTCGAGGTCGTGCGTCGGCCGCTTCGCATTCGCGGTTGTCCTCCCGCGCTGCTCGGCAAGACGCTTGTGCAGGTCAGCGATTTGCACGCGGGCGAGCGTGTGAGCGAGAAGTATCTGACGAATGCGATGCACCGCGTCGCGGCGATGTCGCCGCACATCGTTGTTATCACCGGCGATTTCATCAGCTACACCTCGCCGGCGGAGTTTGCCACGATTCGCCGCGTGCTGGCGCCTTTGGCCGCGCATCGCAAAGTGTTCGGCATTCCTGGAAACCACGATTATGGCTACGGCTGGCGGGATAGTTCCGTCGCCAATGCGCTCTTTACATCGGTCGCTTCGGCCGGCGTGAACGTCCTTCGCAATGAGATCGCCATCGTCGATGAGTTGCAGATCGTCGGCATCGATGACGTGTGGGGCACGAACTTCAATCCACAACGCGCGTTTCGTCAATACGATGAATCGCGTCCGGCGATCGCGCTCTGTCATAATCCCGACGTCTGCGATCTATCGGTGTGGCAGAATTATCAGGGCTGGATTCTCGCCGGCCACACGCACGGCGGGCAGTGCAAGCCGCCCTTCTTTCCGCCGCCGCTGCTGCCCGTGCGCAACCGCCGCTATGTCGCGGGCGAGTATGCCCTCACCGGCGACCGTCGCCTTTACATCAACCGCGGCGTCGGCCACCTGATGCAGGTGCGCTTTAATGTTCGGCCGGAGATTACGGTGTTTACGATGATTGACGCGAGATGATTCAACTGCCTCGTCGTACCTGCTAGAATCATGGACAATGGTTACTCACGCAGATGTAATCCCTTTGCGAGCCTCTGACGCTGTGGCTTTTGTTGAGGAGTGCAAGAAAGATGTCGACCGCACACTGCTGCGAGAACATCTGAAGCTGACACCGGCCCAACGATTCGAACTCTTCCTGCAACTTCATGAATTCTCAGATGAACTTCGAATGGCAATGATCCAAGCGAAGTCAATCAAATGACGCAATTCAAACGAATTCTTCAAACGCTTGTCGATCATGACGTCGAATTCATTCTGATCGGCGGCCTGGCGGCAATTGCGCACGGAAGCGTAAGGAATACCGTCGACATCGATATCGTGTATCACCGCACTCCCGAGAATATTCGCCGACTCGTTCGATCGGTTTCTCACCTCGACGTTTCGTTAAGAGGTGCTCCGCCCGGATTGCCGTTCAAATTTGATGAGCTCACAGTGAAGCAAGGTCTTAACTTCACTCTATCTACAATCGATGGACCTCTCGATGTGATGGGTGAAGTTGCCGGCGACGGAACGTACGATAAGCTCCTTTCACGCTCCGAACGTTTGAAGTTCCTAGGACTTGAATGCCTCTGCGTTGATCTCGATACGCTGATTCACCTGAAACGTTCGGCCGGTAGGAAAAAAGACCTCCTCGCTGTTGCCGATCTTGAAGCGTTGAAAGAAGAATCGCGGAAACTGGACGCTGAATAGCAACGAGATGATCCGAACCAAAATCCTCGCCACGATGGGGCCGGCCGTTGGGAGCTCTCAGGCGCTCTTCGATCTCTTTCAGGCCGGTGCGGACGCGTGCCGGTTGAACTTTTCCCACGGCTCGCTCGATCAGCATCTGCAAACGCTCCGCAACATTCGCGAGGCCGCCGCGCGGTGGGACCAACCCGTCGCGGTTCTCGGCGATCTGTGCGGCCCAAAAATCCGCCTCGGTAAAATCGCCGACCTCAACAACACCGGCGGCATGCCCATCGCCACGGGCGAAGACCTCATCATCCAGCGCACCGAAATCGTCGGCGAAAACGGGCGCGTGAGCAGCATCTATCCGCGCCTCGTCGACGACGTCGCCGTCGGCAATCGCGTCCTGATCGAAGACGGCCTGCTGCGATTTGTCTGCACTGACAAAAATTACAACGAACTGCGCTGCCGCTGCACATCAGGCGGCGTCTTGAAAACCGCCAAGGGCATCAACCTTCCCAACACCAAGCTCAACACGCCAAGCATCACCGACCGCGATTGGGAATGTGTCGACTGGGCCATCGAGAATGATCTGGATTATCTCGCGCTTTCGTTCGTGCGCAACGCCGATGACATCAACCTGATTCGCGAGCATCTGCGAAACAACATCAGCGGCATTCAACTGATCGCCAAAATCGAGATGGCCGAGGCGCTGGACGACATCGACCGCATCGTTGAATCGTCGGACGGCGTGATGGTCGCGCGCGGCGATCTTGGCGTGGAAGTCGAGTTGGCGCGGGTGCCGATCATTCAGAAAGATCTCATCCGCCGCTGCCGCAACGCAGCTAAGCCGTGCATCGTGGCGACGCAGATGCTCCAGAGCATGGTCGAAAATTCATCGCCCACGCGCGCGGAAGTGAGCGATGTCGCAAACGCGATTTTCGACGCAACTGACGCAGTAATGCTCAGCGCCGAAACCTCCGTCGGGAAGTTTCCGATCGGCACGGTGGCCACCATGTCGCGCATCGCCGAGGTGACGGAAGAATATCTCGACACGCAGCCGCTCATCGCAGAGCCGACGCTGAAGCTTCGCACCAAGCCGCTGTCGGCCGCCGTCGCAAAAGGCGTGCGCGAAATCGCCACGACGCTGAACGCCAAGCTCGTCGTCGTCTATAGCCAGACCGGCGCGACCGCGCAGATCTTCTCGAAGTTTCGCTTCAATGTGCCGATCGTCGCGCTCTCAAGCGATCATCGCGCGCTGCGTCGAATGGCGCTGCACTACGGCGTTATCCCGCAGGAGATGGCCCCGCCTGGCGATTTTCAGAAATTGGTTGACGAGATCGACGCGCTGATCATCGCGCGAAGCTTTGCAAAGCCGGGCGACCGCGTCATCATCGTGGGCGGCAGCTCGCTCGGCACGCCGGGCACGATGAACGCGATCGTCGTCCACACGGTCGGCGACCGGCAGTTCGAGCCGTTGGTCGCGGTCGCTTCGGAGTCAAGGGTATGAACCTGCATAGTCGCCGGATGTCGTTCACCCTCGCCACGGGCGCGGTCGCTGCGCTCGTCGCCGTCGGCACGATCGGCTGCATCACCGGCCCATCCAATCCCGCCGCCACGCAGCCGAGCACCGTTCTCGACCTCGCAACTACGCAGCCGTCGTACTGGTACTCATTGCCGACCGCGACTGAATCGACCGTCGCCGCCGCCGGCTTCGATACGATTTGGAACGCCTGCGATGAAGCGGCCCGCGACCTGCAGTTCGTGATTGACCGCACCGATTATCGCGGCGGCGTGATGACGACCAGGCCGCTTACTTCTCGCCAATGGTTCGAAATCTGGCGGCCCGACGTCCGCACGCTCGACGACCTGGCCGAAAGCTCGCTTTCGGCGACACGTCGCACAATTCGCTTTCAGGTCGACCGGCGGTCCGACGGCACATTTGTGATGACGCCCAAGGTTTTGGTCGAACGTGAAACGATCGCGGAGCAGCGCATCACTTCGGTCGTTAATTACTCCAGCATTTTCTCGCGCCCGGTGAAGTTGCGTGAAGCGCCGCGCGGATCGCGGGAAGCGGATGAGGGCATTTTGCTTCCATCGCGCTATTGGTATCCGACCGGTCGCGACACGATGCTGGAAAAAGCGATCGCCGAGCGCGTCGAGCGAAAGGTCGAACGGGTGGAAAAACTTGCGCGATCCGATAGATAAAGACTGAAGCGTCTCAAAACCCAGGACGCCGGTAAATCTCAAGCGCCCTGACCGGTGTTTGAACTAACCCAAGCTCACCCGCTTTCCGATGAAACAACCGAATCGCATCGAGCTGTTCCGTCCCCACCTCAAACTTCAAAAAATGCGTCAGATACTCGCGCGCCAGCGTCGGCGACCATCCGAGTTTTCCCGCATGTTCTTCGATCAACGCTTCAACATTTGCGAGTCCGTTCAATCGCGACTGCGTCAGCACTTCCGGAAGATTTCGCAGATCAATCCCTTTCCGCGCCACCCACACCGCAAACACGAACGGCCGACCGGTCAATTCTTTCCATGCCTCGCCCAGATCGAGCTGATGCGCGAAGCCCGCTGGCGCATCGGTGACGACCTTATCGCCGATCAGCAGCCGTGTTTCTCCGGCGGAGTCCGTCGTCTGCCTCAGTTCGATCAGCTCGGGGGAAAGTCGGTACTTCTCCCGCAAGATGATCGTTGCGAGCGCGACCGACGTGTGGCTGTCCGGATCGCACGCCAGCACGCGCGTCTGCTCGATCGGCGTGCGGCTGAACAATCGCACCGTCAGTGTCGGCCCGTCGCACCCAATCCCGGCCGAGGGGACGACGACCAGGTTTTCCATCCGCTGATAATCGATCACCGGCAGTAGCGCGACATCGAATCGCCCGTCGAGCAGTCCGTCGATCAGCTTCGACGGAACATCCAGCGTGAGCGACAAGCCAACGGTTTGATCGAGGCCGGCGATCAGCGGCTTGGAATTTAAAAAACTGACCGCCCCCACCCGCAGCATCGGGCCGGCCGGACTGATTTGCATTGAACGCATCCATCGCCATCGTAGGCGATCGACACCGCTTCGACGAAGCGTCATACAGGATGGTTCAATTCGAACGAATCTCCGCCGCGAATATGGTTGCCGCGATCGGCATGATTGTCGCCGTTGCCGTGCTTCTTGCGTTCCGGGCTCGATCATCGAAGCCCAGCAAGCGCCGCGCGTTCGGATTCATTTCTCTTTCGCTGCTGCTGATTTTTATCGCGATCGCCGGCCCGCGATGGCTTCGTTCTTCAACCCCGTCCATCACGGTCTTGATCGACACGTCGGCCAGCACGCGCGTCGCCGCCTTTCGCGATCCCGCCGCGCTGTTACGTCGAATCCGACAGCTTCTGCCACAAAGCGAAAAAAGCTCGATCGACTATTGTCTTTTCGCGGACCAGAATCACGGGATCACGTCGCTTGTGTCCGATGGCCACACGCGGCTGCCCGACCTGTCATCGGAAAAGACGAATTTCGACACGGCCGGAATCGTCGGCGATGCGATTATTCTCTTCAGTGATGGGCAGTTCGATTCACCGCAACCCATCGACTCGCCGCCGGTATATCCGGTCATTGACCCAGGGCTTGAACAGATCGTCGATGCGCGGATCACTCGGCTGGACGTGGAAGGTCAGCAGCTTGTCGTCGCCGCCGCGAACAGCGGCCAGTCGATGCGCGATTTGACTCTCTCGGCAGATAGTAAGGTCTCGTTTCACCTCGGTGTCGGCTCGATCGTCGAGCGGCTCGATATTCATCGCGCTGGAATGCCGGCCATCAAGGCGCAGCTCGACGCCGGCGATGAATGGCCTGAGAATGATGCACTTACAGTCGACGCGCCACCGCCCGCGACTGACGCGGCCGAACGCTGGTGGGTTGGCCGGAGGTCATCGGCGGCATCTCGCACCTTCGCCAGCGGCGATAAACTTCCCATAAATATCAGCGAATACCTCGCAGCTTCGATCATCGTGCTCGACGATCAGCCGATTGAATCGATTCCACCCGCCGTTCAGCAACAGTTGCTCCGCTATGTTCGCGACCTCGGCGGCACGCTCGTCATCCTCGGCGGCGAACACTCCTTCGGCGCGGGGGGATACGTCGGCTCACTGATCGATAGCACGCTGTCGCCGCTCGCCAGCGCATCTCCAACGCCGCGGCGACAGTGGATCATTTTGCTCGACGCGAGCGGCTCGATGGATCAGTCGATGGTCGACATCCGCACCGGGCAGGCCGAGACGAAGTGGGCGCTCGCCGTCCACGCCCTGCACGAGCAGCTTGGCGGATTTCCGCCAAACGATCTGATCAGGATCGCCAGCTTCTCACGCGATGTGCGCTGGTGGGTTCAGTCGCAGCCGATCAACGAAATCTTGGGCGGTTCGTTTCTTGCGCCCGCCGACGTGCGACCGTCGGGACCGACGAATCTCGGGCTCGCGCTTCAATCCATCGTTCAGACTCATCGCGGGACGCTACCGCGATCGCTGCTCGTCATCACCGATGGCGATGCAGACCTGCCAAACGCGACCGCGCTGAGGACCGCATTCTTAAATGAAGGCATCGCGCTCAGTTTGTTATCAACTCGTTCTCTCGCGGCCAACAGTCCACTCTCGACCTTGTCGGCGGCAACGGGTGGGTCATCGATCGCGATCGCGGATGAAACACAAGCGAGCTTCTGGTCGTCGGCATTGCAAAAGATCGCTCGCGCAGCCGATACGACGACGTTGCTTCGATCGCCGAGAACTGCTCATTTTAATGCCCCCCTCAAACTTCCGGCGAGAGCAATTGCGCCGATAAATCGTGTCTGGACAAAGACGACCGCTCACCTGCTCGCGCGCGATGATGACGATCATCCGTTGTCCGCCGATCAGCAGGTCGGGCTTGGCCGGGTGGTCGCCGTGGCGTTTGAGCCATCGTCCGCTGAGCTTGCCGCGTTCCTCGGCACCTTCCATGCGACGACATCGGACCCCCGCTTCACCGCAAGCTGGCAGGATGACGGCTCGGCCGTTCACCTCACGCTTGAAGCAGTCGATGTCGATCGATCGATGAATGGCTTGCATCCGCGGCTTTGTCTCGACGCGAAACCGTCGATCGATATTCCTCAGACAGCGCCCGGCCAATACCAAATCACATTCGATCGCGCATCGGACTCAACCACCGCCGTCGTCGAGCTCGCCGGGCGAGTCATCGCGAGAACGGCGTTTGCCTCGCACTATCCCGTAGAATTTTCTCGGCTCGGAAACAACCGCGTGACGCTGCAGGCGCTCGCCGATCGCACCGGCGGCCGCGTCATCGAGCCCGATGATCATTCGCGGATTCGGATCGGCACGAAACTTCACGGCATCTCACTCGTACCGTTTGTCGCGATGGCGGCAGCGTTCACTCTCGCACTGGCAATCGTCTGCCTGGTTCGACAAAGTTGAAGCTTCTTTCTGTTCAGGCGGGCTAGCGGCAATGAACGCGCAAGCGCTTCGCAACGTGAGGTGAACGATTTCCGCCGGTGCATTGACGCGAATTGGAAACCAATTCCCCACGCCGTTCGAGACGACGGCGGCCGATTCACCCTTCCACACGGAAGGTATCCGATAGCGGCAGCGCGATCGTCAACCCCGACGCAGCAAGTAATGGCGGTGTCGCGACCGCCCTCTCGGTCGCGATAAATCGCCGGCGACTCACCGCCCCGCCGCTTGCGCCTTCGCGTGGTGATCGCGACAATTTCCGTTTCGCGAATCCAACTATTTCACCAACACCAAGTACTATCACGAAACCAGGCATCACGAGCAGATGCCGCGCATACACCACAATGAGCAATGCTCGCGGAATTGGCAGATCAAGACGAAGCCCGCGCGTCGCCATCAGCAGCGCAACGCCGGCGAATTGAAAGATCGCGACGGCTGCAATCCCGCTGCGCCATGCGCGGGAATGCAATAGCGATTGCGCACGGCGCTTCGATCACCACCACCAAAACACGTCGGCGGCGGGCAACGAGAAAACAATCAACACGAACAATATCGCGTCACTCTAGGCTCGCCATCTCGCGCAAACTTCGCGTTTCAATTCATCACCATTTGCGGCCCGGACGCTCGCGAATCTATACTCGCCGTCATGCGATTTGCATTGCTCGCGCTTGCCTTGGTTCTGAGCCTTTTTGCCGGCTGCGTGGAGCGGAAATTGACGGTGACCAGCGATCCACCCGGCGCGCTGGTCGTGCTCAACAATCAGGAAGTCGGCCGCACGCCGGTCACGACGGATTTCATTTGGTATGGAAACTACGAAGTGCAGCTTCGGAACGATGGATACGACACGCTCAAAACCAGCCGTAAGATGATCGCGCCCTGGTGGCAATGGGTGCCGTTCGACTTGGCGGCCGATGTCGCGCCTTTCCGATGGACGGACGATCGCACCATGCACTTCGCGATGACACCCACGACGAATGAGACCATCGCTCCGGCCATGATGATGCAACGCGCGACTCAACTTAAATCGCAAATGCAGAGCAGCGGGAATACGCGCGCGAGAACGACGCAGCCGGTGACGCGAGAGTCGCCGCGAGAGTCGCACTGAATGGGTATTGGCGACGCTCTGCGCGGTGTAAGGGTGCAGACATCCGGGGCGGCGCGAATACGCTCTGCCCCGGCGTGGTGGTTTCGATAGCGTTCGGGGGTAAGGCTATGCGGCCACGGTTTCGAGCTCGGGTGCTTCGACATCTTGACGATGCGTGAGTGCGGACTTGTTATTCGTGATGACAACCGTTTCCCACAAGTCGATGCTTTCGAGCTTATAGCGATATTCAATCTCCACGCCCGTGCGCCGGATCAGATCCTGAAGCGCCAGGTCGCTTCGCCAGCCGAGCTTCGTGCAGAGCGGGCAGAGCCATTTCTCCACCAGTGCGATAAAGCGGTTTGTGGATTGGAAGTGATTGACGATGACGATGCGTGCGCCCGGCTTGGCGACCCGTTGCGCTTCGCGCACCAACTGCACCGGATCGCTCACCACGCTGATCACATGGCTGATGAACACGTGATCGAATGTGCTGTCGGCGAACGGCAGCGTTAGCGCGTTGGATTGAAAGACAAATGCCCGGTCGAGTCCGCGCTCGCGAATTTTCTTGCGACATTCCCGCAACATGCCCGCCGACAAATCGATGCCGACAACCTGCGCGTGGCTGGGGTAATAATTCAGCGAAACACCAGTGCCGATGCCCAGGTCAAGCACCAAATCGGTTGGCGTCACATTCATGTGATCGATCGCCCGCTCAATGCGGCGTTTGACCAGCCGCCCGAACGTGGCATCGTAGAAAACCGAATGAACGTCGTAAATCTTCTTAGTGCTCGATTCCTGCATGAGAAAGAGAATCTATTGTAATGCCGGCAGTTTGCCAAGGTGTGAAGGAGAGGGGCGAGGGGGCAGGCAGGGCGACCGCATTCTGGATGATTTCGTTTTTTCTCCTCTCCCT
>CAXSBN010000020.1:25576-26340 GCA_964236135.1 uncultured Phycisphaerae bacterium
GGGGGGAGGGGGGGGGGAGAGAGGAAGGGGGGGGTGCCGGGGGGGGGAGGGGGGGGAGGGGTAAGGGGCAAGGGAAGACAAATCTTACGTCTTCGTCTTCTCTTGCCCCTTACCCCTCGCCCCCTGCCCCTCTCCTCACTCCATTTCCGCCGCCGCGACATCAATCAGCCACGTGATTTTTCCGCTCGCCGGTTGGATGAGCTGCGAGGGCAGGCGGTGGGGATCGCGCGGGCCTTCCAAAACTTCCGATAGACGAACGGCCTTATCTTTGCCCACAACCATGAACAGCACGTTTGTCGCACGGTTGATGAACGGCGCGCTAAGCGTCAGACGATTTGTTTTCAGCGTCTCGACATAGTTGGCGACGCATCGATGTTTGATTTCATCAAGGGCCGGCGATCCGGGGAAAAGCGATGCGGTGTGGCCGTCGTCGCCCATGCCGAGCAGCACCAAGTCGATGCCACCGTCGTCGCCGAATTTTTCCTTCAGCATTTCGCCATATTCTTTGGCGGCTTCGTTTGCGTCGCTGGCCTCGCCGTGCATGCGATAAACGTTGTCGCCCGGCAGCGGCACTTTTTTCAGCAATGATTCGCGGGCCATGCGGTAATTGCTGTCCGCATGATCGGGCGGAACGCAGCGTTCATCCCCGAAAAAAACATCCACCGCCGGCCAGTCGATCTGAGGCGAATATTGCGATGACGCCAGCAATTGATAGAGCGCCTTCGGCGTCGATCCGCCGGCGAGCGCGATGGAGAAACGGCTCT
>CAXSBN010000020.1:26350-54271 GCA_964236135.1 uncultured Phycisphaerae bacterium
TCAATTGCGTTTTCCGAGAGCTCCACAATTCGATCCGCCGCCTCCCTCGCTACATCGGCGGGCGTGGGGAGCACTTTGATTTCCGGGTGCAACATAAGCGTGCAGATTCCCCGCGTCGACGGCTTTTGACAAGTAGCCGAGGCTTAGCGCGCCGATGCGATGCGGTAGAGCATCGCCGGTGCCGGACCCTCAAGCGCGATCGGCGAACAGACAATGCCTCGGGCGACCAACGCATTCCAAGGCTCAGCACGTCCGGCAGCAACCAGCCAGACATTCGATCCCCGAAACAGATCGCTGCGCTCCAATAATTCGTCGGGAGTGTCTGAATGAATCAACGCGACGGCCATCGGCTCATGCGGCAAATACTGAGTGACCGCCATGTAAAGGTAGCCGACGGTCCAATCTGGCTGATGGGGTGCGGCGAAGATAATCGTTGCGCCCCGGTCGGCTGAAATATTTCTCGCGATCTGTTGTCCCAACGCCGACCACCGCGGCGAAGGCGATGAATACAGGCTTGGCATAGACAACGCGCACATCAGGGCCGCCGTGATCGGCAGCAAGCGATGACGGCGCGATTCGCCGGCCGTCGCGATCAGGATGCAGAGCGCCGGGATGGCGAGTATCGAATATCGAATGTAGCTGACCTGCGTCGTATGTCGAATCAGATCGATCGCGGCAATCGTGCCGACGGTGCCGATCAACCAGAACCAAGCGAAAGTGCGCGCCAAGCAATTCGGCCTTGCGACGCAAAGCCCGATGAGCAGGCAACTGCCGATCGCCGCGGGAATTGCCCAGCGTGGATCGGCGTCCGTGAGCAAACGAATCGGAAGCGAAACCAGCGCCAGCCACCCGTAGCCGGAGTTGCCGCCGCTGGAAAGAAATGCCGTGGTCGGATCCGCGACGGAAAGGAAATGCTGCGCCTGCCGTAGGAAGTATTGTCCCCACATCACGCTCCACCCGCCGACCGCGCCCGCGACGGCGCTCGTCAACGCGATGAGCTTCGAGCGATCTCGTCGCGCCATGACGATCGACGAGGCCACCAGGCTCATCAGCGTGATGATGGCGAAATAGTGCGTGAGCGCGGCACCGAGCATGCAGAGCCCCATGGCAACGGCTCGACGCGGTGAACTGCCGCGTGTCAAGATTCGCGCCATCGCATCGGCCGATGCGAGCGTGAGAAGCATCGCCATCGCATAGTTGCGAACCTCGGCGGAATACTCGACGACCGGAATGCTGATTGCGAAAAGCAGGCAGGCCCAAAACGTGGATGAGTGAGGGATCCACAGCCGGCAGAGGTCGTAGAGCACGATGACTGAGCTGATCATCAGCAACAGCGAGAAAGCCCTGAGGGCAACAGCGCTTGATCCAAACAGCGAGGCCCAACACCGCAACGCGACAAAATACAGCGGCGGATGTGCGGCGGAATCCATGTGAGACCACACTGCCCGCAGCGGCGGTGCGTCGATCAGTTGAGTGGTCCGCGGCGCGGGTGAAACCAGTTGATCGAATGGAATGGACAGATGAGCCGATCCCCGGCCGGTCGTAAGCTCCATCGTCCACAACTCGTCAAGCCAAAGATCGCGATCAGCCAAATGCATCGATCCGATGGAGGCCGACAGCGCAAGTATGAGCAGTAGCCAGCGAATTTACGGGTTATAGACCAGACGCCGACTCTTTTCACGAAAGCGCGGGCCATTGACCGATGAAACGAAGTGCATAGCTCCAACACGATGATTGACAATGATCGGGCACGCGTGGGCTTTGGGCTTTTACTTTCGCTTCTGCTCCTTACGGCCGCTGGGAAAGCGGTGCTCTACGACACCATCGATCCGGATTGCTGGTGGCATATTCGCGTCGGCGAGCAATTGCAGCGTGAAGGGATCGGTCCGATTGTCGACACCCTCTCCTTTGCTTCGGTGAAGACGCCCTGGACGCCCTACTCGTGGCTCGCGGAGATTGGCATGAGCAAAGCCTGGGCGTTGGGCGGATTTCGCGCGGCGATTGCCGGGCAGGCAATTTTTGTTGGGACATTTTTTCTGTTCGTTACGCTGACGTGCCTGGAAATCACGCAACCGCCCCGGCCGTACGTCGGCATCATTCTCGCGATCGCGTTCGGCGAATATCTCGCGCTCCCCTACCTCAGCTTCCGACCGGCGACGATGTCGATCACGCTATTGTCGATCATCGCCTGGCTGATCGCCCGCGATCGGCGGATGGGAAACGCGTCGCGCGCGGTCTGGCTTGTCATTCCGCTGACCATCCTCAACATCAACTTTCACATGTTCGCAATCGTCGCGCCGCTGATGTGCGCCGCCGCCGCAATCGATGCGTGGCGAGCGAAGGTCGCGATGCGTCGCGCGATCGCGCTGACGATCGCGATTTCTTTCGCGTGCCTGATGACTCCGATGCTGCCGGGGCTGATCACCAGTCTGTTTAATTACTCGGCCGCTGATCCGATGGTTAGCGCGAATGCCGTCGCCGAGTTGCGGCCATTCTATTCCGGTTCGTTCTTCTCGCTGACAAGCGGCCTGCTGCTGGGGGCGACGATCTGCTTCATTGTTCGCCGGGCGAAATACAGCGCGGGCGACTGGCTGTTGCTTACGTGCGGCTGTGTCGGGATTTGTCGCATGGGCCGGCTGGCGCCGATCTTTGTCATCGTCGCCGCCCCGATGCTCGCGCTGGGACTCAACTCAATGCACGGCAAGGTGCTCGAACGCCGGCCGATTTCAATCATGATGGGACTATTGTTGATCGTCGGATGTGCGCGATTTGTGGCGACTTTCCCCACGCGCGATGCCTCGATGGCGCAATGGTTGAATCGCCAAGGCCCCGAAGCGCCGGGCTATCCGTGCGGGGCGGCCGAATTCGTGGCTAAGAATATCACTCCGACGCGCGGCCGATTGATTAACGATTTCAACGCCGGCGGATATCTTGCCTGGCAGTTGGGCCCGTCGTTCCAGGTGTTCATGGATCCGCGCACGCAGCTCTACACGCCCGGCTTCTGGAAGCGCACGTGCCTCGATCAGAATGATGAAGAGCTGGCCGGCGCGCTCCGCGACGCCGACGCCGATGCTGCCATCGTGCCAATCACATCGGCGCGATTGAAGAACGCGGTGGAGCGATTGGGTTGGAAGCAGGTTTACAAAGACGATCGCGCGGCGGTGTTCGTGCCGATCGATTCCCGACTAGCGGCGCTGCCATGGGATTGACTGACAGCGATCATCACCCTTCTCACTACCTTTCTCCGAATACGGAAAGAGGAGTCATAAAGTGCATTACTTCATCGATTCCGAATACGCGGCGATGAATTCCGGCACCGGAAAATGCTTCATCAGGAACTCGCGAAGCTGGGCGCGCTCGGCGATGAGAAACGAAAGCGGCTCGTCGATTTTCTTGGCCGTGAAGTTCACCGCGCGGACGAGGTCTTCGACGCTGGTCGCGATGTTCAGGGCTGTCGCGTCGCGCTCCGTAGGCAGCACATGGAACTGCCAAGCCTGTCGGCGATTGATTAGACGAAGGCATTCGCTGTCGACGTCGATGTCGTCCAGATCGACCGTGCCGACCGTCCGAGTGTATTGCTCGACCCAGGCATCCTCGACGGCGCTCGGATTGATGCCGAACAATCGCTCTGCCAGATCGCCGAACGGGCGATGTGATTCTTTTTGCACGCGCAGGATGTGCTGCACCTGTTTTTCGCTGAGCACCCCTGCCTCAATGAGCAACTGACCGATCGGAATACCTTTAACCACGCTGCACTTCCTCTCTCCGTGCGTCTGGCTGAGTCGCACTAGCTTTCATATCGGCTGGATTGAGGAGACGCTTGCGGGTTTGGATAAGCAGAATTGGTTTGTGCGGCCGGAAATTATTGGAACGGCCGTTTACGGTGCTTAGCCGAGCGCAAAAGTCGCCGCGATGGAAATCGCGTTGAACGCCGCATGCATGGTCATCGCCGCCCACAGATTTCCCGTGCGTTCGTATACGTAACCAATACATATTGCGAGCACGAAGAGCGGCGGCCTCATCCAGCCGGGCCAATGGACGGCCGCGAAGAGTGCGGCGCTGCCGGCGATCGCGGCCCATCGTGCAAATGCGCCGGGCACGGGTTCACGCCTCGCGCCGGCAAACGTCGCGGCCAGAACAGTTTGAAGATGGCCGCGGAAAAAAAGCTCTTCGAACAGCGGCGCGACGAGGATGGCGCTCAGCGCGATCACGCTGCGCAGCCCGTGATCCTCGGGATCGCGAAAGATGCGGATTAGCTCATGGTCGACGGGCATCGTCATGCCTAAACGCTCCACGAACAATTGCGTGATTATCGAGACGGCAAGCGTTAGCGGGACGGCCACTATTGCGCCCAGCAGGCCAGTCAACACACCCCTGCCGATGCGGCGAATGGGATAGCCAAGTTGCGATACCAGCGACGGCTCGCGTGAGCCGAGCGCAAATACATCCGCGAGCAGAAACGCGAGAAAGCCGACGATCGGAGGAACGGTGCTGGCAAGCACAATCGTCTTCGCCGACAACGGCCGATTTTCTTCGCTCGACGGAATCGTGGGGAAGGTTGATGCGGTGGTTGCAGCGGTGGTTGGTTGCGTTGCCGACGACGCGACTCGCCCGTCCGACGACACCACGGCGTTGGACGTGACAAGCCAGACGAACATGCCGGCGGTCGTGATGATCCACAGCAGACCCGGCGTGGCTGCGCGGTCGCTGAGCCTGCGGGGGCCGATTACGTTGGAGCAACGAAACGCACCAAGGCACGCGGCCACGATCAACGCGGCCGCGGCAAAAATTAAGGGTACTGCCATTTGCTTGAGCAGTGATTCAGCCAGCGAAATTGACATCAACCTCATCCGGTCTAGAGTGATTCGTCGTCTCTCGCAGGTGACGGCCGATTCACATGAAGACGATTCTCGAGCAAATTCTGGAGAAGAAACGCGTCGAGCTCGAGGTCGCACGCGGCCGGCGATCGATCGACGATCTAAAGCGGATTATCGCCGATCGCGACCGTCCGCGAAACTTCTTCGCCGCCGTCACCAACATCACGACGACGAACACCCCCAAACGCGTTAACTTGATCGCGGAAATCAAAAAAGCCTCGCCGAGCGCGGGCGTGATTCGCGCGGATTTTAATCCCGTGGAACTCGCCCTGTCTTACGCGTCCGCCGGCGCCGATGCGCTCAGCGTGTTGACGGACGAATCGTTTTTTCAGGGGCATCTCGACTACATCGAGGCGGTACGAACCCGCGTTTCGCTGCCGGTACTTCGCAAGGACTTCATCATCGATCCATACCAGGTGTACGAAACCCGGGCGGCCGGCGCGGACGCGATTCTGCTGATTGCCGATTGCCTGAAAACGCACGAGCTGATCGACCTGCAAATCCTCGCGACGGAGTTGCAGCTGACTTGCCTGATCGAAGTGCACGGCATGGACGATCTGATTCGCGTACGCGACAACGTCATCGGCTTTCCGCATCGGAGCTACAGCTTGCTGGGCATAAACAATCGCGACCTGAACACATTCAAGACCGATCTCGGTACAACGCTTCGGATGGCCGAGCTGATTGAGGATAAAGAGGTGTTGATCAGCGAAAGCGGTATTCGCACACGTCACGACATCGACAAGCTTGCCGATGCAGGGGTGCGGGCGGTGCTGATCGGCGAGACGTTTATGCGGCAACCCGATCCCGGCGCGGCCGTTGCCGAGTTGTTCAGGAAGTAACGCTCTTCACGACTCTCCGTGCTGGGGCAGAGGGTGGGTCAGGGGTCTTCGCCTCTCTACTGGCACAGAAATAAGGACGCCTCTTGACCTGTCTCTCCACGAGTACACTGGGGAGCGAACAAGTAAAAAACAACCGGGCGCGACAAAGTTGCACTTTGTCGCGCCCGGGTTTCGTTCATACTGAGTTCTATCTCGGCGATTACAATCCGCCACCGCCACCTTGCATTTGCATCATGACCTGCATTGTCGCGGCCACTAAACTTTGCACGAGCGACGACGGAACGTACGTGTCCATACGAAACGTTGTCGCCTCGGTCGATACCGCGAAGCCGATAGGCGGTAGATCGGGCGGGAGCTGCATATTTACCGGCGCGCCAAACTGCTTGGCATAGCCCAGGCCCGTCGTGACGATCTGATCGACCGGCACATAGAATTCGGCAATGCGCGACTTGGGCAGATTGGCTGCGACTGACTTCACGCCCGCAATATCCGCCAGTGGAGCCGCGCCGGATTTCGCCGCCACCACCGTCGCGCTGAGCACCGTATCGCTTACGCCTGACGCGACGAGCAGACCGGTGCCAGAATCGCCCACCAGCGTGTTCATACCGCCGGCACCGTAAAGCATCTGCATCATCTGCGCTTGTTGTTGCGCGGCCGGTGAGTTCGCGTCCGGGTTCACCACCATCGTAACACTATCGAAAGACACACCTTCCACGGTCTTCGCGGCGGGCGTGAGCGTCGTTTTCATCGCGTCGCCGGGCAAGCCAAGTGCCTTCATCGATTCTTCCTGGCTTTTCATCATCTTCGCCTGTGCGTCGCGAAGCGCTTTAGCGTCTCCCTTGACCAGCGAAATGAACTGAATGACCGCGTCCTGGCCGATCGCGCCGCTCGGAGCGATCATTCCAACGTTTTGTCCACTGTTCGCAGCGGCGAACGCTTTGAACGAATCGATGTAATCGAGTACCGGCTTGTAGTCCGGCCCCATTGCGGCGACCTCCTTTACGACTGAGCCCGTGAGATCATCGAAGACCTTCGTCGTTACTTTCGGATCGGCCGACGTTCCGCCGAAGAATAGATATTTTTCGGTCGGCAGGCCCTTCAGCAGGGTGTCACCCGTGCTCTTCGTGTCGCCGGCGAGCTTCGCCATGTAAGTATCAGGCATAAACTCAGACAGCAGCGAAATGTTGATCCCTTCCGTGCCAAAATTCCAGGAATAGCAGACCGCAGACGTATCGTTCAGGAACGACTCGGCCATGTCCAAGCTCTTTCCGATGACGGCCTTCAACACCGGCGCGAACTTTGCCGTCTCCGCTTTCGCGGTGATGTTCTGCTCCGCCTCGGTCATAATCTTCTCGCGATTTTCCTTCAGCTTGGGCAGGAACTTGGTCTTCATCGCCGGCACGTTGGCCAGCAGCACGACATCTTTCGAGCTTAATTCCTTGTTCGTCACCGCCGCGGTGACTTTCATCATGCTGGCGGGCTTGGTCAATGCTTCCTTGCCTGGCGCGAGCGCCGCGAAGTCGCCCCATTTGGCCATGAACGACGGCTCATTGCTCTTGGGCAACGTCACTTCGGTCACATCGCCGTCGTTTTTCGCGCCGGCGAAGTTTGCGATGAACGCGTTGTAATTCGTAACCGGGATCAGGATCAGCATCGACTTATCTTCCGCCGCGCCGCTGACGGATGGATCGCGATAGATGACCGCGAGATCGCCATCCTTGTTCAGACCCTCCTTGATGTTGCCCTGCGTTTGAAGATAACCGAGCGGGTCTTCCAGGCCCGGCTTCATGCTGGCCACGCCCAGGTCTTGCATGAATTTACCGAGCTTGGCACTGGTCGCTCCAATACTCTTAAACTTCAGGACGACCAAAGCATCGGAAGGCACTTGGTCCATCACCTGTGCGCGGACGGTCGACACCGTCACGAGCAGGACGGCTAACGCCGAGGCGAACAGTCGGCGGCTAACGGGTTTCATCATCGACTCCTTGAGTATCGTTGCGGGCGCGACTCACCAGAACAGTGATCTTAAATCGCGAGCAAAGTTTGTAACCGAACCGAAACGGGCGGGCAATCAGAACTCTCCTGATCGAGCGTTCCAAAGTTTTGGATTTCGTCTAATCCATTGCTTCTTAAACCCTCGCGATGGCGCTAAGTGATCTTTTCCAATTCCTTTCCCACGCTCAACTAGCATAGAATGCTCAAGCTTATGCGACTTGATCTCCTTCAAACGCCGGCGATCCGCGACAGCGGACCGCGCTCCATCGGGGCGGTGAAGGTGTTGCGTATCAGCGTCACCGATCGCTGCAACTTCCGCTGCCTTTATTGCATGCCCGCGGAAGGCGTGCCGTGGCTGGCGAAAGAGTCGATTCTCTCGTTTGAGGAGATCGCCGACGTCGTTCGCGCGGCCATCGAGCTTCACGGTATTCGCCGATTCAAGCTCACTGGCGGCGAGCCGACCGTACGTCACGGGTTGACCGACCTTGTAGCGATGTTGTCGCGCATCAGCGGCGTTGAAGATCTTTCGTTGACGACGAACGGATTTGCGTTGCACGACCTCGCCGGCCCGTTACGCGAGAGCGGGCTCGATCGTGTGACCGTCAGCATCGACAGCCTGAAGGCCGACCGGTTCAAAGCGATCACGCGCACCGGCGATCTGCCCACCGTGTTGCGCGGCCTTGATCGTGCGATAGAAGTCGGATTCTCTTCGGTGAAAATTAATTGCGTCACGATGCGCGGGACGAACGACGACGAATTCGTCGACTTCGCGAAGCTCGCGATTGACCGGCCGGTGAGCGTGCGATTCATCGAATATATGCCGCTGGGATATTCCGTCCTCCAATCGCGCGTCGATGCCTCCGAGCGCGGACCGGCCGGCGGGTGCGGCGCGCAAGACCGCGGGACGGACGCATTCATCGGTGAGCCTGAAGTCCGTGAGCGGATCGAGCGCGCTCTGGGCGAGCTTATTGCCGTTAGCCGCGATGACGAGGCGGGTGTTGGGCCCGCGAAGGTGTATCGATTTGCGGATCATCCGGCCCTTGGACGCGTAGGCTTCATCAGCGCGATGTCGGCCCCCTTCTGTGCGACGTGCAATCGCCTGCGCCTCACGGCCGACGGCGTTCTGCGAAGCTGCCTCTTTGAAGGCGGCGAAGTCGATGTGCGATCGATTCTGCGAGATGCGGGCAAACTGAACCGCGCCCACGCCATCGCACAGGCGATGACCGATTGCGTGCGGCTAAAACCCGACGTGCATAGCTTCCACGGCAACGAGCAGATGAGCCGCATCGGCGGCTGATCTGTTTCCGTCGCGTTCGCACGCGATCGATTTGCCGGTACCATCCGCCCACCTCCTGATGGCCAAACCGCGCAATGAGTTGATTGATCGCTTTCAGTACGTCGGTCTTCGCGTGCTGGCGATGTCGATGCACTGCTGGCCGATCGACATGAATTACGCTCTGGCGCGACTCCTTGGCGATTTCATGTATCGCGTCGATCGACGGCATCGCGAACGTGCGCTGCATAACCTGACGCGCAGCTTTCCGGAAATGCCGCAAAAGCAGCGTGAAACGATGGCCCGCCGCAGCATGCAGCAGATGTTCATGCTATTTGTGGAGGTGCTCTTCACCACGCGCCTGGTGCGGGTCGATACGATCGCGGAGGTGATGGAACTGGTCGATTTCAGCGAAGTGCTGAAGCTGCTGATCCGCCGCGATCGGGGGCTCATCATGCTGACCGGGCATTACGGAAACTGGGAGATTCTCGGCTATGCGCTGGGCACGCTCGGCTTCGAGACGACCAGCATCGCGCGGCCGCTGGATAATCCGTACGTCAACAAATGGCTGCTCGGCGTGCGCGAGAAAATGGGCCAGCGTATTATCGCCAAGAAAGGGGCGACCGAAGAAGTGGTCGATGTTTTAGAGAGGAACGGCGTGGTCTGCTTCATCGCCGACCAGAACGCGGGGCCCAAAGGAATTTTCGTCGATTTCTTCGGGCGGAAGGCCAGCGCGTATAAATCGATTGCATTACTTGCAATGCAGTACAAGGTGCCGGTGATCATCGGCTTTGCCAGGCGCATAAGCGAGAATTTCCGCTTTTCGATGAACGCCAAGGACATCATCTACCCCGACGACTGGGCGAACGTGCCGGATCCGCTTCAATACATCACGCAACGCTATACCAAAGGCATCGAAGAGACAGTGCGCGACGATCCGGGACAATATCTCTGGGTACATCGCCGTTGGAAAACGCGCCCGAAGGGCGAAGCGCCGGAGAAATTTGATTGAAACCGCGCTCGATCATTCCCTCCGTTTAGCGGCACCGCTTGCGGTGCGTTTCTTCGCAATTTGCGTAAAACACAAACGCACCGCAAGCGGTGCCGCTAAACGCGAAGTCGCTATAGCTCGTCGTACATCGCGATGACGCGAGACCAGTCGTATCGGCGCGCGACTTCTTTATGAGCCGACTCGATCAGTCGCTCGCGCAGCGGCCGATCGCTGATGATCTCCGTCATCATCACCGACAAGTCCGAACCATCCGTCCGCGCGAGTAATCCGGTTCTTCCGTGTTCGACGACGTCACGCACGCCCGCGACGCGGCACGCGACGACCGGCACGCGCGCGGCCATCGCTTCGATGAGCACCAGCCCGAACCCTTCGGCCTCGCTAGGGAGCACGAGCATGGCGATCTTCGATAACGCCTCGCGCGTGTTTCCCATTTTCGCGTGCAGCGCGATGCGATCGGCAACACCGCTCCGGCCGATGGCGGACCGAATCGCCGCGCGTTCGCGCCCGTCGCCATAAATCGAGAGACGTGCATCGATTTGCAATTTGCTGAATTGTTCGATCAGCAGCGGCACGCGCTTGACCGGATCAAGCCGGCCGATGAAGCCGATGGAAAACGGCGACCGTGGGTTTGCTGCCACGGGCGAGGGTTGGAACGAACCGATATCGAGTGCGTTTGGAATGATGTCGATCTTGCGGCGCGGAATATTTGACCATTCCGTCGCGGCCGTCGCAGCCGACGGGCTCGGCACGACGATGCGATCGGCCGCGTGGTGGGCGAACGCTTGCACCTTCCAGTGCCAGCGCGGATCGGGCTGAGTGGTTTGAATCGACTGAAGAAATCGCGTGGAACGGCATCGCCGCGATGCGAGCGCCGCCACCGCATTGGCGTGCAGGAGAAAGCTGAAAACGGTGTCAATGTTTCGTTCCCCGATGAGTTGAACGAGTCGAGTGACGACGCGAACGAGGCTAAAGCTGCCGGCAGCGTTAAACGCCGTGACGCGAACGCCCGCGTCGCGCAGCTCATCGGCAATCGGCCCCCACTTTGAGAGGCACGCCACTTCGATCGACAGCGACGGATGCCGGGCCGACAGTCGCGTCGCCAATTCGCGCACGACGATCGGCGTCCCGCCGATTTCAAGATCGGTGACGAGGAGGAGGATGCGGCGCGGGGTCGTGACGATGCAAAGAGGTTAACGCGGAGACGCAAAGAGACGGAGGCGCGGAGATGAAATTCACTTTGAACTTAAAAATTCGCGCGATTCAGGAAGAATAGAGGCGTCGGAAACTGCCGCTCTTTGCGCCTCCGCGCCCGTGCGTCTCACCGGCCACTGCGAGCGCGCGACACGTCGACGAGTCGCTTAAACAATGCCAGATGTTCCGGCATCTCGGCCGTCAAGCGTTCGGGGTGCCACTGCACGCCGACGAACATCGGGAGGCTCGGGTCTTCAACGCCTTCGATAATCCCGTCGGGCGACGTCGCAATCACGCGCAAATTTCGGCCAGGCTTGTTGACCGATTGCTTGTGGCTGGTGTTGACGATGATTTCCGATTTGCCCGTGATGTCGGCCACGGCGGTGCCGGGCACGAGGCTGACCGGGTGTCGCCGGCCCCAGTCTTCGAGACGGCGGTGTTCGAGTGCGCCGTTGCGTGTCACCTCTGGCAGAAACTGAATCAGACTGCCGCCGCGATGCGTGTTCATGAGTTGGCTGCCGAGACAAATGCCAAGCGTTGGCAGGCGACGCTTTTCGACCTCGGCCAGCAGGGCGCGTTCAAAGGTTTCTCGGGCCGGGTCGATCGCCTCGGCTTTTTCGTGACGCGATTCGCCATAGATGATGGGATCGAGATCATCGCCGCCGCTGAAAACGATGCCGTCGAGCCTGTCGACGATCTGCCGAATAAGCGAAAGATTCGTTCGATACGGAATGAGAAACGGCAATCCGCCGGCGCGTTCAACGGATTCGGTGTAGCCGTACGGCAGCGAATACTGCGTGCGACGATCGTTGCAATCGGTGGTGACACCGATGATTGGAAGAGACATCACTTTATCTTCGCGAGACTGCCACGCGGTTCGCGGCCATGAAGCGCGCGGCCTATTCAACGTTCAACACGGCGTCGGAAATCTTGTTCCCTTTGTAATTCAACGCTTTTAGTTGAGTGTTGTCGGGAACCAAAAACAGGATGGTTACATCGGTCGGAATGCCTTCGTCTTTCGCGATCGTCGTAACCGCATTTCCCGAATCGTACGCGCCGACCATTCGCTCCGCCTGCGCTTTGGTAACTTTTGCCCAAGCGCCGTTCGGCGTATATTTCGTACCCGCGGCGTCGACCAGCTCGAAGCTGCCGAGATTGGTTGCCCATTCCCATGCGTCACTCGCGTTCCCGCCGACCGCGCCGCTCACCTGCACGAGCTTCGTGCCGTCCGGGACTACGAAATCGCCGGCTGGGTAATCGCCTTTCTTCAAATCATCGAGCGTGTCGGTTGGCCGAACGTTGAGCTTGGCGATCTTTTTGTCGGCGAGTGTCGCGGAACCGGAGTTAAACTTCACTTCAGCGCTATCGCCATCGTGCTGTCCGACGTTGATGGTAAAGCCGAGACCTGGCGAAACTTTGATCGCGGCAAATTGGAACGCCGCAGCCCCGGCACCTGCATCGGCCGGCGGTGTCGCGGCTGCCGGGCTCGCGGCGGCAGGATTCGCAGCGGCGGGGTTTGCGGTGGGCGGTGCTGCATTCGCCGGTGCGGTCATTTTCGGCGTGGGATCGCCCGGCTGCGGTTCAAACGTCAGCCCGCTTTTGCGGATGACACCCTTGGCATCGCCGGGCATCGTCGTGGCCAGCAATTGACCGGACAGCTCCATCCGCACCATGCGTTTCACTTCAAGAAACGCACCGGGCGCAAACGACATCGGCGCGGTGGCCCCGTCGCCTTTTCGGTCGATCGCGCTCGCCCCGCCGGCCGGTCCGACCGGAAGATAAAAGACAAAGTCTGCCGGCGTGCCGGGCGTGAGGAAGAGAAAATCGTCGATTCGATTTGTCGCCAGCACGCCGTTTTCAAGCGTCCCGACCGGATAATAGTCTTTGTCCCGCGCGACGAGCCGCACGTTACCCGGGCTGATTCGAACAGCCTGGTCGGAATCGGTCGCGGCGCTGGTGAAGTTCAAACGCACGACAACCATTTGGTGCGTCGGATCGCTTTTCAAAACGGACGGCTTGATCTCGCGCGGACGAATCTGCTTTATTTCGGCGCTAATCTGCGACGCACCGGCGATCGCATACGTACCAACGAGCTCAACCTGCCTTGATTTTTCAGAGTTAAAGGCGACGTGCTTGGCACCCACCTGCATGCCGAGCCGCTGGAAGAACGTCTCATCGAGCAGGGCTGGATGAATGCTGACGAAAGTGCGACTGCCTTCGAGTGCCCCGCCATCGCTCATGGATTTGATCGCACCGACGACAAAATCATCGGCGGCGACGTACATCGTCTGCTGATCGTCCAGCGGCCACTTCTCACTTTTGATTTCGTCATGAGTGGCCGAGTCCTCGGCCTGGCCGCGCGTCGGAAGCTGCACCTCGCGCGCATCGGAAAGCTCATAGCGCGCATATCCGCCGATCGACGGGCCAAAGGGCATCGTTTGCGCCGCGATGACGAGCGTGCCAATGCCGAACAATGCCGCCACTATCCCACAGATAGCTCCGCCGACTTTGTCGACGATCGCGGGCAACCGCACCTGTCCGGGAACCAAGCTATCGAAGGTCGTGCGCAGCACGAGGTAAAGCACAATGAACAGCGCCATCAGCACGAGTCCGTGCGCGTTGTCGGTCATCTTACCGTTAAACTTGTCGGAGAGCGGCTCGTAATAGCTCATCGCGAGCATCGACGCGATGGCCGCGCAGAGCGCCGAGAGGATTCCGCTGAAGAACCCTTGCACATAGTGAAAATAGGCCACGAGGCCGATCGCGAGAATGACGCCGATACTGAAAAACATGATGAATCTCGACAGTCTGTGAAGTCCGGCCGTAAGCGATTCAAGTCCCCTGCGGCGCCGAGCGTTTCGGTGATGAGGGCCGCTGACCACTCGACGGGCGCTGTCCGGACGGGGGTCGTCCGCCGCCGCTCGAGGAGCGTGATGCAACGCCCGAGGTGCCGTCTTCGCCGCCTTTGAGCATTCGGGCCACTTCCTGCAAGCTCGTCTCGCCGGAAACGGCCTTGGCGAGAGCCTGCTCCTGCAGATATCGCCCCTTCTGTTTTTTGAACGCCATCTTCAACTGATTGATCGAGCCGCCCTGCTGCACGATCTCGCGAACCTCGTCGTCGACTTTCAGAATTTCATAGAGCCCCACGCGGCCTTTGAATCGAAGATCAAGACAGAATTCGCAGACAACGGTATTGCCTTTCGCGTCTTTGAGCGGCGTGGTGCGGGCGGTGAACAGCTTGTTGACCTTGTCCGGCGACATGCCGAGCTTTCGCAGCGTCGAGGGTTCGGGCGAATAATCAATTTTACAAGCCTCGCACAGCTTTCGGATTACTCGCCCGCAGATCACCATCCTTAAATTCTTCATCGCCAGCTTGTCATCGCCGACCAGCTTTCGCCACTGCTCAATCGCCTCGAACGTGCTGTTCGCACGCATTCCGATGAACGCGCGTTTTCCCTTGGCGGCATGCTTGATTAGCTCGGCCGCGCTCTTTGGGTCCTCGACCCGCGAGATCATGATGACCTCAGGTTCCTGGCTGACAACCCAGCCAACCTGCTTCATCTCTTCGCCTGCGGCGGCCTGATGGGGCAGCGAGTTCTGCGTAATGCCCTCAAGCTCGATTTCGGGCATGCGTTCGATCGTCTGGATGTGCGTGAGAAACGCGTCGTGCGATCGCAGGATCGCATACTCCAGCGAGGTCAACCCTTGCCCTTTCGGTGCCGCGAGCAGGACCACGCCCGTTGTGTCGGCGATCATCTCGCGAATGTCGGTCAGTTGCTCCGGCATGAATCCAAGCGCGTCGAGCTTCAACTCGAATTGCTTCTTCATATCGATGTCGACCACCAGCGATTCGCCGGCCGTGCTTCCGGCGGTGATCAGCCGCATCTCGTGCTTTTTCTTATCGACAACTCCCCGCAACACTCCAACTTGCGGCTTGCGGCGATCGGCGACATCGAGGCCCATCGACTCTTTCAAAAGCTCGATCGCTTTCGATACATCCGCCTTATTGACCGCCGCGCCCTCGTAGCCAACGCCGTCGACGAAATATTTGGAGCTTGAGCGTTGCTCGCCGGAGAGGATTTCAATTCGCGAGGCATTTTTCCGCAGCGGATCAGTGAAGATCATTTGAAGCGCGTCGTAGGCAGCCTTCTCCGGCGGCGGCGCGTCGCTGTCCGGTGGAAGAATTGCCTGCCCGCCCTTGTTGGTGAGCAGCGTGTCACCTTTCGACGTTGCTGAATCCTTGCTCGATTTCGGTTTAAAGCTGGCGACCCATTCCCGGAATTGAACGCCTAAGTCTTTAAGGCCGACCTTCTGGTTTCGCAGTGTGAGATAAACACCTATCTCGATGCCCATCATGACCAGAAGAACGGGCAGCGCGATGAGGAAGCCAGGCAGAATGAAGAAGAGCCCCAGACCCAGCGCCAAGCCGGCGACCATGCCGATATTGATCGGCACGCGCGGCATGAAGGCGGCTTCGGCATCTTTGTCCGCCCAGGTAAGCAGCCGCGCCCAGATGAGCGTCATCAGCAACAAGACGACGGACTTCCAGATGCTGACATACCCACCGACTTCCACAGCGCTGGCGGCCGCAAGCAGCGGACTGAAAGACATTCTACTCACTCCTTGAGGCCAAGCTCGGGATCGAGCCGGGCGGCGCGTGGGTCACGAGCAACGGTTCGTAAAACGCTGAACTCATCATAATGCCGAACCATCCGATCGGGCAAATTGCTTCACTCTTCCAGCGGTAGGCTTATCTCCGAAGGTGAGATCGGCTTGGGCGCCTCGATCCGAATCGCTTCCGGTCGCTCATCGCCGGATCGCCCTGCCGGTTTGGCCGCCGCATTGGCGGGCCGTCGCGCCATCTCACCGCTGAGCGGCACGATGATCTCCTTCTCCTCGCCACCGCGACGGATCACCTCATAGGCGTGGCCCACATCGTCCCTCAGATCGGCCCAACTCAACCCACCGGCCGCCATAAAGAGGAGAAGAATCGCGAAGATTTGCATCACCGCTGCCGCAAAGGTCAGGAACACGACGACCCCATGTCCGATCAAAGCAAATGCGAACGCCTGCAGGAGGATAATCAGGCAAACAATCCCGAGGGCCGAATAAAACTGCGGCCGATTTTTAATGTGCTGGGGATAAGCGATGCAGAAAAATATGAACAGAACAATTGCGGTCGTGACGCCTTCCATCATCGCGAGAATACACCCACGCGACTTCGGAGGGAACTAAGCTTTCCTGTTCTGCTTATATCCCGAGACGGTAGCAATCGAAGGGGTTGAAGTGTTTGACAACGATTTGGTGGCGAGTGGACACTTTGCCTGCGTGACTGTCCGGACACCCACGATTTTGTCCCCCGCCGTACCGATGAAGCGTTGGCGCATCGCGTTCGTCGGTTGCCTGGCGATGTTTCTGGTGCTGGGGCATTTATACGACCTGACGACCCATCGCGAGCATTGGCCGTTTTCCTATTATCCAATGTATGCCCGCGTGCAGAAGAGAACGCGGCTGCAAATTCTGACGCTCTACATGCGAGCGCCAGGCACAGGTGTCGGACACGACGGCAAACGGCCGCAACTGATCCGCATGAACGACACGGGCGTGCCGCCTTTCACCGCCACGGGAATGCGCAACATTCTGATGGCGGCGGCGGATTGGCGCGGGGAAAAGATCTCTACCGTTCAGCGAAAAAAAACCGCGACCGTTCTGCGCGCGTACTTAAAGAAATACGAAGCTCGACGCGCAGCGGGACTCAGCAGCGGCCCGAGAATGCTTGAAGCCCTGGTCTGTCGCGAAACGTTTCCGCTCGGCGACGCCGACGATGCGCCGCCGCACCACATCGAACTGCTCCTGGGAGTGAAACGCGACGGCACGGAGGTCGATTACGATCGCGAAAAGCGAACGGTCACCACCACGCAGATCCTTAACCTGAAACCATCCACTCAGTCCGACGAAGAGGATCAATAAATTGAGTGCGATGCATCCGCTGCTTAGACGGTTTTATGACTACTGGTTCGCGCCCAGCTCGCCGAACAATCTTGGCTTCTGCCGGATGCTGCTCTTCGCACTATTCTGCTGCTTTTATGGCCGTCGCAGTTATGTCGAATTTGGCGATCTCCCGGGCGTTTTCGCGAATCATCCGATCATGCTTTTCAGCCTGCTGCACCTTCCGCTCCCGAGCGTGGCCGTGCTGACGGCGTCGCAAATTATCTGGAAGCTGTTCCTCTTCACCAGTTGCATTGGCTTGTTCACCCGCCTCAGCGTGATCGGCGCGCTCATCAGCAGCTTTTACGTCCTGGGCATTCCCGGAAATTTCGGCAAGACCGGGCACGGCGAGGGAATTCTCATTCTCACAATGCTCATCCTGGCTTGCGCCAAGTGCGGCGATGCCTGGTCGATCGACCGGCTGATCTTCCGAAAACCGAAACTCGTTAGCGGCGAATACACCTGGCCGATCAAAATGGTCTGGCTGCTGATGGCGATGATCTTTCTGAATGCCGGGCTGACTAAGTTGCGACTGGGTGGGCTCGCTTGGGTGACGACCGACAACATGTCGATCACGATCCGCCAGCATTACCACGGCAATCTCAGCTCGCCGGCGTCGCAACTGGGGAACTGGATCGCGGATCGTTCGTGGCTCAGCCGTGCGATCGCAGGCGGGACAATCCTCATCGAACTTGGGATGACGCTGGCGCTATTCTCGAAGCGTTTGCGTTTTCTGCTCGTCCCGGCGGCCTTCTGCGCTCAGGGCGGCATTTACCTGACGATGGGCGTTGCGTTCACGCAGTTCATGTTCGTCTATCTGTTTTGGATTCCGTGGGACCGAATCGAGAAAAAGATGATGCGTGACAAGTGATTCGCGAAGAGCAGGTTTTCTTCATGCTCGCTCATCACGCTTTATGACTAATTCATCGCAAAATCCGCGCGTGTCGCCGTACTCGCTTTCACCGACGCCTGAATCCATTTTCGAATCACCATCGTCTGCGCCTCCCACGTCCCGCTGGTGCGCGCCTTTAGGAAGGCGTGATAGATCGCATCGATCGCGCCGTTGAAATCGCGAAGCATCTGCACGCGCTCTTCGAACAGTACACGCGGGTTGTCCGCTTCCTCGACGTCAGGAAGCTTCAACGTGCCGACGCCCAGCGTCTCAGCCGAGAGAGTGAAGACAAATTGCTGACGGCCCGCGTCGAGAGTGAGCTGGGCCTTGCGCGGCACTTTGCCGCTGCGCAACGCATCGAGCGCCTCGGGCATGCGTACGACGCCATCGCCGCGCAGTGAGTCGCGACCGGTCTGGCCAAAGGCGCAGTCGAGATCGAGCATCCTGTCGAAAAGAACCGCCGTGTCGCCCTGCGCGTCGGTGGCAATGTCCCCGCCGTGGCGGTCGGCTGCGTGCCACAGCCAAAGCAAAAATTCGTTGCCGAGAAAATCTTTTGGCTCCGGCCCCTTGGTTACCCAAGGATATTCCGGCGACTGATGCTCTCCCTCCGGCCCGTACACAAAGCGCGTCGGCCGCGCGTCTTCATAATCGCGCCGCCGGCCAATCGGCTCCAGCCGCCGCATCGCCGCGTAACCAGCCGATATCGGCATCAATGTCAGACCGAACGTCCGTTCGAAAATCTCCAGTAGCTTCTCCTGTATCGTGCCGCTGGCATTGCAGTAAAGCGTCGACGTCGGTAGATCCCACAGAATCGGCAGCAGCTTGCTGCGGCGAAATTTGCCACTCCGCAGATCGTCATCGATGCGCCGCCTTACCACGTCTTTAGCATCGCGTTTTTGGAGCTTGGAAATAAATCCCGACGGATTGCTCGCCGCCGCCGATTCTTCTTCGATGATCTGGTACGCCTTCCGCAGATCGCCGGGCACTTTATTCGTATCGATCCGAATGCCGAACAGCAGCGCGTCGGCGTAAACATTGTTTTCAAAAGTGAACGACGCATCGAGCACATGGCGCCCACCCGACCAGCCATACTCTTCTTCTTCGGGCAAGCCGAGGTCGCGCTCGCGCAACATGTGCGTCGCCAGCCGATCGAGCAAATCCTGCTCAACAGCGGCCGGTGCCTGACCAATCACGGCGAAACGTCGAAACGAGATAGTCCCTGAAGCGAATGACATCGACCGGCTTTAGCAGCGCGCCGACGATTCGCCAAGACGAGTTTGCGACTTCAACAGGATTGGCGCATTGTATCCACAATCGCTGGGTTTATTTGTGACGTACCACGTCGACGAACCCAGGGTTAAAGCCCGGGGCTTCAGCCCTGGGTTATTAATTTTACAACGCTTCATCAAGCTTTCGAATCACATTCTTCAATGCACTTCTTCAATAAAACACTCATCCGCTTGTCCTTCGCGCTCACGATTGGCTTTTTGGGTTGCAGATCGAACCCGGATCTCGAGAAGCTAGCCTCTAAGGAAGAAAAAAGCGTCGCAAAACAGACGCCGAAGCCTATTGCCAAGACCTCCATCACCGGGGGCGGCGATCCGTTTCCGCCCGCCACGCCCACCGCGGTTGTCGCGGTCACGGAAAAAATATTCCCCGCCGTCGTTCGCATCGACGTGGCACAGGAAGTTTTTCGTGAAGGAAAACGCTCGCTCACTCGCGGTATCGGCTCGGGCGTGATCATCGATGACGTCGGCCACATTCTAACGAATTACCACGTCGCCGGCCGTGCTGCGGAGATTTACGTCACCCTGTTCAATAAAGAACGCGTGCCCGGCAAGCTGGTCGGCGACGACCACTGGACCGACCTCGCCGTCGTACAGATCGACGCCGACGCACTGAAGAAAAGGAACATCGCGTTCAAATACGCCGCCCTCGGCGACAGCAGCACGCTCGTGCCCGGGCAGGATGTTATCGCCGTCGGCACGCCTTTCGGTTTGGCACGAACGATGACGCTGGGCATCGTGTCAAATAACGAGCGCACGTTTTATCCCGAACGACAGCGGATCGATGAATACGAGACCGGCGATTTTTCCAATTGGATTCAGATGGACACGCCGATCGCGCCCGGCAATAGCGGCGGGCCTCTCGTCGATATGCGCGGGCAGGTGGTCGGCATCAACACGCGCGGCGTGTCGGGGCAAGCACTGAACTTCGCCATCCCGATTGACACCGCAAAGCCGGTCATCGGCGAAATCCTCCGCACGGCGACGGCTGAATCCAACGGCCACGTCGAACGCTCCGACCTGGGCGTCGAATTTCGCCCGCTTCAGGACCTGGAATCGTTTTACGGTCTCGACATCAACAAAGGCGCGCTGATCGACAATGTTCAGCGCGGCAGCGCTGCTGCGACGGCGGGCGTGAAATCGCAGGACATTCTGCTATCGATCAACGGCAAGCCGACCAACATCCGCTTTCCCGAAGAACTCGCCAACGTGCGGCGGTCGATCGCTTCCCTTCCGGTCGGCACGGAAGTGACTTTGGAGATCAAGCGCGGCAAGGAAACGCTCGAGCTGAAAGCCACAACCGAACGCCTGACCGGCGAGGTGGGGGAAGAGTCCGAGCTGAAAGTCTGGGGCATGAGCGTGCGCGATGTCACCCGTACCTACGCAAATGCCGCCCGCCTGGAAAACGATAAGGGCGTCGTCGTCACTACCAAGAGCGGCGGATACCCGGCCGATAAGGCTGACCTCGACCCCGGCGACATCATCGTGGCCGTCAATAACCAAAAAGTTGACGATATCGACGTCGTGAAAAAACTTTACGAAGCATCGGTCAAAGTAAAGGAAACCAGTATTCTTCTCGATGTCGTCCGCTCGCGCGGCCACCGCTCGGTCATTCTCAAAATCACCTACTGACGAAAACTGCCGGCTTTTCTCAAAACGCGGACTTTAGTCGCGGATCTTTCAACCATTTATCATCATGCTCACCACTTTTCTCCCGTCCGTTTTAATGCTTGCCTTTCAAGCCGCGGCAACCACATCGTCGACGACGTTGCCAACCGCCGCATCGTCGCCCGCATCGGCCACGATGTCGGCCGTCGCGAGCGATTCGGCGATCTCGCCGCACGACTTATATGAACGTGTCAAGCCGTCGCTCGTGATCGTGCGATTTACCTACGACGGCGAGGCCGGCCGTCGCGACTTTGAAGGCGCGGGCATTGTAATCGACACCGCCGGGCTGGTCGTTTTCTCCAGCGCGCTCACACCTGCCGGCCTGCCGGACGAGTTTTTGAAACACTTCAAAATCGTCCTGCCCGGCGATGAGGAGACTGAACTCGATGCTACTTTCTTGGGCCGGGACGATCGCGCGAATATCGCTTTCGTCCGCGTTAAAGAAACGTCAGGGCACACCTGGACGCCCGTGAAATTTGTCGATGGCCCGAAGCAGGAAGTCGGCGCGCCGATTTACTCGGTCGGCTTGCTCTCGAAAGATTCGGGCTATCGTTCCTACCTGGCCGAGTCATATGTCGCGGCGACCCTTCGCGGGCCGGTGCCGCAGGTGCTCGTCGGCGGCGGCGGGCTCACACCGGTCGGCTCGCCCGTGTTCGACGCGGCGGGCAACGCGATTGGCCTCGTGGAAGTGCAGAGTAATCAGACGGCGTTTTACACTACCGATCCGGCCCATTCGCTCGACGTCGTGACGATCCCGCCCCACACGTTTGTGCCGTCGATCGATTTTCTGCACGAACTCGCCGACCCACCGACCGCCGGCCAACCGATCGCCATTCCGTGGACGGGCGTGGCGCAATTGACCGGCCTGAAGAAGGACGTGGCCGAGTATTACGGCATCAAGGGCGATCCGGCAGTGCAGATCGGCGACGTGATCGCGGATGGTTCCGCTATCAAGGCTGGCGTGAAAGCGGGCGACGTTATCGTGAAATACGACGGTAAACCGTTAGATCGCGGCGATTCGCCGGAAGAGACCTGGCTGATTCTGGCGCGTACCATCGGCCGGCTGCACGTTGGCGATGAGATCACATTGACGCTGATCTCCGGTAAGGGCGAAGCGCCGCACGACGTAAAATTGAAATTGCAGGAACGTCCGATGCCCGCCGCCCGCGCGAAACGCTTTTATGCCGAAGACCTTGGATTTTCGGTACGCAATACAGTCTTCGAAGACACCTATGAGCGTCGCCTGCCGACTGACACGCCCGGCGTGATGGTAGCATTCATCAAACCCAGTAGCAGCGCCGCTGCTGCACATCTCAGCGCGAACCGCGACGGTCAGGACCTGATCACCCAATTCAATGGCCAGACCGTGAAAAATGTCGACGACTTCAAGGAAAAGTATGAAGCGGTCCGGAAGGCCAAGCCGAAGGAAGCACTGGTGTTGGAAGTGATGCGTGGCACCAACACCGAAGTAATCCGCATCGAGCCGCCGCAATAGACGAAAGGTTTGCAAATGAGCCAGAACCCACATCGGCCGCTACCATCGCGATTCACGGATGTAGTAGTCTGGAAAAAGGTTGAACCCCAGACTGAGGACAAATCGAGCGACGCCGCTGCTACCGTTGCAAACGAATCGAACCCGAATAGAATGCCGCCCCGCGCGAGTGAAGACTCTTCCCGCGCGATCTACCGGGCAGATAGCTCAGCTGGTAGAGCAATGGACTGAAAATCCATGTGTCGCCGGTTCGATCCCGGCTCTGCCCAATAAATTCTGTTTCAATCGCAATTGCCGTGATCCTCAAAGGTCGCGGCTTTCTATTTGGGTTCACTCGCCCAAACAAGTCGGAAATGGGTCGTCTGGTGCGTGAAGTATTGGAATGGAGCGGCGGGACGAAGTTGCGAAGTCGCTGCCAGCTTAAAGAATTCTCTCGTCATTTCCACGAATACCGAGGTACTGCGATCTTGGCGCAGCATGAACCATATCTTGGCCATCAGTATACTTCCGGGACCTTCATCTCTTTCGGCACGGCGTGTCTCACGTAGTCCTTGTGATGCTCACGTGGCGGGAGCTTCACTTTGGGCGTTTTCACCGGACCGTATTTGACCTGGCCGAGCAGGTGGTGGATGCAGTTAAGGCGAGCTTTCTTCTTGTCGACAGCATTCACTACATGCCATGGCGCTTCGGCAATGTGTGTACGGGCAAACATGATTTCCTTCGCGCGCGTGTAATCTTCCCAGCGACGCCTTGCTTCCAGATCCATCGGACTGAGCTTCCACTGTTTCAACGGATCGAGCATGCGCGAGCGAAAGCGAAATTCCTGCTCATCATCGGTGATTGAAAACCAATATTTGATTAGTTGGATGCCCGAGCGGATCAGCATCTTTTCGAACTCGGGGACGGTGCGGAAAAATTCCTCGTATTGAAGGTCATCGCAGAACCCCATCACGCGCTCCACGCCGGCGCGGTTGTACCAACTGCGATCGAAGAGAACCATCTCTCCCGCCGCCGGGAGATGGCCGATGTAGCGTTGAAAATACCACTGCGATCGCTCGCGATCATTCGGAGCTGGTAGCGCTGCAACGCGACAGACGCGCGGATTCAGCCGCTGCGTGATTCGCTTGATCACCCCGCCCTTCCCGGCTGCGTCGCGACCCTCAAACAGGATGACGATCTTATGCCCACTGTGCACGAGCCAGTCCTGCAACTTGATCAGTTCGGTTTGCAGCCGGAACAGCTCGCGAAAGTAGACCGGTCGAAATGCCTTATTCGGGTTGTCGCCGTTGTTCGTGTCGGCGCCACCGACTTCGTGGTCTTCAAGTTCTAGTTCCAGTTCCTCATCAAAATCGTCCACGACCTGGCGGTGGATGCGCTGGAAAAGTTCGTGTTCATCGATCGGCCGCTTTGTCTGCATGGTGCAATTCCTCACAGGAAATTATACCGCAGAAATAATTGTGAACGAGCCCCCGCGAGCATGGAGCGCGACGGCCGAACAACATGCGCAGAAAGGTAAAATCTTAGAGAACGTGTTTCGTTGGGAAGCGGTGCGGTTCTCAGGTAGGAATGTCAGTTCAAGATTGCGACACGGATGCGGCCGACTTCTTTTTCCGAGGCGTTTGGCGCAAGCAACATTCGGGCGGCGATCTTTTTGACTTCTTCGGGATTCAGGACTTTCGTGTGTTTCGCGCCGACCTTGAACATCCTGTCTTCGACCCGATGACAATAGACCGATTCGCACAGCAGCCAGAACTGACCGTCGTCAGAGTTCAGCTCGATAACGAACTTCTGCTTGGCAGCCATCTTGTTCGGCACGATCAAACCGAGGCCGGTGCTGGAAATGTCGCGGACTTGGATGCGGCTCGTACGGCAAGCGTCTTCGGTCACGCCGGAGACGACACTCGCCTCAGCTGCGAGACCGACGCGGGGCTCGCGGCGCTTTCCGCGCTCGGCGGCCTTGTCAGCACGGAGGCCGGCAGTAATCTGCTTGAAGAGTTCGATCGACAGCTTCACGTGATTCTCTTCCCTCTCCTCCGCTGCTCTAGAACGGCAACCGTCACCCCAGTGCATATCGGAGCTATACGATCGCGACATGAATCGCTCATGGCGACACGCTGCGCGTATGAGGGAATTTATAGGACGACCTTCGACCGAATTACTTCACCCAGAAGCGTGAAGCGAATCCACTTCTACAGTGTCGGCGACGGTCGGCTGAGCGGTTGAAAAGCACGCGATGCCGGACATTACGTGGAGCGCGGAACGTCGACTCCTTTCCATCCGATAACTCGATGAGAAGAAGATCGTCGTTCACCGCCGTCGACTTCGCATCACACCAGCCGGTATGCAACGACGGAGCATCAACGACGACGACATCGTACCCCGCGTGGTCGAAGCGTAGATCGGCCAGCCGAGCGATGTCGTCGAATGACACGGGAGGCAGCTGGCTCGCAAATCGCATCGCGGGCCGCGCGGGAAGTAGATCGAGCCCGACGATATCGGTTGAAAGGATGGGTGCCGCGCCGGTCGTCGTGGCGGCATCATCGGTTTCATGGAAGACGCTCCGCTGCATCGGCTCGACGGTCTCGGCATCGACGAGCAGCACGCGACGTCCACGCTGGGCGAGCGCGATAGCGAGGTTTGCCGCACAGAGCGTGCGACCCGCGCCGCGCTCAGCGCTGGTCAGGCAGATAATACCCGGCGTATGGCGGCCGACATCGGGAATGTTCGCGTGTTCGACAAGCGGACAGAGTTCGAGTGCCAAGTTCCAGAACGCGATACCAGCCGCGCTGTTCGGATCGTAATGAGCGATCCTCGCACGACCTGCGTCACTGCGTCGTGATGGAATGATTGGAATGCAAGTCTGCAACGCACTAACCGAATTGGAATGAATTGTTTGAACCAGTTTCATGTTGCTTTCTCTTTTAACCGGATCGAAAGCTACGATTCATTTCTCACCTTGGCGAATTTCGCGCGAATTCTCGCTTCTATTTGACCGGCGTGCGGAGACAGGCCTCATTATCGGCGGTGGACTGCATGATGGGCTTGCCTCCTGGTCGAACATGTTCATGCTACGGGTTGCGAACTTCGACGAATCCATAGAGGTTTAACGTATACACCATGGCAAAACATACGATCGTTCTTATCCCCGGCGACGGCATCGGGCCGGAAGTGACCAACGCGGCCAAACGCGTCCTTGAGGCGACGGGCGTTTCGATCCACTGGATAGAAGCATTAGCTGGCGCGACCGCAGTCGAACAGGGTCATGACAACGTGTTGCCCGACCAGACGATCGAGGCGATCCGCGATGCGCGCGTCGCCCTCAAAGGGCCGGTGACGACACCCGTCGGCAAAGGGTTCAAGAGCGTGAACGTGCAGATGCGGCAGAAGCTGAATTTATTCGCCGCGATTCGTCCAGTCAGAAGTCTCCCTAACGTGAAAACGCGCTATGAAGGAATCGACCTGGTCATCGTGCGCGAGAACACCGAAGGCTTGTACAGCGGAATCGAGAACGAAGTCGTGCCCGGCGTAGTGACAAGCCTGAAAGTGGCCTCGGAAGGCGCATGCACGCGAATCTCGCGATACGCGTTTCGCTACGCGACCAAGCGCCGCCGCAAACGCATCACGGTGTTCCACAAGGCCAACATCATGAAGCTATCGGACGGCCTGTTTCTGAAATGTGCGCGGCAGGTGCAGGAGAACGAATATCCGAACATCGAATACGAAGAAACGATCATTGACGCCGGCTGCATGAAGCTTGTGCAGAACCCGAATAAGTTCGACGTGCTGCTGATGGAAAACCTGTACGGCGATCTGATCAGCGATTTGTGCGCCGGACTGGTCGGCGGCCTGGGCGTCGTGCCGGGCAGCAACATCGGCGAAGAGTCTGCGGTCTTCGAGGCGGTACACGGTTCAGCGCCGGACATCGCGGGCAAAGGCATTGCCAACCCACTGGCCGTCATCATGTCGGGCGAAATGATGCTCGAGCATCTCCACGAAGATGCCGCGGCAGTGAAGCTGCGGAAGGCATATGACGAGGTGCTGTCGGAAGGAAATCTGGAATCGCTGACCCGCGATCTGGGCGGCACGGGTAGCACAAACGGATTCGCCGATGCAATTATCGCGAAATTGAAGTAGCCATTAAAAGCTGCGAGTTCAAGGCACGGGCGGGACGCCCGTGATAGAGGACGCTTCCCGTGTCACGGGCGTCTCGCCCGTGCGAAGCGATACCGATATCGCACGTCATTTTTTAAAGCAGCCCGAGTTCGAGAAGCGCCGCCTCGCTCATACGCGCTTTCGTCCACGTCGGCTCCCAGACGATTTCCACACGGGCGCTTTTCACTTCATCGACTGTCTCGACGCGACGTTCGACTTCCAGGGGCAAGGTGCCCGCGACCGGGCAGCCCGGCGCGGTCAACGTCATTTGCACGTGCACCGCGTTGTCATCGCCGATGTTGATCGCGTAGATGAGTCCGAGCTCGAAAATGTTGACCGGAATTTCCGGGTCATACACGGTGCGAATCATCTCGATGACTTTATCGAGAATCGCCTGCTGCCCGGGTGACGCATTCGTCGTAAACGACTGCTCGCCAGGCACCATCGGTTCGGCGATCGCCTCGGCACGCAGCTGCTCGACCTTGCCGGAATTCGGCAGGACGTTCAGCTGCATCGAGCTTTTTGGCGACTCATTTCTAAATTCGCTCATCTCCCCGCCTCCATGATCGATTTTGCCGCGGATTGGATTCGTTGCACCATCGATGACAAGCCGGTGCGGCGTTGCATCGTCAGCAATTGCTCAAGGCCGATGCGCTTGAAGAACGCGTCGAGATCGAAGGCGGCGATGTCGCTGGCACGTTGGCCGGAAAAGAGCTTTTCGAGGAGCAGTATCTCGCCGCGCACGATATGGGCATCGGCATCGGCCGCGATCTCGAGCCGCGATGGATCGCCCGGCATCGGGCGCGTCAGCATGAAAACCTGCGACATGCAGCCGGGCAATCGCTGCGAGAGCTTACTGAGCGCCGCGAACTGATCGGGAAGTTCGGACGCGCTATCGAGCAGATATTGAGTGCGCTGCTGCGCATCATCGAGAAACTCAAAGACCTCCGCAATCTCAGTCGCGATCGCTTTGATTAAGTCTCCCGATAACGTAGCAAACGCGACCTCAGCCGCTTGCGGCTTCGCGGATGCAGATGCAACCGCCTCGCTGCGAATCTCGTACAGCCCTTTCACCAGCGCATCGACCTCTTCAGTCGTGTTGTAGAACGTGAATGAAGCACGCGTTGTCGATCCGATCGCAAAATGGTCCATCACCGGCTGACAGCAATGATGCCCCGTCCGCACCGCGATGCCGCGCGTGTCGAGTTTTAAGCCGATGTCGAGCGAGCTAATGCGCGGCTCGTCAAACACGA
>CAXSBN010000020.1:54281-69082 GCA_964236135.1 uncultured Phycisphaerae bacterium
ACGCTGGCCTTGCTTTGTGCGGTGCCGATGATGCGAAGGCCCGGCACGTTGCTGATCTGCTTCGTCGCATAGTCGAACAGCGAATGTTCGTACGGAATCGTCGCGTCGAAGCCGATCGACTCCACGTACTCAATTGCCGTAGCAAGCCCGACCGCACCAGCGATGTTCGGCGTGCCGGCTTCGAACTTGCTCGGCAGCGCTGCGTAGGTCGTCTTCTCAAACGTGACCGACTCGATCATGTCGCCGCCGCCCTGGTAAGGCGGCATTTGCTCGAGCAGTTCAGCCCGGCCGTATAACACGCCGATTCCCGTCGGTCCGAACAGCTTGTGGCCGGAGAAGGTGTAGAAATCGCAGTCGAGATCGACGACATCGGTCGGAAAATGCGCAACCCACTGCGCCCCGTCCACCAGAATTTTTGCACCGGCTTTGTGCGCCATCGCCGCGATCCGCTTCACATCGTTGATCGTGCCGAGCGAGTTCGACAGATGCGCGACCGCCACCAGTTTCACGCGACCAGTGCCGAGGATTTTCGCAAGCTCGTCGAGCTTCATTTCGCCGGTATCGTCGATCGGAATTCGTTGCACAGTCGCGCCTATCGCCTCAGCCGCGAGCTGCCACGGCACGATGTTCGAGTGGTGCTCCATCTCCGAAACCGCGATTTCATCGCCAGATTTCAGGAATGTTCGCGCGTAGCTGTAGGCGACGAGGTTGATCGCCTCGGTCGTGCCACGCGTGAAGATCACTTCGCGTGATTCGCGCGCGCCGATGAACCGCGTGACGGTCTGGCGAGCGTGTTCGTATTCGCGCGTCGCACGCTGCGACAGCTCGTACACGCCACGATGAATGTTAGCGTTTTCAGACTCGTAAAACTGCGTCATCCGATCGATGACAAGTTGCGGCTTTTGGGTCGTCGCGCCGTTGTCGAGATAGACCAACGGACGTCCGTTCGCGCGCGTAGAAAGAATCGGGAAATCGCGACGAATGTGGGCGACTTCGAAGGTGCGAGGCGCCGCAGCGGTCGCGTTCATAAAACATCCTTATCCAGAATTCTAAGGAGGCTTCGAAGCAGTTTATCAAATTGTGCCATTAGACTTGACGCCGGGTCGAGCGCCTCAAAGTCGTACTCGCATGGCGTATAAACGTCGTGACGGCCTGGAGGTTTCCATGGGTACTCAGCATTCGGACGCGTCGCTGTTAATTCAGGAACTAGCTGCTCAATCTGCGCAGCAAGGGGGAGCACGCGTCGAATCAACGCCGCAAACGGCTGAACCCGCTCATACCCCAGTGCCTCCCGAATCTCTGGTCGACCAGGAAGGACGCGAAGAAATGTCACAAGCATATAATGCGAATGCTCAGGTCGTGTCAGGCCATCACTACTTGACAGGTACCCTTTCGCCAGCTTTTCACACACCATCTGAAGGTAATGTAGACGATGCGAATAAGCGACGTCGGCACGATTCACCAACTGTCGTACGGCTTCATCGCTTCTGGCCTGCTGGAGAAAGGCTTCGCGCCAATTCATAGAGTACTGCGATCGTTCTCGGTCGCACTCCGTGACGTCGGACGGTCGAAAAGAACAACAGCGCAATCCCAGGGAAGCCAACCAGCCGGCAACGTCGCGTGTCGCGCCTCTTCTGGACGAATTAATGCAATTCCCGAAGGCAAAGGGAGATGGTGTTTCTCACTCGCGCGAAAGTAGAAGGGATAGACTTTTCCGTCAGACGCCGGAATTTCAGGTGATGCTTCTACTAGACGCACTTCGTCTTCGTCCGGAAACCAATAAATTGTAGTGATCGACGGATCGGCTTGCCGATTCCCCTCCGCAAGTTCCCTGGCCTGACGTTCTACAACTTCATAAGGCATGGCCGATTCTCCGGAACATTGACCGTCGGCTATCGCGCCGCATCATCATGCGAACCGAGATCCGAGATCCGCAGATCCTGCGGCAAGCCGTGCTGCGCGGCCATCACCGATTCGATACGCTCGCGAACGGCCTGCACCTTGATGCGGCGCGTCACGTCGGCAGCGAATGCATAGCTGAGCAGATGCTTGGCGGCATCTTCGCTGACGCCGCGGCTGCGGAGGTAGAAGATCATGTCGTCATCGACAGGGCCGATCGTGCTGCCGTGCGTACACTTCACGTCATCGGCATAAATTTCCAGCGCGGGCTGGCTGTTCATGACCGCATCGTCGCTCAGCAAGAGCGCCTTGCTGGTCTGCTTCGCGTCGGTTTTTTGTGCGATCTGATGCACGTGAATCTTGCCCTTGAAGACGGCCGTGCTTTTGTCTTTGAGCACGTGTTTGTAGAGCTCGTAGCTCGGACAGTTTGGCGCTGCGTGTTCGAGGAAGGTATGGTTGTCGCAATGCTGATCGCCGCCGATCAGGACCAGGCCGTTCAGCGTCGCATCCGCGAATTCGCCGGCCAGCAGCACATTGACATTATTCCGCGACAGTTTCGCGCCGATCGTCGCGGCATGCGAAACGAATCTGCTGGATCGGCCGAGCGTCAGTTCGGTTGTTGAAATGTGGAAGCCGTTGGTCGCCTCGCGCTGCAAGACATAATGATCGAGCCGGCAATCCTGCCCCGCCACGAGCTCCGTGACGACGTTATCAAAGAATGGCCCGCCGGCGCCTTCCAGCGATACGAAGCTCTCGGCAATCGTCGCCTCGGAGTTATCCTCGGCCACGATCAGCACGCGCGGATGCGTCGCCGTTGGCATGGCGTCCGGCACCGAGACAAACAGCAGATGAATCGGCAGCTCAAGCGAAGCGTTCCTTGCCAGGTGAATCACCGCGCCGTCCTCAAACAGGCCGGTATTCATCGCGACGAACGGATTCTTTTCAATGCGCGCTCGACCACCGAGATTTTTTTCGAGCAACTCCGAATGTTTCGCGACCGCATCGGCCAGCGGCAGCACGGTCACGCCGCGGGGAAGCGAATTCATCTGCGACAACGACAGATCGAAATGCCCGTTGACGAACACAAGCTCGATGGCGGCCTGGTTTCCGAAACGATGCTCGGCGATGGCAGCCGGTGGTAACTCGACGCGCGGCGCGGGCTTGAAAGCCGTCTTCGCGATTGCCGTGATATTTGTGAACCGCCACTCTTCGGATTTCGAATTCGGGAAGCCCACGCGATCGAACTCCGCGAGGCCGGCTTGATGCAGCCGGGCAAGCCACGCCGGCGCGATGCCGGTCGTCGACTTGCGCGTCGTCGAGAAATTCGAGAGGAAAGGGGTTGTCACTTCAGCAACTTGAGTCATCCGCTGCGACTCCAAAATCTCATCTCATCCAAACCAGAGCTGCACCGCCGACGATTAAACACCAACAGCGACTTCTTTTTCGACCCAGTCGTAGCCACGATCTTCCAACTCCATCGCCAATTCCGGCCCACCGCTCTTGGCGATGCGGCCGTCGAGCATCACATGCACATAGTCAGGCTTGATGTAATTCAGCATCCGCTGATAGTGCGTCACAAGCAGGATCGCGCGATCGGGGCTTCGTAGCGTGTTCGCACCGTTTGACACAACCTTCAACGCATCAATGTCCAGGCCGCTGTCGGTTTCATCCATCAGCGCCAAGACTGGATCGCAGACGGCCATCTGGAAAATTTCGTTCCGCTTCTTCTCGCCGCCTGAGAAGCCTTCGTTGACCGCGCGGTTCATGAACGACGGGTCCATCTTCAGCAGCGTCATCTTTTCTTTGATGAGCTTAATGAACTGAACCGCGTCGAGTTCTTTCTCGCCGCGGTGCTTGCGTACCGCGTTCACCGCGGCCTTTAGAAAGTAGCTGGTCGATACGCCGGGGATTTCCACCGGATACTGAAACGCCAGGAACACCCCCTCGGCCGCCCGCTCTTCGGTCGACAGATCGAGTAAGTCGTTCCCCTTGTAGGTCACCGATCCGCTGGTCACTTCATACGTCTCTCGGCCCATGAGCACTTGGGACAGTGTGCTCTTCCCGCTGCCGTTCTTGCCCATGATCGCGTGAACTTCACCGGTGTTGATGGTGAGGTTCACGCCTTTAAGAATCTCGCGATCCTTGATACCGGCATGGAGGTCTTTGATTTCTAATAATGCCATATTGTATTTTGCTCGGTCGTGTGACTTAGACGAACGCGCACTGCTATGCAACAGCGGACGTTCTTAACTTCGATTTGCTCGCCGGCCGTTCGACATTGATTACGTCGGCTCCGGGATGTCTGAATCGCTTTTCTTTCGGTGGATGTTTTTCGCCGTCGAGGAGCATTTCCAACACTTCTCGAGCATTCTTTGCAGCTTCTTCGTAGGTTGCGCCGTGTGTCTTACAGCCAATGCCCCACTCGGGAAGTGAAACGACGTAAAGCTGATCTTCATCGGACCACTGAATGATGACCGTGTAGCGCGGTTGCCTCATCGCTTTGCCTCCTCGACTGCTAGCTCGACGTCCTTTTCCTGATACCTGCCTGCGTCATCTCCATCTTTGCCCGACAAGGTCACTTTTCGTGGAACGTGTTGATGTTGCCACTTCGTGTGACTTCCTTTGCCGCCACCAGGAATGATGCTCCATCCAGCGCGGCGCAAATCCGCCTTCAACTCTCGAATCTTCTTCGGCATCGGTTACCCGACGCTGCCTTCCAGACTCACTCCCAATAATTTCTGCGCTTCTACCGCGAACTCCATCGGCAGCTCTCTAAACACTTCCTTGCAGAAGCCGTTGACGATCATGTTCACCGCGTCTTCCAGCGCGATGCCGCGGCTCTTGCAGTAGAAGAGCTGGTCTTCGCCGATCTTGCTGGTGCTGGCCTCGTGTTCGACGCGGCTGGTGGTGTTGTGCACGTCGATGTACGGCGAGGTGTGGGCGCCGCATTGATCGCCGAGCAGTAGGGAATCGCACTGCGTGTAGTTTCGTGAATTCGTCGCGCCTTTAAGGATTTTCACCAAGCCGCGATAGGTGTTCTGGCCCCGGCCGGCTGAAATGCCCTTCGAAACGATCGTGCTTTTCGTGTTCTTCCCGATGTGAATCATCTTTGTGCCGGTGTCGGCCTGCTGGAAATGATTCGTAAGCGCGACGCTGTAAAACTCGCCAACGCTATTGTCGCCCTGAAGGATGCAGCTGGGATATTTCCAGGTGATCGCACTGCCGGTTTCGACCTGCGTCCATGTGATTTTTGAATTCGCGCCACGACACGCGCCGCGCTTGGTGACGAAGTTATAAATGCCGCCCCTGCCGGTCTTCGGATCGCCGGGATACCAGTTTTGAACGGTTGAATATTTGATCGTTGCGTTGTCGAGTGCGACCAGTTCCACGACGGCCGCGTGGAGTTGGTTTTCATCGCGCATCGGCGCGGTGCATCCTTCGAGATAGCTGACGAACGCGTCTTCATCGGCGATGAGCAATGTCCGCTCGAACTGCCCGCTCTTGGCAGCATTGATGCGGAAATACGTGCTCAATTCCATCGGACATTTCACGCCCTTCGGAATGTACGCAAAACTGCCATCGGTGAAGACCGCGCTGTTCAGCGTCGCAAAATAGTTGTCACTGTAGGGCACGACCGAGCCCATGTATTTCTTCACGAGCTCAGGATGTTCCTTCACAGCCTCCGAGAAGCTGCAGAAGATGATGCCCATCTCCGCGAGCTTGCTTTTGAACGTCGTCGCGACCGAAACCGAATCAAACACCGCATCAACCGCCACGCCCGCAAGCATCGCGCGTTCAGCCAGTGGAATGCCGAGCTTGTCGTAGGTTTTGATCAGCTCTGGATCGACTTCATCCATGCTCGCCAGGAGGTTTTTCTTCGGGGCCGAGTAGTAGATCGTGTCCTGATAATCGATCGGCGGATATTTGAGCATCGCCCAGTTGTGCGGCTCTTCCATCGTCAGCCAATGGCGATAGGCCTTCAGCCGATAGTCGAGCATCCACTGCGGCTCATCTTTTTTCTTGCTGATGAAACGGATGATGTCTTCATTGAGCCCCATCGGCGCTTCGTCGGCGTCGATGTCTGTAACGAATCCGTATTGGTATTCCTTACTGGCGAGCTCTTCGATTTCCGCGTCGGTTGTAGGCATTACGTCACTTTCCCTGAACAGACAGGGCTTTACGTGGCATGGGCATCTTGCCCATGTCTTTCTGAATCATGAGCTGGAAGCCCGTGCCACAATTCCTCAGGCTTGGAACGACGAACCGCAGCCGCATGTGCTCGTCGCGTTCGGGTTTTTGAACACGAAGCCACGGCCCATGACCTCGTCGCGGAAATCGATCTCCACGCCGTTGAGATAGAGGTAGCTCTTCATGTCGCACAGAATCTTCACGCCATTGCATTCCATCTCCTCGTCGTTTTCGGTCTTGGCTTCCTCAGTCAAGTCGAGCACGTACGAGAACCCGCTGCAACCGCCACCCTTCACGCCGACGCGTAGGCGCGTCTGCGCGTCAGGGAGCGATTGGTCGATGATGATCTTTTTGATTTCCTTCGCCGCTGTTTCTGACAAGTTTATCATGGCATATTCCAATCGATTAGACAGAAGAGACTGATCCGACAGACTCGAGCGGGACATCGATCCGTCTGCCGGGGAGCGTAAGGTCAGAGACCTTCACATCCTTCAGCGACCGGACAAGACGGAATTGAAAAGCCTGCACCGGCCCGTGACGATGTCGCCGTTCCATAGGGTCATCATCTTCAACAATTCCGACCAAACTATATAAGTTTAGCCGCTCGACATCGGCGGCCAACCTGTATCCGCCTTTTGCTCCTCGCACGCTAGCCAGCACACCGGCTCGATGCAATCGCTTCATAATTTTCATCAGCAGCGGCAACGGCAATTTGGCGGCAACGGCAATTTCGCGAGCAGACGCAACCGTCCCGGCATCACGCTCAGAAAGATGACCTAAAGCAACGAGGGCATAGTCAATCTTCCGACTCAGGCAAAGCATAGCGAGTCAATATAGGGCCAGATTGGTACGATTTCCAATCGCATTCAATTTTGATAGATGAAAACGACTGCGGTTGGCAGCTTGCGCAAAAGCGTAATTTACCGCATTTCGTTAAAATCTATCGCTAACCGCGACAATCGGGCTGCAAGTTCTTCGCGTGGCACGAAGGTGCTTCCATTTTCACCGATCAGATAAGCCCCCGCATGCGCTCCGCTGACCATGTCGAGCGTATTCGCGACGAGGTAATCGGCGCCGCTGGCGATTCGACTGGCATTCCCGACCTTCAATAATTCATCGTTAGCAAGCCCCACTTCCAGCTTAAATTTCACCAGAAAGCCGCGAAATTTCCAAGTGGATCGAAACAGGTCTATCAATTTTTCGGTACGCGCGCCGAGAAACGCTATTTCATCGAAAGTACTTTTCACCTTTGGCGTGTCGGCTTTTCGCACGATCCATTTTTCTTCATCGCCGTTCCTCTCTCGTCGCACGACTTGGAACGCGCCCGAGGGTCGGTAATCCGCGACGGCCGCGGTCATGAAGACGGCGTCAACTGGATCGCGTGACATGCGAATATCCAGTTCACGTCTTAAATCGGCATGTGTTGTAAATGCAGCCGTGCGAAGCCGGGTGATGCCCTTAGCGACCTGGTCGCGATGGGTTGGATTGCTTGTCAGTAGTTCGACTTCAAATCCGCGCGCTGCCAGAGCTAGCGCGATTGCGAAGCCGGTGTTGCCGGTAAATCGATTCCCCCAGTCGCGCACGGCGTCGATCGCCTCCCGCGTGTTACCGGCCGTGACAAGTGCTCGCATCGTAAGATGATATAGTAGAAATTGTGGAAGACGTTGTCCTCTTCATCAGCGAGCGGCAAGTACGCGCGATACGGCTGAGCCGGGCGTCCAGTTTCCCCTGCGTGATCAGACGCAGGCCTCATCCATGAGATGACTCGGCACATATCGCAACGCACTGAAAACAGCCTGCAAAAATCGCGTCGTCAATCGCGCGGCCGAGTCATCCTTGATCTCGGCCACGCGATGGACGGCCGGTCGAACCGACCGACAAATGGCAGCTAGCCCGTTGCCACGCATCGACAATCCAACCATCACGCAAAACTCTCGCACACGATTAACCGTGCGAACCGACATCCGTGTCGGCTGTCCATTCTCAAGACAAGTTCACACGCCAAATCGTGAACGAATTCACCACTGCCGCGATGAATCCTTTTCATCGCGCTGGTCTTGACACCACAGGTTTTTCAAACAACAACGACTGCCTTCCCTGGCAGACATGATTCGCATTACGCCTCTCCCTCGTATTCGAGTGAGAGGGGTTTCATTTTTTACTACTCGCGACCTACTTTCCGATCCGCTGCATTCGCACGCCGCGCGTCTTTCGCATTCTTCGTGATCTCCTGCAAGCGTGCGAAGTTCTCTTCAAACTGTTGTTCCCACTCGGCCCGGTTCCAGATTTCCAGCCGGTTCCGTGCGCCGATCAACGTCACTTCCTTGCCCGTATTTGTCCTTCGCAGCGTCTTCTCCGGCAGCAGCAGGCGGCCTTGTTTATCCGGCTCGATGACGCTCGCCATCGCGAAAAACATCTGGTCAAACGCCTGCTCATCGGCATCCGGCGACAGCTCCTCGGCCGCATCGGAGACCAACCGCTCAAACGACTTTTCCGGATACAACCAAGGCTTACGATTTGCGCCGATGATCAGAAAAAACCGCGTCCCATCCCGCTCTGGCGACAGCGAATGCCGCACGTCCGACGGGATCAAGAGACGATTCTTATCGTCAATCGTCAGCTCGTACTCACCATGCAGGATTGCGTGCGTCACATGACTCCTTGCAGCAATCCTTTGCTAGCGTGGAGTTTTACCCACTATCTCCCACCCTCACAATCGTTAATTCCACTTTGAGACAATAATTTCTAAATAACCCGGTTTTGGGCCAAAAATCGTGGTTCGTGGTCGAAGTAAACTTTTGAGTTCTCCACTTGTGTTGACGATGGGTGTGGATAACTTGTCATCTCGCTGCGCGCCACCATGGCCGCGAGAGAGCAGCCAGTGCGAGAGCCGCTACGAACTCTAATACAACGAAGCAAAACGGTGAGTTTCCGATCGACGCGCGGTAGCCGGCGAAGATCGGGCCGATGATCGGCGACGTCATGGGGAGGGAAGTGGGAGATGCAAATTCATCTGTTACGTAGAACAGTATCGCGCCGCCGATGACATAGATCGAAGCGGCCGCCGTGATCAACGAACGGCCCGCCGTCGACTTCGACAGACACAGCGCTCCGGCGAGAATGGAAAACCAGCCGATCTCGACGATCGCGACCATTTCCGCATCGCGCCACCGTGCGCTCGCCAGCAAACTCGCGAGCGCGAGAAACGGCAATGCGACGGTGCTTGTCGCGAGCCACCGACTAGCATCGCCCAGCAGCAGCGGTGCCATGAGCGTCGCGATAGCTAATTGCGTCGTCAACATTACGACGAGCGCGGCTGACTCTTCCGGTTTGGGTTGGTTCTGCCAGATCGGCAACCGCGTCGCTGATGCGATCAACGGCAGCAGTTGGATGAGTGTCCAGACCGCGATGACTCGTGTCGTCGACCCGGGGCTTAAGCCCGGGGCTTCAGCCCTGGGTCGCTTTTTGCATTCCATCGTGCGCGATTGTACTCGTGAACGTTATTGCGTGATCGTCCCCGAATCCGCACGCGCCTGCTGTTCTGCTCCGCTTGGATACGTCACCTTATCAAACCGAATATCGATCCAAGGCTGATTCGCATCGACGCGACCGTACTTTGCAAACACGCGCGACATATAGCTCAGCTTCTGCGCGACCGACACTTCAACAAAGAAATCCTTCGCACCAATCGGCCGGCCCCAGCGCACCTCTGTGCCGCGATCGGTCAGCAATATCAGCTGTGCTTCCTTTGCATCCGATCGGCCTGCAAAGTTCCCGACGTCAATCCGCTGCACTTCTTCTGCATACGGCTGGCCATACAAATACTTCGCCAGCTCCAGGCCGGCCGATAAGTCATCGCCCAACCATTGATATCCCGACTCGACCGGCACGCTGCGCACGCCTTCGATGATCCGAAACTGGATTTTCCCATCGCGGCCGTGCATCACCCGCGGCAACTGATTGGCCGTGAACTGCTCGGGCAATTTCACGCCCTCGCTGTCGACCAGCCAGAAATAATCCTTCCAGTGCACCAGCGCGAGCGGGACGCGATACACGCAATCGACCTCGACCGTATCACCCGGATGCTGGGCGAACGCGCGACGGACGGCCACCACGTTTTTGATCCATGGATTGCCCTTCAACGCATCGCCGATGTCGACCAGCAACTGCCGGTCGAACGTCGAATGCGCCCCTACCGGCTGCACCGCGCTCACCACCTGGTCGGCCAGGTAATCGCTCATCCAGACCGGCCGATTCTTCAAAATCACCCGAGGCGGCTTCCCATAAAACACGATCTGGCGATCCGTATATTGCCGCGCAAAATGCAGCCCGACACCCGCCCCGGCGATGACGACCACCACGAGGGCGACATGCGACGCAATTGTCCGCAGTCGACGCGCGACGTCCGGGTCGAGGCGCGGCCGAGGCTTGGACTTGATCGCAATAGATTTCGGCTTCTTCGGTTTGGGCATGGCGTTGATTATTTATCGGGCGATTTCCGTTTGGTCCTGCAATTCCTGTCGCCGATCAGTATCGGTTAAAGCCGCACACAATCGCGAACCGATAATTATTATCGGACGACCTACCTGGTCGGGCGTTACAGGAGCTGCATTGGTGCACACGATTTCTTCAACCCGCGCCGCGACACTTCTGGTGATTGTCGGGCTGCTCCTCACGAGCTTGATCGGGCGCGTCGCTTACCTGCAAACCTTTGGCCGCGAACAGATCATTCGCAAGGCCGATCGTCAGCAACATCAATCCGAAGTCCTCTACGCCCGCCGCGGCAGCATCTTTGATTCCTCCGGTCTGCTCATGGCAGGCACGGTGCAAACGCAGTGCCTCTACATCGATCCGAAATTCATGCAGGACGAGTTTCAGACCGCGGGCCGAAGCCTGGTCGACATGGACAAAGCCATCAAGCAGCTGGCTGACCTGCTTGACAAGAATTCGTTTGAACTGAGCAAGATGCTGAGCGATCGATACGCCAGCCGCTACATCAAAGTCGCGGATCATCTCGAGGAACGCACCGTCGCCGAAATCGAAAAGCTGAAACTACCCGGCGTCGGCTTCACGCCGATGCCGGTGCGCGAATATCCAATGGGATCACTCGGCGCGCACATCCTCGGCGGCGTGGGCGGCGACAGCGTTGGCCTCGAAGGTCTGGAGATGAAATTCGAGAAAGTGCTAGCCGGGAAGAACGGGTTTAAGACGACGTTGAAGGATGCGCGACGTCGACCGATCGGAGTGGCCGCGGATGATTATCTGCCGCCGCAGAACGGGCAGCATGTGATGCTGACGATCGATGCAAACATTCAGATGATCGCCGAGCAGGAGCTGGCCGGCGCCTGCGACGAATTCAAAGCCAAGCGCGGCGAAGTCGTTGTCATGGACCCGAAAACCGGCGACGTGCTCGCGCTCGCGAATTGGCCGACCTTTAATCCGCAAAATCTGGAAGACTCGACGGATGAAGTTCGCCGCAATCGCGCGCTCACCGATCCGTACGAACCCGGCTCGACGATCAAGCCTTTCATCGCCGGCCCGGCGATCGAATGGAACATCACCAAGCCGACCGAAGTGTTTCATACCGGCAAGATTTATCACACGCCCTATGGCCGCAAGATCGAAGACGTGCACGGATACGACTCGCTGGCAATGTGGGACGTGCTCGTCAAATCGAGCAACATCGGCATGTCGCTACTCGGCGAGCGCATGGGCAACGCGAAACTCTTCGAAGCACTCACGACGTTCCGTTTCGGCGAGCGAACGGGCATCGACTTGCCCGGCGAAGATCCGGGCCTGATCAATCCGCTGAATAAGTGGAACAAATTCAGCACCGAATCGGTGAGCCAGGGATATGAATTGATGGTCACGCCGTTGCAGCTGGCGCGCGGCATCTGCTCGTACGCAAACGGTGGGCGACTTGTGAAGCCGCGCATCATCAAGGGCTTGCTCTCGGACGACGGCGGCGTGGTGTCGCGGACGGAGAAGCAGGATTTAAAACTAATGCCGCAGGCGATCGATCCGATCACGGCAGCGCAAATCAAACGTATTTTGTGCGACGTCGTTATCCGCGGCACGGCTCAGAAAGCGCGATCAAAAACGTGGAATATCTTCGGCAAAACCGGTACAGCTCACATCAGCCATGGCAAAGCCGGCTATGACGAGCAGGCGTACACGAGCAGCTTCGTCGGCGGCGCACCGGCGGAGAATCCGCAGGTCGTCATCGCCATGATCATTCACGAGCCCGACAAAACCAAAGCCCATTTCGGCGGCACGGTCAGCGCGCCGGCCGCGTGTCATGCGCTGGAACGAATGCTGTCGTACGAACAAGTTCCGGCAAGTCCGGATTTGCCAATCCCCCCGCCGCAGATTGCGAACGTGTTGTACGAATTCAACGCGAAACTCTACACCGATCGCATGGCGACGGCGGGTGAGTGAAGAAGCAGATGAATCGAGTTTTTGCGGACGTGATGAAAGCGCGTAGCGAATGCCGACGTAGCTCTTAGTTCGAATTGTTTTTTGTTCTCACATCAGCGAGGTGAACGTTGTCGGACCAAGCCACCGCCGTAAGCAAGTTATCGATCTGCAGCTGGGCCACCATTCTCGGTGTCGTCCTCTGCCTGGTACTCTCTGCCTTCGCAGCCGACAGCAACGCGGTCGCGGTGATCTTCAGCATCCTTTTGATCCTGGGTTTGATCTCGTCCGTCGGCGACACCGACCCGCCACGATGGGCGTTGTAATTCGCCGTCAAGACCGCGCGCGTACTTGAAGAAAGTGCTCGAACTGAGCTTCCGTCACACGAGATTTCACAACCGCGTCGTCGACATTTTTTTTTGCGATCATCTGTGAAATGTCGTAATCATCCTGCAGCCGACCTGCACGAAGTTTCATCGCGACAAGATCGTTTGCGTCCGCGATCAGCACATTTGAGCCGCGAAGTTCGATCGTCTTTGCACGCGAAATAATGTCATTCGCGTGTTCATCTTTCCAGATGTCGATCTCGACGCCGCTGACGTGGTAAAGTTTCCAAGTGCAGGACGGATCGAAATGCGTTTCGCGCATTGCTTCTGAATTTCTTGCGAGGACCTCCATGTGTCCGCTTGCGGCGACAAAGTCGACGTCTTCGGTAAATCGCGCACGGCCGTAAAACATTGCCGCAACACCACCCGCCAACGCGTAACCGATTTCGAGTTTTTCGAACAGCCGCACCGCGTCGAGCAATGGCGTGGCGTAGGGAATTTCACCGTTCAGGTTTTCGTTCATAAGCGACGCCCGAAACGCGCGACCCCACTCCATGCGGCTTAGGCAGGCGCCCAAGTTTCCTGCACTGGATTTGGGCGGGTTTTGCATCGCCGGATTCTAGCATACGATGTCGCATTCCATGCTTCCCGCGACGATTCAAGCTGATTTTCTCGCCAGGTTTCCCGGGTCCGGCACTACGCGCATCATCCGCGCGCCCGGCCGGCTGAACTTGATTGGCGAACATACGGATTACAACGACGGCCTTGTGCTGCCGATGGCGATTGAGCCGGCGATTTACTTCGCGTGCCGCGCGCGCAACGACGGCCTCGTGCGCATCGCATCAACGCAGTTTCCAGATGACGTCGTTGAATTTTCTCTCCTGAAACCAATCGAACCCGCGAAACCGACTTGGGCGAACTATTGCCGCGGCATCGCTCACGAATTACTTGGCGTGGGCATCCCGCTCGTCGGAATGGATGCGCTCATCACCAACACCCTCCCCGTCGGCGGCGGGCTGTCTAGCTCGGCCGCCATGCTCGTCGGCACGGGGCTTTCGCTGCTCACGCTCGCCGGCCAAACAATCGACCCGCAGCGCATGGCGCTTCTCGCGCAGCGAGCGGAACACACATTCGCAAACGTCCCCAGCGGCATCATGGACCAAACCATCGTCGCCTGCGGGAAGGCCGGCACCGCGATGATGCTCGACTGTCGCGATCAATCGAAACGCTTCGTTCCGCTCGATCCGAAAGAGCTGCGCATCGTCGTCATCAACAGCATGGTGAAGCACGAGCTTTCGGGCGGCGAATATCGCGAACGTCGCGAGCAGTGCGAAGCGGGCGTCGCGATTCTGCAAAAGCACGACGCAACGGTCAAAGCACTGCGCGATGCGACGATGACGCAAGTCGACGCAGCAAAGGCCGAACTCGGCGACGTGACGTATCGCCGCTGCCGCCATGTCGTCACAGAAATCACGCGAGTCACGCAATTTGTCGATGCGATCCAAAAGCGCTTTTACGAAGAGGCCGGCCAGCACATGCTCACCAGCCACGCGAGCATGAAAGATGATTACGAAATCACGACCGATGAACTCGATTTCCTGGTCGAGGAAGCAATGAAAATCAAAGGCGTATACGGCGCGCGAATGACCGGCGGGGGCTTTGGCGGATGCGTGATCGCGCTGGTTCAGCCGCGTGCGGTGGATTTGTTATCCAATACGATCCGCCAGACATATAAGGCGAAATTCAACATCGATCCGGTCGTCTTCGACACGGCACCTTCAGCCAGCGCAGTTGCGATCGAGTTAAATTTGACGTTGGTCCAGCCGCGGCCTTGAAGATTACTGGTGAGGTTTTGCACGAAATTCGCATTGCGTTGCGATCGCCGTGAGCTGCCGATTATTTGGTGGCATGGGCATCTTGCCAATACCGTCCGGTATTTTGAGTGGGTTGGTGGAGGAAGGCAATCGGATGTGG
>CAXSBN010000021.1:0-60576 GCA_964236135.1 uncultured Phycisphaerae bacterium
TGACGATCGGCTGGTCGTACACGCCGCACCGCGACATGGGGAGCGATGCCTACTATGTAACCCTGCCCGACTCCCCGTTCGTGATCGAGCGCACCAACCCCGACGGCACGGTCAGCACATTCGACACCGAGGTCGGCGTCCGCACCTTCACCGACGCCACCGCCACGGACGGGACAAACTATACTTACAAAGTCAAGACCAACTACAACGGCGTGCTCCTCTCCCTGCCCTCCAACCCGGCCAGCGTGACCACGCCGCTGGCGGCACCGACGATCGATGTCAACACGGGGGTCGTTCCCTCCGGCACGGGCGTGACGGTTCGCTGGATTAATCACGCGAGTACCGCGACCGGTTTCACCGTGACGCTCACCCCTACTGGTGGCGGGACGCCGATCGTGCATACGCTGGCGGCCACGGCGAGCAGCGATTCGTTCACCGGCCTGACCACCTACACGGACTATACAATCTCCGTCGCGGCCATTGGAGGTGGCGGCGGTAATGGTAGCGGCGGAGGTAGTGGCGGTGGTGGCAATGGTGGTGGAGGTGGTAGCAACGGAGGTGGTGGCGGCGGTAGTGGTAGCAGCGGCGGCGGCTCGTCGGCTCCGACCATCCTACCGTTCAACAGCGGCGGGATCGATCCGACCGATACGTGGACGACTGACTACTGGCGCGGCGCTCCGGTGGGGTCTGCGACGAGTTTTCCGGGGGTGACGGCCCACGAAGCATTTGACGTGCAAGATGAAATCCTAGGCGATCGGATCGAGACCGTGACGCTTGATCAACTTCCGCGGCATACCTATAGTCAAGTGACCGTGCATCTCCGGCCGGACTATCCCTATGACGGTACCGCCGATTCCACGATCACCTTGAAGGTCAACGGACAGGCGATGCACACGTGGCATTGGTTCGACCTTCAGGACGCCGACCATGGCAATGTCTACTGGGACTGGGGCGGCGACGCTTACAACGGCACGCCGGATGATTCTGGGGTACAGGCTCACACCGGCAAGGGGTTAACGGTCTCGCTCGAAGGCGAGAACTTCCCCCTATACGGCAGTGACTTCGCCTGGCAGATCGACTACCTCAAAGTCAGCACGTACTTCCCGGTCGTCGGCTTGAGTGGACAAGGCGTGTCGTTAGAGGGCGTGGACTACGGCGGCGACTCATCGAACAGCGCTCCGACGACGTCGGGCGGCTACTTCACCGTCACCCGAAGCGGCACGCCGGCGACATGGCGTCAGCCATTGGCCGTGACAATGAAGCCGGAGACGGGTTCTCGCCAGGATGGCATCGCCATCCCCGGCCAAGACTTTCAAGGCATCGATTCGGTCACCATCCCGGCCGGGCAACAGTCGGTGAACGTGCCGGTGAAGACTCTACATGATGACACGTACGTTGCGTTAAACGCGTATGAGTCGATCGTGAAGAGCAGTTCGAGCTACCTGCTGGCCGCCCCCAATGTCGCTGCGCCAGGGACGAACACCACAACCCAATCTGTTCAAGTAAAATCGGCGATTTTGGATTACTTATCCGTGGCGAACGCAACGCAAACCGGCGTGGATACGGGTCACTATCCGACGGCGTGGGCGACGATTAAAGGTGTGGGCGTGGTGAATATCGACGCACACCTAAAAGGCGGCCTGACCGCCGCGAGCTGGCCGAACAGCGTGATCCCGGACGGGGTCATCACTTGGACGAATGGCGAGCAAGTTCCAAATGGGACGAAGTTGCAGCGGCAACAGACCAAAGCCCAGCCGGATCACAAGAAGATTACCGCCAAGACCGGCGGTGTTTCAAAGAGCGTGGATGTGTGGGTGATGTGGGCACGGCTCGACATTAACACCGGTCAAGGAGCCAGCATTCAACGGAATGACTCAGCACATTTTCCCGGGCTAGCTAAAGGAAATCTGCTTGGCAGCTACAACGATGAGGACGATTTTATAACTATTGGCGAGGCTATTGGAAAGATTGAGGCTCAAGCAACGCTGCTCCCTAGCGGAGTAGGCGATGTGGTAACCGGCGGCTATTCAATGAAGCGATGGGCTACGGGGTCTATTTACAAGAACGCTATTTTAACAACTGTTAACGGCTCCGATAATACAGTACTTCCATACATGTTGGACCTTACGCCTGACAACGATAACATTTACGATTTAGACGGTCCGGTGCTGGGGCAAGTATTAAATCCGGGCGCACTAGATCCGGTTTTCGGCATTGATCATTCCGAAGAGCGCTACCTAAACTTCACCGAATGGGTTGAGTGGAATGGAACAGTTATCACTGACGCGGATAGTGGTAAGTGGCACTTTTTTGCTAAAGTAGACGACGATTTAGATATCGCGAATCGTCAGATGCCCTCGCATTCTTTGAATCGCGACACGTTACAGAATGAAGTTGCGACTGGGAACTTACCGGTTCCAACAACTTCATCTTTTCAACACCGATAAAATGACAACACAAAAACATATCTTCTACTTACTTCTTTTGCTTTGTGCCGCGGGCACTGACGGACTGCGAGCTCGCCCGTTAGAAACAACCCAATGCAGCTATATCGATTTTGATGCCCCGCAAAGCGAACTCCTTACGCACATAGACGCATACTTGTTGCAAGTCGATCAAGTAGTGTCAGATTCGGCGAGGCGGCTTCGAAGCGAGAAAGATCCCGGTAGGAAAGCGGCAATCTGTTATTTTCTTGGTCAAATGAGAAGTGGACGTGGTGTCGACGATTTACTGAACGAGATCAGCTTTTCCGTCGATTCAGGCGCTAAGAATGCGTTGTCGAGAGCTACATATCGTTGGTCTGACCATCCTGCCGCTGAAGCATTAATAGAGATCGGCAACCCGTCGCTTTCGCCCGTCCTTAGCATGCTAGGTACAACTGATGATCCGGCGAAGTGCGAGGCCGCCATATCCGTAATTACCGCAATACTGTCGTCATCGTGCAGTACTGATGTTTCACCTGTGGAAGCAAAAGCTAAAGCCGCCGTAATGATTCTCACAAGTGCGCGGTCAAATGGCAATGAGGATGTTCGTCGTCGTTTGAGCGACTCAGTTGTGCGGTACCTTCGCTGAGCTATGTCTATACCGCGAATCGCACTGAAACGTTTACGCTCGGCAACCTGCCGAGGCACAACTATAGTCAAGTGACCATCCATCTTCACCCTACTGATGAATACTTCGGCCCGTCGAACGGCGTGATGACGCTGAAGATCAAGAGAATGAAACGGGAGAATGAAACGGGGACGTGGGAGAATGAAACGGGGACGTAGCTAGCAATCTACTGAAGTAGTCCGATTGGCGGGTGGGACGGCGGCCAATTACTTTGTCAACGCCAAACCCGTGCGGGGAGAGAAATGACTTGTGTACCAGTGTCGGACCATTCTCCCGTCACCCGGCTGCCCGCCCCGGACCAGCGGTGGATTAACGAGGACGGCGACCGATGATTCGTTCACCGGCCTCTCGCCAAGCACGGACTATACAATCTCGTTGATCGCGACCAGGGGCGGCCTATCATCGGTGGCGATGACGGTGCCGTTCAACACCGGCGAGCCGGCGCTGCCGTCAGTTCTGATCGACCCAGCCGCGCCATCACGCCCAGCGGCACGGGCGTGACCGTCCACTGGACCGGCGGCGGCAGCGAACGCAGAACGGCCACAACTACCTCCGTTGCACTGAGAAGAAGGGGCGTTGTGCACAGCGATTCGTTCGCGAGGAAGTGTGAAAAATATGGCCAGCTTGGCCATTGCAGTACCGCCGCGCGAAAGTCGCGCGGCAGTTGTTCTGGTCGATCCGACCCATTTTTTCTTCAGCGGAGGAGGTGAGATTCGAACTCACGGGACCCTCTCGGGCCCACTGGTTTTCAAGACCAGCGCAATCGACCACTCTGCCACTCCTCCGGCGGTGATGCGATAGAGTGTAGCAATCCCGACGGGCCGATGACAATCGTCATGAATGCACCGCTTTCAATTCGGCTCACGCTTGGCGGCACGTTTTTCGCGATCTATGCGCTGGCCGATCTTTACCGCAACGGTCGGGCGGCGACGCGATGGCGGGAGTATGCGTTTCTCCTGTTCTGCGCCGTCGCGGCGATGGGTTACGGCGCGATCAACGATCAACTGACCAGCTCGATTAGTTGGGAATACTTTTATTACGGTAAAGCGTTGAGTAAATCGCTCGGGCCGCAAACACCGCCGAACGCGGTTGCGCTGCACTGGGCGGCGGCCAAGGTTGGTATCGCCGCGACATGGTCTGCGGGGCTGATCATCGGCGTGGCGCTGCTGATCTCGAATAATCCTCGGCCGGGAGTGGAACGGCTTTCGTTCCGAGATCTCGCGGCCTGGCTGCCGCTGATTTTTGGCATCACGATCGTCTGTTCCATCGTCGGCGCGATCCTTGGTGCGGCGGGAATGTTGAACCTTTTCGGACAGGATTTTCGTGATCTATGGGCCAGCAATTTATGGCGGCCTTCGCATTTCATGGCGACGTGGGGGATTCATCTGGGCGGTTACGTTGGTGGGGCGGCGGGAACGGCGTTCGCCGTGCGCGGCGTCTTGCGCGCACGGATCCGGCGCGACGGATAGAAACATCGTCTCGTTCGCCGCTTGACCATAGGATGATCAACGACGATGCCCTCAACCCTTCTCGACATCCTCGGACCCGGCGGGGCGATCGCGCGACGGCTTGGCGAACGGTATGAAGCCCGCCCGCAGCAACTGGAGATGGCCGACGCTGTCGAGCGCGCCTTCGCCGATCGTCATCATCTTCTCGTCGAGGCCGGCACGGGGGTGGGCAAGTCGTTCGCCTATCTGTTGCCCGCGATCGATTATGCGGTGAAGCATAAAAAGCGCGTGGTGATTTCGACGCACACGATTTCGTTGCAGGAGCAGTTGATCGAGAAAGACATCCCGCTTTTGCAGAGCGTTTATCCCGATGAATTCACGGCCGTGCTGGTGAAAGGTCGCAGCAATTACCTTTGCCAGCGCCGCTTGGAAAAGGCGCGAGGTCAGCAGAATTTTCTGTTCGATACCGATCAGCAACTCGAATCGCTCTGGGCGATCGAAGAGTGGGCGCAGGATTCACTTGAGAAGCGAGGCAACGGCTCGCTGGCGGAGTTGCCGCAACTGCCGAATCCTTCAGTGTGGGAACGCGTATGCGCCGAACATGGCAATTGTCTGGGCAAGCGCTGCACCTACTTCAACGACTGCTTCTGGCAGGCCGCGAAGCGCCGCATGCAAAGCGGCACGCTGCTGATCGTCAATCACGCGTTGTTCTTTTCCGATCTGGGCCTGCGGATGGCGGGGGTGAATTATCTGCCGAAATACGATCTGGCGATTCTGGATGAAGCCCACACGGTCGAAGACGTTGCCGCGCAGCACTTCGGCGTGAAGATCAGCGAGGCGAGCCTGCGGTATAGCCTGCGGCAGCTATACGACGCAAAGCGCGGCCGCGGCATGCTTAGCGCTCACGATGCGGCGGCAAATCCGGCGATTGAAACAGTTCTTGATCTCGGCCCGCACATCGACCGGTTCTTCGAGCGGATCATCGCGTGGCAGGAGCAATCCGGCCGCGGGAACGGGCGCGTTCATGAAAAGGACGTTGTCGAGAATATCCTCACGCCGAAGCTCAACGAGCTGGCCAAGCGAATCCGCGCGATCATGACGAGCCTGGGCGACGGGGATGAAGTCGCCGCCGAGCTGGCGGAATTGAGTTCGACGGCGGACAAGGTGAGCGGCATGTCCACGGCCGTCGAGGCGATCATCAGCCAGACGATGCCGGACGCGGTGTATTGGTTCGACATCGAACGCGCCAAGCGCGGTAGCGGCCAGCGCGTCAGCCTGCATGCAGCGCCGGTGAATGTCGCGGAGGGTTTACGCACGCAGTTGTTCGATAAAATGCACAGCGTGGTGATGACGAGCGCGACGCTGTGTACGAGCGGCGAACGACACGGGGGGGATGCGACTAGGCTAGGCTCGCCGAAGTCCCGTGACACAAACGGCGCGAAACGTGTCACGGGCGTCCCGCCCGTGCCTGAGACGCAATCCGATCAACAACTGAAAATTCGCCAGGGCGCACACCTTCCGCACTGGACAACGTACGGCTCGATCTATGCGGTGAACTTTCGCCTCGCGGACTCGCTTCCCGCACATGTTTTGAACGGCTGGCGTTCAGAACGAGACGCGATCGTGCAAATCGCAAAGTCACAACGACGCAAATTAAGCGATAGCGAGTACGACCGGTTGGCAACACTTTTTAGCGAACGTGTCGAGTCGTTCCTCGACGCCGGCCACGGTGCCTGTCATCTCATGAATGTGGCAGTCGCAAACGTTGTTGCCGATGCATTGAAACATTTTGAAGGCGAGCGCTATCGGATTTTGGCATGGTGCATCATGCCCAACCATGTTCATGCGGTGGTGCAGCCGATGGATGGGTTTGAGTTGCAAGCGATAATGCATTCTTGGAAGAGCTTCAGCGCCCATCGCGCCAATGAAATTCTCCTTCGGACCGGCGAATTCTGGATGGCTGAGTCATACGACCACTTGATCCGCGATGAAGCCGAGCTTCGACATGCTGTTCAATACTGCTTTAATAATCCCGAACACTCAGGTCTTCGCGACTGGAAATGGCGTGGAATGCGCGAAGCTGACGTGAATGAATTGATCAGCAGTTTGAGGCACGGGCGGGACGCCCGTGACACAGGTAACGCACTTGGTGGCACGGGCATCCTGCCCGTGTCTGTCAGCAAGGAAATCCCGCCCGCCTTCGCGTACATCGCGGCGCGTCTCGGCGTCGATTCGGCCGACACGTTGCAGCTCGGCTCGCCGTTTGATTATGCGAATCAGGCGACGCTTTACATCGAATCAAAACTCCCCGAGCCGAGCGATGCGCAGAAATTCCTACCCGCCGCCTGCGAGCGGATTCTGCACTATCTCAAGCAAACGAATGGCGGGGCGTTTGTGCTGTTCACCAGCTACAAAATGTTGATCGATGCCGCGAATAATCTGAAAACGGAAATCGAATCGCTCGGCCTGCCCCTGCTGGTTCAGGGCCAGGGCGCGCCGCGGAAAGTGTTGCTCGATCGCTTTCGCTCGCTCGACAACGCCGTCCTCTTCGGCACGGCCAGCTTCTGGCAGGGGATCGACGTGCAGGGCGATCAGCTTCGCAACGTCATTATCGTGAAGCTGCCGTTCGATGTGCCCGACGAGCCGGTGGTCGAGGCGCGTCTCGAAGCGATTACCCGCGCCGGCGGAAACCCGTTCATGCAATACTCCGTGCCGCAGGCGGTGATTCGGTTGAAGCAGGGCTTTGGCCGATTGATTCGCAGCCGCACCGATCGCGGCATCGTGGTTCTGCTCGACAGTCGCGTGCGCGGTAAACGTTACGGCAAGATGTTTCTCGATGCGTTGCCGCCGTGTCGGGTCATCGATGTCGAGTAGTCGAGTAATTGAAATCGCACTCGCGCTCGCTCTCGATGGATCTCGATTGGAACATTTTGTGCCTGCCAACCAGCACCACTCGCTCGCCAAGGCCCCGTTCACCGGCGCGGCCTACGCCGGCACGATCGCGATCACCCAAACCACGGGCGACTTCTTCAGCCTCGCCTGCGACCTCGGCGGCTACAAAGCCAAGGGCGTCGCGTACAAGTCCAGCACAAACCTGATCGGCGCAAGCAGGACGTCCGGCGAATGCATCAGCGCACGCTTCAAGATCAGCAGCACGGGACAACTGATCGGGAATGCGAGCGCTGCGGATGGAACGAACTCTTCGTACACGATGAAGAACGGGTTGTGGCGTTCAAATAACACGGCGAACAAGTTCGCCGGCTAAATGAAGGAGACTCCGAATTTCTCTCCCGGTACGCCGAGGGAGGTTGGTCGGGGGTCTTCGCACTGCGCTCAGACTTGACGCGGGATCGCACGAGACTTCACCACGCGACGCATCCATCGAATCGCAATCCAAGGCACGACGACAATTCCGACTGAAAGCGCAACGATGAACGACGCGTCCCGTCGCCTGGGTCGCAAATCCGATAGTGCGAAGGTGACCGGCACTCTTGGGCCGCCGTTTGAGCTGTAGAATGCGGCGTAGTTTGCTTCATCGTCCGGATTCTTGCCGTGACGAATTAAGCCATCCGCAAAATCCATATACGCCTTCGTCCACGCTTCGCCGGCACTGCGCTCGCTTGCGATATCGGTGGCCAGATGATCGCTCCGGACGCCGTCAGCGATGATTTCGTTGATGGCGACAATCAGCTTCGCCTGAATTGCCTTAGTCAGCGGGTGATGTAAATCGGCCGCGCGTTGGTAGGCACGAATCGCCAAATTGCGATCCCCTCGCGTCAAGAGCAGATTGCCGAGCGCGTAAAACAAGTCAGGCGATTGGTCCGTGCCGTAGCGGATCATCCCGACGATCGCGTCGATGGCGGCCTGCTCTTCGGGGGTGCTTGCGCCGGGCCCACTCCAATTTCGGTGAATAAGGTGCGGGTCGGGACTTATGTCGTCGGCAGTCCCGTATTCATCCCAGAACGGTGAACGGGTTAGAAAATCTTCTGCGCTATCGAAGGGCCTGGTCGATGGCCGTGCTTGTTTATGCGCCAGAAGTTTCGCCAACTCCAACTGGTACTTCTCGCGTCCGAAATGCGCTTTCGGATTGATGCGCAGCGCTTTTTCCAACAGCGGGATCGCCAGCTCGTTGTGGCCGGTCAGCATGTCGAAGGTCGCGAGGTTGGATGACGTTGTGTATTGATTTGGAAAACGCTTTTCCTTGTCGTTCAGCAACTCGATCGCTCGATCGGGTTGTCCTTTTCGGAACAGCGCGACAGCTAAATTGTCGATCGCGTCCTGATTGTTCGGATCGCTCGCGAGAAGCTTCTGCATTCGCGTGATGCGATCGGCGTAGAAGAATGGGCTCCGCCTTTCGTACCGCCCGGCCAGCACTTCCGCGACGCCGGGCAGGCCACGCTGCTCGTCTCGCAGCGTGTCGTAATCCCAAATGCACGCGGCCGCGAATTGCACGCGGGTCACCATCAGCAGCAGAACAATCGCAAGACGGAATCGCATCGGTCGGTGGTAGTATACCCTTGCCGTGTGATCGCGTTTTAGCGAATTGCGTCAACGATGACCGACGTCATTTCCTATCAATCGCCGCAAACCGAATTATCCAACGCCGCCGAGCGCCGCGCGGTTCGGCGGGCGTTCTTTCGAGCCGGCATTGTGTTCGGCATATTTCGGACGATCGGCGTACTACTGATGCTGATCCTACGATGGGTTCATCTTTCCGGCCCGCCACAAACCTTGCAATTGGTCACGCCGACTTCAATAAATTTGTTGATGGCTGAGCGGTTGGTCATGGGTGCCGCGCTGGCGGCGTTTAGCCTTGATGCGATTCGCGGCGATCGGAGTGCGCGTAGCATGCTTCGTTGGAGCTGCGCGTTTTTCACCGTTCTGGACATTGCCATCATTCTCTTCGCGTCATTTAACACGTCGGCTAGCTGGCTGTCGCTTGCGCTATTCGGCGGCAACCTGATCAACGCGATCACGCAATGCACGTTTCTGATCGCCATGTATCTGCTGCTGACTTTCGAGCGCTCGCCGGTCAGGTGGCCGATGGTGAGGCGTTTCCCTTTCGCGGCGGCCGTGGCCGTGCCGGTCGGCTTTATTTCGTTGCGCATCGCATATTGGTCGTACGCACCATCAGAAATGTTCTACCGTCTTGTCGTCCTTGTGCGATATCCATTCAGCAGCGCGCAAAACCTTTCAATGTGGATCGCGGTGGTCGCGATCGTCCTCCTTGTTTTTGGAAGCGCGGGCAGCCACGCGTTGTCGGGCAAGCGTCGCGCAACTTCAATTATTGCGCTTGCAGCAATGTCAGTCGCGAGTTTGTTCGTCGCATTGAATTCATTGCCTTGGATGCGTGGTTTCTCGTCGCGGATCGTGTCCACGACGACACTACTGGTGTATTGCGTAAATGCAGCCATTTTCGTTAGTCCGATGCTGCCTGTCATTTTGATTAGGAAGGCTTCCTCCGGCCAAAGCGTTGAGCCGGGGGAGTGACCAGGACGCTTCGTTGTCGAGGATCGCGCTTCGCGATAGGCTGCCGATTCACTCATGAAAATTCACGAATATCAGTCGCGCGAGATTCTGTCGAAGTATGGCATCCCTGTTCCGGCGGCAGAGGTGTGTCGCACGCCTGACGAAGCCGCGGCGGCGTTTAAGACGTTCAACGAGCCGATGTGCGTCGTCAAAGCGCAGGTCTATGCCGGCGGACGCGGGAAGGCGGGGTTTGTCAAGCTCGTGAAATCGGCCGACGAAGCGCGGGAGGCCGCCAAATTCATGCTCAGCAACCGCATGGTCAGCGTGCAGACCGGCCCGGAAGGCGTGCCGGTCAATGTGTTGCTCGTCGCGCCGGGTGTGGACATCGACAAGGAATTTTATCTGGGCATCACCGTCGATCGCACGCGCGAAACGTTTACGATGATCGCCAGTGCGGAAGGCGGCGTTGAGATCGAAGAGGTCGCGAAGCGTTCGCCGGAAAAAGTGTTGAAAGTGCCGCTGCATCCGCTGCTCGGCTTGCAGGGTTTTCAGGCGCGCGAAGTCGCGTTCAGGCTTGGCTTCAAAGACAAGATGGTCAACCAGGCCGCCGGCATGATGATGAACCTCGCCAAGGCGTTCATCGCGACGGATGCGTCGCTGGCGGAAATTAATCCGCTGGTCATCACCAAGGACGGCAAGCTGGTGGCAATCGACGCGAAATTCAACTTCGACGACAACGCGATGTTTCGTCACAAAGAGATCGCCGCGATGGCCGATGAATCGCAGGAGAAAGAGCTCGACGTTCGCGCGCAAAAAGCGTCACTGAACTACATCGCGCTGGATGGTTCGATCGGCTGCCTTGTCAACGGCGCGGGCCTGGCGATGGCGACGATGGACATCATCAAGCTGCACGGCGCCGAGCCCGCCAACTTCCTCGACGTCGGCGGCAGCGTGACGGCCGAAGGCGCGATCGAGGCGTTCCGCATTATTCTGGCCGACAGCAAGGTGAAAGGCATTCTCGTCAACATCTTCGGCGGCATCGCAAAGTGCGATCTGATCGCCGAGGCGTTGGTGAAGGCGGGTCGCGAGGTCGGCTTCAAAGTGCCGGTCGTCGTGCGGCTGGAAGGAACGAATGTTGATAAGGCCGGCGAGATTTTGATGGCAGCGAAAGCGGAGTTGCCGATGATCCTCCCCGCGACTGACCTCACCGACGCCGCGAAGAAAGTGGTCGCCGCGGTGGCGTGAATCGACGTGGCATCGCAAGTGCAGGGAATGCAGCGGCATTGCTAAGTCGAACGTGTTCGTTGCCGCAAGTTGCCTTTCCGGCCCGGTTCGGCTAACTTTCTTCCCCCGCGCGAGTGCGTTTCGCATGGCCGTTGCTGGGAAATGAACGCTCCGCTTTTGCAAAGGTGATGTTATGGCACATAAGAAAGGTCAGGGGTCAACCCGCAACGGTCGCGACAGCAATCCGCAATACCGCGGCGTGAAGGTGTACGGCGGCGCGTTTGTCCCGGCGGGCGGGATCATCATCCGCCAGCGCGGCACGAAGTTTCACCCGGGTTATAACGTCGGCCTGGGCAAGGATTACACGATCTTCGCCCTCAAGGACGGCATCGTCGAATTCCAGGGCAGCAAGGTGCACGTCCGCGAGCAGGTTGAAGTCGCCGCGACGGCCTGAGGTGCCAAGCCACAGGTTCTCCTATGATTCGTTGAAGGTACGAGGGATATAGTCCTTCGTGCCTTCCCAACGATAGACTAACACAAAATGGCTGTACGAAGACGGGAGCCGCCTCATGGAACTAGATTGGCGTGAACGTATTCGATTAGATGCCAACATCCTTCATGGAAAGCCCCGCATAAACGGTACGCGGATTCCTGTCACCATGATCCTCGGATATCTTGCGCATGGTCGCACGGTTGAACAGATTATTGAGAGCTTCCCCGATCTGAAACCGGACGACATTACCGCTTGCCTCTATTACGCAAAAGATCTGGCAGATTTCCATTCGGTCGGTTCGTCGGCCTGATTGATGTTAATTTTTAGTGATCATTGCGTGCCGGATGAAATCTCATTAGCGCTTCGCGCAAATGGCCACGACGTTGTTATTCTTCGAGACGTGCTGCCCATCGATACCGAGGATCCAGAGGTCATCGAAATGGCGACGGCGCTTAAACGAATCTTACTGACGATGAACGGTGATTTCTCTGACTTGACGCGTTACGCGCCATCTGACTACGCAGGCATCATTTCCTTGCATCCGAACGACGATCCAGACCTCACACCCATTTTCCTGGATCGAATCAGAAGCTTGTTCATGGAATTGCCGCGGCAGGAACAATTCGTAGGCAAGCTGTTCATCGTAGAAAAACACCGCGTCCGAGTACGCAGTTGAAACCTCATGTTCGTCGATGAAGTCAAAATTCACATCAAGGCCGGCGACGGCGGGCATGGGTGTGCTTCGTTTCGGCGCGAAAAATACGTCCCAAAGGGCGGGCCCGACGGCGGCGACGGGGGTGACGGCGGGTCGGTCATCTTCGTGGCCGATACGAATAAGAACACGTTGCTCGACTTTGCCGGCAAGCATCACTGGCGGGCCGAGCGCGGCGAGTCGGGGATGGGGAAGAAAATGTTCGGCCGGAAGGGGCAGGATTTGGTCATCCTCGTCCCGCCGGGCACGATGATTTTCGATCTCGATAAAGATGTGATGCTCGTCGACATCGACACCCCCGAACGGCGCGTCGTCGTCGCGCGCGGCGGCAAGGGTGGACGCGGCAACTGGCATTTTAAAAGTGCGACCAACCAAACCCCGCGCTTTGCCGAGCCTGGCACCGATGGTGAAGAACGCAATCTCAAGCTCGAGCTAAAGCTGATCGCCGACGTCGGATTGGTCGGCATGCCCAATGCGGGAAAAAGCACGCTGCTCCGCGCTATCTCGGCGGCCAGACCGAAAGTCGCGGATTATCCGTTCACGACGCTCGAGCCGCAGTTAGGCATCGCCGAACTGGTCGGTGATCGCCGCCTGGTCATCGCCGATATTCCCGGTTTGATCGAAGGAGCGCAGCACGGCGCGGGCCTCGGTCACGCGTTTTTGCGACACATCGAACGAACGAAAGTGATCGTCCATTTGCTCGATCTGTATCCGACCGACAACTCCGCACCAACCGACAATTACCGCAAAATTCGTGGCGAGCTGGAAGCATTCAGCCCGGAGCTTGCGAACAAACCAGAGATCATCGCCGCCAATAAAATGGATTTAGCCATTGATGAAGAGGCGATCGACGCGCTCATGGATGCGTTACCCGACAAAACCATCATGCCGATTTCCGGCGCGAGTCATCAGGGTGTCGATCAGTTGCTCGAGACGCTGTGGAAGATGCTGCACCCGCGCGAAGATTGAATCGTCATGTCGCGTAGACGGTTGCATCCGCGACGTTCGCTTCCTCAAAGCCTTTTCGACGAAGTCGACAGCTATCACACCTCCCGCAGGCGCGGCCGTGCGCGTCAGGATCGTAGCAGCTTTGCGTCATCGAATAGTCAACGTTCAGTTCCACGCCGCGATGAATAATCTGTGCTTTCGTTAAATGAACGAGCGGCGCGTGAATCATGAATGCGGTGCGTTTTGTGCCGAGCCTGGCCATCGCCTGAAACGCCTCGATATATTCCGGCCGGCAGTCGGGGTAGCCAGAATAATCCAGCGCGTTCACGCCGATGAAGACGTCGTCGCAATCAAGCACTTCCGCCCAGGCCAGCGCATAACTGAGGAAGATCGTGTTGCGTGCCGGCACGTAGGTAATCGGTATGCCGTGAGACATTTGCGATGCGTTGCGATCTTTCGGCACGTCGAATGAATCGCTGGTGAGCGCGCTGCCGCCAAAGGCGCGAAGGTCGATCGTGACGACGCGATGTTCCTTCGCGCCGGCCTTCCGTGAAACCTTCTCCGCCGCGACGAGCTCGTGTCGATGGCGCTGACCGTAATCAAAAGCGAGCGTATACAACGGCGCGAAGCCCGCGGATTTGGCGATCGCCAGGCACGTCGCGCTGTCGAGGCCACCGGACAATAGAACGATCGCGGCCCGTGTCATTCGTGGGAGTATATGCCGTTGAAACGGCGCGTCGTATCGTCTCGCATATGGATTTCGCGCTCAGTGCTTGAGAAACGTCTCGACGCTCAACGCGCCGTCGCTTTTGATATGAATTGTGATCGCGCCGCAGGTATTGGTGCGGTAGAGCGGGCGATGTCCGATCATCGATTCGAATCGCTTTTGCTTGCCACTCAGCGTACGGTCGTTGCTGCTGACGATCACGCTGGGATTCACCGCGCGCACAAACGCCGCCGTCGTTAATTCGCTGCTTCCATGATGCGGCGCGATCAGCACGTCTGCGTGAAGCGCCGATCCGTATTGCTGCATCAGCCCGCGCTCGGCGACTTCCTGCACATCGCCCGGCACGAGAATCGTACGTCCCGCGTACCGAATGCGAACGACCATTGCCGAGTCGTTTGTGGTGTAGGTCTCCCTGTCGACTGGCGGCCAAAGTGCTTCGGCCGCGACGCCGCGCCCAAGCGGAATCTGCTCGCCGGGTGAAACCGCGCGCGGCGGGATGTCGAGCGCATCAAGCGTTTTCAGCATCGCCTCGGCGGTGGGATTGTCGGCCGCCTCGGCGCGGAAACGGTTGCCGATCAGCACTTCGCGCACGCCGTAGATCGGTGCGATCGCCGCGACAGCGTTGATGTGATCGTAATCGCCGTGCGTGAGCAGGATCGAATCGATGCTCGTGCAGCCGCGCGTGCGGAGAAACGGCGCGATGCATTTTCGCAGCGGATCGGACAGCGACATCGAGCCGGCGTCGATCATGATGGTTCGGCCCGACGGTGTTTCGAGCACCGCGCTTTGGCCCGCGCCGACCGAGAGAATCGTGAGCCGCAATTCCTCATCGGCCGTCGCGCGCTCCACCGCGCGCACGGGCAACGCCAGCGCGAGCACGATCACCGCGACGGGGACGAGCCGCAGCACCAACGAGAGCTTCGGCCGCCGCCAGGGAACGAGCCACAGCAGATAAGCCGCGTAAATCACCAGCAGCCACCACAACGGCCAGCGCGGCACCGGATAGTCGGCAAACGGTAGGCGCGCGAGCCACTGCACCGTCACCTGCATCCAGCGGATCGGCACTGCTGCGATATACGCGAAGGTCGCGGCGAGGCTTGGGAAGAGTGCCGTCGCCACGACTTTCAGCAAGCCGCCGATCAGCGCGGCGAACACAATCGGCGCGAGCACAATGCCCGCGGGAATCGCCCACCAGTTCAACTGTTCGAAATGAAACGCGATCAGCGGAAACGACACCGTCCACGCGACCAATCCCGTTGCAAACGCAGCCAGCAGCCACGACTCGGCAAAGCGCGATCCGCGGCGGATTGCGATCATCGCCGGCGAATCGTATTTGTTGACGTTCGTCGACGTGAATGGGGGAAGGGCCGGATCGTCGTGACGAAGACGTTCCAGCCAATGCAGAAACATGGTCGCGAAAAGAATCAGGCCAAGCACCGTGCCGAAGCTGAGCTGAAAGCCTGCGTTGAATAGATCAAGCGGATGCCAGACCAGCATGGCAAAGACGCTCAGGGCAAGCAGATTTAAAGCGTCGAGCGAGCGCCGCGTGATCAGGCCGATGCCGAAAAAGAAGCAGAGCAGAATCGATCGGACCACGGGCGGCGATGGGAGCGCGGCGACGCCATAGACCAGCGTGAATGCCAGCGCAATGATCGTGGCCGTGCGCGGATGCAATTTCAGCAGGCGGCAAAGCAGCAGCACGAACCCACCGAGCACCGCGACGTGCATGCCGCTGATGCTTAAATGATGGCTCGTGCCGGTGCGGCGAAATTGTTCCTGCACATCGCGCAGCTCCGGGTCGCTGTCGCCGAGCAATAAAGCGCGCAGCAACGCATGATCGAGCGAGCGCGTCGCCGGAAACCCCATCGCCAGCCAGCGGCGCGACATGACGCGGATCCAATCGAGCGGGCCGATGGAGTCCTGTGAAAGGATGGTGATGTTGTTCGCGGTCGGGATATGAATCGACGTGAGAATCCGCTGCTCGCGATAGTACGCAGCCCAGTCAAATTGCCCGGGATTGCTCGCGGGTGCCGGGCGTTCGAGCAAGCCCAGCACGCGCACATGTTGGTCGAGCGCGAGCTGCGGATGCGGCTGAACGATTTGCACGAGAATCTCGCCGGTCGCGTCGATCCAGCCATTCCACGTTTTGATCTTCGACACATGAGCGGTGACGACCTGCCGCGGAGGCATCGGACGGTCGGAAAAAAGATCGGTGAGAACGCGCGGCTCGTGGTTGATGAACAATTCCAGCTGCGCAAGGCGCGGCGTGTCGGTCGCGAACTGCCCGATGTCGGGAGGCGCGTAATAGAACGCCTCAAGCTGCGCGACCAGAAGCCCCGCAAGAAGAAAATTGATCGCGATCAGGATCGACGAGACGCGCGGGCGACGTGCATGAAATCGAATCGCACCGATCAATCCAACAGCGCTAGCTAACATCCAGACGATCGGCCAGACGGGCGCGAGATGACTGACGAAAATGCCAAGCATGAACAACGCCGCGACCAGCAGCATTGGCCGGCGAGCGCCGGCTGGCTCGTCGCGGCAAGCGTTGCGGGATGTCGGCGGTAGCATCTGATCGTCGCGTTGCAAGACATGATCTTTACCCAGCCTGTCTTTCCTGTGCCAGCGAAGGGAACTTATTTCTTTCCACGCTCCCTCAACGACACGACTCCCGGTACGTAGTCGCACAAAATCACGTCGCACGCGATGCCGCTAAATGAGAAAAAGTCCCGACTGCGCTCATCGCAGGCGGAGAGAGGAGAAGGAGAGAATGCGGCTACTCTAGATCAGATTCCGCGAGATCCAGCGCATTTAAGTTCGCGATCGTGACCTCACATCACCGTCTTATACCAATCGACCGTTTCGCGAAGTCCTGCCTTGAACTCGACGACCGGCGAATATCCGAGCACGGCCCGGGCCTTGGTTAGATCGGCTTGTGAGTGTTTCACGTCGCCCGCGCGCTCGGGGGCATAAACGGGTTTCAGGTCGGGACGGCCCAGCAATTCGCACATGAGCGGGGCCAGCAGGTTCAGGTCGATGCGCTCGCCGCAGGCGACGTTGATGACGTCGCCGTTGATCGGTTTTTCGGATCGCGCGGCGAGGAGGTTGGCGTGGACGGCGTTGTGCACGTAGGTGAAGTCGCGGCTTTGCAAGCCGTCGCCGAAAATGGTCGGCGCTTTCCCGCCGATGATCGCTTTCGCAAATGCAGCGATGACGGCGGCGTAAGCGCTATTCGCGTTTTGCCGCGGGCCGAAAATGTTGAAGTAACGCAGGCACGCGGTGTCAAGGCCATAGGAGTTGGCGTAAGCGCACATGTATCCCTCGCCGGCGAGCTTGGCGGCGGCATAGGGGCTGATCGCCTGCGTGGGCATCGTTTCACGCTTGGGCAATTCCTGCGAATTGCCGTACGCGCTGCTGCTGGCCGAGTAAACGACGCGTTTGACGCCCGCGTGTCGGGCAGCCTCGAGCACGCGCACGCAGCCGGTCGCGTCGGCTTCGTGATATTCCAGGGGTCGCTCGACGGAATGCGGAACCGAACCTAAAGCCGCGAGGTGAAAAACGTATTTGCAACCCCGGATGGCGCTGCCGATGGCGTTGGCATCGAGCACGCTGCCGCGCACAAATTCGACTTTGAATGGATCGATGTTGCTCGTGCTGTCGAAGGTGCCCGACAAATCATCGAGCACGACGATGGAAGCGCCCAGCGTGGTGAGGGCTTCGACGATGTGCGATCCGATAAACCCCGCGCCGCCTGTGACCAGGGCGCGAGCGCCCAGAAACGAATCTCGATGCAGCGCCCGCCAGTCAGTCATCGGCATGGCGGAAGTGTAGTGCGCTGTACAGCGAAATCCATTTGGGAAGCTGTCGTTCCCAGGAGAAATCCTGTGCGCGTCGAATCGCGGCATCGCGCATCATCGCGAGATCTCGCGAGCTTGCGCGACGAATCAAATCGGCCGTCGTGGACGAATCGGAAAAATCAACAAGGAGGCCGTCGACATTATCGGTAATCAGATCGCGAAATGCCGCGATGTCGTTCACCACCGGCACGACACCGGCGCTCATTGCCTCGACAACGGTGATGCCAAAGCCCTCATGCGCCGACGCCGACAGGAGCAGGCCAGCGGCGGCGTATTCGTCGGCGAGTTGTTTCCCGTCGACCGCGCCGACGAAGACCACGCGATCCGAAATGCCAAGCTCGTTCGCAAGTCGAACAAGACCCGGTTTCAACTGCTGCCAGTCGGGGCCGACGAGGCGGAGCGAAAGATTGTGGGCGGCATCGACGGCCCGCGCGAAAGCGTGTAGCAAGAGATCGAGCCGCTTGTTGGCGGCGAATCGTCCGACGAAAAGGCATCGGCCGGGCACGCGAGAAGGGGTCAAGGAATTTATCGTCGGGAAATCGACCGCGTTTTCGATCAGCTCAATAGCCGGCGCGATCGGACGAAGCAATTCGATGTCCTGCCGGCTGACGGCGATCACGCGGTCGGCCGCCGCGAGCGAGCGGCGGGCGATGTGCGTGAGGTATCGCCGTTTGAGCGAGGCGAGCGCCGAGGTGTGAAAAATTCCGCCATGCGTCGAGACGACGAAGGGCCGGCGGTGCCAGCGGCGCGAGAGGGCGACGTAATCGAGATTCGCGCCGATGCCATGCACGTGCAGCACATCGGCCCGGCGTAATTCGTCGAGTGGCAGCGGGGCGGGCTTGTAATAGACAAGGTCGACGAATTCAATGCGCTGCACGGGCACGCCTTGCACGACGGTGCGCGGCGCGAGTTTCGGTTCGTGTCGCGAGGCACGGTTCAAGCAGAGCACGCGAGCGTCGATGCCCCGTTCGCGCGAGCGTCGCGCCAAGCCGAGCACGAACGTCTCGAGCCCGCCGAGCACGGGGTGGAAGTTGGTCAGGAGGTGAAGGACGCGCATCAGGATTTGTTCATCGGTCGCGGCTTGATGATGCGGGCGGGGTTTCCAGCGACGACCACATCGCGCGGCACGTCGCCGCCGACGACGGAAAACGCGCCGACCACGCTGTTGTCGCCGACGGTCACGTCCGGCCCGATGAACGCGCCGGCTGCGACCCAGACGCCCGCGCCGATCGTGATCGGCGGCCGAAGCAGCGGCAGGTCGGCCTGCGCGTAATCATGCGTGCCGGCGCAAAGGTATGCGTCCTGGCTGATGACCGTGTGCGCCCCGATGCGGATCGGGCCAAGATTGTAAATGTACACGCGGTCGCCGATGGCGGCGTACGCGCCGACGGTGAGCAGCCACGGGTGAAGAACTTTCGTGGATGGGCGGGTGGCGACTTCAATGTCGAGGGTCGCACCGAATCGACGCAGCAAAAAAGCCCGCCAGTAATTCGCGCGTGGCAGCGAGAAACGGAAAAGCGTTTTTTGCACAAACAGCCAGGCAAACCGTCGAACGTATTCCGAACGTCGATACGGATAACGCGCGGTCCGGTCCAGCCGCTGAAAGACATCCGATGCAGGCGGATCATCGGTGACAGTCATGCCAACAGTCTAACTCGGGAACGGCCCTGCTGCTTCAGGCAGCAATTGCGGCGATCGTCCGATAAGAAGCGTGGCGATTTTTCCCGCGAAAGCGTGGAGCGGGTTATACTGAATTCGACGTGAGTGCAGGGACGCCTGGGTCAATTGACAGGGGTTGAAGATGGTGTGGGGGGCGAGCGAGCATGTCTTGGTTGATGTACTGATTCAAACGTTTAACGAAGAGGAAAACCTTTCGCACACGTTGTCCAGCGTGCAGGGTTGGGCGAATCAGATTTTTGTCGTAGATAGCGGCTCGACCGATCGCACGCGCGAAATCGCCGAAGCACACGGCGCGCATGTAGTTGTCCACAACTGGGAAGGTTATGCCGCCCAGAAAAACTGGGCATTGGAGCATTTGCCGTTTCAAGCGCCGTGGGTGCTGATTCTGGACGCCGACGAGGCGGTCAGCGTTGCATTGCGCAATGAGATCAGCGACGTGGTCTCGCGCTCGCCCGATGCCGTGCGCGAGAGCGCGTTTCATATCAACCGGGTTTTCATCTTCATGGGCCGTGAAATTCGGCATTGCGGCTATTTTCCGAGCTGGAATGTTCGTTTGTTCAAAACGGGCAAAGCGCGCTACGAAGATCGAAGCGTGCATGAGCACATGCTGGTGGACGGGCCGACGGGCTATCTCAAATATCTGCTGCTGCATGAAGATCGCCGCGGGCTGGAGCACTTTTTCGCGAAGCACAATCGCTATTCGACGCTGGAAGCGCGCGAGTTGTTTGAATTTCCCGAGCCGTGGCCCGGGATTGAAACATTTTTCAATAATCGGGTGATCCGCCGGCGAGTTCTGAAGAGCCGCATATTGCCGCTCATTCCGCTGCCGTGGACCTGGCGTCTGATTTACATGTATGTGATTCGCCTCGGTTTCCTCGACGGGCACGCCGGCTGGGTGCTGAGCAATTTCATAAGCAGCTACGAGTTTTTCATCCAGACGAAATACCAGGAGCTCCGCCGCCTGCGCGGGCGGCAGCTGCGCATTGAGGGCCTGAGCCGGCGCGAAGGGGAGCTGAGTGCCACGGAGCAAACCGGGCTATCGTCGGTCGGCCGGAGCGAAGCGGGAAGCTTTCAGATACTTCCGAAAGTCGCGGCTTCGACGGACGAGCAGGATGAGTCAACCGCCGCGCCGTCATCCGGCGAGGTCACTTCGCCCGCCGGCGCTCCGTCGCTGACGGTCACCAGCGCGGACGGCTCGATGCTTGTGCCGCGCGTCGCCGAGCGTGTCGCGGTATCGGTTATCATTCCGACGCTCAATGAAGCGTCGAACATGGCTCGCTGCCTCGATCATTTGCAGTGGGCGGACGAAGTAGTGGTCGTCGATTCCGGCTCGTCCGACGCGACGGCGAAAATCGCCGAGGCCTACGGCGCGAAGGTCGTGCAATTTAAATGGAATGGGCTTTGGCCGAAAAAGAAAAACTGGGCGTTGCGCAACGCGCCGCTCAGCCACGACTGGGTGCTCATCGTCGATGCCGACGAGTGGATCACGCCGGAATTGGCAAGCGAAATTCAGAGAGCAGTTGAGTCACCGGGGGAAGCGGTCGGCTACTACATCAACCGCAAATTCATATTCATGGGCCGATGGATCAAGCACTGCGGATATTACCCTTCATGGAATTTGCGCCTCATCCGGCGCGGCTTTGGCGAGTATGAGCGGCTGACCGGAATCGGCAACACCGGCTCGGGCGATAACGAAGTGCACGAGCACGTCATCGCCAACGGATCGGTCGGCTATCTCGATAATGACATGCTGCACTTTGCTTTTCCGACCATTCACACCTTCGTGGAAAAGCACAACCGTTACAGCAATTGGGAAGCGGCCGTGCAGTTTCGTAAAGCGGATACGATCAGCGCTGCGATCGGCGAGAAGCTCAGCAAGCGCCGGCGATTAAAAAACCTCTCGCGCTATCTGCCATTCCGACCGACGCTCCGATTCCTTTATGCCTACGTTGTGAAAGGCGGTTTTCTTGACGGGCGGCCGGGATATATCTTCTGCCGATTGCTCGCGATTTATGAATATCTTTCCGTCGCGAAATATACGGAGCTGATGCGATCGGTCGACGATCAGCGACAAGCGCGGCAGCTCAGCGTTGTCCCCGAATTGAAACTGCTTGGCCGGTACGATCTTGCGGCCGACGTCGCGGATACCAACGTGCAGCCGTCGCCCGAGCCGTCGCCCGAGCCGACGGGCGCATCCTGAAGCGTCCTTCCCCATCGCCGTTCGAAGAGCACACCGACATGTCAACACCGGCCCGAAATGTCAGCCCCTGGACGCGGGGCGAAAAATTCAAGCGACTGCTCTGGTCGATCGTCGCGGCCACTTTGTTTCGTTTGTCGTTCCATAATTCTTACAATTTCCGCGCGTTATTATTGAGGATGTTCGGCGCCAGGCTCGGCCGAAATGTGCGGATGCGTCGCACGGTGAAGATTGAGATTCCTTGGAATCTGGCCATCGGCGATGACGTGTCGATCGGTGATGCGGCGATCCTGTATTCGCTGGGCCCGATCACAATCGGCGCGCGCACGTTCCTGAGTCAATACGCTCACCTCTGTGCCGGCTCGCACGATATGACGCGTACGAATTACCCGCTGCTTCGGCCGCCGATCACGATCGGCAGCGACTGTTGGATCGCGGCTGACGCGTTCGTCGGCCCGGGCGTGACGATCGGCGATCGCACGGTTGTCGGCGCGCGGGCCAGCGTCTTTACGAATCTAAAAGGCGACGTCGTGGCCGTGGGCAACCCGGCCCGCGCCGTGAGGCCGCGCACATGGGCCGCTGATTCGAGGCCGGACGGTGCACCGTGAAAGTCGTCATTTGCTGGTCACACATCTCGGGCTACATCACGTCGTGTTGGCGAGCGTTGGCGGCGCGCGGTGACATCGATCTGTCGATCGTCGCGTTTCAATCATCAAACGCATCGACCTTCGCGTTTGATGATTCGCTGGTGAGCGATCTGCGATGCCGTCTGCTCACCGATTCCGAACAAGCGGACGCGGGCCTTATCAGAGATATTGTTGCTTCACATCGACCCGATGTGGTGGTCATTCCCGGCTGGTTTGTGCCGACGTACGTTGCCCTGACACGCGACCCGAAGCTAGCCGGCACGACATTCATCATGACGATGGACACGCCCTACAAAGGCACGCTGCGGCAAAAGCTCGGCCGATATAAAATCGCCGGGCTGCTGAAGCGATTAAGCGGCGTGGTCGTCGCCGGTGAACGCGCTTTTCAGTTCGCTCGTTCGCTCGGCGTTCCGGAGCAAAAGATTCTGCGCGGCGTTTATGGTTACGACGATGTCCCGCTGGAGAAAATCTTCAGCAAGCGCTTACAGAAAAATAACGACGAGGGTTGGCCGCGGCGATTTTTGTTCGTCGGGCGATACGTCGAGGATAAGGCGATCGACATTCTCGTCGACGGCTACAGACGCTATCGCGCCATGGTTGACGAGCCGTGGCCGCTCACGTGTTGCGGGCGCGGGCCGTTGGAACATCTGTTGAAGGGCGACGGAATCACCGACCGCGGATTTGTGCCGCCGCGCGACTTGCCCGATGTTCTGCTGGACCACGGCGCGTACGTGTTATGCAGCCGGTACGAGCCGTGGGGCGTCGCGCTGGCCGAGGCGATGGCCAGCGGCCTGCCAGTCATCGCGACCGAAGCCTGCGGCGCGAGCGTGGAACTGGTTCGCTCGGAGTTCAACGGGCTGCTGGTTCCAACCGACGATGCCGCGGCACTGTCAAATGCTTTTCGACGAATGCACAAGCTTGAAGATGCGCGGCAGATAATGGGGCAAAACGCGCGCCCGTTCGCCACCGCATTCTCGGCGGAGATGTGGGCGCGACGTTGGGGGCAACTGTTCGATCGCCTGACGTGAATCGCCTGACGCGATCCGAACGCGGGCAGAATGCGTCCGCCGATTAAAGCGATGCCGCGACGGCCAGCATGATCGCGGCGATGACGGTATACCAACTGACTCGGTCGGTCATCGCAAAGAGCAGCGGATCGTCGGTCAGCGAGCCGCGCACGGCCAGAAACCAGACGCGCGTAATCCAATACAGGAGCAGCGGGCAGATCAACCAGAGCAGGAGCGGATGATTGTACAGCGAGATGACCAGCTCCGAATTATGGATGTACAGGGCAAAAACCAGCGCGGCGATATATCCGCTGCAAGGGCCGACCGATTCGATCGTGCGCAAATCTTCGGGCTGATAGCCTCTTCCGCGAAGGACCGACTGTTGAGCCGGAAATTCACCGGCGTCGGAAACGATTGCGGCACGCAGTTCGGAATATCGCTTCGCAAAGGCGAGCGACAGAAAAAGGAAACTGGAAAACGCGAGCAGCCACGGCGAAACGTCAACCCGCGCCGCAGCCCCGCCGGCGAGCAAGCGCAAGGTGTACAGCGATGCCAGCACGATGACGTCCACCAACAGCTTGCGTTTCAACCAGAACGAATAGGCGGTGCTCAGTGCCAGATAGCCGATCAGCCATGCGAAAAATTTTGCCGGCAGTAACAGTGCCGGCAAAAAGCTCGCCAGCAAAAGCAGCCCTGCAACAGCGGGCGCGGCAGCGACCGATACTTCACCTGCCGCGAATGGGCGCTTTCGTTTGCGAACGTGTTGCCGATCGTCCTGGGCATCGAGGGCGTCATTGCATACGTAAATCGCCGATGCACCGAAGCAGAACGACGTGGCGGCGAGGAGCGTCATCAGCAATCGATGGCGATCGTGCGCCTGATGGGCGAGAAACAGCGGGGCAAAGAGCAGCAGATTTTTCACCCACTGCGGAACGCGCAACAGCCGCCGCGCCAAGTCGACGCGGGAGACGTCGTCGTTCGCGACGGCAATCGGTTGGCTGTCGCTCGTGCGGATGACCTCATCAAACACGTTCAGATATCCCGCGACGCTCGTCGCGATCGAGTCATGCCCTCCGCTGATGAGGGTCATCTTCGCGCCCGCGGCCTTTCGAGCGGAGATTGCTTTCAGCATCGCCGGTCGATACGGCAGCGCTTCCGGCCGCAAGGCGGCTGCGTCGATCAGCTTCTCGCGAGCGGCTGTCAATAAGAGCAGCGGCCGCCGCCGCAATAGCTGAACGACCGCCTGGCTGGTGAGACCGCCGGCCACCAGTGCTTCATCGCCCCGGCCGTCGAGCTTTACGAAGGCAACGAGGTCGGCGGCGAGCGGCGGTGGAATTGTCGCGTGATTGGATTCCATTCTAAAACCAGATCGAAGTCGGAAAGGCTGACGTCTTGGCCTCGTAAAATGCCGTGCAATCCCAGTGAATTCGAAATGGCCGTCTCGGTCGTGATGTTTCGCCCCGGCCGCAGCCAGTTCGGTGAACATAACTGAACCAGCAGCAGTTCGTCGCCCATCCGAAACACAGAATACGTTCGGCGCGGCGGAAGCGTGTCGTCAGCGAACAGCAGCAGCAGGCGAAAATCGCGCGCGTCGGCCGGCACGAGGGCGAGCGCTTGTCCAAGTTGAACATCCGCGCGATCTCCGAGCAGGCGGAGATCATGCATTTTATGAACGCCGGTAACGACCGAACTGAACATCGCCAGCATGAAAGCGCCCAACGCTCCGATCGACGTCGCAGTCATCAAAAATTGACGGTCATTGCCGATCCATCCGAGCATGGCAAGGCCACAGAGAATCGCCAGCGGAAGCAGCATCGGCGCGAGATACATCTCCGACACGTGGGTCATCAGGATGACGGGAAAAGTGGAAGCGGCCAACGCGAGCAGGAGGAATAAGACCAGTCGCCGCGGTGAAAGTGAAACATCCGATGCGTCACTCGAAATTGCAGGCGCAAGCGGCGGCGCGCCACGGGCAGACCGCAAAAGCCCGACGAAAAGGAATGCGGTCGCGGCCATCACTGCGACGGCCAACGTGGCAAACGCGAGGCGGTGATACTGCTCGAACACCCAGACGGAGTTACCGAAAAACAGCAGGCCGGTCGCGATGGTGGCGATGTTTCGCGCCCACTGCAATGGGTTGAGCGACGCGTAAGCGAGGCCCTGCGCATCGCCGGGCGGGATGGTCAAGGCACGCACGATCAACATAAAGCTAAATCCGAAGAGCGCGGCCAGACCGACCGTCAATGTTAAACGGAGTCGTTGCGAACGAGCTGCAGAGAACCAGGCGATCGCCGGTGCCAGAAACAGCAACGCAAACGCGTGTTCCTTTGCGCCCGCTCCAACCACAAGGCAGACGAATGTCAGGAGCGCCGCAAGAGTTGGCCGGTGCCGGCAACGCCATACGCACCATCCGCCAAGCCAAAGTGCGGCAGAGCTGAAAATCGCATTGAATCCATCGATGCTTCCCAACGCGGCGGGGAGCACCGGATGAAACAGCAGCACCGCCGCTGCGACCAGGACGGTAAGACGCGGCACGCGGAGCGAGTACAACCACAGCCCGGCGGCGGCGGCGTAGAGGGCCATCGACAAAAAACCGAGCGTCCGCAACGCAGCCGGCCGGTGCTTCGGGGCGATTTTCAATGCCGCCCAAATGCCCAGCGACGCGATGGGCCGATACGTTTGCACGGTGAAGCTGTGTCGCACCAACTCGGCCGGCCCCAGCGCGTTGCCGCGGTTGGCCTCGTTGACGTAATTAAAATCGTCCGCCGCTGGCCTGATCGAAAACGACTCGCGATAGAGGACCGCCTGCAGCAGAAACAGCAGTACGATGCCACCGAGGATGAAACGACCGCTGCTTGCCTGCCGAGTCCATTGCGACATCATGTTCATGCCGAGCGGCGTGATTAACGCTCACCCCATCCCACGCTGTTTTCGGGCAGATGACTTTCCGCAGGGCAACCGCATTCTATTAAACTCCTCTCCCTGTACTCGGGGAGAGGCTGGGTGAGGGGTCTTCTGCCGCTTGAAAACGCCCCTCACCCGACCTCTCCCCGAGTACAGGGAGAGGAGAAAAAACGAAATCATCCAGAATGCGGTTGCCCTGTGACTTCCCCAGGGCAACCGCATTCTATTAACTCCTCTCTCCGTACTCGGGGAGAGGTAGGGAGAGGGGTCTTCTGTCGCTCGAAAACGCCCCTCTCCCGACCTCTCCCCGAGTACGGGGAGAGGAGAAAAAACGAAATCATCCAGAATGCGGTCGCCCTGTGACTTCCCGAGCCGCGACCGGCCGGCAGTCGACCGACGAATGTTACGGCGTTAAGATACTGCCCGGGCGTTTCGATACGCGATATTTTATGAAGGCAGTTCTCATTACAGGTTCCAGCGGGCTGATCGGATCGGAAGCGGTCACGTTTTTCGATCAGCGTGGGTGGCAAGTCTACGGTGTCGACAACAACATGCGCGCCGATTTCTTCGGCCCGAAAGGCGACACGACGTGGAATCTGAACCGCTTGAAGAGCACGACCCAACGGTTTGAGCATAACACGCTCGACATTCGCGACCGAGCCGCCGTCGCCAGGACGATCGGCGACCTTCAGCCGGACCTGATCGTCCACGCCGCCGCCCAGCCATCGCATGATCTGGCCGCGAGCAGGCCCTATGACGATTTTGATGTGAACGCCGTCGGCACGCTCAACTTGCTGGAAGGCACGCGCAAGGCTCGTGACGCCGGAAATGGGTATGATCCCGTGTTCGTTTTCATGAGCACGAATAAAGTTTACGGCGACACGCCCAACGAGCTGCCGATGAAAGAGCTCGAAACGCGATGGGATTACGCCGACGAACGGAACTTTGCCGGCATCGACGAGACCATGCGAATCGACCGTTGCCTGCATAGCCTGTTCGGCGCGAGCAAGGTCGCGGCCGACGTGCTGACTCAGGAATACGGCAAATATTTCGGCATGAAGACCGGCACGTTCCGCGGCGGCTGCCTGACCGGCCCGAATCACAGCGGCGTCGAGCTTCACGGGTTTTTAAATTACTTATTCAAGGTCGCCAAGGAGGCGGGCAAGTATTCGATTTTCGGCTACAAGGGAAAACAGGTTCGCGATAATATTCACAGCTTCGACGTCATCAGCGCATTCGAAACCTTTTACAACGACCCTCGCCCGGGCGAGGTTTATAACCTCGGCGGCTGTCGAGAAAACTCATGCAGCATGCAAGAAGCCATCGCCGCCGCGGAAGGGTTGACCGGCAATCACATTCAAACGTCGTATGTCGATCAAAATCGAAAAGGCGATCACATCTGCTACATCTCGGACATGAGTAAGTTCAAGATGCATTATCCGGGCTGGTCGATAACCAAACCGTTGAAACAGATTTACCACGAATTGGCGTCGTAATCATGGCTGCACGGAAGAGGCGCCGGAAGACGAAACCCACAGAGGCGCACTGGACATGATTCGATCGCACTGGACGCCGCGTTACATCAAGCATCGTTTGCAGTGGGCGTTGTATCAGCGGCGAAACATGGACAAGCCGTGGCTCACGCCGCAGGCCAACGCGGCGTTGGCGACCTTGATTCAGCCGGAAGATCGCGGCATCGAGTGGGGCTCCGGCCGCAGCACACAATGGTTCGCCGCTCGTCTGGCGCATTTGATCAGCGTTGAGAACCACAGTGGTTGGTATGAATCGGTGAAGAAGACGCTCGCGGAAAAAAACCTGACAAATGTCGATTATCGCCTTCTGGAGGTGGAGGACGGCAAGAACGAGGATGTCGCGCCGTATGTGCGGGTGGTGGACGGAATCGAGGACAATTCGCTGGGATTTGCCCTGGTGGACGGCATGGCGCGAGGCAGTTGTGCAAATGCCGTCATCCCAAAGCTCAAGCCGGGCGGCTTGCTCGTGGTCGATAACATCAACTGGTTCCTCGATCATCCGACATTCTCGCCCGCTTCACGCACGGGCAAGGGCCCGCGGGATGGCATCTGGCGCCGCTATGCCGAGCAGGTATCCCGCTGGCGCATGATATGGACCAGCAGCGGCGTGACCGATACGGCGATCTGGTTCAAACCTTGTTGAAAGCTGCCCGCGTTTTGTCCGCGACGGCTCGCTCCACTTCATGCACTACCTGTTCCTCAGCACCGGCACCTGGGATGGAAACGCCAGCTTTGTGCGGCTGCGCGAGTTTGGCAGTGAGATGCTAAAGCGCGGAATCACGGTGTCATTCGTCGCCGACGATCTGCTCTTCAATCGCGAGAAGGTGAATTGGCCCGCGGGCGCGAACACTTACTTCGTGCCGGCGGGCAATGTGGCGTCACAGGCAGTGGCGCGACGCGCTTTAGTGAAGCGATTGCGGCCGGACTTTGTGCACGTGCTGAATCCGTACATCAAAGCGTACCTCGCGTTATGGTTTACCGGCATTAAAGTGGTCGGCGATTGGGATGAATGGCCAGCCCGGAGGCCACATGCGATGTGGCGAAAGGGGTTGGAGCTTTTTCTCGACCGCTGGCTGCGGCGGCGATCGGTCGCGGTGATCGTTGCCAGCAAATATCTCCAAAATCAATTCGTTGCGCTGGGCCGGGCGGATACCGCGTACATTCCGTACGCCACCTACCTCCACGACCAGCCGGACGGCGACTCCCCGTTTGCCGAGGCGACCGCGGTTTACATGGGAAATCTTTTTCCGGCCTATGACCATGACCTGCTGTTCCAGGCGGCGGTTATCTTGAAAAAACGCGGCACGAGATTTCACATGGCCTTTCTCGGCGGGGGGCCCGACCTCGAAAAATGGCGAGCATTTGTCATGGAGAACGATCTTCAGGATGAGGTCGCCGTGATCGGCTATCTAACGGGCGATGCCTTGTGGAGGCACCTGCGGAACGCACATACTTTGCTATTTCCAATTCGCGAGAATCTGCTGAATTTATGCCGCTGCCCGAGTAAAACGTACGCCTACGCTCAGGCTAGACGGCCGATCGTGACCAATCGCGTCGGTGAGGTCGCCGAGGTGCTGAAAGAAAAGGCCGACTATGTCGACTGTAATGCGGACGCTTTTGCAGATGCGATTGATCGGCAGATGCGTGAGCCGCCGCGAACGGTCGAGTACGATTTGGGCGATCATCACTGGAGTCAGCGAACCGAATCGTTGCTGGCCGTCGTCGGCCGATCTAGTAGCCGTGGCGACGACCGCTAATCCAGGCGTTCTGCCGGAGCTTGTCGGATGTGGTATTTAATTATCGTTTTGCTGTGCGGCAGCTCGATCGCGCAATATACGGTCGCTAACTATTATCGCTTCAACCTCGGTGGCGGCTTTTATGTCGGCGTCTGGGAATTCGCGTTGTTTTTCGGTTTCATCCTCTCTTTTTTATTGGGAGGCCGGTACGACGCGGAGCTTCCCAAATACCGGAAGAGCTCGCTCTTCATCCTGACGGTGACACTTTGCACATTGTCGGCCGCGATCGGCTTTTTCGGCGATATGGTCTATGGCAACGATATTAAGGACACCATTTCCAATGCGCGCGATTTCCTGGCATTCCCGTTGACCCTCTACATCGGTTATCGAATGACGCCTCGCCTCAGTTCCATTAAGCCGCTGCTTTATGGGCTGGTCGTCTGCGGCGTGATCACCGCGACGCTGCTCATAATCCATTTCGGACAAAATGCTGAAGTAGCCGGCGAGCGGAATTCTTTTAACGCCGTCCGCTCCACGAATTATGTCTCGGCATTTGCGGGGATTGCGTGTTTGATGCTTACGTTTTCCGCGAGTTACTCGCGTCTGAAGATTTTGCCAACCGTGCCGGCGGTGTGCATCGCTGGCTACTGCCTCGTTGGCCAGTGGGCGCCGCTAAACCGCGGAGACTGGGTTGCCTGCATTGTCTGTTTCTGCCTATTGATTGTTTTCACCCCGAAGGGTCGTCGGAGCGTTACGCTTTTTCGCGGTATCGTCGCAATTCCAATTTTGCTTCTAGCGCTGTGGTTTGGCGTGCAACTGGCGAGCTACGCGAGCCAGCGCGACGTCGGAAAGAAGATTTACGACCGCTTCTCCACGATCCTTCCGTCGGAAAATTATTCGAAAGAAGACAAGGCCTGGGATGTTCGCTGGCCGGCGGCGGCAAAAGAGCTGGAACTCTGGCTGTCAAGCCCGCTCACCGGCGTCGGATTCGGCGCCGAAGATCGGTACATACAACAAACGGGCGTGGTCTACTGGGGTTTTAACCACAACGGCTGGGCGAGCGTACTGGCTAAAACCGGCGTCATTGGGTTTGCCGGAAGTTTTCTTGTGTATTTTTCAATGATCATCCTAGGCCGGAAGATTTTGGTCACGGCGGGAGACCCTGCTGTTGCACTGTTCGGATTTGTCGCGTCGATAACAGGGGTAATGCTGTTTATTAATGTCGTCGTCACTATGAGTTGGACAACTCGGAACGCCGTCCTTTATGGCATTATCGGCGGCATCGCCTTTAAAGTGAATGATCTTCTCGCAATTGAACAGGTTTCTGCCGAGGTGGACTACGGTAGTTATGCAGGCCTGGAGTTCGCACTCGAATGAAGATCCTCTACGATTCGTGGATTTTCGGTCAGCGATATGGGGGTATATCACGCTATTTTTCAGAACTTATCCCGCGGATAGCGAAGATCCACGGATGCGATGTCTCCGTCAACATGGGACTCTATGCGAATAGGTATGGGGTTGAAAAACATCGAGATAGCTTTTCGCATTTTGCAGGGATTCCGCGTCCCTGGATTAGACGCAGCCATCTAATATCGCAGGCGATTAGCAATTTATGGTTCCGACGCTTCGCCCTTCGCGTTCGGCCGGATGTCTATCATACGACGAGTTATTTTGAAGCGCGTTCATTCAATATTAAAGCCTGCCGCATCCTGACGTTGCACGACCTAATTCAGCACCGCGCACCCGGCTTCGAACATTTTCCGGAAGCAAACCGAATGCTTGTCGAACGCGCTATTCGGGAAGCAGACGGAATCATCTGCATTTCTAAAGCAACCCAACGTGACCTGTTGGAACTCTTCGCAATTGGCGATAAGCCGGTGGCCGTTATATATCATGGCCGACCAGCTAAGAAATATAGTATTCCGGCTAACACTTTAGAAAAACCATATCTGCTTTTTATCGGAATGCGCCACGGCTATAAAAACTTTGGTATTCTTGCACGCGCGTTTGCAAGAGTATCGATGTTACTGCGCGACCACCGTCTTGTTCTTGTAGGTGGAGAATCTCTGACGCTCATGGAGGTTGAGCTGCTAAATGAGCTGAAAGTATACGGAAAAACCATTCATATTCAGGAGGCGAACGAGCAAATGCTCGCCAGTTTGTACACTGACGCTGACATGCTTATATATCCTTCTTTGTATGAGGGTTTTGGTCTACCTCTGCTTGAAGCTTTTACCTACGACTGTCCTGTAATTTCAAGCAATTCAAGTTGTCTGCCGGAGATCGGCGGCACCGCGGCGATATATTTTGAGCCGAGTGATGAAAATGAACTGTTCGATGCGATTATTCGGCTTTACCGCGATAAGCCTCTTCGGGAACAGCTGATTATGGCTGGCAGGAGCCGGGTGAAGGACTTTGATTGGGATAAGTGTGCCGTAGAAACCGCTGGCTTTTACCAACGAGTTCTCCAAAAAAAAGGATATTGAAACGATAGCCCTTTTAGACATAAAACGGTCGAACTTCTCATGATGCTGGAAAAAATCAAACGAACTCGATCGCTAATTCGGTTCAAGTCCTTCGATCGAGACACGGAGATAGGTCGTTCAGCGGAGCGACATCGACGCATCGCGCTTTCCGGAATTACATCATTTGCGAATAAGGTTGTCGGTTGGACAACGATGTTCATCACAGTGCGACTAACCGCCCGTTACCTAGGCGAGGAACGGTACGGCATGTTGATGACTATCAGCTCATTCACCCTGCTGTTTGGGTTTTCAGATCTTGGCATAGGAAACGGACTTTTAAATGCATTGTCTGACGCAGATGGACGGAATGCAAAGAGTTTAGCGGCGCAACGGGTCGCCAATGCTTGTTTAATGCTGATCGTTCTAGCGACCGGGCTCGGCCTCGTTTTTGCAATAATCTACCCCTTTATCGACTGGTCAAATTTTTTCAACGTAAAGTCTGCGATTGCCAGGGAGGAAGCCGGGCCAGCCCTGTTAGTCACTGTCGTTTTTTTCTTGCTAAACTTTCCGCTCGGCATTGGCGGGAAAATTCAAGCTGCCTATCAGGAGGCATTCGCCGCGTCGATTTGGGGGACTGTAAGCCAGCTTTTCTCTCTAACCGGCGTGTTCGTCGGAATATCGAACCGTGTTGGGGTCCCAGGGCTGATGTTCGCAATGTTCGCCGGACCAATTGCGGTATCGATCGTCAATAATGTTTATGTCCTAGCCTTTCAGCGTTCCTGGCTGTTTCCCACGGTTAAAAATCTATCTCTACGGGCCGCTCGGTCACTATTTAGTTTTGGAGTTGCTTTCTTCGTACTCAGCATATGCGGCTCGATGGCTTTTTTCGCTGACAATATCATCACGGCAAAAGTATTGAACGCAAGCTCGGTCACTCAGTATTCCATTCCGATGCGCCTGTTTTCCCTGCCGACGACACTCCTCATGATGGTCCTCGCTCCATTATGGCCGGCCTATAGTGAAGCGAATGCGAGGCGCGACGTCCGATGGATTCGGCAGACGCTCATTCGCTCCGTATGGATGACGCTCTTGATCAGCGTTCCTGCATCACTTGCTCTATCGTTGACCCTTCGAAGAATTCTAACCATCTGGGTAGGCCCAGAAATCCGGCCATCTCCGGGTTTGATTAGTGGAATGGCCATCTGGTGTGTTATGGGCGCCGTGGGTAATGCACTGGCCATGTTTCTGAACGGCATGCACATTATGCGTTTTCAGGTTTACGCCGCGGTGGCGATGGCAGTTGCAAACATATTTCTCAGCGTTGTCCTGGCGAAGGCCATCGGTTTGCCGGGAGTCATCTGGGGAACGGTTATTTCATATGCTGTGTTTGTACTTGCTCCCTCGATACTTTTCATTCCTCGCTTGCTGAATCAACGTGAAGAGACCATCCACGAGGTTAATGCCACGTTGGAAACGGGCGCTGTATAGTGTCGTTGACGTGCCTGGTTATCTCGATGGTAATGCCCCTTCAAATCCTCCCCAGCATCGACCTTCGTAACGGCCGCGTGGTTCGTCTTCAGCAGGGGGATTATGCGCGGCAACTGAACTATGCAGTTGATCCCCTGGAAACCGCGCGATCCTTTGTTGCGGCCGGTGCGGCTTGGATGCATGTGGTGGATCTCGATGGTGCCCAGGCGGGGGCTGTTCAGCAGACGAAAATGATTCAGCGGTTGATCGCTGAAGTGCCAGGCCTTCACGTCCAGGTCGGCGGGGGCGTGCGGAGCGATGACGACGTTCAGGCGCTGCTCGACGCGGGCGCGGCCCGTGTCGTGGTCGGCACGAAAGCGCTGGAGGATTGGCACTGGTTTGAACGCCTGACGCCGAAATTTGCCGGGAAGATCGTCCTCGCGCTGGATGCGAAGGACGGGGTCGTCGCGACTCGGGCCTGGACCGCTTCATCTGGAAAACGAGCGATTGACATTGCTCGGTGGGTTTCGGGTTGGCCGCTGGCAGGCATTCTGTATACGGATGTGGCACGGGATGGGATGCTTGGCGGGCCAAACGTTGAAAACACTCAGGCGCTTGTTCACGCCGGCGATGTGCCGGTAATTGCCAGCGGCGGTGTTGGTACACTTGACCACGTTCGAGAGTTAATTGACACCGGAATCTGGGGTGTCGTTATCGGACGAAGTCTATATGAGGGCAAGATTTCGCTATCGGATGCGATAAGCCTCGTCGGTGATCGGCCGTAGTAAGCTAGACGCTCAATTCCGTTTGTAACGCTAAACTCGTTTCGAAAGCTCGCGGCGCGAGAAGGTGGCGACGGGAAACAGCAAAATCTGATTTTCGTCGTTCTCACTTGACGGGACGTGACGTAGAATAATCTGAGATCACTTCTGTCGTACGCGGAATAGGGTGTTGCAATTTGTTGAGGCGAGGAAAATGCTGTTTCTGAATTCGGCCAAGTCGTGCTGCACGCCGTTGTTGGGTATTGCGCTGGTGGTGGCATCTGCCACCTCATCGGTGCTGGCCGGCTATACGTCGATTAATGCGCCGTATCCGGGCGAAAAGACGATCGGCGACATTTTAAATCACGTCTACAACGATTCGTTCGTCCACTCGGGTGTCGACTATTCGGGCACGAATTACGTCGCCCATCGCGTTACCGACTTCAATCTTTCGCTGCAGACTCCGGTTGCAAGCGCGGCCGCGCCCGTGGCGTTTCAGCTCGGGCTCGGAAGCGGGCAAATCTTGTCGGATGGCGCGCAACCGATTCCCGGCGCGGCTAACGCGGCTGCCGTATCCGTCATCTCCACGAGCGCTGTCGACGATCAGTATTGGTCCGCCCAATCGGTTGTCGCGACGGCCAAGGCGCGCTATGCGCAGATGAACCAGAGCTTTGGTTACTTCGACGGCACGACTGGCAGCCAATACCATCAAGTTCTTGCCGCCGATGGAAGCGAGTTTAACGTCACTGGTTCGGGGACGTTATCGAATTTGACGCCGATCTTCCGATTTGGCCGGGATGGCAAAAACGGCGTTGTGAGTTCTGCACAGATCGATAACGACGGGGATATCGATCACCTGGTGACATATGAGATTTCCCCGGTCTCGTCGCTAAATAACGGTACCAGTGCGATTTCGTCGGTGATTGGAACGCATATGTATATGCTCTTCTGGGAAGACGCGAAGCCCGATGCGATTCCCAGCCCCGATTACGATTACAACGACCTTGCCGTTGAAATCGTTATCACGCCATCCGCTGCCGCAGCGGTTCCAGAACCCGCATCCATCGCGACAGTTTTAGCCCTCGGCGGTGGCCTCATCGTCGGCCGTCGTCGCTTCGCCCTAGCGCGGAGTTAAACGGTATTAAGCCGCGAATGGACGCGGTAACGCGGCAACACTTCGCTGGCTCGTTTGACTGCATACATCGCTCATTGCTGACGACAGTTCTGGATGTTGTGAAGTTTAGAACCTCACAGTTATCTCTAAGGCTCCCCAAGTTATAGACTTCTGGACGGAAGTCTTTGGAATCTGGCCTCGCGAAGCCGCGAGCGGCGGCTTCCGATGGCTCTTGTCCCGTTCTCTTCCCCGGAATACCGGAGCGAGAAGTGAAGGGGATTCCGTTCGCTTTTCCGACGCGTCCGCCCAACAATCTCCGTTGCGTGGATTCGACAAACCCTACCGACGATGTCATGGATGACCGTCTTCAAAAGCTGAACGAGAAGGCCAAGGCGCTGCCGAAGTCGCCGGGCGTTTATTTGATGAAGGACGCGAAGGGGCGTGTCATCTATGTAGGTAAATCGTCGTCGCTGCGCGATCGAGTCGGTAGTTATTTCCTTCCATCAACCAAGTTTTCCGAGCATAAAAAGAGCGGCATGGTCGACGAAATCGTCGATTTCGATGTCGTCGAAACCGATAGCGAGGTCGAAGCGCTGCTCGCCGAGAATCGGCTGATTAAAGACATACAGCCGCGCTTCAATGCGCGGCTGCTGGATGACAAAACATTCCCGTACCTGATGATCACGACCGGGGAGGACTTTCCCGGCGTTTACGTGACGCGCGAGCCGCAGTCCAAAGGCGTGAAACTTTTCGGCCCGTTCACGAGCGTGTATCAGCTGAAAGAGGCCGTCACGCATTTGCAGAAGGCGTTCAAATTTCGCACGTGCCACCTCGACATTCGCGAGGATGACGACAAGCGGAAATTCTTCAGGCCGTGCCTGCTGTATGCGATCAAGCAGTGCACCGCACCGTGTGCGGACAAAATTCCGAAAGAGCCGTATGCCGATGACGTGCGACGGCTGTTGCGGTTTTTGAATGGCGATCGAAAACAGATTCTTAAAGACCTCGACAAGGAAATGGCCGAGGCCGCGAAGAACATGCGCTATGAACGTGCGGCGAAGCTGCGTGATGAGATCAAAGCGCTAACCTCGCTGGGCGCGCGTGGAAAAAAGGGGGAGCAGGAATACTGGCAGCCTGAGGCGTTCATCACCAGCCCGAAGGAAGGCGTCGCCTCTTTACAGGAAGCGTTGTCGCTCCCCGAGCCGCCACGCATCGTCGAAGGGATCGACATCGCGCACCTTCAAGGCGGCGAGATGGTCGGCAGCAAGGTCTGCTTCATCGATGGCGTGCCGTTCAAGGATGCGTATCGCCGCTACAAAATCTCGCACGGACAGGGGAACAACGATTACCTGAGCATTCAGGAAGTGGTGTCGCGGCGATATCGTGAGGCCGGGTCAAATAATGAATTGTACCCTGACGTTATTCTGATCGACGGCGGCCTCGGGCAGTTGCACGCGGCGCTGGAAGTGTTCAAAACGATGAACGTGAAGCCGCCGATGGTGATCTCGCTGGCCAAGAAGGAAGAGCTGGTTTACGCGCAGGCCAGGGGCGAGCCGATTCGACTGGCGCGCAATCACCTCGGGTTGAAAATGCTGCAATACATTCGTGACGAGGCGCATCGATTTGCGCAGCATTACCACCATATTCTGCGACGAAAGAGCCAGCTCGAAGAGGATGTGAAGGACGGCCGGCGACCACCGGCCAGACGTAAGCCGAAGCGCGATCCGGCGGGAGAGATGAAAGCCAAGCATCTTGAGGAGGGGGCGGCCTTATTGACCGATCCCTCGGAGATGCCGCACTCGACGCACATGAGCTTGCCGATTTTACAGCCGCGCGCCGAACCGATGATTACCGATGTGCAATTCGATTCAGAAAATGCCGACGAATGAAAAAAGTGCTCGCCGGCACAGCGATGATTTGTCTTGCCGTATGCGGCAGCGTGATCGTGTCGTTTGCGGCGACAACCGAGCCGGCCCGCACGGACGATGAGCCGCTCATTCGGGCGCGGTCGCCGCTGCTCGAGCAGATCGACCCGGCTGCGTCCCGCGGCTCGCGATTTTTAATGGCGCGGCAGAATGACGACGGCAGTTGGGGAGAGACGGGCAATCAACAAGTCGGCGAGACGTCGCTCGTTGTGCTTGCGCTCCTGAACAGCGGTGAATCGGCCGCCTCCGCGCCGATGTCGAAGGCGATCGACTTTTTGCGCAAGGCCAGGCCGCAGCAGACGTACAGCGTCGGCCTGCGTGCTTGCGTCTTCGCGACGTTGCCCGAACGCATGCGCGGCTCCACGCTCCGGGTCGATCTCAACTGGTTGTTGACCGCGATCGAAATGAAGCGGGATGACCCGAACGAGGGCATGTATTCGTACGGCAGCGGCAACACGCGCGGCGGCGAGGGCGACTTCTCCAACAGCCAATACGGCGTGCTCGGCGTGTGGTATGCGGCGATGTCGGGGCTGGAAGTGCCGGGCGGATATTGGAAGCGCGTGGAAGAATGTTGGCGACGCGCGCAGTCGCCGGATGGCGGGTGGGGATATACGCAATCGAGCAGTCCGGGCCGGCCGTATGCGTCGATGACCGCCGCGGGCGCGGCGACGATGTACATCACCAATGACTATCTACACGCCGCCGATGCGCAGGATCTGAACAGGGTCACACGCAATGCGACGCTGGATCTGGCCAACCGCTGGCTGGCGGATCATTTCTCGGTTGAGAGCAACATCGGCCGAGACACACCTTCGCGCGGTGGGCGGCGCGGACACGGCCCGGCGATGCCGGATGACAATCGTGATCGAGGCGGTGCGACCTGGGGCAATTACATGCTCTTCGGCTTCGAGCGCGTCGGCGAAGCGAGCGGCCTGACGCGGTTTGGCGATCATCGATGGTTCGACGAGGGGGCGGCTTACCTTCTCCATCGCCAGCGGTACGACGGCAGCTTCATGGGTGATCTGGATGAACTCGTCGATACGTCGTACGCGCTGCTGTTTCTTTCTCGCGGGCGGTCGCCGGTACTCATGCAGAAGCTCCAGTTCGGCCAACGGTGGAATAACCGGCCGCTGGATGTGTCGAACTTCGTGCATTTCATGCGCCGCGTCACTGAACGCCATACCAACTGGCAAGTGCTCTCGATCGAAGCACCGATCGAAGCGTGGCGAGACTCGCCGATTCTTTATGTTGCGTCCGATCGCGCGATCGACATCACCGGCGATCAACGCGATCGCATGGTTGATTATGTCAGCGAGGGCGGGCTGATCGTTTTCGTGAACGAAGGGACCGGCAACGAGTTCGCGAAGAGCGCGGTCGCGCTATGCAAAGCGATGTGGCCGGCCTACATGTTTCGCGAGCTGCCGCCCGATCATCCGATTCGCAAGGGAAACTTTCCGACAAGCAACTGGACGCTGCCAATTCAGGGCATCAGCAACGGCATTCGCGAATTGGCGGTAATGTTTCCGAGCGGCGATGCAAGCTGGAAATGGCAAAGCAATGGCGGCGCGGCGACCGCAAAGATTTCGCCGTTCGCGCCGCTGGCGAATCTGTCGCTGTACGTGAGCGGAAAATTCGTGCCGTCGTTCAAGGGCGAGACGACGTGGATCGCGCGCGATGCGTCGAAAAATCCGCCCAACGAAATTTACGTCGCCCGGCTGAAGCACGGCGGAAATTGGAATCCCGAGCCGGGCGCGTGGTCTCGGCTGGCGAATGTGTTGCACAACGCGTCGGATGCGGAAGTGAAAGTGACCGAAGTCAGCGCGACGGTTGACGAGCTTCGACAAGGGTTTGCGATTGTCGATCTGACATCGACGACGGCGCTGCAATTCAATCCGGCCGAGGAAGGCGCGATCAAAACGTATCTCGATAAAGGCGGCCTGCTTTTCTTGGATGCGGCCGGCACGTCGCGCGCGGCGGGAGCATCGTTTGATGACCTGATGGCGCGGCTTTACCCAGGGGTGCACAACGCCGCGATTCCGCTCGACGACAACCTCTACACCGGCAACTTTCCCGGCGGGCGAAAGCTGCAAATCTTCCGCTATCGCACCGGCCCGACGAACGATCTGCCGGCCACCACGCTGCCGCGCTTGCGGGCAATTACGGTGGACGGCCGACTCATTGCGATCCAGTCGAACCAGGATTTAACGGCGGCGCTGGTGGGCTACACAACGGCGGATGTCACCGGCTACACGCCGAGCACGGCGATGGCGCTGATGCGGAATGTTGTGTTGTGGAGTGCGACTCGGCGTTAGGCACTAGGCGTTGGACGTCAGGGAGAACCAGCCTTTGCCGTTGTCGCTCACGCGATAGATCGCGGCACCCGGATCGTGGACGAGAATTAATTTCCAGTTGCGCGCGGCGGCTTCAGTCAGGAACCAGCGCCGCGTGATCATGCTGATGAACGGCTCGACGTCGTAAGCCATGTTGTACGCCGCACCGACGTGATGTGCGGTGGGAATCAGATCGGCGACGAAGACCGTGGGTTGGCCGTCGGCATCATGGAAAAGAATTGCCTGCTGTCCCCACGTATGGCCGGGCGTGTTGAACGCGAAGATTCCGGGGAGGATTTCGGTGAGGCGGCCGTCGAGTGTCGTCGATGGCATTTCATCGCGCGCCGGCAAATGACCATTCGGAAACGGGACGGGCGAGTCGATCAGCTTCAGGCGGTTGCGCAGCGGTTCGAGATTCTCCCGCAGATAGGTTCGCGTCATCACCGAGTTGTTCGCATTCGCATCGTCCCACTCGCGTCGCTGAACGTGAATCGTCGCATTCGGGAATGTAGGAACGGATTGGCCGGACTCATCTAACCGTGTCGCGCCGCCCGCGTGGTCGAAGTGCAGATGTGTGAGGATGACGTCGGAGACGGCTGCGACGTCGATCTCTCGAGCTGCCAGCACGTCGCGAATGGAAGGGCCGGAGAGTCCGAAGACGTCGCGGTTCTTCGCATCGAATTTATCGCCGCTGCCGGTTTCGATCAGGATTGCTTTTGACGGATCGTCGGAGGGCGCGAGCAGCAGGCAGTTGTGGGCGACAACGATGCGGCCGCGCTCGTCGGGGGCGATGGATTTTTCCCAGATCACGCGCGGGACGACGCCGAACATGCTGCCGCCGTCGAGCGCGATCGTGCCGGCGCGAAGGAGATGGAAGCTGTAGCGCGCGTGTGTCAAAGAAAAGCCGTGGCAAGCGACCGGGCTAAGTGGTTCTTACTCCTCTCCCCCGTACTCGGGGGAGAGGTAGGGTGAGGGGCTCTTCCGCGTCACTTGTAAAAAGCCCCTCACCCCGACCCTCTCCCCCGAGTACGGGGGAGAGGGGGAAAATCAGATTTTCACTTCATGAGCTCATCAGGATTCTGCAATAGCTCAATCAATTTGTTCAATGCGGATGCAGCCGTCGCGCCGTCGATGACGCGATGATCGCAGGACAAGCTGAGCGGGAGCAGCTTGCCGACGCCCATCATGCGGTTTCGCACGACCACGCCGTCGCGTGCGCGGCCGAGGGCCAGGATCGCGCTTTCGGGATAGTTGACGATCGGCGTTGCGAATCGCCCGCCGACGCTGCCGACGTTGCTGATGGTGAAGGTGCTGCCGGTCAACTGATCGCGCGCGATCGATCGCTCGCGGGCGGCCTTGGCCTGGGTGTTGATCTTGCGTTGCAGCTCGAGGATGCCGAGCGTGTGTGCGCCGCGAATGACCGGTACGACCAGGCCGTTCTCGGTGTCGGTCGCGATGCCCAGATGCACCGAGCGGTGCTGCACGATCTGTTTCCCATCGTCGTCGACGACCGAATTAATCTTCGCGAACTCCAGGCCGTACTTCCCCTGTAAGATCTTGCACACCGCCGCGGCGACGAACGGGAGAAAGCTGACCTTCTCGCCCGATGCAATCGCGAGCTTCTTTCGGGTTTCATCGAGCGCGCCGACATCGGCCTCGTCCATCACGCAGAAATGCACGGCGTGATCCAGGCTGTATCGGAGCCGCTCGGCGATCGTGCGACGAATGCCGAGGAACGGGATGCGCGTGGTCTCGCCCGGTGCTTCGACCGGCCGCGGCGGAGCAGACGGCCTGGAGTCTACCTCGCGTTCGATCACTTTCCGCATCGGCGGACGCGCGACCGGCTCTTCCGCGGCCGGCTCGTCATCGTGCGAGGTTCCATTCGCGTGCGGCCCCGCGTCGCGCACGTCGCGCTCGGTGATTCGGCCGCCAATCCCGCTGCCGGAAATCGTCGACAACTCGATGCCCAGATCGCGCGCGATGCGCCGCACCGCCGGGGTGGCGATCACTTTTCCCGGCTCGGCCTCGATCATTGGCGTGCCTTTGAGTGATCCGACCACCGTGCCGGCGTCTTCCGATTCATCCGATTTTGCTTCCGCATCGGGATGAGCCTCCGGCTGCATCGTCCGCTGTGTCGCCGCCGTGAGCGGGTTGTCGCCGTTGTGCTGAATTGATCCGCCGCCGTACGTCACCAGCGGTGCGCCGACTTTGACCTTCTCGCCCGGCCTGCCGTGCAGCGCATCGATCGTTCCGGAGCGGTCAGCCGGCACTTCGACCATCGCCTTATCGGTCTCCATTTTGGCGATGGTGTCGAACTCAGAGACGCGTTGTCCGACCTTCACGCACCACTCGATGATCTCCGCTTCATCGAGCCCTTCACCAAGATCGGGGAGGAGAAAAATATTGGAATCGCTGCTGACTTTACCGGCCATGGTTGCCTCGACTTTAACTCCTCTCTCCGTACTCGGGGAGAGGCTGGGAGAGGGGCTCTGGCGATTTCCAGACGCCCAATCTCTTTACAATGACAGACCCCTCTCCCAGCCTCTCCACGAGTACGGAGAGAGGGGAAAGCGATCAATAAGACAAACAATCCTTAATCCCCGCCGTGATGCGTTTTGAATCGGGCAGGTATTCGAGTTCCAACTTGTAATACGGCATGAACGTGTCGAAGCCGGTCACGCGCTGTACGGGTGCTTCCAGATACAGGAAACAGTTCTCCTGGATCAACGCACTGATCTCCGCGCCGAAGCCGCTGGTTCTCGGCGCTTCATGCACCACCACCGCGCGGCCGGTCTTCTTCACCGATTCGGTGATCGTCTCGATGTCGACCGGATAAATCGTCCGCAGATCGATCAGCTCCACGCTCACGTCGTCCGGGAGATGATCCATCGCCTCCAGGCACTGGAAGACGGTCGCGCCCCAACTGATGACGGTGATATCCGAACCTTCGGTGACGACCTTGGCCTTGCCGATCGGGATGGTGTATTCCTCCTCGGGCACTTCTTCTTTGAAATTGCGATAGAAGCGTTTGGGCTCGAAGAAGATGACCGGATCGTTGTCGCGAATTGCGCTGATGAGCAGGCCCTTGGCATCATAAGGCGTGCAGGGCATGACGACTTTCAGGCCCGGCGTGTGCGCGTAGATCGCTTCGGGTGAATCGCTGTGAAGTTCGGGCGCGTGAATGCCGCCGCCCACCGGAACGCGAACGGTAAGCGGGCAGGTAAACGCGCCGCGCGTGCGCGAGCGGACGCGGGCGGCCTGCACGCAAAGCTGGTCGTACGCCGGGCCGAGGAAGCCTTCGAATTGAATCTCCGGGATCGGCCGCATTCCCGCCATCGCGAGGCCAACGCTCGTGCCGATGATGCCGGACTCCGATAACGGCGCATCGACAACGCGTTCCGCGCCGAACTTTTTCTGAAGACCTTCGGTGACGCGAAACACGCCGCCGTTCAGACCCACATCTTCGCCGAGGATGATGGTGGTGGGGTCTTTCTCCATCTCCTGATGAAGCGCGAGATTAATGGCCTGGACGAGGTTCAATTTTGCCATGGTGGTGGTCCGTTGAAAGACTTGTTTAGCGGCACCGCTTGCGGTGCGTTCGATGATCTGGTCGATCGAAGAACGCACCGCAAGCGGTGCCGCTAAACGGGTTTCAATGTTGTGCGTGTTCGTGCGCTTCGGTTTGCAGGCCGATCTGTTCAGGATCGAGCCCGAGTGAATGCGTTTTCATCGTCTGCTTTTGACGAACCAGATCGTCGGGAAGGGTTTCGAACATCGTATCGAAGATGTCGCTGACGGGGCCGTTGCCGATGCCGAGCGCGACTTTGGTCACTTCCTGAACGATCACGTTCGCGCGGAGGTCGAGCGCACTTTGCTGCCGGTCGTCCCACAGATTTTTCGACGTGAGATACTTCCGCGTACGCACCAGCGGATCGAGCTTCATCGCTTTCTCCAGCTCAGCCGCTTCGCGGTAGCGGCGGGCGTCGTCGGCGGTGGTGTGGTCGGCCAGGCGATACGTCAGCGATTCGATAAAGCTCGGCCCTTCACCGGCACGAGCGCGATCGACGGCCTCCTTGTGCGCTTTGTACACCGCGAACAGATCGTTCCCATCCACACGAATCGTCGGCATGCCGTAGGCCAACGCCTTTTGCGCATACGTCTCGCTGCCGGTCTGCTTGTTGCTCGGCAGAGAGATGGCCCAGCCGTTATTGATGCAGGAGAAAATGCACGGTGCTTTCATCACGGCGGCGAAGTTGAGCCCTTCATGAAAATCGCCGGTGCTGGTCGCGCCGTCGCCCATGAACGTCATCGCCACTTTGTCGGTCTTCTGTAGCTTGAACGCCCAGGCGATGCCCGCTCCGTGCAGGCACTGCGCGCCGATCTCGATGCAAAGCGGCGCCATCTTCACATTCTCGGGAATCGAGTTGCCGCGCTCATCGCCCATCCAGAAGCTGTAGATGTAGTGCATGGGCAGGCCATGCAAAAACGACGCGGCGTTTTCGCGGTAATACGGAACGATCCAGTCGTGACCCTTTCGCAGCGCCTTGGCCGCGCCAAGGGCGGCGGCTTCCTGCCCCTTGTTCTGCGGGAAGGTTCCCATCCGGCCCGTTCTTTGGAGTTCGAGCGCGCGGGCGTCGAACGCGCGGTTGATCACCATCTGCTCGTACAAATATTTGACGTCCGCATCGCCCAGCGTGTCGGTCGCCAGCGATTCGTCCAAGACGCCGTTCTCATCGAGAATGGAAAGGTGCTCAATTTCGGCGCGGTATACGGTCGTTCGAGGCATGGTATGGCTCCTCAACACACGTTCACGTTCCGTACGATTTCCGCGTTCGGACTGTTTGTCTCGAAGCGATCGATCGCACGGCCTCACCGCTCGCGGGTATGCGAGCGACGTTTACAGTTTATATCGCAATCCGAATTGTCGCGAATAAAAGTCGCCGCGAATCGGACACGCTTTTTGCGTCAACGTCGCTCGCGGCTTCGCGGAACAAATTGGGCGACGTTTCTCGCGATTCGTTCCGCGCCGCCGCAAGCGGCAGGATCGGCATATTCGGATTTTCAGACGGCGTTCAGCACCGGTTCGCTCGGAGTGTCTGATCTCTCTTCCGCTCCCGGAAACTGGGCAATCCCGTCCTGCTTTCGCTCGCGCCCCTGCTCCGGCGAGATGACCGGCGACTTTTCCGGAACGCTGTAATCTGAATCCGGCAGGCTTTGCACATGCTGTAGCGCCGCCGCTGCCGCGGAGCGCATGGTTTCATCCGAATTATAACGAAGCTCCCGGAGCGACCGGACAATCTCGTGGTTTGCCAAATCAAAAAAGTGCATCGCGGCCGCGATCTCGAAGTCGCGGGCAACCTTCGATTCGACCTGCTTGTTGATCCGGCTGAGCGTGCAGGCCCAGGCGTGGATCAGCACCGCGACGTCGGCCAATCGCGCCTGCGTTGCCTGCCGGCTAACGATCTTCTCGCCGTTGGCTTTGCTGGCGCGTTTGAACTCGAACGACAAATCGCGAATGCGGTAGCTCAATTCGCCGGCGGCGTCCTGCAAGCTCGGCTGCACGACGGGCGGCGTGGGGGAGAGCGCTTTCCAGTTCAGGAACAACTCTTTCGCAAGCGGCAGCGCCGCCCGCGCGATTTTTAGATTGAACGCCGCGCGGCATTCCTGACGGATATTCTCGAAAAAACTCGCCTTCGAATCCCACGCGAATGCCTGCTGCACGCCGAGCATTTTCTCTGCCAGTTGCTTGCCGCCGTAGGCGAAGATGAAGCTTTGCATCACTTCGTTGGCGCCTTCGACGACGGTGTTGATGCGGCTGTCGCGGAAGATGCGTTCGACTTCGTTCTCGGTCATGAACGCTTCGCCGCCCATGATCTGCATCGCATCGTTGGCGACGCGCCAGCCATATTCCGAGCAGAAGACTTTACAGGAGGCCGTCTCGATCATGATGTCATCGTCATGCCGATCGAGCATTCCGGTCGTCATGTAGAGGACCGATTCCATCGCGTAGACGTACGCGCTCATGCGGCCGATCTTCTGCTGCACGAGTTCAAACGCCGATAGCGGCCGCTGAAACTGATAGCGCTGCTGCGACCATTTCGTCGACTGCTCGAACGCGCGCTTTGCCCCGCCGAGCATGGCGGCCGAGAGCGTGCACCGGCCGTAGTTCAGACAACTGAGCGCGACGTTCAATCCTTTGCCTTCGCGCGCCAGCAAATGGCTTTTCGGCACTTTCACATCGGCAAACCGGATGCGCGCTTGCCACGTGCCGCGGATGCTCATCTTGCTGCGGTTTTTCTGGAAGATGTGGATGCCAGGCATGTCCGGCGTGCAGACCAGCGCGCTCACTTTTTCGCTCGTCTTGCCGGTCGTCGGGTCAGTCACCATCTGCTTGGCCATCACCGTGAACAGGCCGGAGAGTGCGCCGCTGGTGGCCCACTTTTTTTCGCCATTCAGAATGTAGTGCTCGCCGTCGTCGGAGATCGCGCAGCGTGTTTCCTGGCCGCCCGCATCGCAGCCGACGTTGGGTTCGCTGAGGCAAAACGCGCTCAGCCAATCCTTCGCGAGTCGCGGCAGCCAACGTGTTTTTTGCTCTTCGTTGCCGAACAGCATGATCGCTTTGCAGCCGATGGATTGATGCGCGCTGACGAGGACGGCCGTCGATCCGCAGCTTCGGCCGATGCGTTCGAGCACGCGGTTGTAGCTGGTGATGCCCAGCCCCAGCCCGCCGTATTCGGGCGGAATGGTCATGCCGAGCACGCCGAGGGAGAACAGTTTGTCGATCACCCAGCGCGGAATTTCCTGCCGCTGATCGATTTCGATCGCCGGATGTTCGTCGCGCAGATACTGATCGAGCCGCGCGAGCAACTCATCGCACGCCGCCCGCTCTTCGTTGGAAACGGCCGGGAAGGGGAACAGCAGATCGTGCCGAAAGTTCGACCAGAACGCGTTCTTAATAAACCCCATCGACGACGGCTCCGGCCCGAGCAGCGCCTCGGCATCGGCGATCATCCGTCGGTCTTGCTCAGATACGCCCTTTAATGTCTTAAGATCCGCCAAGCGTTCCGCCTCCTCGATTTGCCGGGATCGATTGTAGCAGGAAGTGAGGGGGAAGGGTGAGGGGCAAGGGTGAGGGGTGAGGCGGGGGGAGAGAGAAGAAGTCCATGTCTGCCGCAATGCATATCTTCTGTCTTCCCGTTCCTGTCCCTCTTCTGTCTTCCCTTGCCCCTCACCGCAGGGCGATTGCATGTGACAAAAAATTCGTCATCCCCTCGGAATGACGTGTCTTGGGAATCTCACAAATACATTCACATGCGTTTGTCCTGCCCTCATCCCCTCACCCCTCGCCCCTCTCTTCACTATGATCCCCCCATGCCGTACACCATTGGAATTGATTACGGAACGAACTCGGTGCGCGCGCTCGTCGTCGATTCCAGCGACGGCCGCGAGCTGGGCGTGGGCGTCGTGGATTATCCGTCGGGCAGGAACGGGATTTTGCTCGATCCGCACGACCCCAATCTCGCGCGGCAATCGCCGGCTGATTATCTTTTCGGTCTGGAGAAATCGGTGATGATCGCGCTGGCGGCGGCGAAGGCACGAGCGGCATTCGATGCGAGTCAGGTGATTGGGATCGGTGTCGATTCGACCGGATCGTCCCCGATTCCGGTGAACGCGAACAACGTTCCGCTCGCGCTTTTCGAGCAATGGAAATCGAACCTCGCGGCCCAATGCTGGCTGTGGAAAGATCACACCGCGCACCGGCAGGCGGCGGCAATCACCGCGCTCGCCGCGGAGCATCGGCCGAACTACATCGCCAAGTGCGGCAACACCTATTCGAGCGAATGGTTCTGGAGCAAAATCTGGCGATGCCTTGAAGTCGCGCCCGAGGTGTTCGAGGCCGCCCATTCGTGGGTCGAATTGTGCGATTTCATTCCCGCGGTCTTAGCGGGTGTGACCGAGCCGAAGCTCGTCAAGCGCGGCATCTGTGCCGCCGGCCACAAGGCGCTCTACAGCGAGGAGTGGGGCGGCCTTCCGGATAAGGAATTTCTCGCGATGCTCGATCCCAAGCTCGCGAGCCTGCGCGACCGTCTCTACGACAAGGCCTACGACGCAACGGAATCGGCCGGGAAACTTTGCAGCGCGTGGGCGACGAAACTTGGCTTGCCCGAGGGCATCCCGATCGCCATCGGCGAGTTCGATGTGCATTACGGCTCGATCGGCTGCGGCGTGGATGAAGGGACGCTCGTCAAAGTCATCGGCACCAGCACGTGCGATTGCTGCGTCGTCAAAAGTGATAAAAAAGTCGCGGATATTCCCGGCATCTGCGGCATCGTGCCGGGCGCGATTTTGCCCGGCTACTACGGGATCGAAGCGGGCCAGAGCGCCGTCGGCGATATCTTCAAATGGTGGGTCGAAACAGTCTGCGGCGGCGATGCGTCGCTGCATAAAAAACTGACCGATGAAGTTGCCCAACAACGGCCCGGGCAATCCGGGTTGCTCGCCCTCGACTGGAACAACGGCAATCGCACGGTGCTTGTCGACCCGCTGCTCAGCGGACTGATCGTCGGGCAATCACTGCACACGACGGCGGCGGAAATTTATCGCGCGCTGATCGAAGCGACCGCGTTCGGCTCGCGAGAAATTTTCGAGCGCATCAATAATTACGGCGTGCCGATCCATCGCGTCGTCTGCTCGGGCGGCATCGCGGAGAAAAACCCGATGCTCATGCAGATTTATGCGGATGTGACCGGCTGCGAAATTCAGCTCGCCAGCAGCACGCAGGCCTGCGCGCTGGGCTCGGCGATCAGTGCGTCGGTCCTGGCCGGGGCGCATCACGATTTTGCCGCGGCAGAAAAGGCAATGACCTCGGTGCAGCCGATCAGTTACAAACCGATCGCGGGGAACCGCGCGATTTACAATCGACTGTACGAACTCTATCGCAAGCTGCACGATGCGTTCGGCGGCGTGACGAAAAGCGCGAATCTTGGGAAAGTGATGAAGGAGCTAATCGAAATTCGAACGTCGGTTAACGCATAGCAGTCTTACTCCTCTCTCCGCGTACGGAAAGAGGGGTTAAGACCAGGACAACCGCATTCTGGATGATTTCGTTTTTTCTCCTCTCCCTGTACTCGGGGAGAGGTCGGGTGAGGGGCGTTTTCGAGCGACAGAAGACCCCTCACCCTGCCTCTCCCCGAGTACAGGGAGAGGAGTTAATAGAATGCGGTTGCCCTGGGTTAAGACTTCGGTCGACCTCGTTTAGCGGCGTCGCTTGCGACGCGTTTTATCCACGGATGGAGCAAATGATCAAGAACATCGAACCCGCGGAAATCTGGTTTGTCACCGGCAGTCAGCACCTCTACGGCGAGGCAGCGCTCAAGCAGGTGGCGGTCAACTCTAAGGCCGTTGTCAAAGGTTTGTCCGACTCCAAAAAATTGCCGCTGGCGTTGGTCTTCAAGCAGGTGCTAACCACGCCGGAGGAAATTCGCGCGCTATGTCTCGATGCGAACAACGACAAGAAGTGTGCGGGCCTGGTGATGTGGATGCACACATTCTCGCCGTCGAAGATGTGGATCGGCGGGCTGACTGTTTTGAAAAAGCCGTTCCTGCACCTGCACACCCAGTTCAATCGCGACTTGCCCTGGGCGACGATTGACATGGATTTCATGAACCTGAACCAGGCCGCCCACGGCGACCGCGAGGCGGGGTACATGCACTCGCGGCTTCGGCTGGAGCGGACGGTCGTCGTCGGCCATTGGTCAGACGAAGCGGTGCAGACGCGGCTGGGCCAATGGATGCGCGTTGCCCGGGCGTGGAACGACTGGCAGGGCGCGAAGTTCGCCCGCTTTGGCGACAACATGCGATACGTCGGTGTCACCGAAGGCGACAAAGTTTCGGCCGAGATCAAGTTCGGCTTCGCCACCAACGGATATGGCGTGGGCGATCTGGTCAAGTCGATGAACGAGGTCGGCGATAGCGCGGTCACGAAGTTGTGCGATGAATACGAATCGCTCTACGACGTCGCGGCCGACTTACGAAAAGGGGGACAGCGGCACGATTCGCTTCGCGACGCCGCGACACCGGAGCTGGGGCTTCGCGCGTTTCTTGAAGCGGGAAACTTCAAGGGGTTCACGACGACGTTTGAAGACCTGCACGGACTCAATCAGCTCCCGGGCTTGGCGTGTCAGCGATTGATGAGCGACGGTTACGGCTTCGGGGCCGAGGGGGATTGGAAAACCTGTGCGCTGCTTCGCGCGATGAAAGTGATGGGCGATGACGATCCGGCCGGCGGGACATCGTTCATGGAAGATTACACGTATCACCTCGCGCCCGACGGGCCACTCGTGCTTGGGTCGCACATGCTGGAAATCTGCCCGTCGATCGCGAGTGGAAAACCGTCGTTGGAGATTCATCCGCTTGGCATCGGCGGAAAAAACGATCCGGCCCGGCTGGTGTTCAAGGCGCCGCCCGGCCCGGCGATTAACGTGTCGATGATGGACGTCGGAAATCGCTTTCGTTTGATCGTGAATGAAGTGGAGGTCGTCCGCTCCGAGCAGCCGCTGCCGATGCTGCCGGTGGCGCGGGCGGTGTGGGAATGCAGGCCGGATTTCAAAACCGCGCTAGCCTGCTGGATTTATGCCGGCGGGGCACATCACACGGGGTTCAGCTATTCAGTAAAGACCGAGCAGATCGAAGACCTCGCCAGCATGGCCGGCGTGGAATTGGCGATCATCGACTCGGCTACCACGCTTCGACAGTTCCGGCAGGATCTGCGCAACAACGAACTTTACTACGGGCTCGCGCAAGGGTTTGGGAAGAATTAAGAGGTTACGAAGAACATAGAAACGACGATCGCGTTCGTTGGTCCACCTTGTCGCTTCGTGACAACAAAATCGCATGGCCTACACCGAACTAAAAGAACAGACTCTTGCCGCGAATCTCGCGCTCGTCGAGGCCGGGCTGGTCGTGTTGACCTGGGGAAACGCCAGCATCGTCGATCGCCAGGCGGGAGTAATGGCGATCAAGCCGAGCGGCGTTGCCTATGAGAAGCTCACGGCCGACTCGATCGTCGTGCTGTCGCTCGAAGACGGCCGCGTGATCGACGGCTCACACCGGCCCTCCTCGGATGCGCCCACTCATCTGCACCTGGCACAGGAATTCCGCGACATCGGCGCAATCGTCCACACGCACTCGTTGTATGCGACCAGCTTCGCGCAGGCGCATCGCGAAATACCGTGCTTCGGGACGACGCACGCCGACAACTTTTATGGAACGATTCCTATCACTCGCGAACTGCACGATGCGGAGATCGCAACCGATTACGAGTTGAACAGCGGGCGGGTGATCGTCGAGTGTTTTCGCAAGAATAAAATCGATCCGATGGCGATTCCGGGCGTGCTGCTGGCGAGCCACGCGCCGTTTGCCTGGGGGCAAAGCGGCGCGAAGGCCGTTGAAAATGCGATCGTGATGGAATTCTCGGCCCGGATGGCGATGAATACGCTCGCGATGAATTGGACCAGGCCTTTGTCGCCGCAATTGCTTGCCAAGCACTTTCTCCGTAAGCATGGAGCGGCTGCGTATTATGGACAAAAATGAGGCGTGCCCAGCACGCCGGGCACGCCACAACCTCGTCTCGTATCGTTTACCTTGCCTATCAGTCGCTGCCGTATCAGTCGCTGCCCATCAGCTTGACAAGCTTGTTGTACAATCCCAGAAGAAGAAACGGCGCTGCCCACTGTCCGACGAACAGTGCATCATCACGCCGCTGCATGATCTTCAATGTCAGGCTCGTCGCGATCGACGCGCCGGCCAGCCACAAAAACGTGTCGCTCGGCAACTTTGCGGTCTGTTCTTCAATGGCTCGGGCGACTGAACCTTCACTATGTTCCGGGGGAGTAATGGTGCGCATAAAATCATTCCTTCCAAAAATCCGTTATCGAAGCAACCCCTCGCAGGAGTCGCGGCTCGGTGTTCAAATTGCAAAAGCAGTGCCGTGCGGCATGGCGATTGTGAGATCTTGCGGGCTGGGGCGGGTTGTGAAAATCGACTCGGATCGACGGAAATGTGCTGCGAATGAAGGAAATCGGCCAATCGATTATTTAAGCGATCGCTGAGTTTTCAACAGAAACGATCAGTTCAATGGCCAGTGCGACCACCAAGTGCGTCGAAATCGACAACGTGAGCAAGACGTTTGGCCGCCAGACGGCGGTCGACGGGCTCTCGCTTTCCGTTCCCGCCGGTTCGGTTTACGGCTTCATCGGACCGAACGGATCGGGCAAATCGACGACGCTGCGGATGATCATGCGCATCATCGCACCCGACCGCGGAACCATCCGCGTGCTGGGCGAATCACACCACGGCCCGGCCAACGATCGCGTCGGCTACCTGCCCGAAGAGCGCGGCCTTTATAAGCAGATGAAAGTCGGCGAAGTGCTCCGCTTCTACAGCGAGCTCAAGGGCCATCGCACGAATAAAACCGAGATCGATTCCTGGCTGCAAAAGCTTGATTTGCCCGGCGTGATAAACAAGAAAGTCGAGGAGCTCTCCAAAGGCATGAGTCAGAAAGTGCAGTTCATCGCGACCGTCCTCAGCCGGCCGGACGTGGTGATTTTGGATGAGCCGTTCAGCGGCCTCGATCCGGTCAACGCGGTGGTGCTGCGCGACGCCGTGACCGAGCTGAAGCGCGGCGGGGCGACGATCATTTTTTCGACGCACGACATGAGCGTCGCCGAGCGCATGTGCGATTTCATCTTCATGATCTACCAGGGGAAAAAAGTGCTCGACGGAACGCTGGAATCGATTCAATCGACGTACGGCACGGACGTGATCCGCGTGCGGATGGACGCTTCGGTCGATCCGCTTTCGCTCCGCGAGTTGCCCGGCGTCGTCGATGTCGCCGATTTCGGGCAGGTGCAGGATCTCCGCATTACGCCCGGCACGGACACGCAAGCGCTGCTGAGCCGGCTGCTAGCACTCGGGCGGCTGGATCATTTTCAGGTCGTGCAGCCGAGCCTTACGGAAATTTTCATGCGAATCGTGTCGCCACGCGATCTGAAAGGGGAAGCCGTTCTTGCGTAAAACATTCGTCGTCGCGGTTCGCGAATATCTCGCCGCCGTCAAGACCAAGGCGTTCATCATCTCGCTGGTGGCATTGCCGCTGCTGATGTCAGGCGGCCCGCTGCTGCAAAAGTTGTCGAGCTCGGTCGGCGATACGACGGAACGAAAGCTCGCGGTCGTCGACCGCACCGACGGGCAGGGACTGGTGGACGGCCTGGAAATCGCGGCCAAGTATCGCAACGAGACAAAGATCTTCGATCCAAAAACCGGCCGACAGACCGAGCCTAAGTTCGACGTGATCCGTGTCGCGCCGTCGGCCCATACCTCCGAAGCGGTCGCACGACAGCGATTCGAGCTGTCGCAGCAGGTGCGCGACCAGAAGATTTTCGCATTCCTGGAAATCGGCCGCGATGTTTTGACGCCGCATCCGGATGCGTCCACCAAGCCGGCGGCAGAGCAGGGAGACGACCTGATTATCCGCTACTCGTCCGCCTCGCCGACTTATCTGGCCGTCCGGAACTGGGCACAGTTGCAGCTTGCGACCAGCGTGACCAGCCGCCGATTCCAAAACAGCGGCGTGTCGCAGGAACTGGTCAAAACGTTGATCGTGCCGCCGTCGCTCTTTCCGACGAGTCTTTATGAGCGCGATGCCAACGGCGTTATTTCCACGCCGCAAACTCAGGATACGACGGTCGTCGCTTTCGTTCTGCCGATCGCGTTAGCGATTCTGCTTTACATCGTCATCTTGATCGGCGCCTCGCCGATGGCGATGAATGTGATTGAGGAGAAGCAGCTGCGCATCGCGGAGGTGTTGCTCGGCTCGTTGCGGCCGTTCGAGCTGATGATGGGGAAGCTGCTGGGCGGCGTTGGGGTGGCGCTGACGCTGGGCGCGCTCTATCTCGGCGGGGCGATCGTGTTGGCCGCGCGAATGGGCTATTTGCAGTATGTGCCGATCAGCGTCCTGCTCTGGTTTATCCTGTTTCTCATACTCGGCGTGCTCATGTACGGCTCGATGTTCGTCGCCGTCGGCGCGGCCGCCAGCAACATGAAGGAAGCACAAGCACTGGTCTTCCCCGTCATCATCGTCATCGTGATGCCCATGATGATCCTGGGCAACCTGATTCAGTATCCCAACGGCCCGCTAGGCGTGGCGTTCAGCTTCTTCCCGTTGAGCGCGCCGATCGTGACGATTACGCGGCTCGCAGTCCCGCCGGGCCTCCCAGTCTGGCAGCCGATCGTCTCGGCCGGTGTCGCGATCGTGACCACCATTGGGATGATCTTCGCCGCCGGTCGAATCTTCCGCGTCGGGATTTTAATGCAGGGTCAGGGCGCGAAAATCGGGGAGATCTTGAAGTGGGTCGTGCGCGGATAACCGTCTATAGAGCAAACCGATCGCGCGCCCGCTCAAAAGGATAATCGTTCGCCGCTTGCGCCTTCGCGGGTGACACCAGGTTTCCGCGCCCGCGCCGCGAAGGTGCAAGCGAGCGGCAACCGCGACCTCAGAAATCGGGCGGCACCGACGGGTTGGGGCGATTTCCGGTGGGCCACTTCATCCGAAGCTGTCCGTTCGTCAGGTCGACCAGGTAGCTGGTCGGATCGTTCTTCGCCGATTGTGATTTAGTGAGCGTGACCATCCGGCAACTTCCATCCGCGAAGGCAACGCCCGCCTGGCTCTCCTTACTTCCGTGCCGGAAGCGGATGTTGCCCGGATAGGCTGCCTGACTTCCGCCGTAGTCGGCATTGTAAGAAGGGACGCCGTCCACCTCCCGGGCCACCTCGTCTTTCGGGAAATAGATCGTCGCACTGTCCGCGTAGGCTGAATCCGGCGAGGTGAAATATCCGCGATATTTAAACTGTGGATATCCCTCATTGGTGAAACAGGTGCCGCCGTTAATCAATGACGGCCAGGGATCACTATATGCTGAACTATAGTATGCCGTGAAAAAGGGTACGGCTGAAGCCGAGTCAACGGCCGAGAGAAGGTTGGAATCCCAGAAGATCGCCGTGTCCGGTGGAACCAGCGTGGTGGCCGCGGGTTTAAGCGGAGTCGCGTACGGCGCGTAAGCCGCGGTTTGGGCAATAACCTCCGGCATGTGCGGCATTATGGTTGGATTTTGAACGTAGTGAACGGTCTGTGCAAAATCGCCGGAAGCACTCGGACATTTAAACAAACCCGATAAAGGGCGGCACGCCGAACCATAGAAACCGGGTTGGAACGGCGGGGTGCAGAGGTCCGGCTCATTCGATCCGGGCAGGCCTCGGCTCATATAGGCGTTGAGCACGGTAAACCAGGACTTCCACCCAAACGGCGCACCGGCCGTTGGCTCGCCGGTCGTGGCGCTCATGCGCTCGAATAGAAATCCGTACGGATAGAATCCGTTGTTTTCAGCACGGTAATTCGCACAGGCGATTCCGATCTGACGCAGATTCGACAGGCAGGCGACCGACCGTGCTTGTTCCCGGGCTCGACTCAGCGCCGGCAGGAGCAGGCCGATCAGTACCGCGATGATGCCGATGACGACCAGAAGCTCAACGAGGGTAAATGCCGAGACCGCAGGGCGCGGGGCGGCGGCCCGGGAACCTGTCGACGAGTGCTGACGTTTCCAGGGTAACCGCGCTTTTGACGACTCGACTCTTCCTCCTCTCCCCGTACTCGGGGAGAGGCCGGGAGAGGGGTCTTCTTCTCGCTGAAAAACGTCCCTTTTCCCACCTTCCACGCACCACGAACACGCGGTGATCTCCGAGTACCGAGAAAGGCGAAAACGAAAGCGCGTCTGCTCCGGCAACAACTCGCTCAGGGCAATCGCATTCTCTCCGCTACTACTCTTTCTCCTCTCACCGAGTACGGAGGGAGGAGTGGAAGAATGCGATTCCCCTGCCAATCTGCCGCGTTTATTTTCCGCTTGAAGGATCAGGTCGTTGTCGAGATTATCTTTGAGCATTTTCGGAACGCTGAAATGTTTACAGCGCGGCCGATTTTCTGGATGGGAATTAAGATGTCAATCAATTTATTTCGCACTGCAATGGTGATGACCATCGTCTGCCTGCCGCTGGTTGTGAAGGCATCGCTGAGTCGTGAGATTCGTTTTCTTCAGGAGGCGAAAGCCACCGGCAGCGTGAGCGGGAAAGTTCTCGACGCGGATGGGAAACCTGTTCCGTCAACGCAGGTGACATTGCGCCGCCCCCCGAAACGAGGCGCGCCCGCCGGCTCGGACGGGATTCGCACCCGCATGATGCAGGACACTCCACCCGGCCGTGGATTGCCCGATCGCGGGCTGCCGATCGTCGCAAAGACAATCAGCGCAGCTGATGGAACGTACACCTTCGCGAATGTCGCGGACGGCACTTATGTCGTGCAGGCGGGAAGCGCTCCGGCTGGAATCGGCATGAAACGCGTGACCGTGGACAAGGGCAACGCTGCAACGGCGGACGTATCGCTCACGATGAAGTGAGCCGCGCTCAGGGCGTCCGTCGCCGCTGCCAGATCACCTGTTGCCCGACGATGTCGACGACGGTGTAACGGGCGTCGACGTAGGTGAACAGATCGAACCACGCCGATTGAAAAGCTGAGCGGCGGCCGGGGTTTTGGGATAGCTCAAGAATCGATTGAACCTGCGCTCGAACCGCGGCCTGCCGGTTGACGGGCAGAACGATGTAGGTTGGCTCGGTCGCGCGGAAATCGGCGAGCAATCGCGACGAAAGTCTGGTCGGTGCGTGGTCGTCGTTGGCGAACAGGAAGGTTGACAGCACGGCCGATGCGGGGCGGCAGTTTGTTTCCAGCAGGACGCGTGCTCCATCGTCGATCCAAATCGCATCGCTCGCCGTCGCGTGAGCCGAGAACCAGCCGCTGATCGCCAGCCGCGCCGGCCAACGTTGGGGCGATGCGTCGATCAGAACGCGGGCTGCGCCCCAGGCTGAGATCAATAGGGCAGGCGCCAGCGCGATCGAAAGTACACGCCAATTTCCCCGCGTCGCCTCACGGCTCATCAACCCAAACGCCAGCGCCGCCGGCGCGGCCAGGACGAGAAAGTGATACGCATACATCCGCCCCTGCAACAGGATTCCGGCCAACTCCAGCGCGAACCAGAACACCGCCATCGCCGCCAGCGTCGAGCGACTATTCGATCGTTCTATAGTCGGCGGCGCGAGCAAGCGGCAAACGATGAACGGGAAGGCGAGCACCGCGAAGACGGTCGAGAGTTTCACCGCATCACCGGCCGGATCGCGGACACTGCCCCCGGCATATCCGCGGATTTGCGCAATCAGATCGAGCGTCGATCCGATCGCATCGCGACGAACCAGCGGCAACGTCATCAGCGCCAGGACAACGATCATTCCGAGAAGAATGGACGCGGCGAGCTTGACGACGTTGGTGGGTCCGATGGTGCGCCGGCGGAGGAGCAGTGTCATCAACAGCGCGACGGCGACCGCCGCGCCGCTGGGTTTGAACATCATCGCCATTGCCGCGCAGACGCCCGACGTGAAGGCGTCGCGCCATTGCGATCGCGCGATCGCGCGCATCCCCGCGCCGGCGGCGAGGATGGAGAAGAACATTTGAAACGTCTCGAGTTGAAACCCGGCATAGACGACGGCGGTGATATTGAAGTAGACGAGCGCGAAGAGCAGCGTCGGCCGTCGCGATCGTTCGCCGAGATGTTCGGCGGCGATGCGCGAGATGCAGAACGCGCTCGCTATCGACACGGCCGCGCTCAAAAACACGTACGGCCACCAGTGCATACCAAATATGGACCACGGGCCCGTCAACAGGTAACCAACGGTGGGCAGTTTGTTGTCGATGACGGACCGCCCGACCACCCCGCCGGCAGCGGTCATTTTGCCCATGTAAATGAACATGGACGAGTCGCCGTCGAACGGCTCGGCGAGATAACAAAGCCGACCCACGAGCGCGATGACGAGGAAGAAAAACATCGCGGCGAACGCCCGGCCGCGCGAGGTTGGCGCGTCGTCCTGACTCACGCTGCGATCCGGCGAAATTCGGTTTCAGCGTCGGTCGTGATGAGCGACATTTCCGCAACGTGCTGATCACCGGACATCGCGATCGCGGTGCACATTGCACCGATCACCATGAAGTAATAATTGCAGAACGCCTGCTTGCTCGTCGCGAAGAAAACGAGCATGACGAACGCGAAGGCGCTCGCGAACGGCTGGACCCCGCGGCGCTTTGTTTGCCGCGCGAGGACGATCGCGCTCCCGGCGGCGAGTAGAGAAATCCACACGCCGGGCTGGCCGCCGATCGTGCGTGAAATCAGGGCGGGATAACTCAGCGAATCGGTCCGGAACGGCTGACGGAATTGCCAGAGCATCACGCTGCGCACGAACGACGTTGGACTCCAAAGCATGAAGGGGAACGTGATCATTGCGGCCAGCGCGAGCGCTTTCACGAGTGCCGGCCAGGCTTTTTTGTGCGCGCTGCCGGGCAAATTCTCATTCTGTAAAAGCGAGATCAACGGGAGCGCGAGCACCATGTATTGCTTGATGGCGAGCAGCAACCCCAGGGCCATCCAGAGATGTTTCGGCGCGCGCACCGCGATGAAGATTGTGAACGTCAACAGCAGCACGACCATCGGTTCCGTCCACGCCGCCTTAATCACCAGCAGCGAGCGCGGCGTGAACAGCATCATCATCGCCGCCAATACCGCGCGCTGGCCTGGCACGGCCAGCACCAGCAGGCCCGCCGCGATCGTGAGCGCCGCCAGATGCGAGAAACGAATATCGCCGAGCAGTCGACCGGGAATGTCGAGCAGCAGCGTCAGCGGCGGATAGGGAAACGAATACGTCAGCCAGCCATTCACTGAAACGCCCGGCCCGTAGAAACCGAGATCCTTGTGATACAGATCGTGAAATCGCACCGCGTACGGCGATTGCCCATTCAGCAGCGCCTGGCTTGAATCCTGTTGAAACCAGTAGACATCAATAATTGGATTCGGCATCGAGCGGATCGTCATCACGCCCGCCGTTGCGAAGACGATGAGCATCAGCACCAGTGGCAGCTTCCACTCGTCTTCGTGCCGCCACATCAGGTACGTCGCCGCGCCGGCGATCAGCAGGGCGGCTATCGTGATGATGCTTTGCGAATTCCAGTGCAGATCCCAGTAGATGAGTTCGATCAGTTGAATCGCGATGCAGATCGCCATCGCCGTGGGGAGCGGCACGCGTGCCAGAATTCCGAATCGGCGGGCGAGCGTCGGCCGCAGCGCGATGAGCAGAGTGATGATCGCCAGGCCCAGCCAGCCCAGCGCGGCCGGGTGGATGACGCCGTTGTTGATCTGTATCGCCTGCCCCGTGGCAAACGCGGATAGAATCATCATTCGCTCACCGGCGCGGCGAGCAACGGTATCGTCCGATAATTCGCTTTCCATTTTAAGTCGCGACACTTCGAGTATTGATCGACGCGTTCGATACGAAAACTGGAACTCAACGCTCGGCTTGGCCTGTCGCGTTGCGTGATCGGCCGCAATAAGATCGGGTCGATGTCCTCTGAATCTTCCTCCGCTGCCGCGCTGCTTCGCAAACTGGCGGGAATTGCTGCGCGCTTTGAAGAGTTGCAAGCCCGCATGAATGACCCAGCCGTGCTGAGCAACTCGCCGAAGCTGGTGGCCATCAGCAAGGAGGCAGGGCAGATCGAACCGGTCGTCACGCGATATCGCGATTATCTTAAATCCAACGAAGCCGTCGCCGAGCTTAGAGAATTGAGCGGCAGTTCGGACAAAGAAATGGCGGAGTTGGCGACGATCGAATTGCCCGACGCCCGGGCAAAGGCCGAGGCGCAGCTTGAAGTGTTGAAGGACGAATTTCTCGCCGCCGAGGACAACGCGGTCGTCAGCTTCTTTATTGAAATTCGCGCCGGCACGGGCGGTGAGGAAGCGGCGCTGTTTGCACGCGATCTATACGAGATGTATCGCAAATATTGCGAGGCCGCGGGGTATCGCTTTGACGTCTCCGATTTCTCCGTCTCCGAGCGCGGCGGGTTCAAGGAGTGCATCGTGAACGTCCGCTCGAATGGCGCGTATCGTCGCCTGCGCTTCGAAGGCGGCGGGCATCGCGTGCAACGCGTGCCCGAAACTGAAACGCAGGGCCGCATTCACACCAGCGCGGCGACCGTCGCCGTGTTACCGGAATTGGCGGATGTGAAGATCGAGATCAACGCGAAGGACGTGGAAGAGTCCGGTTGCCGCGGCGGCGGGCCGGGCGGGCAGAATGTGAACAAAGTCGAGACCGGCTGGCAGCTTCTGCACAAACCGACGGGCATTCGATTCAAGATGACCGAGCACAAATCGCAGGGTCAAAATAAGGAACGGGCGTGGGCGCTGCTGCGGGCGACGCTCTATGAGGCCGAGCACTCCAAGCAGCAGGCCGCCCAGATGGGCGCGCGGAAAACAATGATGGGCAGCGGCGATCGCAGCCAGCGCATCCGCACTTACAACTTCCCGCAAAACCGCTGCACCGACCACCGCCTCGGCGGTGAAGGGGGCGGCGACAAGAACTTCAACCTCGATCAAATCATGCTTGGCCAGATTGATCCGCTGATCGAAGCGCTATTGGAATTGGATAAGCAGCAGCGGCTGGAAGCGCTTTAAATTCCTTGAAGCGTTCGTCTCGAACCAAGGTATTATAGATTCATGGCGACCACGACCTTCAACCTTCAGCAGGAGATCGAGGAGGGCAACGGCCGCGTGCTCGACGATGTGAGCTGGGACGACTACATCTCCACGCTCGACACGATCGAGGACGACGGATTGCATCGCAGC
>CAXSBN010000021.1:60586-68210 GCA_964236135.1 uncultured Phycisphaerae bacterium
TGGAAGGATGTCGATCGTGTCCCCACTACCGAAGCACGAAAAGTCTAAGTCGCTGCTTGGAAGATTTGTTGAGGCAATCGCCGAAGCTCGAGGAATTCCGATCAGCACGTTTGGGTCAACAACTTGGCGTCGAAAAGCAAAGAGGAAGGGCCTTGAACCGGATGAATGCTTTTACATCACAAGCGAGTCCAAAGTTCGTGGCCAGTTCGATATCGACTTGAGCGTCGATCCACCACCAGATCTTGCGATCGAGGTTGACATTCGCCGCCACGGCGTTGCTCGCCTAGGCGTCTATGCCGGACTCGGCGTCCCCGAAGTCTGGAGCCTGCATAAGAACCGGATTGACGTCTTTGTACTTGATCCGACGCGTGAAGAGTACGAATCCCAAGATCGAAGCGTTTCCCTCCCTTTCCTCCGACCAAGCGAACTGCTTCAATTTCTGGAGATGTATTTGACGAGCGATCAGACATCAGTGATACGCGCGGTCAGGGCCTGGGCTGCCGCGCTCTGATGCTCATCGTCGACGCCCATCTCGACCTTGCCTACAACGCGGTGCGACGCGGGCGGGATTTGCGCCGGCTGGCGAAGGAGCAGGCGACGATCCGGCACGATGCAGCCTACGAAGAAATCGCCACCGTCGGCCTGCCCGATCTGCGGGCGGGGAATGTCGGACTTGTCTGCGCGACGATCTTTTGTGAGCCGAAGAGTGCGAATGCACCCGATGGATATACCGACTCTGAAGGCGCGCGCGAGCAGGCGTTCGCGCAGGTGAACTGGTATCGCGAGCAATGCGATGCCGGGCTGATGCGGATGGTTCGATCGGCGGGCGATCTGCCGAGCAGCGAGACGTGTGACGCATCCGCACTGCTGCCGTTCATCTTGCTGCTCGAAGGCGCGGATGCCATTCGCTCGCCCGCCGATGTGGCTGAGTGGTTTGATGCGGGCGTGCGCATCGTCGGCCTGTCGTGGAAACGCACACGATACGCCGGTGGCACGGGTGAACCCGGGCCGCTGACAAGCGAAGGCGTCGAGCTTGTGCACGAGCTCGATCGCTTCGGCATCATTCACGATGCATCGCACCTGGCCGAGGAATCGTTCTGGCATCTCACAGAATTATCGCGTGGTCCGATCATCGCATCGCATTCGAACTCGCGCTCGATTGTCGGCGAGGGTGATCGTCATCTGACCGACGACATGATCCGCGCCATCGTCGCGCGCGGCGGCGTCATCGGCATCAATTTCTTCGATCGATTTCTACTCCCGAACACCGGATCGGTACCGTCGCGCCGCGCAACGCTGCATGACGTGTTCAATCACGTCAAGCACATCGCCAATCTCACCGGCAGTGCCAACCACGTCGGCCTTGGCACGGACATGGACGGCGGGCTCGGGCAGTTGCAGATTCCACGGGAAATTCTGACCGCGGGCGATCTACCGAAAGTCGGTGAGGCGCTGTCGGAATTCGGATTGCCGCCGATGAGCGTGAAAGATGTGATGGGACGAAACTGGCTGCGATATTTTCGAGAGCATTTGCCGGCCTGACGTTGCTGAGAGGTGCTCATGGAAATCCGATCTGCAACCGTTGCTGATGTTCCGCTAGTGCTGCCCATGGTCGACAAGATCGCGGCCTTGCACCAAGCCCTGGATCCTGCGAAGTACGGATTTCTATCCGACGTCGGTCAGATGTATGAAGGGTGGCTTGAGGCACGCGCGGCTGATTCGCGCAGTGTATTTCTCGTCGCCGAGCGCGGAGGGAAACTGGTGGCTTTTCTCATCGCGACGATCGAGCGCGAGATTCCGATTTACACGTTGAAGGAATACGGTTTCATCCACGATGTGTGGGTCGAACCGATGTATCGCAACGAAGGAATCGCGAGGCAACTCACGACGCTCGCGATCGAGCGGTTCACAGAAACGGGTGTGAAACAAATCCGCCTCGACACCGCTTCTTCCAACGACACCGCGCGTCATCTATTCCAACGCTGCGGATTTCGGCCAAGCACGACGGAGATGCTGATCGAGCTTTGACTGCCTCTTACTCCTCTCTCCAGTACTCTGGGGAGAGGCAGGGTGAGGGGTCTTCGTGCTCGCCCATCACATTATGATCCTCACCCTCGGCACAACCCCGACGATCCAACGCTCGATGACCTTTGCGCGCATCGAGCTCGATGAAGTGAACCGGGCGACGACCGTCCGCGAATATGCTTCAGGCAAAAGCATCAATGCGGCACGGGTGCTCAAATCCATCGGCATGGATGTGGCCGCAATCGCGATCGTCGGCGGCGATCGGGGCGAACAGATGCGACGAGATCTCGCCGGGTCGCAGATCAGTTACCAGTTTATCGACTCGGCCGCGCAGACTCGCCTCTGCACCACGATGATCGATCAGTCAAACCACACCGCGACGGAACTTGTCGAAGAATCGGGCGCGATCGAGGCGGCGGCTGTCGACGACCTATTCAAAACACTGCGCGCACGAATCGGCAAGGCAAAACTGTTGATGCTTTGCGGCGGGCTTGCGGCCGGTGTCGGCGAGGATTTTTACGCACGCTGTCTTCGTATTGCGAACGAAGCAAACGTGCCCACACTGCTCGACACGCGCGGCCGCAGCTTGCAGCTCGCGCTCTCGGAACATCCGACAATCGTGAAGCCGAATCGATCCGAGTTATCGCAGACGGTTGGATACGCTGTCGATTCACCCGACGCCCTGCGCCATGCGATGCGGCAGGTCGTTTCCATCGGCGCGGCATGGATCGCGGTGACCGGCGGCGCTTCACCGACGATTGTCTCGGATGGCAAATCGTTCTGGCAGATCAGCGTGCCGAAGGTAACGGTCGTCAGCCCGATCGGCTCCGGCGATGCGTTCGCCGCCGGTCTCGCGGCGGGTGTTACGCTGGGCCGATCTGTGCCCGAAGCGTGTAAGCTCGCGACCGCGTGCGCGGCGGCGAACGCAATGACTTCCGATGCGGGGCATGTCGATCGCTCGAACGTCGATACACTGCTTCAGCAAGTCCAAGTCAGCGATTGGTGAACCTTGAATAACTTCACTCGATAAAGACGAGTAAAAAAGCTCATGCTCACAGTTGAAGACATCTACTCCGCCGCTGCTCGCATCGCCGATGGCGTGGTGCTCACGCCTTGCCCGGAATCGATTCCGCTCTCGGAACTTTGCGGCGCACGCCTCTTCTGCAAGCTCGATGGCCTGCAGCGCACCGGCAGCTTCAAGGAGCGCGGCGCGCGTAACGCGTTGCTGCTTCTCGACGATGAAGCGAAGCACCGCGGCGTCATCGCCGCCAGCGCCGGCAATCATGCGTCCGCTCTCGCGTATCACGGCAAGCTGCTGGGCATCGCCGTCACCGTGGTAATGCCGGTCTTCGCGCCGCTGATCAAAGTCACCAATTGCCAGCGCCTCGGCGCGACGGTTATTCAACACGGCTCCACCTTCGACGAAGCGCGGCTGCGCGCCCAGGAATTATCGAAAGACAACCAGCTCACCTACGTTCACGGCTTCGACAGCCCGGCCATCATCGCGGGGCAGGGAACGATGGGGCTCGAGATTCTGCAACAAGTTCCCGACGTCGACGCGATCATCGTTCCCGTCGGCGGCGGCGGATTGCTGGCGGGCGTCGCGATGGCGGTGAAGTCCGTTCGGCCGAGCGTGAAGATCATCGCGGTCGAGTCGATCAACACCGGCTGCTTCCAGGCCGCGCTCGACGCAGGTGCGCCGGCGCAGACCAAAGCGCAGCCGACGCTCGCCGATGGGCTTGCCGTCGGCAAGCTCGGCGCGCTACCGTTCGAGATCGCACGATCGCGCATCGATCACGTCGTGCAAGTGCGTGAAGAAGAAATCGCGCTCGCCATTCTGCGCCTCGTCGAGCGCGAGAAAATCGTCGTCGAAGGCGCGGCCGCCACTGCACTGGCGGCATGTTTCGGCGATCGATTGCGCGAGTTCGACCTGTTTGGCAAAACGATCGTGCTATGTCTCTGCGGCGGGAATATCGATCCGAACATTCTCTCCGGCGTGATCGAAAAAGGCCTCGTCGCCGACGGCCGGCTCTGCCGCTTTACCGCCACGATCAGCGACCGCCCCGGCGGGCTCGCGCGCCTCGCCACGCTGCTCGCCAGCGCGGGCGCAAGCGTGCGGCAGATCGAGCACGACCGCGCGTTTGCCGGCGCGGATGTCAGCGCCGTCAATGTCGCGTGCACGGTCGAGACAACCGATCGTGCGCACATCGACCGGCTACATGAAATGCTGGCGAACGAGCGGATCACCGTTCGCCGAAACGCCACGCTGTAGCTCGGATGTAGCTCGATCGTATCCGTCGATCCTCCCAACACGTTTAGCGGCATCGCTCGCGGTGCGTTTTGATCGCGCCGATCGCGTCGTCGAATGCACCGCAAGCGGTGCCGCTAAACGAAACGGATCGCGGACGAAATGAGATGGTCGACGACATCCTCGATCACACCGGCGGTCACATCCGCGTTTTACATGCTCGACGACGTCGTGTTCGCGCGGGTCGCCGGCATCTTCGAGTTGCCCGGCTCGAACGTCTCGACAAATGCCCACCACGACTCCAGGTTCACCGCCTCCACGCCCGCCGTGGTGACGGCCGCTTCAAACCATTGGCCGCGGCGCTGAAAATAAATGGTGCGCGTCATGTAGTGCTTTCCGGCAGTCTGACTTTGCCAGGCGGCTTGTCCCTGAAATGTGACGGCAACATAACCGTGGTCGGGCTGTGTGACTGCGCTCGACGGAGCCGAGCTCAGTCGTCTCACCCAGATTTTAGGCGGCAGTCCTTTCCATTGCACCGGGCTGAATTCCATGCCGTCGAGACGAGTTCCGCTACGACTGATGGAGACATTCGACGCCCAATCTCGCGGGCGGATCATTGAGTACCCGCCCGGATGTATCACGCGCTCGCGCTCGCGCGGCGACTGATCGGACGCTGCCACGAATCCGAAATAGCAGAGCGCCACGATCGCCAGCAACAGCGCGATCCGCCCCGGCACGCCGAAGACCATGGCCCGCCACGATCGACCGGCTGCTTCAGAACGCGGAGAATCAAATGTGCTGCTACCCATAAGGTGTGAACTAAAAAAATTATCTGAAGTTGCGAAGGTGATGACAAGCGTCGACCGAAGTGACGATTCGCTCATTTCATCTCGACCGGCTCGTGATCGTCGCGCACCGCCTGGACGAGGAACCAGATGTTGGCCACTGTCCAGCCGAACGTGCACGCGAGCCCGCCCAACACCGCGCCGCGCACGCCAAGCCAGTAGATGAGCGGCAGTGCGATCAGCACGGTGATGAACATGTTCAACGCCTGCGCAAAGAACCCCAGCTTGCTGCGGCCCAGGCCGTTGAGGATCGTGCCAAGGATGCTCGACATATAAATCAGCGCGAAGGAAAAAACATAAATCCTCAAGCTGGTGACCATTTCGGACGTCATGTAGACGGCCTGATTTTTCGTCGCGATCCGCAGCGACTGATAAGGGAAGATCAGCAGCAGTGCGTAATACGGCAACAGCATGGCCCCGCCGACCGCGGCATACTTCAGGGCCGAGCGAACCGCGCCGGAAGCACCGAGACGCGCGTGGGCGCGAGAAACGACCGGCGTGATGAGCCCGTTGATGCTGCTCTGAATCGGGTTGCTCAATTTCAACACCGTCCCGAGGACACCAAATGCACCGACTGCCGCCAGCCCGTACACACCGGCCAGCAGCCACCCGAAGCTGCTGGCCGTCAGCAGCGTGACGAAACACGCCGCCATCGCCCAGCGCCCGTGCGTCCAGCAGTCGCGCGCGAGCGGCTTCAATTCGCCGATGCCAAACCGCGTCAGTCCGATTTGAAGCGCCTGCAAAACTGCCGCCGCCGCGCTGGTCAATCCCATGATGCACAGAACGACCGGCAGGTTAAGCTCATTCCGAAAATGCACGACGGCCAGCAGCGCCGCGGCCTGTCCGAGGTAACTGATTCCATCGCCCCACACGACGGCCGAGTAGCGAATCTGTGCGATCAGCCCGCGACGAAGCAGTTCCTGCAACTGCCATAGCGCCGTCGCACATGCCGCCAAGATGCCGATCTCCAGCGGCATCCCAACGCTCTTGGCCTTCCAACTGACGAAGCCCGCGAACCCGCACATCACGGCCATCAGCGGAAGGGCAAAAATTCCCGCCAGGATCAGGCAGCCGGTCGCGAATTTCCGAAACTGCTCCGCCGGCATTTTCGCGCCGTGCAGCGACATCGGATACACGATCATCGCGGCCTGCAGACTGTTGAGAAACAGAATCTGCTCCAGCACCAGCACAAACACGCCAAACGCATCCTTCGGCAGGTGGCGGATCAGCAAAATATTCGTGACGAAGTTCCCAGTCGACACAACCCCCTGATCCCCCATCGCCCAGAACCCGCGGCGGAAGAAATTCGACGACAGCAGCTTCGCCAGCGGATTTGGCTTCGCTCCATCGACTGTGTAAGCAGGAGAATCAGTCATCGAGGTTCCCCAACTATCGGCGGGATAAGGGCCATCGATCAAGCAATCGACCGCAAACCCGGAAGGATTTAAGAACCGACGGAACGGTTCACCATCGTCTATTCTTTCTTGAGAAAATCCTGAATGTTTTCCCTAACGCGCTGCGCGCCGTGCATTCATCGTTGGCTTCGGTTCGTCGAATCGACGCATACGTCACCAAGACCCGAGCGGCCTTGCAGCTTCAGCGGCACGGCCTTCGCCTCATCGAATCGCGTTCTATCACAGAATCCCATCCGATCGCTTTGGGTTCGCTCCAACAAAACAGCGTGTCGATTTCAACCTACGCACACCGACCAACTCGAGTCGTCCAAAACACTTACGTTCAAACGACACTGCACGCCTTTGGGTTCGCTTCGCCAAACGACTTCGGCGACCGAGCGGGTCAATCGCAATCTTCGAACATCATTTACCCTCGCGTTCGGGCATCCCGATCCTCTCTGCTTGATCCCCTTTGGGTTCGCTCCGCAAAGGCACTACCGTCACGCGCTGCGGCCTCGCACTTAAAGCCTTTCCCCATATCGCCTTCTGACGACATAGTCACGACCTAAGTGTAGTCCGCTGCCACGCCAACGAACCTCTCGACGCCACACAAACCTCCGTAAACGCCTACCGACAATCGGCCATCCATCCGCTCCCCATACTCCCCGGCGCGCTGCGCGCCGTCGACTCAAATCGGCACCAGCAATCGGCCGCTGACTGATTGACAATATTCAGGAGCTGACAACGCGAGACACATTTTGGACTAACAAACCGATAGACCTGCTGAGCGACAATCGAAGCAACGACGGCAATGGATCCGACGAGGAATGGTCGTGCGGCGCAAGACGGAGGTACGACTTAAAGTGCTTCCGAGATTCCGCAGGAAGCGGCCGCTTCGGATCTGGGTACGTGGCAGTGGCACAGGGCAAACGCATGTGAATGTATTTGTGAGATTCCCAAGACCCGTCATTCCGAGGGGAGCAGCAGCGACCCGAGGAATCTCGATTTCCAGAGCATGTTTCGTCAGCCGAGATCCCTCAGGTCGCTGCTGCTCCCTTCGGAGCCCGTGAACTTTTGCATTTGATCGGGGCAAAAGATTCGACGGGTCGGAG
>CAXSBN010000022.1:0-67425 GCA_964236135.1 uncultured Phycisphaerae bacterium
GACCTCTCCCCGAGTACAGGGAGAGGAGAAAAAACGAAATCATCCAGAATGCGGTCGCCCTGGGTTTAAACACGCGTCAATATAATCCAAAACTTGACGGCTGGCCGCGACCGAATAGTATCTGGCTGTTCCGCAGGAGTTATTCCTTGCGGCCCTGCAATGACCGCGTCTCCGGCGAACCATCTTCACTACGCAACCTGCCGAGCCGACTTGGCTCGTCGTTTGGGGATGTCGCACTTGATCTCGATGACGCCAACGCATTCGCTTTGTTTACACCTTCCCGGCTGGATGTGCCTTTTGCAATTTGCTCCGCAAATTACGCAGCAGCCCATCCAGCCGGGCAGCCGTAAATGTCTTTCGACGCCTGTCGATTGGTGTTGATTCGGGCTCGTGTGAAAAAGTAATCAGATTTGCGTTTGTTCTAAACATAAAACTTGTAGATTGGTGAGTGCTTGATCGTGTCGAGGCCGCGTTAGCGGAGGAAATTGGCTGGAGCAGTCCAGCCGATCGCGGAACGCGGAATGTGGTCGCACGGATTGGCGAGTTGTAGATCGTCGTTTGAGAAGGAATGGAAGAGGCTTGCCCGGGCTGATCGCTCAAAACGGTCAGCGATGTGCGAGAGAGAGGAACGGTGCCCGAAATGCAGTATTTCGCTTACGGACACGATGTTAATTACAGATCATTAGTCGAGTGGTGCGATCTCTCCGGTCGCCGTGCGCCGCTGCCTCGTCGAATGACGGCCGCGGTCGCGATTAATCAACGGCTCGCCTTCCCGATCTATTCTGACTACTGGCAGGGCGGCATCGCGGGCATCATGGCCGAGCCGGGCAAGCGCGTCAGTGGCGCTTTTATGGAAGTGCCTGATGCACAGATGGATCTGATTGCGGACTTCCACGGCCGAACGCTCGACGCACACGGCAAGGAGCGCGGCCCGTTTCGGCTGGCGGAAATCGCTGTTGAACCTTACGGTCGCGGCAATCGCACGAAGGCGTTCGCGTTCATTCCGACGCTCGCCGAGGAAGGCCACGTACCTCCGACGCGGCTGTACATTGATCGATTAATTGAAGCGGCGCTCGATTTGGAACTCAGCGCGATGTGGGTCATGCACCTGCGCAGTTGCCTGACCGGCCCGGAAGAGACCAGTCGATTCTTTCCGATCGCGGCGAGTGCATCACGCATCGCCGATGCGCGGGCGCTCGAAGGCGTTTCGTCCGATCCGGCCGAGATCTTCAACGCAAACGAAGGTGCCGATGTGCCGGCAACGCCAGGCTCGCCGCTCGTCCAACGGACCGCCATCGAACCGCGCGGCCGCATGATGGCGAGGCAGCGGGCGAGAGTTGGAAACTGAGAGAAAGATTTTGCGATTTTGAGAATATGCGATTGAAAGAGAGCGTCGTTCGCCTCTCTTCAAACCGAAAAATCACAAATTCTCAAAATCGCAAATTTCAATTCATGTCCCTCTTTACCAAGATCATCGCCCGAGAGATTCCGGCAAAGATCGCCTTTGAAGATGACCGCTACATTGCGATCCACGATATTCAGCCGGCCGCGCCAGTGCATGTGCTGGTGATCCCGAAAAAGGAGATCGCTACGCTGAATGATCTAGCGGCGGACGATGTCGAGCTCGTCGGTGGTATGTTTCTCGTCGCAAAACAAGTAATGAACGCTCTCGGGCAGCACGACTACCGCACTGTGTTTAATTGCGGTGCGGGTGCACAGCAATCGATCTTCCACCTGCACCTTCACGTGATGGCGGGGCGACCTTTCCACTGGCCGCCTGGGTAATGCGCAGAGCGTCGCAACTTTCAGAAAAAAGAAGACACCGGCATTTCTGCACGGTGTCTTCCGGAGGGGAGAAAATGCGCCGTTGCGCGAGTATCCCAAGTTACCTATATTACTTTACCGTTACGTTTCATCGTTCGTCAATTTGAAATATTCCCGTTATGACACTCTTTTGATCGGGCGTTGATCGCAAAATTCTGTAGTTAATTTTACGCTGCTGTTGGAAGCGTTCCCTGATTTCGTCGGGTTCGTGCCGTCGGTCGCCAGATTAGGGACGCCGCGAACGCTCAAGATTTTCAATCGCGGATCGCATCGCTTCAGTCGTTTCACGGTCCGAATGGCCGGGGTTGACCATCGGGCCAAACACCAGATTTGCGTGCTGTCGATGGTTGAAGACCGTGCGTATTTCGTGGCCCCGTTGTGAACCATCAAGATAGGCGGGATAAATTCCCGCACCGCTCCGTCTGGCCAACATCGCCACGCCCGGCTCGAAGGGGAGCAGGTGGCGTGTAAGCTCGATGCGACCTTCGGGAAAGATGCCGAGCAACTTGCCGTCGTTTAATGCCCGCAGTGCCGCTCGCGTGGCCGATGTGTCGCGGTGGCCGCGGTCGACGGGAATTGTGTCGAGCAGCTCGAACGCCCATCGCAGCGATTTCATCTCAAAATATTCTCGCGCCATCATCCAGTGAATAAACCGAGGCACGGGCGCTTGAATCAGAATCGGATCAAGGCTGCTCGTGTGATTGCAGATGAGAATCGCCGGCCCGGTCATGGGTATTGGGCAGGCATTACGAACATCGAGCCGATGAAAATCCTGCGCGTATAGCTTCCCGCCGATTTCGATCGCGCGGCGAGCGATGTGACGAAGCGATTTCACCTGTCATCATGTTAGTCATGATTTAAAGCATTCAAATTCACGCGCGTTGCACGGTCAGCACGCGATCATTTCCCGCATGATCTTTCAGCACGCGCACGTCGTTGAGAAAATCAAAATCGCCAGACATCGCGATCGCCTCATCGCGCTGGTCAAATGCGATTTCAATCAACGCACGGCCACCCGGGCGAAGTCGGTCGCGCAGTCCATCCAAAACTCGCCGGACAACACGCAGGCCGTCCATTCCTCCATCGAGCGCAAGCATCGGTTCATACTCGCGCACCGATCGATCAAGCGTTTCGATCTTTGCCGTCGCGATGTACGGCGGATTTGAGACGACCAGATCAAAGGGCTGAACGTCCACCTCGCCGGCCAGCGCGTCATAAAGATCACCAAGATGAAGGACGACGCGCTGCGAGAGCTCGAGCTTGGCGAGATTCTTTTCAGCGACCGCCAGCGCGGCTTCGCTGACGTCAACGGCCGTGACGCTCGCGCTTTTTAGATGCTTCGCGATGGCGGCCGCTATGCAGCCGCTGCCGGTGCAAAGATCGAGGATGCGCGGCGCTTCGAAACCGGCTGAATGACGGAAGAGCTGAAGCACGTTTTCAACGAGCGTCTCGGTGTCGGGACGAGGAATCAACACATCGCGCGTGACATGAAATTCGAGGTTGAAAAAGTGGGCGGTGCCGGTCAGATAAGCGATCGGCTCTTGCTCGGCCGCCCGCTGGACGAGGGCTCTGTACTTGCCCAGATGCGCGTCACTCAGCACACGGTCGTAATCGGTGTACAGCTTGATCCGAGGCACGCCCAGCACGTGCGACAGCAACAGCTCCGCCGCCAAACGCGGCGAGTCTACGTCCTTTCGTTGGAAAAAGGGCGCCGTCCATTCCAGAAGACGCCTCACCGTCCATGGTCTATCCGACATGCGGCGAGTGTAGCAAAAATAGGGTTTTTACTGCTTCGACCTGCTTCGGACTTATTGGAATTCGTACAACGCATTCATTGATAAACGCGTGGACAATTCACTCAACGCATCGCGTGACTCGCGTAGCAACGATGGATCGGCCAGCTCATCGACGTGCAGCGATTCGCGATACCAACGCTGCACCCACGCGACGAGCGAATCGTGTAACGCGTGGCTCCAGAGCACGCCGCGATGAACATGCGCCCCTTCGTCATCGGTTAATACGACGCGCAGCCGCAGGCACGCGGGGCCGCCGCCATTTTGCATGCTCTCGCGGAGATCGACGTAATGAACCGTCTGAACCGCGCCGCCCGCGATGACAGATTCGATGAAATGTCTTGCCGACGCGATCTCGAATGCCTGCATGGGCGCGATGAGCGATTGCGAGCCATCCGGCAAGCGCACGAGCTGACTGTTAAACACGTATGACCGGATCGCATCATCAACCGGACCGTCCCATTCCAGGAATTGCGCAACCGGAATGAAGCTCGACACGCGGGTTTGCAAGTGGGCGGCCGCGCCGGGCAGGTAAGCCTTGTTGTGATGCAGCAGTGTTTGCAGATTGCCGACGGCCACCACATCGTTATGAAACGCGCCGGCATCAATAGCGGTTGGAGACTGGCGAACGAACGCCACGCGATCGGGATGCAGTCGATGCGCGCGAGCGATCGCGATTGACGCTTCGTGTGTTTGACGGGCGGGAAATCGCCGCGCGGAATTCGCATCCGCCGCGCTTCGGCCGAAAGTGAAAAGCTCGACGCCCGGCGAACCGTACTCCGGTGCAAGGCGGGTGTGATTGGCCGCGCCTTCGTCCGCGAGTTCCGGTGCGAGCGGCTCGTGGTGAATAAATCGCCCGGAGGATTTGGGAAAGATTCGCTTCAACACTCGCGCCGTCTGGGGGGCCTCGATGGCCCGATGCGGCTGCGAGATCAAATTCGCCGGCGTAAAATGCACTTTGCCGTCCGCGCAATCCGCGCTCGGCGAAACGGTGGCGGCGTTGGCGGCCCACATGCTGCTGGCGCTGCTCGCAGCGCTCAGTAACCCCGGCTCATCCGTCACGACGCGCTCGATGATCTGTACATCGCTCCCGGAATATCCGAGTGCCCGCAACGTCGGCAGGTGCGGCCGTTCCTGCGGCGGCAGCACGGCCTGCGGCACGCCAAGCTCCGCCAACAGCTTCATCTTCGCCAGTCCCTGCAAGGCCGCCGCCCGCGGGTTCGACCTGCGATGGCGATTCTCCATCGAGGCGCGATTCCCAAAGCTCAACCCCGCATAATGATGAGTGGGGCCGACGATGCCGTCGAAGTTAAATTCCTGAGCCTTGAGCATTGGGAGGCGGGCTTTGGAAAGGAGCTCGTTTAGCCGCGGCGTTCGCGCCGCGTTCATCCTAAACCAGGAGTACGCGCACTGGGCATCGTCACGCGATCGATCTCCATCGATGCCACCGGAAATGAACAATAATCCGTCGCGAAGAACGCACTAGGTTGATGGTTACCACTATCACCAATCCCGCCGAAGGGAAGCGAGCTACTGGCGCCGGTGAGTGGGCGGTTGAAGTTCACCACGCCCGCGCGGATGCGACTAAAGAACTGCTCGTACTTCGCGCGATCGTCGCAGAACAAGCCGGCAGCGAGACCAAACCGCGTGTTGTTTGCCTCCGCGATGGCGGCGTCGAAATCGTGGACGCGAATCAACTGAAGCAGCGGCCCGAAATATTCTTCATCACCGCGCGACTTTGCTTTCGTTACATCGACAATTCCCGGCGAAAGCATTGCGGGCGTTGCGCCGAGCGATTTCATTTCGACCAGCGATTCGCCGCCGCTCGATAGCAAATCGTGTTGTGCCTCGAGCAGTCGTCGCGCGGCCCGATCGTGGATCACGGGCCCCATGAACGGTTCGGGCATGGCGTCAAATCGACTCACAGCGATTCGCTTTGTCATCGCGATGAAGCGGTTGATGAACGTATCGCCATTCGCGCCTCGCGGCACGATCAGTCGCCGCGCGCAGCTGCAACGTTGGCCGGCGCTGAGAAAGGCACTTCGAATCGCGTGGTACGCGGCCGCGTCGAGATCGGCAACATCATCGACAATCAACGGATTATTTCCGCCCATCTCGAGCGCGCACATGACGCGCGGTCGGCCGGCCAGCGCGCGATGAATCGCCTGGCCGACGCTGAAACTACCGGTGAAGCAAACGCCGTCGATGTCGGTGTGATTCACGAGCGCGGCACCAATGTCGCCGCCGCCTTGAATAAGATTCAACACGCCCGCGGGCAGTCCGGCCCGCTGCCATAATTGAACGGTTCGCTCGGCCACGCCGGGTGTCAGCTCACTCGGCTTGAACACAATGCAGTTCCCGGCGAGCAATGCCGGCACGATGTGTCCGTTCGGCAGATGCCCCGGAAAATTGAACGGCCCCAGCACGACGATCACGCCAAGCGGCTTGTACCGCGTGGCCGTCGTCGTGCCGGCGCTGGTCACAATTTCATCCGATCGCCGCTGGCGCTGTGCTTCGATCGAAATTGCGATCTTGCCGGCCATCGCATCGACTTCAATTCGCGATTCCCAGAGAGGTTTGCCCGTCTCTCGCGAAATAAGGGTCGCCAAGTTTTCGCGATCGGCCTTCAGTTGCTCGGCAAACGAACGCAGGTATTCCGCGCGCTGATCGATGGAGAACGCGGACCAGCTCGCAAATGCGCAACGTGCGAAACTCACGCCGTCGTCGATGTTGACATGATTTCCAGATCGATTCGTCCAGACGATGTCGCCGGTCGATGGATCGATAGACGAGAACGGTTCGCCGTCGCCGACGATCCATTTGCCGTTGATGAATATTGAGCCGGTCATTCGTGTTTCTCCTCTCTCCGGTACGCCGGGGAGAGGTTAGAAGAGGGGTCTTCGATTGGGTCTCGCGCGCTTGAAGACCCCTCTCCCTGCCTCTCCCCAGAGTACTGGAGAGAGGAGTTAAGCGCTTGGTTTCATCAGCACTGCACGCACATCGTCACCGACATTCACGTCGATTGCATGCGCCATTTCACGATCGATTGTTAATCCCTTATCTCTGGTTCCGACCGAGCCCGCCGCCGCTCGAAACTTCGCATCGCCCGCGACGTTCGAAACGATATACGTTGCCGAATCGATCGCATGTTCCACAATCGCGGCAATCGTGTATCGACGGCTCTCGCGCACCGTGCGGATCTGATCGCGAGCGCAGCTCCACATCGGGCCGGCGTCGAAGATGTCGACGATGTCGGCGAAGCGGAATCCCTCCGCCGCCAGGTTTCTAACAGCCGGGGCGCTCTGCGCGTGCGGCTGGCCGATGACGTCCTGCGCGTTTTCCGGCAGCAGTGGGATGTAGATCGGTTCATCGGGCATCAAGTCCGCGATGAACTTCTTGTTGATGACGCTGAGACGGTCAGCTTGAGCGAAGTCGATGCCGAAAAAGTGCCGGCCGATCGCGTTCCAGAAAGGCGATTCGCCGTTCTCTTCCACGCCGCGAATTTCGCTCACGACGGTCGACTCGAACCAACCGGGGTACTCGGCCATGAACAAAAACCGCACGAGTTGGAGCAATCTCCCATTGCCGTCGCGCCGCCAGTCGGGATGCAGAAATAAAGAGCCAATCTCGCACGGCCCGTCGTGATCTTCGTGCAGCACGAGGATCGGCACCTCGTGACGCACGTCGATCTGCTTCGACTCGAACAGATGCATCTCAATTCGGTAGCCATAGAACGGCTGGAACCCACCGACTTTCGAAACAATGCCGCACGCGCCGACGATCTGTTTCGTGGACAAGTCTTCCATCACGAACAGATAAGTTTCGCCGCCGGGTTTATCGGGGTTTTTCTCAAAGCTGCGGACGGAATCCCGAATGCGTGCCGCCAGTAGTTTGCGATCTTTCGGGAGCGTGGTCAGGCCAACGCCCGTCATGTTCGCTAGCGCCAGCATCGCATCAAGATCAGCGGCGAGGACTGGGCGGATGCGGGTCACGATGTGGGGATATTGTCTTCGTCGCGATGACGTGACAAGGAGAAGGGGAGAGTGGGAGACGAGGAGTCAGGCCGAATTTGTCCTTCTCCCCCTCACCTTGTCTCCTTGTCTTAGCGTCTCCCCGCCAGTTCGCTCAGCATCATCGCCACCATCTTCGCGCGCTCGGCGAGCGATGAGACACGCACAAACTCACGCGTCGAATGGATCTCTCCACCGACCGGGCCGAGCGTGTCGATAACGGGGATTCCAGCTGCGGCGAGCTTGTTGCCGTCGCATGTGCCGCCGGTCGGGTGGATGTCGAGGTGGCCGAGTCCGACTTCTCTCGCGCATCGGAGGGCAAGGTCGAAGAGTTGTCGCGCGCCCGCATCGACGGGTTTCGGGGGCGACGCAAATCCGCCGTGCAGTTCGACGCGAAAGCCATCGCGTTGGCCGAATTGTTGCGCGAATGAGTTGAATGTTGTCTCGACGCGAGACATTTCGTTCAACGTGTCGACGCGAACGTTAAATCGCGCGATTGCCAGGTCAGGCACGATGTTGATTGCATGACCGCCGCCGGTGATTTTGCCGCAGTTGATGATCACGCCGGGGCCGAGCGATCTTGCCTCCGCTTCGATTTGCGTGACGAATTCTGCGAGTGCGACGATCGCGTTTCGACCGGCCGCGAAATCACGCCCGGAGTGAGCGGCCTTCCCGTGCACGATGACGGTGAACGAGCCCGACCCTTTCCGCGCGCCGACGAGCGAACCGTCCGGGAGCGTCGGCTCGAACAAAAGTGCAGATTGATTCCGCGCCGCCGAGTCGCGCAACAGGCCGGCCGACCCGGGCGAGCCAATTTCCTCATCCGGATTCAGCAACACTTCCCAGCCGAAGTCGGCCAATTCATCTTCAGGTGTTTCGGATTCAAGCGCTGACAGCGCTGCCAGCATCACGACGATTCCGCCCTTGGCGTCCGCCACGCCCGGGCCGGTGATGGTGTCGGCGTCGGTTTGCGTCGGTGATTGGGATGGCGAATCGACGTCGTAGACCGTGTCGTAGTGGATGTTGAGCAGCACGCGTCGCTTCGCGTCGGGCCGCTTGACGAACCGCACGGCGCGGCCGAGTGGTTTGCGGGTGATCTTCCCCGCGTCATCGATCTGCTCGACATCGGAGAGTTCGTGAATCGATTCAATCGCCCCGAGTGGGGCGAATTCAGTTCGGAGTTGCTCCAGCATGGATTCAAGCCCGATCCGATTGAAGGTGCCGGAATTGATCGCGCTCCACTGGAGGAGGCGCGCGATCATCCCGTTGGAAGACGCATCAATGTGATCCAGTAATGGCTTCATGGAGCGGTCGCGAGCGACCATGCTAAAGGCTAATCGGAGTGACGTGTGCGGGTTGCCTCAAGGGTGTCTTTTCCCTACGATGGCCGATCCGACCGATCGGATCGGGTTTCAACAAAGTTTCAAAACGAGAGTGATGCGATGGCAGAGATTACTGCAGCAATGGTCAACAGTCTTCGGTCAAAAACCGGTTTGGCGCTGATGAAGTGCAAACAGGCGCTTGTCGAGGCCGGCGGTGATGAAAAGAAGGCACTTGAAAACCTTCGTAAGGAGGGCGTCAAGGAAAGCATTTCGCAGCGCGCTTCCGGGGAAGGCCGCGTCGTCGCCAGTTCGCACAATCATGTTGCCGCCGCGGTTGAAGTGAACTGCAACACCGATTTCACCGCCAAGAGCGATGCGGTCGGCGATCTGCTTCATCTCGCGCTTCAGCAGCAGTTGGCCAATCCGGACAAAGATGTGCGCGAGGACGAGGAAGTCAAAGCTGCAGTCACGCGAGTCTCGAAGCAGACCGGCGAGAATGTCTTGATCAGCAAAGCCGTCACCGTTCGTAATCCGAGCGGTCATGTCGGGGCGTATGTGTACGCGATCACCAACAAAGTTGCGGTATTGATGAGCTTCGACGGCGCGGCTCCGCATGGTGAACTGATGAAGCAGCTTGGCGGGCACATCGCATTTGCCAAGCCCGTCGGCCTGACGCGCGATGAAGTCCCGGCCGACCTGGTCGCCAAGGAACGCGAGATCGCGGTCGAGCAGGCGAAAGCCACGGGCAAGCCGCAGCAGATCGCGGAGAAAATCGCCGAAGGGAAGCTGAATAGCTTTTTCGCCGAGCGCGTGTTGCTGGACCAGGACTTTTTTAACAGCCAGGCGTTCAAGGGCACGGTCGGCCAAATGTTGAAAAACGCGGGGACGACACTGGTAAAATACGAGCTGGTGGAAGTTGGAAAATGAGTCGGCGGTCGGCGGTGTGTGGAGAAGAAAAACTTGGACGGTGGATAGTTGCCGTCGACGGTGACGGATCCCGGAGAGTGAAAGTTTTCTCGTCGTGTGCCGCGCGTTGAGTTTCGTGTTGCGCGGCGGTCTGCCGACTTATGACTTGGTCGCGTTCGGCATTACAGCGTCTGTCGTGGACTGGGTTGTGGCCGGTGGGGCAGCAGGCGTCGTGGTTGGCGCTGTCGCCGGAGCGGCGAGTTTCTCGTCGGTCCAGTAGGGCGGCGCAATCATTGGATCGAACGAACCCACTTCCAGGAAAATCTGCCACTGCGATTTGAGCATCGGATATAAATCGAGGAACGCGGTCCACGCCGCCTCGTGCATGCGCATGACAAGTAGCTGGGTGTCGCTCGTCGCCTGCTTATGTTGAGCGTCGTCCAGTTCCTTTTGACTGGCCGCAATCTGCGCTTTGAGCTTTTCGTTCTCGATCGAAAGTTCATTCTTCCGATCCTGGGCGGCCTTCAACTGATTCTTCGTGTCTGCAAGTTCCTTGTGAAGCGAATCGACGCTGTTCGCATCCTGAGCGAGCAAATGGGAAACACTCAGCAGCAACATCAGTCCGAACGACCACCGGCGAATCAATGAACGGCTCACGACCGCATTTTAGATGCGATGCCGGGTGACAACAATTTATTGGGAATGCGGCAACGGCCGATAACCATTTGTTGCGATTCGTTTTGGCGCTGCGCGATTTTGTTCACCGGCGCGCAGCGCTGTTGAGAGTGAGGAGCGATCTCTCGTGCAGCGGCGCTTGCGTGCGGTTACAAGCCGGCAATGCCCTGCGGGCGCGACTAATTCAATCGACGGGTTTCATTTTGCGGCGTCTTGCAAGCACATCAAAATGTGCGAAGCGAAGCGAAGATGGAGCGCAACCGCGCAGCGCTATCATTCGAAGAGAAACCCCTTAAGGCTTCGGCCCTCCGTTCCCGCTTTATTCACCATATGACCTATACTTGACTAACGGACTTCGATGATTTCCTTCAACTGCGCTTGCGGGCACTACAAATTCTCGCTGCCCGATGACATGGCGGGGGGCATGATTCAATGTCCGAAATGTCGGCGTTTGAATGACGTGCCCACGTCGCTGGATCTGACGCAGATCGACGAGGATGGCGCGTACAAGCTTTACGACGAGCCGGAAGCGACGTCGACCGAAGCGGTGCGGAAGATGAGCCGCGCGTTCACGCGCGATCATCATGATACCGGCGGCAGTGAGATCGACCTGCGAAATGCCGATCAGGATTTTTCGCGTATCGGGGTCGGGACCGAGCGCATCGCGGTGAATGACGACGCAATCCCGATCGACGATCCAAAATATGATCCGATGACCGGCGAATTGATTCGTCCCGTCACGGTGAAAGCCGTTGATGATCGCGGTCGGCCGAAGATCGATCCGGACGCCGTGCCGATCGGATCGAAGGCGGCGAGCAAAATCGCGCTCGCGGAAAAGATACCCGAAGCCGCCGACGCGTGGCTGATTCCGTTCAAGCTGCTCGCGCCGATCAACCTGCTGGTGTTGTCGCTGATCTTTATCGGTCACGTCATCTGCCAGGCACTGCTCGTGCTCGTCGGGTTCGGCTTTCTGATGGTCGCGCTGTTGTTCCCCGTCATTCAGGCGATGTTCATCTCGCATTTCGCGAACGTGATCGACGAGATCGGCCCGACGCGTAATGACGAACTCCCTGCGCCGCTACGAAGTTTGTCGTGGAGCGACGACACCGGCGGACCGCTGCTGCGGTCGTTGCTGGCGCTGTCGATCTGTTTCTTTCCCGCGTTCTTCGCGGCGCTACAGGATGAATTGCCCGGCGCGCTGCGCTGGCCGATGGCGGGGATTCTCGCAATCGCCGGCTCGCTGTTCGTGCCCGCAACCTTGCTGACGGCCAACACCAGCGGCACGTACGTGAACCTCCGCCCCGATCGAATCTGGAGCGTGATCACGAGGTCCGGGTCGGAATATTTTCTGCCGCTGGTTCTCTGGCTTATCGCCGGGCCGCTGTATGTGATTGGGACGTATGTGCTTTACATCAAGACGCTCGGCTGGGCGATCGGGATGTTTTTCAGCGGCATGGATTTGCCCGAATCGTTTCAGATGATCATCGCATTGAGTAAATCAGTGTCGATCGGGAACGGGCCGCCGTGGGTGTCATGGACGCTTGCGTACGTCGCGCTGGCGGCGGGGATTGTCGGGCTGCACTGGATGAGCTGGACGCTGGGGCTGGTTTATCGACGACATCACGAGCAATTTGCGTGGCTTTACCAGCGACACGAGCGCGATGCCCGCCAGCGGGCGATGGAAGGCTTGCCGCCACCGCCGCGCGGGTTTGCGGTGCAGACCGCCGGAGCGCCGGTGCACACGCCAGTCGCGGCGGAGCACGCGCCGACGAAAGGCACCGGGCCGGTGAAGGTTGTTGCGCAGCCTGCTTCGGTGAGCGAGCCGCTCGATGCGCTGGCAGACGCGGCGCGGGCGGTGCGGCGCGCGAAGCGACAGTAATTCTCTTTCTCCTCTCCCTGGTACTCCGGGGAGAGGTAGGGTGAGGGGTCTTTTCTTTCACTTGCACGCAATCGAAGACCCCTCTCCCATCCTCTCCCCAGAGTACTGGAGAGAGGGGTTTAAAAGAGTGGCCTCTCCCAGAGTGCGGAGGGGGCAAGGCAACATGATCCACTTCAACTGCCGATGCGGCCATGCGTTTGCCGTACCCGACTCGATGGCCGGGGATGCGCTGCAGTGTCCGAAGTGTCATCTCCTGCGTGATGTGCCGACCGATCGTGAGCTGGAAAGTCTCGAAGAAGACGGCGGCTACATCATGGCCGACGCCGCGCCGCGCCTCGAGCCGATTGAGCAGCGCGTGCAGGAAGCGACCCGCGCCTTCACGCGCGAGCGGTATGACGAGAACGGCGAGGAGATCGACCTTTGCCCGACGATGGAGGACGTGTTGTTAGTCGGCACGAGCGAGCAGACGTCGATCGCCGACAACATTCTGATCGATCGGCCGCAGTATGACCCGACGACCGGCGAGCTGGTTCGCCCGCTGCCGATCGTCGCGCGGGCCGCGCTGGTGCCTGAGCCGGAACCGGTGGCCGTGATTCCATATGCGTCGCCGTACATCCAGGGTGACGTCGGTTTGTTCGACGTGCCGGCACTGCTGCTGAAGCCGATCAATTTGTTCGTGATGAGCCTCGTGTTGGTGGGGCACGCGTTGCTGCAGCCGATTAACGCGATGCTCGGCGCGGGGCTCGCGCCGATCGCGCCGCTCTGGATCATCGGCTGGTCGTTCATCGCCGCGCAGTATGCGAACATCGTGAACGACATCGGGCCCGGTGATTACAATGAGCTGCCACGGCCGCTTCGCGACGCCTCCTTCGCCGACGACATCTGGCTGCCGTTCGTTCATACATTCGCGGCATTGATCCTCTGCTACACACCCTTCGCCGTCGCGTCTCTAGGGAGTTGGTCGCAGATGGTGCAGGCGATCGCGTTTTTCGGCGGGTCGGTCCTGCTGCCGGCGATTTTCTTGACGACGACGACGGCCGGATCAGTCTCGCACAACCTTCGGCCGCATTTGTTGTGGAACGTCATCCGCGCGATCGGTCCACGGTATTGGATCCTCGTCGCCTTCATCATCGTCGCGCTGCCCGCGTACTACTATGGTCTGATGCGATTGCAATTCGATTCGCTCCTGCTACTTGTCCCGCAACGGCGCGCCGCAGGCATGCGGCAAACTCGGCCGTTGTGGTTCGCGCCTTATTTCATGTATCCCGTCCTTTGCAGCGCGATCTTCCTGCTGCATTGGGTCTGCTGGTCGCTGGGCCTCGCGTATCGCAAACATCACGGGCAATTTCGCTGGGTGCTGCAGCGTCACGAGCCGGTACGGTTGAAGCAGCGGTTGCGGAGAAAACAGAAGCCGGCCGTGGAGAAAACGGGGACGAAGGAAGCGGTTAGAATTCGCTGAGAAGACCATGCGTATCGCACTCGCACAAATTAATTCGACCGTCGGCGATATCGCTGGGAATGCCGACCGCATCGTTGATTTTGCGACTCACGCTAATGCGCGTGGGGCGAACATCGTTGTGTTTCCAGAACTGGCGTTGATCGGCTATCCGCCAAAGGATTTGCTGCTGAAGGCAGGCTTCATCAACGACAATCTCGCGGCGCTGAAGAACGTCGCGACGCGCGTGCCGCGCGGGATGGATGTGATCGTCGGATATGCGGATCGCAACGAGCGGGCGATCGGTCGGCCGCTGCATAACGCGGTGGCGGTGCTGCGCAATGGGAAGATCGTCAGCCGTCATTTCAAGACGCTGCTGCCGACGTACGATGTGTTTGACGAGAGCCGGTACTTCGAGCCGGGGCCGCGTGATGAGACGGAGAACCTCGTCAAAGTTGGCGATCGGCTGGATGTCACGGCCGGCCTGTCGATTTGCGAAGATCTGTGGAACGACGAGCAATTGATCGCGCGGCGACTGTATCACCAGAACCCGATCGCCGACCTGAATGCGGCCGGCGCGGAGCTGCTGATTAACGCAAGCGCGTCGCCGTTCGCCGTCGGGAAGCCAGCGTTTCGGCTGGAACTGTTTGCCGCGCAGGTGAAGCGCTTCGGCAAGCCGTTGCTTTACGTGAACTGTGTCGGCGGCAACGACGATCTGGTATTCGATGGCAACAGCGTGGCGTTCGACGCGCACGGCGATGTGATCGCGCATGCGAAGGCATTTGAGGAAGATTTAGTCGTTGTCGATCTCGATGCGAAGCCGATCACCGTCGCGCCGCCGGACGATCTGCGATCGATTTATTCCGCGCTCGTATTGGGGCTCCGCGATTACGTGCGCAAGTGCGGCTTCAAATCGGTCGTGCTCGGATTATCCGGCGGCATCGACTCGGCTTTGACAGCGGCCATTGCCGTCGCGGCGCTGGGCAAAGATCGCGTCACGGGCGTGGCGATGCCGTCGCGGTTCAGTTCGGATCATTCCGTGAATGATGCCCGCGATCTCGCCAAAAATCTCGGAATCGAGTTTCACGTCCTCCCGATCGGCGACGTGCACGATGCGTATGAGACGACGCTCGATCCCGTATTCAAAGGGCTCGTGCCGGATGTCACCGAAGAAAACCTACAGGCGCGCGTGCGCGGCACGTTGCTCATGGCCTTCAGCAATAAGTTCAATCACCTGCTGCTGACAACCGGCAACAAAAGCGAAATCGCCGTCGGCTATTGCACGCTCTACGGCGACATGTGCGGCGGGCTCGCGGTCATCAGCGACGTGCCGAAAACCGTCGTGTGGGATCTCGCCCGTTGGATCAACACAAATGCCGGCCACGACGTTATTCCGCGCAGCAGCATCGACAAAATTCCTAGCGCTGAATTGCGGCCGAATCAGACCGACCAGGATTCGCTGCCGCCCTATCCGATGCTCGATGAGATCGTGCACCGTTACGTCGAGGAAGAACAAAGCTCGGCCGAGATTATCGCCGCGGGGATGGATGCCCCGACGGTGAATCGCGTGATCAAGCTGATCGATCGTAGCGAGTACAAGCGACGACAAGCGGCGCCAGGACTGAAAGTAACGAGCCGCGCGTTCGGCTCGGGGCGACGAATGCCGATCGCGCAGAACTACGTGCCGATGCATCCAGCGCATGGCGAGGTTTCGCCGGCGGTGAAAAAGTGATCCGCGCTTTACTCCTCTCCCCGAGTACGGAGAGAGGAGGAAGAAATGCCTACTCCTGCATCGCTTCGCTGCGCTGATGCCGGATGATTTTTCCCGATTGCACGTAGATCACGTTTTCCGCGATGTTGGTGCAATGGTCGGCGATGCGCTCCAGGTTTTTGGCGACCATGATGATCGCGAGGTTGCGATTCGACGCGCTCGCCGGCCCGGTCTGCATGGCGATGAGGATGTCCTGCACGATCTGGTGATAAAGGGCATCGACCACATCATCACCCCGAAGCACGGCACGAGCCTGGCGATCGTCAACGAGGTGAAAAGCCCGAATCGTGTCGCGCAGCGTGGCAACGACGCTGGTGGCCATGACGCGCAGGTCGGCTGGGACTTCGTAAGGGGAGTCGTCGAACGAGTGCGAGAGCGGCAGGATTCGCTGGGCAATGTTGACGGCGCAATCGGCGATGCGCTCGAAGTCGTTGTTGGCCTTGATGATCGTGGTCACCAGCCGCAGGTCGCTTGCGGCCGGCTGATAGAGCGCCAGCATGTCGATGGCGGTGCGTTCGACTTTCACCTCTTCATCGTCAATGCGACTGTCGCCCTCGACGACGGCTTGAGCGAGTTTTGGATCGCCATCCATTAACGCATCGACGGCCTGCTCGAGCGCGGTCTGCACGAGCGATGTCATCTTGGCAAGCTGGCCACGCAGGTCGTCGAGAAGATCGATAAAATGATGAGACATCGCGATGATAACGACCGGTCGGTCGCGTCGGCCAAGTCTATCCGAATCGGCCGGTGATGTAATCCTCTGTCTGCTTTTGAACGGGCGCGGTGAAGATTGTTTGCGTCGTGCCGTATTCGATCAGCTTCCCCATGTAAAAGAAGGCGGTGCGGTCGCTGACGCGGGCGGCCTGCTGCATGTTATGAGTGACGATGACGACCGTCACGAATTGCTTCAACTCGCTGATCAGGTCCTCGATTTTCGCGGTGGCGATCGGATCGAGCGCGCTGGCGGGCTCGTCCATGAGCAGCACCTGCGGCTTGGTCGCCAACGCTCGCGCGATGCACAGACGCTGCTGTTGGCCGCCGGACAATCCGATCGCGCTGGCCTTGAGGCGGTCTTTGACTTCGTCCCAGATCGCGGATTTTTTGAGAGAGTCTTCGACAAGGTCGTCAAGCATCGCGCGGCTGCGAATACCCTGAAGGCGCGGGCCGAAGGCAACGTTGTCGTAAATGCTTTTTGGGAACGGATTGGGCTTCTGGAACACCAATCCGACATGCCGACGGAGCGATACCAGATCGACGCTCGGGGCGTGAATATCCTGATCGCCGATGCGGAGGCTCCCCGTTACTCGGCAGCCGGGGATCAGGTCGTTCAAACGGTTGATCGATCGAAGAAATGTCGATTTGCCGCAGCCGCTGGGGCCGATCATGGCGACAACGTTGTTACGATCGATGTTGAGCGAGACCGACTTGATGGCCTCATACTCGCCGTAGAACACGCTGACCGCCTCGGCGACGATCAACGGGTCTGCACGAGATGCCTGAGCCGTCTGAGCGTGCGGGGTTTGTCCCGGAGCGGGCGAATCAGGAATGGACGGTCGAACCTGCGGACGCAACAAAGGGATTGTGCTCACGCAATAATTCTGCCCACGACCCTCCGCCGTTCAAGCAGTTAACCGAACATTAACAATCACGCGGCTTACTTCAGCGCCATCAGGCCTAGTGCCAAGGCGGCGGCTGCAGCGAAGAAAACGCCTAGTTCCGCGACTTGCGCGAAAACGAAGTACACTTTTGTCATGTCTGTATGCCTTTCAACAAGCGCATCAAGCGCGGTTTGCGACGGCTTGGCAGTGCTCCGCACTAGGCCGCCACTCATCGCGACATGCGTTCATCCATCGGACTCGGCTGCGCGCCCGACCTTGGACGCCACAACGACCGACTGGAGATAAATCGACAGGAAAGGCGTATCGACTTGGTCAGTTTGATTAAGTGAACACCCCTCACGACCGAGCGTCCGTTGCGATCGCGAGAATCAATGCTGTGATGGCGGATGTAGTGATTCTGACGGGCGTTATCGGACGTTCGCCGAGCACACGCTAATTGGTTATCGGACGTGTTTTCGACACTGCCGGATTTTGGCGATCGGCAAATTGCGGGAGGGGGCGGGGAGGGTTAAACGTATCGTGCGCGTGACGACGGCTATTGAATCACCGCCCACGTTGACTCCGCGGTCGAGGACTATTCACGCGCACGTCGGGTTGCTCGCGTGCCTACTGCTCATTGTCGCGGCAGTCAGCGCTTCGTATTGGCCGGTGCTTCGGAACGGTTTTTTGGATTGGGATGATCAGGATACGATTGTCTCGAATCCTGATTTTAATCCGGCCGCGCGACCGGCGGGTTTGGCCGCGCCTTCATGGCCTGGCTATCTGACGCAGCCGCGCGAACATCTCTATGCTCCGCTGACGTACCTGGCCTGGCACGCGTTGTGGAAAATTTCCGACCAATTCGCGCCGCCCGCACCGAACCCCGCACTGTTCCATGCTGCCAGCCTCGCGGCGCACGCGTTGTCCAGCCTTGCGGCATTCGCGTTGTTGCGGCGTCTCTCACGCGGCATGTTTCCGGCGGTGTGCGGCGCCTTGTTCTACGCATTGCATCCGGTGCAGGTCGAGTCCGTTGCCTGGGCATCCGGGCTGAAGGATCTCTTGTGCGGATTGTTCTCGCTCGTCGCCGTGGTGCTGATGTTGCGACGATCGACATTGTCGTTCATCGCGGCCGCGTTCGCGGCGTTCGCCGCGCTCGCCAGCAAGCCATCGGCCGTCGCTTTGCCGATCATCGCGGGCATTTTCGCGGCCATGTTTTGGTCGGATCGAACCGCGCGGCGACGCTGTCTCACCGCCGCTGGTCTCTGGTTGCTGCTTGCCGTGCCGTTCGCCGTTTTCGGCGCGGCAGCTCAATCAAAGCCGCCCGTCGATCCGCTGCCGGTTGCATCGCGTGGCATCGTTGCGGCCGATGCGCTGGCGACCTATATCTTCCACGTTCTGTGGCCCGTTGATCTCACCGTCGATTACGGCCGTTCGCCGCTCTGGCTGATGCACAGCGCCGCCCGATCAATCACCTGGCTTGTTCCGTGTTGCCTGATCACGCTGGCCTGGACGTGGAGAAAATTACACCCGCGATTTGCGTTAGGGATTGCACTGTTCATTGCCGCGCTGCTGCCCGTGCTCGGACTCATCCCGTTCGACTATCAACAATATTCGACCGTGGCCGATCATTACCTGTACTTGGCGATGATCGGTCCAGCCGTCATCGTGGCGGCGGCGATCGAAGCTCGCCCATCGTCGAAAGCGGTCGTTATCTTCACCGCAAGCGTTTTGCTTTTCTTGGCAGCGGGGACGTTCGCGTTAACGCAGTCGTGGCTGAATTCCGACACGCTCTTTGAGCGAAATTTGCAGCTTAATCCGGCAAGCCTGGCCGCTCATCGCGTACTCGCTTTTCGCGCCTCGCGGGCGGGCAATCGCGAATCGGCGATTCGCCACTATCAAGCGGCCCTGAGAACCGACCCGCACGATGGCTTCAGCCTTCTAAATCTCGCAAATATTATTCGCAATAACGATCCAGCGCGGTCGATCGAGCTTTACAAGGCAGCGAACGAAACGAGCTTTTTCGACAACCCGCGTTTGCATACAAACTGGGGAGTCGCCTGTGCCGAGATGGGCGAGACCGACGAGGCGGTGACGCAATTTCGTGAAGCACGCCGGTTGAGTCCGCAGTCAGTGGAATTGGCGACCAACCTTGCCATCGCACTGTTGAACATCGGAGATCGTGATGAAGCAGTGCAATTGCTGACAGACGCTTTAAGTCGCGCTCCCAGCTACGCTCCCGCGAGGCGGGCGATGACGCGAGCAGCGACGACGCAATCAACTGCGACACGGCCGGCGACGACACATTGACTCATCTTTGTCAAGAATTCAAAAAGACAGAACCCGCGGACTCCGTCCGCGGGTTCTGTGGGTGTGATGAACGCTTGGTTCTTCCGGCACATCGGTCGCTGGCGGGCGTGCGTCTCGCCGTGTCGCACCTAGCGCCGCTGACCGATGGCGGCCGGAAGATTGTTCCGGGATTAGTTGGGGATCGAAATCGTCTGTCCAACTTTCAGTGAGCTTGGCGAAAGGCCCGGGTTGGCCGAGGCGATTTTCTGCCACTGCTTGCCGTCGCCGTAATTTTTCCTGGCGATCGCGTAGAGCGTGTCACCTTTTTTGACGGTGTATTTATTCGTTCCGCCGCTGCTGGCAGAAGCGCCGCCGGAGGCAGTCGTATTGCCGCCGAACGGTGCGCTGTCATAAATCACTGGCTGCGGCGCCGGATTGACCGGCTGATACGCGCTGGCCGAGAGGGCGGGCGAGGGGCTGACATCGGTCACACTACTCATCGCGCCGTCAGAAGGCTTCTTGCTTCCCGCGCAACCGACAATCGCCAGGCCAATGATCGACGCCACCGCGCTCTTCATCACTTGATTCACGACGAACTCCCGTCTTTCTCATAATCGCGGGCCAGCCAAGCCGTTCAAGACTCATTGCCGCCGCGATGTTGACGGAAATTCTTATCGGACGAGATCGTTAGGAAGCGTGAATATTTTTATTGAAGTCTGAAGCGTGCGGATGCGGGAGCGTCGCGTGCCGGCATTTTCAACTTGTAAAGTTGACCCTCCGCGGCCAGACACATACCGTCGCTTCCCACGGTGGGGCGCTCATTTAGACATCAGGAGATTCATGGCTGCCAAAAACGGAAAAAAAACGCAACCGCAAGCGACTCCAAAAGACGCTGACCTCATGCGAGATACGCACGAGCCGCTTGATCGCATGACGACCAATCAGGGTTTGCGGCTCGTCGATGATCAGAATTCACTGAAAGCCGGGGTGCGCGGGCCGACGCTGCTGGAAGACTTTCACTTTCGCGAAAAGATCACGCACTTCGATCATGAGCGCATTCCCGAGCGCGTCGTTCATGCCCGCGGGGCGGCCGCGCATGGTTTTTTCGAGTGCACGAATCCGACGATCGCCAAATTCAGCAAAGCCTCGCTGTTCGCCGAGGTCGGCAAGCAAACGCCGGTTTTCCTGCGTTTCAGCACGGTGGCCGGCAGTCGCGGTTCACCCGACACGCCTCGCGACGTCCGCGGATTCGCCATCAAGTTTTATACAGATGAAGGCGTCTGGGACATGGTGGGGAACAACATCCCGGTCTTCTTCATCCAAGATGCGATTAAGTTTCCGGATTTGATTCACGCGGTTAAACCCGAGCCGCACAACGAGATTCCGCAGGCCGCCAGCGCGCACGATACGTTTTACGATTTTATCTCCCTCACGCCTGAAGCGATGCACATGATTATGTGGGTGATGAGCGATCGTGCGTTGCCGCGCACTTTCTCACAGATGCAAGGGTTCGGCATTCACACGTTTCGTTTCATTAACGCCAAAGGCGTGAGCACGTTCGTGAAGTTCCACTTTAAACCGAAGAAGGGCGTGCACGGCATGTGCTGGCCGGAGAGCCAGACATTGTGCGGAAAAGATGCTGACTATCAGCGCCGCGATCTATTTGAATCGATCAACCGCGGTGATTTTCCCGAATGGGAAATGGGCGTGCAACTCGTGGCCGAAAAGGACGAGCACAAATTCGATTTCGATCTGCTCGATCCGACGAAAATTATTCCCGAAGAACAAGTCCCGGTCACTCCAATCGGGCGGCTGGTGCTCAACCGCAATCCCGATAATTATTTTGCCGAGACGGAGCAGGTTGCATTTCATCCCGGGCATGTGGTGCCGGGAATCGATTTTTCGAACGACCCGTTGCTACAGGGGCGGCTGTTCAGCTACTTCGACACACAAATCAAACGCGTCGGCCCGAATTTCGCGCAGCTGCCGATCAACAAGCCAACCTGTCCGATGAGCAACAACCAGCGCGACGGCGAGGGCCAGCAGCGGATCGACAAGGGGCGCGTCGCCTACTTTCCGAATTCGCTGGCCGGCGGTTGCCCGGCCCATTCACCAGACGGACTGAAGGCGTTCAGCAGCTTTGCCGAGAAATTAGAAGGGCCGAAGGTTCGCGTGCGGAGCGAGACGTTCGCCGATCATTTCAGCCAGGCGACGCTGTTCTGGAACAGCATGTCGGTGTGGGAGAAAAATCATATCGTTGAAGCGCTCAGCTTTGAGCTGAATCAATGTGAAGTCGATTTCGTGAAACAGCGCGTGCTCGACGAGTTGCTGATCAACGTCCACCCGGTTCTCGCCAGCCGGGTGGCGTCGAATATCGGCATGACCGTCAAGGGCAAGCCGAAGACCAAGGCGCATCTAAAGGAATCGCCGGCGCTGAGCATGGATAAGCGCAAGGATGACATCGTCGGCATGATGGTCGCCATTCTTGCCGGCGATGGCGTGGACGGGAAAGCCGTCACGAAAATGAAAGCGGCGTTGGAGGCACAGGGTGCGATTGTAGCGGTGATCGGCAAGGCCAAGCCCGGCGTTAAAGCCGCAGACGGTTCGATCCTGCCGATCGACAAGCCGGCCGCTAACGCGGCGTCAGTGATGTTCGACTCGTGCATCATCGCGCCCGGCAGCGGAGCGGGGAATGCGAAAGAGCCGCTGGCCGTCGCGTTCGTTTCCGAAATGTGGCAACACGGCAAGCCGATCGCCGCGATGGGCGACGGCACAGTGCTGCTCGAAACCGCCCACGTGCCTATGCGGATGCCGGACAGCAAGGCAAAAGTTGCCGCAGACCTTGGCATCGTTGTCGGCTTGGCCGGCGATCCGAAAGCGCTGCTCGACGAGTTCGTGACAGCGATGAAGAAGCCGCGCTTCTTCGAGCGACCGGTTGCACTGTACCCTGCCTGACGTAGCGTATCGGCGACTTGAACGCCGACGAACACAACCTCCAGCGATCGTCGCGATCCTTCCGCGACGATCGCTGGTTTGTTGTTGCAGTCGTTGTCACGACGCTCATTGTCGCCGTGCTGCTCTTCGCCCATGCCGGCTCCCTCAATGGCCCAAAATATTGGAAGTGGCCATGGAGAGGCACGAGCGACATGCCGTCGTCACGGTGGTACCCGGCCATTCTGCTCGCCGGCCTTCCCGCGATCGTTGCCGTCTTCATATCGCAACGCGCGGCGATTCAATTGTCGCTCCTGATGGTGGCATCGATTGCCATAAAGTTGACGGCGATCGCGATTCCACTGCATCCGCCGAGTTTCAGATTGCTCGAGGCGATCGTCCGCAATCCGTCGGCGATGGGATATTTTACGGACGCCCAGGCGCTGCGTGCGGCAGGAGGAAATTACCTCGCGATTTACCCGCAACTGCTCCCGCTGACGCATCTGCACACGCAGAGCAAACCGCCAGGCGCGATCGTCTATTTCGATACATGCTTGCGCTTGTTTCTCGATTCCGGACGCGCCGCGATCGCCGGTGGTATCGGGCTGGCGTTGTTCGCGAGCTTTTCGATCCCCGCCGTCTACTTGCTCGCGCGGAGTTTCAACCGTTCAAAATCTGAATCGCAATTCGCGGCGATGCTGATCGCTTTCATGCCCGGATTCACGCTCATGTTTCCGGCATTCGACGCGATCTGGCCAGTGCTCACGTCGGCGCTGCTCATCACGTGGCGTGCCGCTCTATCGCGAAACGACAATCGCTGGTCAGCCCTTTTCGGCGGCCTGCTTTTCGTTGCGACATTCTGCACCTACAACCTGTTCGTGCTCGGCTTGTTGCTGATCGCCATGCCCCTCATCTTTCGCGTCAAATTTCGAACCGTGGTTTCACACGCGGTGATCTCACTTGCGACGTTCACCGCCGCTTATTTAGTCCTTTGGCTCATCACGTCGTTTAATCCGATCGCGACATTGATCGCGGCCTGGCAGAACCAGCACGTTTTGCTGCATCGATACGCCGATCAGCGGCCGTATCCGGCGACGATTCTCTTCGATCTGACGGACTTCATGCTTGGAGCCGGCTGGATTGTCGCGCTGCCAATCCTGCTCCGTTGCCTGCGGCGGCAAGTCACGATTCCAGAGATCGTCTTCCTCGCGCTCCCGATCGCGGTGGCGGTGTCGGGGCTGCTTCAATCGGAGACGGCGAGAGTCTGGACTTTCATGCTGCCGCTCATCGTCATCCCCGCCGCGGCAGAACTTTGTCGATACTCATTGGCCGCGCGGAAGATTTTCGTCGCGTGCATGTGGGTGCTTCTCGTCGTGCTTGGGCAAAACATGGTTTTCATCAGCAACTAAGTTCCGCCCGGCCGGCCGAGCCGAATGCTCGCGCCGACATCATTTACGTCCAGCGTCCAAACCTCGCGATCGACAAAGTAATCCAGCAGCTTTCGGTCGGATCGCGGGTCGATCGATCGCGCGAAAATCACTTGCGCGGATGCAAGCGCGGCGACGTTATGGACCCATTCGTATTCGCGTTGGATGCGACCGATATAGCGAACCAAGACGATTTTTCTCGATGGGTCGGCCTCAAGCTGCTTGAGTAGTTCCGGCTGGCCTTCAAAGGTTGGCGGAGTGAGCGAGGAGCCGATTGCACCGGTCGTCACGACGCATTGTGCCGCCAGAAATCCGGCGACGATAGCCGGTCCGATCGGCGTGGGCATCCGTCGGACAAACTCCCTCAAGCCGCAAGTACAGGCGAGTAACAGCGCCGCGTCGGCCGGAGCGAAATAGTGCGGCCGGGTCCAAGGGGTGAGCGCGGGAGACAGCAGAACCAGCAGGAAAAACACGATCGTGCCGAGTCGGCCACCGCTCGACGTGAAGCAACTGAAGCCAAGCAAAGGAAGCATTAACGCGAGCGGCGTCGGAATCGCGTGATGCGATTCCAGCCATGCCGGATCCTGATCCAGCCGCCGCGCAACTATCTGCGTCACGATCTCGTGGAGTCGACCACAATACCCGAGACTCCGCATGCGGCTGAATTCGTCTCGCTCGTCGCCTTCATGAAAGGCTTGCAGCTTTGCATCTGCAAAGTGCGGAGCGCTCGGCATCGTCTGTCCAAAAAAGACCGGCGTGGTCATTTGCTGGCGGGCGTATTCGTTCCAGGGCAAGCGCAGCGCGTTCCCGGTGACCCGCCAGTTGTAGTAGCCGAGCCAGCAGAGCACCGGTAGCAGAATAATCAACGCGGCGGGGAATGTGCGCATCATCAACACACGAATACGTCGCCGCTTCCGGCAGGCGATGATCGTGGCAATCGCGAGGAGCAAGCTGACCAATGCGCCCTCGAATGGGCGACTGATCGCGAAGATCGATAGCCCGCCGCCGATGCACAGACCGGCGGCGAGGTCTGGATGTCGTCGTGTGGCTCGGCCGAATCCGAGAAGCAGCAGCGCGCCGCCCAGCATTGCGACTTCGCCGCCCCAAAAGTTCTGGCCCCACGAGAAGTAAAGCGTGTTGACGCCGCCAAGAAGGCCGCCAAGCATTGCCCATCGCGCCGGAAGCCAATAACGCAGCGCGACGGCGATCGTTCCGCACGCGAGCGCGATCGTCGTGAATGCGCCGAGCACCGGCAGTTGAAACAGTTGTCCCACCGCCAGCACCAGCCCCGTGCCCGGCGGAAATTTCGACGCATATGTTGGTTTGACCAGCTCGTGGATCGTCGCGAAGTGATCGGCAAACGGCGGCGAAGGATTCGTGAGCCGGCCATGCGCGAACGTGTCGGCCGCCAGGAGATTCGCAAACTCGTCGTGGACCGTCGGCGAGGGGCGACGACCAAGGATCGTCGGCAGCGCGCCGACGAATAGTGTGATGGCGAAGACCGCCGCGAACAGGTTTCGTTGCGGGCCGAGCCATGAAGGTGTCGCTCGCGATGTTGGAGCGATCAGAACAAGCGTCGCCACAATCGCGAAGCCCAGCCATGCAGCAAGAAGCATCGGCGCACACTACACCTCGGTTGCAATGAACTCGCCAGTGCGCGAGCGTGTTTGATGAGGGGCAGCGGTTGGACGATCAACGTCGTCGCTTCAGCAATCGGAGCGAGCCGACGGCGAGCAATCCGGCGACGGCCGGCTCGGGCACGACGTCGATGAAGCTCGTGCCGACGCGTAAGTTATCGACGTCGTAGTCACCCATCTTGTCCGTTCCACCCTGGCGGAACATGAAGGCATTGACCATACCGACGTTTGTCGTCGTATCTGTCGCCTGCGCGAAGTTCGTGTCGCTCTCCGAGGTCGGGTTCACCCAGAGCGTCGTCTTTGAGTTGCCGATGTCGTAACGCATGACGACCAGATAGGTCGTACCGGCCGTCAAGTTTTTGCTTGCAAGAAATATTTCGTTATTCACGCCGCTCGTGAAATTAGCGACACCGAGCTGATAAATGCCCGGCATCCCCGTCGGCTTGCCGGCGAAAATTCTTGCTTCCTGGGACGTCGTGCCGCCCGACGCGACAAAATTCGCGAAGTAGTCGCCAACCGACCCACCCGCCATATCTGCTGTTTCGCCGTTGATGGTGAAACTCGCGTATAGCGAGCCGGTCGTGAAGGCGCCGGAAAGGGCAACGCTGTCATTCTCGGTGTTGGTATCGTCAATAACGACGTGGCCGCTGTTCACATTCAAATCGCCGTTCCCGCTGGCTTTGCTCCACGTGGAATTGCTGACCACTGGCAAGTTGCCGTCGACATAATTAAAAGTATCGGAGCGGAGGAGACTTGCCGACGCGATCGATGACATGCCTGATAGCACTGCCGCGACGCACGAGAGACGAAACCATTTAGACATTCCCAATATCCCTGTCGAGCTACAATTTGCGGACGCTCGCGCCAACCACACGGCGCACATCGCAAGCAAGGTGGGAAGACCTTAAATAAATTAACCGACAGAAGTCCAATAAAATGGTTCGACGTGACAGCTATTTGTGCGGCGCTCGAAAAGCAACTATGCCGGCTGAGCTTCGGCCGCGGGGACGTTCTCGACCGGCGCGGCAGCCGGATCATCGCTGGATTCTACGTTCGTAGACACAGGTGTTCCTTCCGCGCGGAACTGGCTGCGGGTGCTGCGGCGGCGAGGGCCGTCGGCGTTCGGGCCGCCGTCCGGTTTGTCGACGCGCCCGGTCTTGCCGTCGATCGCTGCGTCGGCGAGCTCTTTCATGATCAGCTCGATCGCACGCATCGCATCGTCGTTGCCTGGGATTGGCAGGTCGATCAAATCCGGATCGCTGTCGGTGTCGATCAGCGCAATCGTCGTCACGCCAAGCTTCTTCGCTTCCTTAACGGCAATGTGCTCGCGGCGGGTGTCGATGATGAACATCACGCCCGGCATCTTTTCCATTTTGCGAATGCCTTCGAGGTTCGCCTTGATCTTCGTGCGCTCGCGGTCGAGCGTCGCTTTCATCTTCTTCGAATACGTTTCGATCTGGCCGCTGTCCCAAAGTTTTTCAAGCTCTTCAAGTCGAGCCAATCGAGCGCGAATGGTGCGGAAGTTAGTAAGCGTGCCGCCCAGCCAGCGCTCGGAGACGTAGTGCATACCGCAGCGAGCCGCTTCTTCTTCGACTGCATGGCGGGCTTGGCGCTTGGTGCCGACAAACAGAACGTCTTTGCCGCCCTGCACGGTCTGCTGGATGAGGCGCTTCGCACGAACGAGGCCTTTGACGGTCTCTTTCACATCGATGATGTGAATCATGTTGCGCTTGCCGTGGATGTAGGGTTCCATCTTGGGGTTCCACCGGCTGACGCGGTGGCCGAAGTGAACGCCCGCATCGATGAGGCTTTTGACGAGTTCTGCTTGATTCGCTGCCATGATCTGAACGCTCCGAAAATCCAACCTTACAGCGACGCGCTCCGCAAAAATGCGCAGCAGTTTATAGCGTCGCCAGCCCGTGCGGTATCAGCGGGTCAGGAAGACCGTTGCAACGCCATGGGGCTTGAGTAATGAAACGAGGTTTTAAAACGACAAATCGCGTTAAATTGAGCGGATGGTCTCACGCCCGCTGTGAGGGGTGAATATCGCTTCAACGCAACGAGACCAGCGACCTCCTGACAAAGTCGCGAGAGGCAACTGTATCGCGCCACGCTAATTCGAGCAAGCCCGGAGAGCGCCAAAAGGTGCGTCATCTCGAAGGGAGCAGCAGCGACCTGAGGGTTTTGGGCTGACGAATACGCGACTGCAAGTTGAGTTTCCTGGGTCGTCGCTGCGCCACGAGTCGCGAAGGCAACCGCATTCTCTGACGCCGGTTGAGCTTGGAGCGGAAGCTGAAGCAGACGGCGTCAAGACGAGGCACGCGGGTGGTGCGTCTTTGCCCGATTCCGCGCGGGCCCGCTCGGACGGGGTTTTCGTTTGGTGCGGGCGGGTTTTCTCCGCTTGGCCGCAGTGATGCCGTACTTCTGGCGGATCTTCCCGATCATCGCGTTCACGACCGTGCGCTGATGTTGCAAAAACGCGGTGGCCTCGGGGGTGGGGTGGTCGAGCGGGTCGGTCCAGCCGCTGGACGCGGCCCGACCGGAAAGGCGGGCCAGCGTGTCGAGGGCTGCATTGCCTTCGGGGATTTCCGCGCGGATGGCGCGGTTGATCGCCTTGTCGAGCTTCCCACCGTATTTGGCCCGCAGTTCACGTTCGCCCATGCGATGTAGCGTAGCGATTCCGCGAACCCTTCACAGAGCACAGAGCAGAGCATGGTGATGGGTCAGATCAACCCGTTTTCGATTCTCGAACACCTCACTGCACGAAAGAGCGGAAGCAAATACTTTGCTTCAATCCGCACGGACTTAATTTCCAAAACCGCCGGCGCGAATCATTCGCCTTTGCATTTTGGATCGTTGATCGTAATCGATGGGAAAAAAGATTTACGGCAACAACGTCTGCCGAATGGCGCTGGCGGGGAAAAATTTTCCACCGGCGGCCTGCGTGTTGGGCTGATCGATCACGAGAATATTCTTCTCGCCGATGTGCAGGCGGCCCTGCAACGCGGTGACCAACTGATTCAACCGTCGCAGTTGGGTTGGCGTCGGCACGCCGCGATCGAAATCGCCGACCAGGCAAATGCTGATGCAATCGGCATCGATCTGGCGAGCACCGTCCGGTGGGGCGGCCGAGACCTGTTTGTTCCAGCGTTGGCCGATCTGAATTTCGCCGTCGACGCACCCTTCGCCGTTTCCGATCACGAAGTGATCCGCCACGCCGAGCGAATCGTTGGGCCGCGCGAGCGTGACGGCGTTCCCGGTCGCGCTGCGGCTGTGGTGAATATAGATGTACTTCCATCGCGCCGTGCGGGCCGGCGCGTCGGTGTTGAAAATCGCGTCAATGGTTTGCGGCGCTTCAATCGCAAAAAGGCTGTTCGATGCATCCGGCGCCAAGGGCGCCGGCGCGAGCGCCAGCAAGAGCGCGCTGGTCAATGTGAGAACCGAGACAAGCGTGCCGAGTACGATGATTCGGCGATGGGCATTTTTCACGTGTGCGTTCCCCGTTCAACAGGCCGCGCGATGAGTGCTTCGAAGAGTGCCGACAGAGGGCCTGCGTCCGATAAAATCAGCCGCGCCTCTTCTAATTTCCCTATCGGCAGGGTCGGCGGGAAAAGCTGAATTGGAATTGTTAAAGGGACGTCGGTGTGTCGGCGGGCACGTCCGGAACGTGAACTAGCTTCGTGAATAACACGGTTCAGGCTTCATTCGCCCGTGTCGATTCCAATCGTGTGACACGAGAAAAATCCTCCCCCGAGAATCAATCACAATCCGCATCCATAGATAAACGAACCCCGACAAATTTCTAATTTTTCCGGATCAACTCCAAAACCGCGCTGCGCGGCAGCGACGCAGGATTGGCTTCGTTACGTCAAAATAGAGCGCGCGTCATTCCAAACTTTAATCGCCCTCGCCGCGTCAGCGGCAATGTCCAAGCCCAAGCGTTTTCCCAATCGCTGCCACGCAGAACCCTTTCTTTACAACCAGCAAGCTTCAAATTGGCTTCGTTTCGCCGATCTGCTTCTCGGCCTTCGCCATAGCCAGACGCCGACGTCGCGGCACTCGATGTCGCCAGCGCGAATCGAGCGCTCCAACTTCACCGAAGCGCTGCGCATCTGGTGCCCATTTCGTGCAGCGCGACAAAGACTTTATGAACTGCTCAGCGCCCACCACACCAGCACCGGCTGAAAGAACAGCCGGGCGAAACGCTTGTTGTCCGTATCCAAACCGAAGGCGCTGCGGCGGTTGACATACTGCGAGAGATTGCCGGGAAACACCGTCACGAAGAACGCCGCCGCAAATCGGCCGACGGTCTTCTTGTGCTCGGGGCCGACGAGGGCGATCGCGCTCCCCAGTGCGATCTCGGCTAGTCCAGAGAGAATTACCGTATTGTCCTTATTCAGCGGCACCCAATCAGGGACTTGTGCCTGAAATTCTTTGCGGGCGAATGTCAGATGACTGACGCCGGCAAACACCAACGCGCTGCCGAGCAGCTTGCGCGCGATCGTCTTGGAAGGGTGTTCCTGCATCGCAGAAAAATAAGAGGAACGACGGGTCCTGGGAATCGAGAAAAGAAGGGAACGATGCGGCGAGGTCGCAGGCGGCGACATCGTAAGATGGACTGCTGAGCTTCGAGACGCCGTACAACTCAACGATAAGTCCCACGCTGCCAGGGAAGAAAATGGGGTGAAGGCGGGGAACTCGCCGAGCGCGATTGGGATTTCGGTGAAGATATTCCGAGACAACTGCCCGCCCCGGGCTACCTCCGACGACGCTTGACCTGATATTCCGGATAATGGCCGATCACTTCTTCCTGCATGTAGCTTCCGATCGAATCGGCAGCCAGGAGGTCGCGATACACTTCCTCGGGCACATCGCAATATTGCCAGACCTGGCCGCTGTGGAAAAGAGCCTCGAGCACCCTGTTCTCGGCATCATATCCGACGGCAATGAGCATCGACGAATTGACGGCGACAAGATTCATGGCGAATACAATGCACGAAGTGCATGAAATTCAAGAAAGGAAATGGATGGATCAAAACGGGGACATTGGATCGAAAGACGACGCAGCTAGTTGAATACTAGCTACGTCCGGCTACGTCCCGGTTTCGTTCAACGACGTCCCACGTTTCGTTTACGTCCCCGTTTCGTTCACGTCCCCGTGGTTCCTCGAGATAAATAGGAACTATGAAGACTGTAGAGCTTCACGCGGGAATTTCGTGAAAGAACGCGTGCTCGGGACACCGCTTATTTCCTGTGCATGAGTCGAATGCGCGGTCGGGATCCGGGGTGCCGCGAGTACGCTTTACCCCGGCGTGAAGGATAGGTCGGCGGCAGCGTGATTCTTCGAAGCGCGCTTTCGAACTCGTCACAAGCTTGATTCGCGTTGATGCCATGTCGCCACTTCACTGCGCAAAGGCCCGCAGTGCGTTTGCGCTTAGCGTCGCGTACGTCCCGCCGGTCTTTGTCGCGATTTCTTTTAGGACGGAACTTGCGGCGGTCCCCAATGCGATGCAGTGAATCTTCGTCGCGGGCGAAACCCGCTGTAATTCTAAGACGTGCGTGGCAAGCGTGGAATCCAGCTCCAGCGACTTGCCGGTCACGAGGATGACGACCGAAGGGTGGTTGGCAAAGGCTTTGGCGAGGGTGGGAATCGGGTCGCTCTGGCCGAAGGCGGTGACGTCTTCCATCGCGCGGCGGCAGGCGGCGACGCTCTCGGGGCGCGCGAAGGTTGGCAGGCCGGACGGGTAGGCATCGTCGGAACCGTTGTTCCAGAAAATGACTTGGAACTTCCGATCGCTGCCGAGCGATTCGATGGATTTGTAAGTGACTTCCTTGAGCGTATCGAACAGGTCGCGCGTGCCGTTGCCGCGATCGAGGACGTAGATGACGACGGGCGCGTCTTGAAGGGACACGCCGCAAAACCCCGGCCCGGCCGAGGCGGACGGCGGCGGGAGCGACGGATCGATCGCATCCGGCTGGGGCGACGAGGTGGACGCAAGTGGTTCGTTTGAGTTGACCTTTGCGCGCTCGCCCGAGCCGACGGCCAGCGCGACGGCCGCGGCAACCGGCAGAAAATGTTTCGGCAACGGCCTGACCGAGGCGGACGTCGTTTGCGAAAGATCCGGGCCGGGCGAAGGACGACGCAGGCTATCGCTCGTCAGGCCACTTCCGGAGAGGCCGCTTCCGGAGAGGCCGCTGCTGGCGACAACCTCGGCCAGATCTTCCAGGCCTGTGCCTTCCGCGATCGATCCGCCGTCGCCGCGGCTTCGTTTGCGATAAAGCGTTTTCCCGCCGCCGACCGTTGACGGCGCGTCGGGTTGTCCCGGGGCAGAGTCGCGCTTGCTCGATTTCAAACGGGACGGCACGGTCTGAATGGTCCCGCAATGCTGGCAGCGGCAGACTCCGCCGGCGAAGGCATCGTCGATGGTCAGCACGGTCTGACAGTGATTGCAGGTGAGAGAGATCATGCTTAAAAGCCACCCGCGCAAGAGGTGGTGGGTCGGCTGTGTTTACGAAGCCGGGCAAAATGCGGATGATGCGTGTCGTTCATCGGTCGAGACCGCGATTATGCCATGCTTACGCAGATGAGCAAAAAGCCGGGCGTTTTTCGTGGGGAACACATTCGCCCGCGGCCGACCGGTGAAGGTGCGATACGCGGCGGCGCGACCGGACACGCGGCGGACCCGATCAAGATTGGTCACGCCGCGCTCAGATCGGGTTCAAGCCCATGCACGGTTGTGGTCGATTCGAAAGTTTGAGACAAATTCGGCCGAACTTTTGCGCGTTTGCGGTGGTAAGAAGCATACGCTGCACCCTGCCGGCAGCGCGGGGTGTTGTGTTGAGATCAGGAGTTAGGGATGAGGATCATTAAATATTGCTTAGCAATCGGCTTAAGTTTTTCGACCGTGGCGATGGCCGAGGCGGCGCGGAACGAAGTGACCGGCATCAGTCGGCCCAGCCAGGAACGGAAATTGACCTTCAACGCCCCGGGTTTGGTCAAGGAAGCGTTGGTGAAAGATGGCGATGTGGTCAAGGCCGGGCAGCCGCTGCTTCAATTGGATGACGAGTTTGACCGTAAAGAACTGGATCGGCTGAAACTGGAGGCTGAATCCGATGCGCGGATTGATGCCAACACCGCCGACATGGATGCCAAAAAAGTTATTCTTGACCGCAAGCTAAAAACACTTCAAGAAGGCGGCGCCAATCAGTCGGAGGTCGACGAAGCGAAATTAAATGTCACTGTTGCCGAGAAGCAGGTGCAGTTGGCTCACATGACGCAGGATCAGGCCAAGCTCGATGCGGCCAAGCAGGCAATCAAGCTGTCGCGAATGACGCTGAAAGCGCCAGCGGATGGAATTGTCGAAAAAGTAAACACTCAACCCGGCGAGTGGGCCGATCCGCAAGGTCGCGACGGGGCGATCTCGTTTGTGCAAAACGATCCGATTTATATTGAGGTGAAAGAGCTGACGACCAGGCAGGTGTCGATGCTCAAGCCGGGGGAAAAATTAAAAGTCCGGTATTCGGACGATAAGGAAGATGCGTGGAAGGATGCGGAGATTTTTTTCTTCGCCCCGGTGTCTGATGCGTCAAGCGGCACGCGGATGATCAAGCTGAAGCTGACGAACGCGCAGAACCGTGACAGCGGATTGCAGATGATGGTGCAGATTCCGCCGGAAGTCGCCGACGCCGGCAATAGCTTTGGCGCGACGGCAGTGGGAAAGTGAGTTCTCCTCCTCTCTCCGTGCTCGGGGAGAGGTCGAGAGAGCAGCTTTCGATTCAGGATGGGCTCGCGGAACAGAGAGACCCCGCTCCCAGCCACTCCCCGGGTACGGGGAGAGGGGTAACAGAAGATTCGATGACCCGACTTTTTCGTTGAAATTCGACCGTAAACCGTTGACATTGGGCAGATATGGCATCAGGAATCGTAGAATCCACCGAATCGGGCAGCTCGCGCGAGAAAGAAACGAAGGGGGTGGCGGGTGATCTCCCCCGTCGCCGGCTCGTGCAGCGGCTGCTCGCGTCGAGTGCCGACCTGCCGACGTTCATCCGCAATCTGCTCGAACAGCAGGGCATGATGGTCGCCGGCACGGAGGCCGTCGCATTTCTGGTGGAAAAGGCCGGCGAGGCCGACATCAATCTCCGCGTTGCCGGCCACGTGCGTCCCGATGAATCGACGCCCGAGATTCGCCAGCGGGCGCTGGAAGAATTCGCCAAGATCGTTCGCCCCTGCGTGCTGCAAGCCAAGGACGGCGTGGTCGAAATCGACGGCGCGCGGCAGGACACGATCGATCCGCAGTTTTGCCTCATCACGCTCCTCCGCGCCGAGGGCCAGGTCATCGGCGTGAGCGCGGTCATCACGCGGTGCCCGAATATGCAACGGGCGCAGCAGCGTCTGTCGCAAATGGAATTGGTTGCGGGCTATTTCGAAATGTTCGGCCTGCGGCGCTCGGTCGATTCCGCTCGAAACGTCGCGAACACCAATCAGGCTGTCTTGCAACTCGCGACGACCGTCGCGACGGCTGAGGGTTTTGACTCGGCCGCGATGAACTTGTGCAACGAACTGGCGACCCGCACCGGCGCGACGCGTGTCGCGATCGGATGGGTGGTCGGGCACAAGATCAAGCTCAAGGCGATGAGCCACACCGAGCAGTTCGACAAGAAACAAGAGCTTGCGGTGCTCATCATCGCGGCGATGGAAGAGTGCGTCGATCAGGAAGAGCTTGTTCAGTATGACCCGCACCCGGCTGCCCCGGTTGAAGGCGCGCCGGGCGAGCCGAACCAGACTCAGCCGGCCAGCAGTGACAACGTCACGCGTGCCGCGGCCGAGCTGTCGCGCCGGCAGGGCGGGGTGAGCGTGCTGTCGTTGCCGTTACGCCGCGCCGGCGACATCGTCGGCGTGATCTGTCTCGAATTTAATCCGCAAAAACGCATCGGCGCGAACGCCGCCACCAGCCTCGCGGTCGCAACCGAATTGCTCTCCCCGCAGTTGTACGATCGCTATCAGAACGATCGCTGGTGGATCACCAAGACCGGCATCAGCATCCGCGAAACGAGCAAGCTCGCGATCGGCAAGACCCACATGCTGCCGAAGCTGATCACGCTCCTAGTGATCGGATTGCTCGCGTTCATCTGCATTTACAGCCCGATGTACCACGTGGTCTCCCCGTTCAGCTTTGCGGCCACCGAGAAGCGAATCATCAGCGCGCCCAGCGACGGATACATCGGTGAAGTCGTCAAGGTGCGTCCCGGCGACATGGTGAAACAGGGCGATGTGCTGGTGGAGATGGACACATCGCAGTTGCGGCTGCAATTAAGCGAATCGCTCTTCGATGCCGACGCCAAGCGCCTTGAAGCCAACCGGCTCGCGGCCGACCCGACAAAGACGGCCGAGTCGTTGCAGAAGCGCCGCGAGATGGACGCCGCGAACGCGCAGGCGGATTTGTACAAGTATCAGATCGAGCAATCGGTCGTGAAAGCGCCGATGGCGGGCGTGGTGTTGTCCGGCGATTGGATGGATAAAAAGCGCACGCCGGTGAAAAAGGGCGATGAGCTGTTCCGCATCGCGCAGCCGGGCAGCATGCGGCTGGAAATGAACGTCAAGGAGAACGACATCCAGGACGTCAAGGAAGGTGCCGCCGGCAAGCTGGCGACGAGTTCGCAGCCGGACATGAAGAGCGCGTTCACGGTCGAGCGCATCATCCCGCTGCCGACGACCGATCAGGGCAGTAACGTGTTCAAGGTGTACGCAATCCCGGAAAAGCTCGACCCGACTTGGCGCGACGGCATGCAGGGCGAAGCAAGAGTCGATGTGAAGCATCGGCCTTTGATTTGGACTTGGACGCACCGGTTTGTGGAGTGGGTGCGGATTAAGACGTGGATTTGAGGGAGGGTTCAGGGTTCGGGGTTCAGGGTTCAGCGAAGAGAGTGAAGATCGAGTTATGGCGGGGTATTTGCGGGTTGAAGACCTTGTTGTGTATCAGCGGCTTTGCGCGTTGCACATCGAGATTTGTAAGCTCGCGCGAGAGTGGCCGCGCGAGGAGAGATTTGAACTGACGTCGCAGGTTCACCGGTCGTCGAACAGTGCGGCGGCGCAGCTGGCCGAGAAGCACAGCGACAGGCATGTGCGAAATAAGATCGAAGGTGCGAATCGAAGTCGTGGTGAAGCGTTGGAAACGATTCACCACTTATTTATCGCGAAGCTAAAAAACTACATCGACGATGAAACGTACGATCAATATCGCGAGCGGTACCACGAGTGCGTGAGGATGTTAAATGGTTTGGAGCGAACGCTCGAACAACAATTACCGCGAGAACAACGGAGATTTCCCGATGCGCCGTGCTGAACCCTGAACCCCGAACCCTGAACCCTGAACCCTGAACCCTGAACCCGCCCCATGCTTCAGCTCCGTCCCACATTTTCTGAATCCTGGTACCGCGTCAAAGATCTCAAGCCGCGCGTGCGCGCCGGTGCGCAGATTTCTCGCCAGTTTTATCGCGGCGATCGCTGGTATGTCGTGCGCGATCCGGCCGGGAATCAGTTTCATCGTTTGTCGGATGCCGCGTATCGATTCGTCGGTTTGCTCGACGGCTATCGCACGGTCGGCGAGGCGTGGGAGGTGGTTGGCGGGACGCTGGAAGATGATGCGCCGACGCAGCCGGAAGTGATTCAGATTCTGTCGCAGTTGTATGCGGCCAATCTGGTTGAAACCGATATTTCGCCCGATGCGACGGTCCTGCTTCGCCGGCACAAGGTGCAGCAGAAGCGGCAGATGCAGGGGCGGATGATGAACCTCCTGTTCCCGCGCATTCCGCTGTGGGATCCGGATCGCTTTCTCTGCCGCTGGCTGCCGGTCGTGGGCCTGATGCTCGGTCGCATCGGCGGCCTGCTCTGGCTGCTGGTCGTCGGCGGGGCGATCGCAATGGTCGCGCCGCATTTCGATCTGCTACAGCACGATTTCTCCAAGGCCATGCAGATGAGCCAGGACCCGCGCAACTGGCTGGTCTTCCTCGCGGTCTTCTGGGGGATCAAATTTTTCCACGAGTGCGGCCACGCGTTCATGTGCCGTCGCTTCGGCGGCGAAGTGCACGAGATGGGAATCATGTTCCTCGTCTTCGTACCGACGCCTTACGTCGACGCGAGCACGGCGTGGGGTTTTCCGTCTCGCTGGCAGCGCATGGCTGTCGGCGCGGGTGGGATGATTTTTGAATTGTTCATCGCCGCGTGTCTCGTGCCGGCGTGGCTGGCGACCAGCAACGGCGCGAGCCTTGGCGGCTTTCAGATTCACGACCTGCTCAGCTACGTGATCTTCATCGCGTCGATCACCACGCTTGTTTTTAACGCAAACCCGCTCTTGCGATACGACGGCTACTACATGCTCAGCGATTGGCTGGAGATTCCGAATCTTCAAATGAAGAGCAAGGAATATTTGCAGGGCCTTATCAAGCGCCACATCTGGCGGCTTCGCTCGCCGGTGCCACTGCCGCCGATCTGGCAGCGCGTGCAACTTTTTATTTACGGAGTTTTGTCAAGCGTCTACCGCGTGTTCGTCGGCGTGGCCATCATCCTCATGGTGATGTTCCAGATTCCGATTCTCGGCGTGCTGATGGCGATCGGCGGGCTCGCGACGTGGCTTATCGTGCCGGTCGTGAAGCTGCTGCGTTATCTGCTTATCGAGCCCGAACTGCACCGCAAGCGCGGCCGCGCGTGGGCGACGGTTGGCGTGATCGCGGCGGCAAGCGTTGTGTTGCTTGGTCTACTTAAATTCCCCGTGAATGTGTACGCCGAAGGCATCGCCGATCCGCAGGATCGCGGCGTGGTGCATTCCAAGACGCCCGGCTTCGTCGTACAGATCATTGCCAAGCCCGGCGATCAGATGCAGAAGGGCGACGTCATTCTCGTCTGCCGCGATCAGGAACTGGAAACGAAAATTCGCCAGCAACATGCGATGATCGAAGAGACGCTGATGGCCCGACGTCAGGCGAATGCGATCGATCAAGCGCAGCGGCTGATTTATCAAACGAAACTTGATGCATTAAACGATCAGTTGCACGAGTACGAAGCGTTGCAGAACGAGCTGACGGTCCGCGCCCCGATCGCCGGCCAGCTCATCGCGCCGAAGCTCGATGAAATGATGGGTCGATATTTAAATCACGGTGAGGAGATTGGCACGGTGGCGACGATCGATCGATTGGAGATTCATGCGATTCTCGATCAGAAAGATGCGCAGCTGGCGATGGGGAAAGATTTGAACAGCAAGGCAGTCACGACCGAGATTCGCTTCGTCGGCGATGCCAGCCGGGTGATGAAGCCGCAGACCGTGATGGTGACGCCGGCCGCGCAGGAAAATGCCTGGAACCCTGCCCTGACGGCGATGGGCGGGGGCGAGCAGCAGAACGATCCGCGCGATCCGCGCGGCATGAAAACGCAAACGCCCCAATTCGAGTTGCGCTGCGTGATGAACAACAGCCCGACCGACCTCTTCCAGCCCGGCCAGCGTGCGTATCTAAAGTTAAAGCTCGAAAGCCGCCCGCTCGCCTGGCAGTGGATGCGACGGATTTATCAGTTGGTGCAAAGCCGTCAGGAACAGAAGTCGAAGCTGGTGGATTAGGAGAAGGCGTTGGGAATTGGGCGTTGGGCGTTGGGAAAGATTGTTGAACGCGATCTTCCCCAACGCCCAACGCCCAACACCCAACTCCCAATGCAATGTCCGATCTCGCAACCACGGAACTCTGGTCAATCTTCGACGCTCGGCGTGTGAAAGCGCCGGAGCTGCGCGGGCTTGATCTATTTGTGAATGGGTTCGTCGGGTTTTTCAAAAATCGCATGCCGGTGCTGCGGCAGATTAAGCAGCAAGTGGCGCGCGTGGAATTGCTGGAAGCTGAGATTCATGAGCTAAGCTCGTCGCGCTTTGCCGAGGAAGTGGACGCGATGCGCGCGTTGGCACGCGTCGGGAAATTAAAAGATGACAAGCTGGAGCGCGGGCTGGCGATCACGCGCGAAGGCGCGCTGCGCGCGGTCGGCAAGCGGCCGTATGCAGTGCAGTTGATGGGCGCGCTGGCGATGCAAAGAGGGCTGGTCGCCGAGATGGCGACGGGCGAGGGAAAGACGCTTACCGCGTCGCTCGCCGCCACGCTCTGGGCCTGGGCGGGGAAGCCGGTTCATATCATCACCGTCAACGATTATCTCGTGCAACGCGATGCCGAATTGATGGGCCCGGTCTATCGTATGTGCGGGCTCGAGGTCGGCTGCGTCACGCACGAATCCACCCCGCCGGAACGTGTCGAAAATTACCGTCGCGGCGTGGTCTATGTCACGAGCAAAGAACTCGTCGCAGACTTCCTTCGCGATCAGATTCAACTTGGCAGCCTTCGCACCAGCACGCAGACCGCCATCACCCTCATGGCCAGCGAACAGCCGCGGCAGGCGATGAACATTCCAGGCTTGTTCCGCGTGCTCGTCGACGAGGCGGACAGCCTGCTCGTCGATGAAGCCGTGACGCCGCTGATCATCAGCAATTCGCCGGACAACGAGGCAAATTCGACACTCTACAAAGCCGCGAACGAACTGGCGGCCAAGCTGATTCCCGATCGCGATTTCAAGATCGATTGGACCGTCAAAAATATCGACCTAAACGCGCGCGGCCACCAGCGGCTTGAAGAGCTGGCCGATGAAATGCACAGCGGTTTTTGGAAGGGGCGCCGTCGCCGCGAAGAGCTCGTAACGCAGGCACTGGTTGCGCGGCATTGCTACGTGCGCGATGAGCAGTATCTGGTGGATGATGAAGGCAAAGTGCAGATCATCGACGAGTTCACCGGGCGCGTGATGGCCGATCGATCGTGGCGGCACGGATTGCATCAGGCGATCGAGGTGAAGGAAGGGGTCACCTGCACCAGCGATAAGGAAAACCTCGCGCGGCTGAGCTTTCAGCGATTCTTCCGGCAATATCCCGCGATGAGCGGCATGACCGGAACCGCCTGGGAATCGACGGCCGAGCTGTGGCAGATTTACCAGCGCCCGGTCGTGCGCATTCCGACGAACAAGCCGAACATCCGCAAGCAATTGCCGACGCAGTTTTTTTCGACGATCGAAGAAAAATACGACGCGGTGATCGCGCGCGTCTGCGAGCTGAACGACAGCGGCGTACCGATTTTGATCGGCACGCGCTCGGTGCTGTCGAGCCAGGAAGTCAGCAAGCGACTGACGACGGCGGGGCGGGCGCATCGGGTGTTGAACGCGACGCAGACCGCGCAGGAAGCGCATATCGTCGCCGAGGCCGGCCAGCTCGGGAAAATCACCGTCGCCACGAACATGGCGGGTCGAGGCACGGACATCATCCTGGCTCGCGGCGTGACAGAGGTCGGCGGGCTGCACGTGATCTCCACCGAGCCGGCGACCAGCAGCCGCGTCGATCGCCAGCTTTTCGGGCGTGCCGCACGGCAGGGCGACCCCGGTGCCGCGCAAATGTTCGCATCGGCGGAGGACGATCTGTTTCTTCGTCACGCGTACGACTCGCTACGTCGCAACTGGCGTCTGGTCGGGCCCGATCGAATCATCAAATTAGCGCAATGGCGGGCCGAACAGTTGGCCCGATTCAATCGTAAGCAAGTGTTGAAGAATGACGATTGGATGGATCAGGCCGTCCCGTTCTGATCCCCGACGCCTGAAATCGCAAAAAAATCCGCGTGCCGAGCGGAATTCGTGAAAATGCCAAGAAAAAGGATTCGCAGTTTCAGGAATCCGTGGTATTTTCCGCTTTGGGTTATTTGTTCGTTTCCTCCAAGAGATCCACACCGATGAAAAATTTGTTCCTCACTGCCGCTGCGGTCGCAGCTCTGGCCGGCTCATCGTTTTCGTTCGCCGATACGCACGCGACAGGCGTGCCTCAGCTTACGAGCCGATCATCGGGCGCCGCCTACACGATTTTTATCGATTTTGCCGGCTTTAACTACACGGGCAGTTGGGGACAGAATCAGGATGGGACCGCGAACAACACGATACCAGGCGTGCTCACGCCCTATCTAACCAATTCCAATAACGCGAATAACAGCATCACCGCATATACCGCGGCGCAACAGGCGACGATCGCGGGAGTCTGGGCGCGAGTCGCCGAGGCCTACGCTCCATTTAATATTAATGTCACGACTGTCGATCCCGCGATTGCCGCCGGGCAGGCGGGGACGGATTCCGCCCGCCAACGATATTACGACAGAACCAATCGTGTCGAGCACACGATCATCACCGGCAACAACAGTTCCGCATTCGGGAACGCGGGCGGGATCTCATTTGTCGGCACCGTGAAAGGTTCGTTTGACAGTACCGCGAACAGCGGGTCGAGCTTTGGTTACCATACAAATTTCGTCTTCGAACAGGGTACAGGCGGTCCGAAGGGTGCTGGCGTGGCTGCGTCACATGAGGACGGCCACGCGTTTAGCTTAAATCATCAAATTGATAGACGGGAAGGCGGTACCTCTATCAATGATTATAGTTCTAACAACGGTTCGGGAGAGATCGCGCCCTATATGGGAATCGGATACGGCTCCGAACGTTCTACCTTCCGCTCCGGCCGAGCGAGCGGCGGCGGTTTGCAGAACGACGTATCCGCCATGCTGTCGTACGGGAGCAGTAACACTGCGTCACAGGCGTTAGCGATTGCCGCCGATGGCATCGGACAGTCTCGCGCTGCCGCAACGCCGCTGACGTTGACCGGCACGGGCGGCACGCGGTCGCTAGCTGCCGGCAAGAATGAGGGCGTCATTGTTCCTTTAGCGACCAACGGAACCTATAACCCGATCGGCGAGTCCAATTACTCTTCGGACTTTTTCTCCTTCACGACCGGCGGCGGCGCACTCAGCCTGACGGAAAGTGAAGGCAGTGACCGCATTACCGCCGGCCTGCTGGATAATGCCTCGAATGGCATCAACGATGCCGGCGGCACGCTTGACAGCGTCATGCGGCTGTTAGACAGCTCGGGCAACATTATTGTTTCAACGGGCAGCGACAGCGGATCGTTTCAGAACGTTATTAACACGTCGCTCCTGGCCGGGACGTACTATGTTCAGATCGCGAGTGCAGGCGGTAAAGAGAGTTCCACGACAGTTACGGAAGGCACAGCAACCTACACTGACATTCAAGCGGCGGAATTTTACGACTTGGGCTCATACTTCCTGACCGGCACGATCGCGGTTCCGGAACCGATGTCGGCAAGCGTATTGGGCGTGGCAAGCATCGCGATCTTCGCCCGCCGCCGCCGAGTTGCCTGACTCAGGGCGGTGAGCGGTAAGTCGAAAGACGGCAACGTTGGCGGATATATCAGGTCGACGGATTGTTCATCGGTATGTCGTAGTCGTAGATATCGTGTTGTCGCAATTTTGGGGAAGGCGGCAGTCACGTGCAGGAACTGCACGCTCTCATTGGCGCGAATCCACGCACGATCGTCGCGATTCCCGCCGCTTGCGGCTTCGCGAGGCCAGCCCCCGACATTCGACCTGATGCGGCTCGCGAAGCCGCAAGCGGCTGCGAGCCGTGAAGCGTATTCCACTCGGCTCAACCCAAATCCATCTCAATAGCTCGTCGTCCGCAGATTAACTGCGAGCAACTCCGACGACATCGCGATCATCGTCGCGGAATATTTCCGTTGAACCGTCCCATCTCAATTTACATCGCGCATAAAAAAGCGTGATGCGCGGCCGGCGCGGGGTGTGAAACGATCACGACGAGCGACCGTTTCGACACGCCGGGGATGCGCATCACGCTGAAGATTAGTGGGCGGTGTGCAGTAGGCGGTGGGCAGTAAGAGAGTGGGCAATGCAATTTCCTTCACTGCCCACTGCCCACTGCCCACTTCTCCTCAACTCACTTTCGCCCCCGCCCAGTCGCCGTGATCGTTGTCGATATTGCCGTTCGGGCTCGTGACGACAAGCTTCAACTGCTGTACGCCGGCAAGGCTGACGTTCACGGTTTTGACTGCCGATCGGCCGTCGACGGTGCCGCTGTCGTACAGCTTCACGCCATCGCCGAAGACCTGGAAGATGACCGAGCCGCCGCCGCCGGTTTCGTCATCAATGCCGACATTGCTGAAGAAATTGCTGTACTTCCCGGCGAGGTTGTAAACGACTTCGGACGAGGCGTGCACGCCGAGGCCTTTATCGTATTTTTTACCACGGATGGAAAGTTGTTGGCCGTCGCGGGCATCCTGCTCTCCGTTGCTCCCGTCTTTTTCGACCGGGCCCCAGGCATTTTTGGAAGAGGCGATGGCAAGATCGCTGACAAACGCAGCCGCACCATTTCCGGCCGAGCTTCCGGAGGAACCGCCGCCGGTCGTGCCGCCGCCGGTCGTGCCCCCGCCGGTCGTGCCGGTGCCAGTCGTGCCGCTCGACGAATCGTCGCCGGTGGCGCCGGAACTATTCGAGCCGGAATTCGTGGATCCCGAGCCGGCCGTCAGCTTGGCGTTGATCCAGTCGGCATGGTCATTGTCGATGCTGCCGTTGCCGTTCACCACCAGCTTCAACTGTTGAACGCCGCCGGTGTTGATGGTGGCGTTCTTCAGCGCGCTGGAACCGGTCAATGTGCCGCTGTCGTACAGGAGCTTGCCATCGCCGTATACCTGGAACACGACTGAGCCGGCATTCCCGACCTCGTCATCGATTCCCATGCCGGCGCTGAACGACGCATATTTCCCGGCGGTGTTGTAGACGATTTCCGAATTCGCGTGCACACCCAGGCCCTTGGCGTATTGCGTGCCCGCCACGCTCAGCGTGCGACCATCATTGGCGGCCTGCTCACCATTGCTCTTGTTGACTTCGAAACTGCCCCAGCCGTTCTTGGACGAGGCCGCGGACAGATCGCTCAGCCAGGTTTCGCCCGAAGCAAGGCCCGGAACCGTCGGTCCTGGAGTTGCGTTGCCTGAGCTGCCGGTCGAGCCACTGCCCGTCGAGCCACTGCCCGTTGTCCCGGTGCCCGTCGTCCCGCCGCCTGTCGAGCCGCTACCTGTCGAACCGCTGCCCGTGTTGCTGGAACCGCCGCCGTTCGAGTTGCCTGACGAACCCGCGTTCGGCCCCGGTTTCGGACGATTGACGTCCCACGAAAGTCTCACTTGCGTGCCGTTGTTGCTTGTCGTCACCGAGGTATTGCTGTTCGGCCCGTAGCTAATCGGGGCTGTCAGCGCGTTATTCACATAGTTGCCATCAGCAATGCTGCCCGGTCCGTAGAAGTTCCAGGGCTGGTTAATGCCGTTGAGGTAATTGTCGCGGATTTCGCAATGCTCGCCGGCCTCGAAGCCCATGCGCACGCCCGTGCCGTCCGGGCGTTCCGGGGCGGCGATGTAGTTTCGCAGGATGTGCTGATCCGAGCTGGTCGCGGTGTAGATGAGCGAGAAGGCAAAGATGCTGTCGTTGTCGTGGAAGTTGCTGCTCAGCCGTGGATGATCGTAGTAATTATCCATGAACCAGAAGCCGTTGACCGACCCCTGAAGCTCGACGGAGTGGTAATTATTCTGCGTAAAATAGTTTCGCTGGATGGTGATCTGGTTCGAGCCAAAGCCGAGATTGTTGCTCTTGATGCCGCACGACAAGTTGATGAACTCATTGTCGTGAATGTTGACGTTCTTTCCGATGAAAAAGAAAACGCCGTTCCCGCCGCCATTGCCTTGAAACGAATTGTTGCTGATATCCAGGTTGGCCACGGTGTTGCCGGGGACACCGATCGCGCCGTTGCCGCCGCCGATCCACCCGCCGCGCTCTTCGTTGATGAACTTGTCGGCGGTAATGGTGATGTTGGAGGCGGTCTCGCTGAAGGGGCGATCGATCAATAACGCGCCGCCGTCGAAAGTCAGGTTTTGAACCTTGAGATTGTCCCACTGGAAGTGACAAGCAACATCAGTGTTGTTGGAGCGGAGAACCGTGTTACCGCCCACCGAGCCGCCGTCGCCGGCGATATTAATGCTGGCCGGCAGGTCGATTTTCGATGAGATGTTATAGGTGCCGGAGCCGAACTGAAGCGTGTCACCGCCCTTGGCGGTTTTAAGCGCGGCGATAACCGCACCGCGATCGTCGCCGCCGTCGTTGGCACGCGCGCCAAAATCGTTCACATTGATTGTGCTGAACAGGAGACGATTTTCGAGAAGATCAAAACCATTTGCTGCGATTGTCGTAGAAACCATTACTAAAGCCCTTTCACTACCCCGGCCACGACGGGAATGAATCCCGCGGACGAAATGGCGCGAACGCAAAGTTGCGAACGCACGCGAGTTGAGTGTGCGAGAGAACACCAGTGCCACGAACGCTGGTGCGACGATTGAGCCAGCGGGATTGCTGGTCAGTCGCCACGCACGGACAACCAAGAGATACCCCGCGTTCGCCGATCGCGGCACGCGTCCGATAACGCGAACTGGAACAACGAAGCGTCCGCCTCCGCATCTCCGATGCGAAGAGGAATCCACGCCTGCGGGTCGATCGTTTCGACGGGAACGCGCGGTCGTGCGGCAGGAGCAGAGCGGCACGGCAAACGCATTCACGACTGCCGATTACAGCACGCGTGAACAGGTGTCTCGAAAGACGCGAATTTTTCGATGCGGATCAAACGGGCTGACACGACGACGACGCGGAAAAGGGAGTCCTTCCTCACGAACGACGGCGGAAGCGAACAAGCCTGAAGTGTGACGTGCAAAGGCCTGAGGGGTGCTGGGCGGATGCGGGGCCGTATCCATACGGCCGCGATCGGCAATGCACATGTTCAGGCGAGCCACACTGCGGACGAGTCATCAAACGCGTCGAAGCGAGAACCGCGCTGCGTCGTGCCACCGTGTGATGCGGCGCACGATCACTTGTCGTATCTTTCGCGCCCGCCAGAGCGAACAAGCCCGATGTATTTCACAAAGGACAAGCACGCCCAACGAGGCAAAAGTCCGAGCTTGCCGGCCGGTACATCCGGCGCTTGCCAAGCTCAACGACGTTGAGTTGTAAATCACATCCCTCCTTCAAATAGGAGACTGAGTGGAACACTCATTCCGATTTATCGGATGCGATAAAAACGTTTTTGCACAGATGAAAAGCGGGGTCAACCCTTAAAAGCGGAAAATGTTAAAAAGAATTTGCAACCTATTTTGACATCGCCGTCATATATGATTAGCTGTTATTGCGATAATCGCAATAGAATCACAAGCAAATTCGCGATGGCTGAAATACGAGGTGCTGGGCAGCAGGTGTTCGGTCATCTCCTTGCCGAGCGTTCACCGTTCTTCGCGCGGTCACTCTGCAATCATGAATAAATGGAGCTGTTCGCCCACGCGCGGACGGAGCGCGGCGGATCGAAGCCACTCGCTGCGCGCGAACGGCTCGGCAATCGTCAGCCGCGAGGTGATGCGCGCATCGCTTGAAAACAATCGGCGCACAAGCTTTGGGCAATTGCATTGGCGGCTGCGGTGGAGCAGGACGACATGTTCGGGCAATCGTCTTCCGGCCCGCTCGTGGCGGTCGAGGATTTCGCGCACGGCGCTCAGTGCCTGTTCGTTCGAAAGATGACCCGCGCCGTTCATGATGCGCCGCTGAAGAAAGTGCGGACGGCCACTCTCGAATTGCATCGCCGGGTCGTAGTTGCTTTCGATTGCGATGACGTCGAGATCTTCAAACGCATCGATCATCAATGGCGGCACATGCCCGAGATCGGTGGCGAAGCCGATGCGCACGCTGTGGCCGTCAATGACAAACGCGTGCGAGCCCGTGCGATCATGCGCTAACGGCAAGGCGGTGAACTTGACGTGCGGCAGCGGCGTGAACGGCGCTCGACCGAACGGACGAACGAGCGAGCGGAAAATGTCAGTCGCCTTTCCGTCTTCATTGAAACCGGATCGCCTGGCGATGCCGATCAGGTCGTTCATGCGTTGCGAGTGACAATAGATTTCGATGCCGCACCGAACGATCGTAGCGCACCAGTGGGCGGTGAAATGATCGGAGTCCAGATGAGTCAGAACGATTGCGCGCAGGTCGCACAGGGCCGTTCCGGTCCCCGACATCCGCTGCGCAATCACGCGCGGACCAAGGCCGGCGTCGATCAGCATCGCGCCGGCCGGGGCGCGCAGGATCGAAGCATTTCCCGACGACCCGCTGCCAAGCACACAAAGTTCCAACGACATCCGTGTCGCATCCAATACCGTGCGTCCGCCTGGCCGTCCATAGCCGCGGCGTCAGCGAAAGTTTAGGCAGCAATCCGGTCGAATTTTCTGTCCTTGAAAATGCGCTGTATGCGAATTGCGAAACGGTTGCTTGCACCGTTCGCGAAGGCGCAAGCGGGGACCTCGTCGATTCTCTGGATTTAAAAATTCGTCAGCATGATAATTATTCGAGTTGCCCAAACCGGAAACGCGTGCTTATGCTTGCCTTATGCAACAGTTGTCGCCGGCAACTAATTCGCGCAACCCCGTTGATCTTGAGCCGCGCGATGCTGAGGTCTGCGCGGAGAAGCTCGTCGATGTTTTGCCGGGCGTGATGTGGTTTATCCGGCGGAATATGCGACGGAATCGCCTTAAAGGCTTGTCCGTACCGGCTTTCCGGACACTTGTGCTACTTTCAAGAAACCCAGCGGCCACCTTGTCTGAAGTGAGCGAATTCTTAGGCGCATCCATGCCGACATCGTCGCGGATCGTCAGTTGTCTGGTCAGTAAAAGGCTGATTTCCCGTAAAGTCGCCGCTGGTGATCGGCGGCAGGTTGCTCTGCAATTGACCGCGGCCGGCAAGAACGTCCTGGACTCGGCCCTCACCGGCACGCGCCGCGCGGTCGCAAATGAATTAGCCGACCTCTCCGCTGACGAGCGGCTTCGTGTTTCGCAGGCGATGGATGTCCTGCGCGATGCATTCCGGACCGCGACTTATCCGTTGGATTGTGACGCCGGCTCAGATGCGGGTGGCGAAGTCTGCGAGCCTGCAACGTTAAACGACATCGCTGAATGAAAACCGCCGAATAGCAATGCACTTTTGTAAACGCCGTTGGTGATTTTATGTGGATTGTTCGACTCGCGCTCCGTCGCCCTTACACGTTCGTCGTCGCCGCCATGCTGGTGGCGATCCTTGGCGTGGTGATCATCGCGCAGATGCCGACCGACATCTTCCCGGAGATCGACATTCCGGTGATCGCGGTCGCCTTCAATTTCCAGGGCATGTCGCCTTCGGACATTGAGCACCGCATCGTCACGCCCTACGAGCGCATCCTCGGCACGACCGTCAACGGCATCGAGCACATCGAAAGCCAGTCGCTGAACGGCATCGGAATCATCAAAGTCTACTTCCAGCCGAACACGAAAATCGAAGAAGCGAACGCACAGATCACGGCCATCAGTCAGACGGCCATTCGACAGATGCCCGTCGGCTCGCAGCCGCCCTTGATTATTCAGTACAACGCGGCAGACGTTCCGATCCTGCAGCTTTCGCTCAGCTCCGACACGCTGCCGGAACAGAAGATGTTCGACCTCGCGTTCAATACGCTTCGCCCGCAGCTGATCAATATTCCGGGCGTGCAGATTCCATATCCGTACGGCGGCAAGCAGCGACAGGTGATGGTCGATCTCGATCCGCAGCGACTGTACGCACACGGCGTGTCGCCGGCCGAGGTGTCGACGGCCATCAACAATCAGAACCTGGTATTGCCGGCCGGTTCAACCAAGATCGGCACGCAGGAATATCAGATCCGCCTGAACAGCAGCCCGGAAAACATCAACGCGCTGAACGATCTTCCGATCAAATCAGAAGGCCGGACGACGACATACATCAAAGATGTCGCCAATGTGCGTGACGGGTTTTCGGTGCAGACCAACGTCGTCCACGCCGACGGCAAAGGCGGCGTGCTGATTTCGATTCTCAAATCGGGCGGCGCATCCACGCTCACGGTCGTCGACGCAGTGCTGCAACGCCTCGAAGTGCTGAAAGCGAGCCTGCCGCCCGAAGCGAAGGATTTGAAGATCGTTCCGATGTTCGATCAGTCGATCTTCGTCCGTGCGAGCGTGCAGGGCGTCATCAAAGAGGCCGCGATCGCCGCGGGTCTGACGGCGCTGATGATCCTGCTCTTCCTCGGCAGTTGGCGAAGCACGCTGATCGTCGTCATCTCGATTCCGCTGTCGATCATGGTGTCGATCCTGATCCTCTACGCGCTCGGCAACACGCTCAACGTCATGACGCTAGGCGGCATGGCGCTGGCCGTCGGTATTCTCGTTGATGACGCGACGGTTGAAATTGAAAACATTCACCGAAACTTGCACCAGCGCAAGCGGTTGGTGAAGGCGATTCTCGACGGTGCGCAGCAGATCGCAGTCCCGGCGTTCGTGGCGACGATCTGTATCTGCATTGTGTTCGTGCCGGTCGTGTTTATCTCGGGCGCCGCGAAGTTTCTGTTCACGCCGCTGGCGCTGGCGGTCGTGTTTGCGATGCTCACCAGCTATCTGCTGAGCCGCACGCTCGTGCCGACAATGGTGCATTACCTGCTCGCGGCCGAGGTGGAAATGTATGGCGGGCAGATCGATCCGGATGATCCGCACGCGAAGCACATGCTGGAGGAAAAGAAGCACCCGCACCCGCCGCTGTTGAGTCGAATGTGGTTCCGCATCACGCTTCTCGTGGTTGCCGCACTCGTCGCTGCATTCATCTTCACAATGGTCGGCCCCCTGGGCGGGAAGTTCCCGGCGGTCTCGGGCTGGCTGAAAACGAATTGGAAGTCGGCAACGTGGTACGCCGCGCTCGCCGCCATCATTCTCGCGTTCGTGATCTTCATCGCGCGATTCAATTTAATCTGGAGATTTCATCACGCGTTCAATCGCCAGTTCGAAAAGCTCCGCAATATTTACGGCGGCTTCCTCGCCTGGGCGCTCGATCACCGCGCGTGGGTCGTTGGCAGCTTCAGCATCCTGGTCGTCGCGTCGTGTTTCCTTGTGATGAAGAACATCGGCCGCGACTTTTTCCCGACGGTGGATACCGGCCAGATGCGCATGCACGTGCGCTGCCCGCCGGGCACGCGCATCGAGCAGACGCAGGATTATTTCGCCGAAGTTGAAAAAGAGATTCGCAATCTGATCCCGCCCGAGGAACTTGCGACGGTGCTCGACAACATGGGCATCCCCAACAGCTCGATCAATCTCGCGCTCTCGGACGGCTCGATGATCTCGCCGGCCGACGGTGAAATTCTCATGTCGCTTTCTGAAGGTCACGAACCCTCGGAAAAGTACATGGCCATCCTGCGGCGCGAATTGCCGACGAAGTTTCCGGATCTGAAATTTTACTTCGCACCCGCCGACATCGTCACGCAGGTGTTGAACTTCGGCCTGCAGGCACCGATCGATATTCAAGTCGCCGGCCCCGAGCGCAACAACGCGAAGAACGAAGCGGTGGCGGCCGCCATTCGCGATGAGATCGCGACGTTGCCGGGCATCGCCGACACGCGCTTCCAGCAGGTGCCGCGGGCGCCTGACATTCGCGTGAATGTCGATCGCACGCTCGCCAGCCAGGTAGGTGTGTCGCAGAGAGATGTGGCGCAGGATCTGTTGATCTCATTAAGTTCGAGCAACCAGACCGCGCCGAATTATTGGCTGAATCCTGAAAACGGCGTCAATTACAGCATCTATGTTCAGACGCCGCAGTATCGAATGAGCACGTTGAACGAGCTGAACAACACGCCGATCGTCGCGGCCGGCGTGACGGCAACGCCGGAAAATACGCAATTGCTGGGCAATCTCGCGCAGACGGCGCGAGGTTCATCGGCGAGCAATATCACGCATTACGACATCGCACCGACCTACGACGTGCTGCTCGGCACTCAGAACTCCGACCTGAAAGCTGCCGCTGATCAAGTGCAGAACGTTGTCGACAAGCATCAGAAGGAATTGCCGCCCGGGTCGAAGGTCACGCTTCGCGGTCAGATTCAAAGCATGAATGCGTCGTTCGGCGGGCTTGCTCAAGGGCTCATCTTCGCTGTCGTGCTCGTCTATCTATTGATGGTGATCAACTTCCAGAGCTGGGTTGATCCGCTGATTATTCTCATGGCCTTGCCCGGCGCCGCGGCGGGCATTCTCTGGATGCTCTGGGCCACGCAGACCACGCTATCGGTTCCCGCGCTGATGGGCACGATGATGTCGATCGGCGTGGCGACGGCGAATTCAATCTTGATGATCACCTTTGCCAACGATCAGCGCAAAGCGGGAATGAACGCCCGCGACGCGGCGCTGACTGCCGGCTTTACGCGATTGCGTCCCGTCATCATGACGGCGCTGGCGATGATCATCGGCATGTTGCCGATGAGTCTGGGCCTCGGTGAAGGTGGCGAGCAGAACGCGCCGCTGGGCCGCGCGGTGATCGGGGGGCTGTCGATGGCGACGCTCTTCACGTTGTTTTTTGTTCCAGTTGTGTACAGCCTTCTCCGCGCGAAGGCGATTGAAACTCACGTAGAACCGGAGCTGCGATAATCATGCAATCCGCCGACATCAATGACTTAGCGAAAGATCGCGACGAGCACGACCGTCATCGCGATGCAGAAAAGCAGAAGCATGCTTCGAACGGCGATCGTCGTCGTGATGATCATTCGAACGGCCACGAGGGCCGCGATCATGACGGTCAGGATCATGACGGCGAGGGTCAGGAAGGCCACGACGATTCGCAGGCCGAGCCGCTGCCGGAGAACCTTCCGCAGATCAGCTCGCTGGCGGTGTCGGTCGTGGCGATTGTATTCGTCGCGATGCTGGCCGGCTTGTTTTTCATCGGGTGGCTGCCGCAGCATCGGCGCACGGCGCAGCTGCGAGAAGAGAGCAAGCAGGCTCAGGCCGCCAAGCCGCGCATCACGGCGACGTTCGTGTCGCGGCAGAAGCAGTCGACCGAGCTTCGCCTGCCCGGCGATGTGCGCGCGCTGCAGCAGACGTCCATTTATCCGCGGGCGAACGGCTACCTGAAGAAGCTGTACGTCGACATCGGCGACAAGGTCGAGGCGGGCCAGCTTCTGGCGGACATCGACACGCCTGAAGTCGATGCGCAGCTTGAGGCCGCTCGCGCATCGGTTGCACAAAATCAGGCCAATCTCGGCAAAGCGCAGACGGATTATTCGCTCGCGCAGACGACGATCGACCGTTACGAGGGCTTTGCCAAGACCGGCGGCGTGACGCAGCAGCAGTTGGATGAACAGCGCAATAAGTTCACGCAGGCAAAGGCAAATCTTGAGGGCGCCGTCGCAACCCTTGCCGCCGCCAGAGCGGACGTGCAACGCTACGAAGCGTTACAGAGCTTCGAGAAAATTCCCGCGCCGTTCGCCGGCACGGTAAACACCCGCGGCTTCGACGTGGGCGCGCTGCTTTCATCTAGTAACCAGACCGGCACGCCGCTGTTTTCAATTTCGCAAACCGACACGCTGCGCGTGTTCGTCTCTGTCCCGCAAAATTATGTCACAACGCTCGAGGTCGGCCATCCAGCGACGTTCGAAGTTCGCAACTATCCGGGCAAGCCGTTCAACGGAAAGGTCACGCGTTCGAGCGGAGCGCTCGATCCATCAACGCGCACGGTTCAATATCAGGTCGATTTCGACAACAAGGCAGGACTTCTCTATCCCGGTATGTTTGGCGAGGTGAAGTTCAAGCTGGGCGATGAAAAGCCATCGCTGATCGTGCCGTCCAGTTCTCTGGTGTTCGATGCGAAGGGCCTGCGTGTCGCGACATTGGATGACTCGAACAAAGTCAAATTCAAGACGATCGTCGCCGGCCGAGACTATGGGACGGACATCGAAGTGCTTGAAGGGCTCGATGAAGGGCAGAAGATCGTCGCCAATCCCGGCGAGCGAATTGTGGACGGCACGGAAGTCGATATCGCCCAACCGACCGGCGGCAATCAGCCGAAGATGGCGGAAGGTCGGCAGCAGGATGGCCCGAAGGTGGCGGAAAACAACAGCAAGTAATTTATGCGGTTCCGGACATCAAGCTACTTGCGCGATTCGATTCTGAACCCCTCTCTCCGTACTCGCGGAGAGGTTGGGAGTGGAGTCTTTTCGTCGCACCGAACACCGAAGAAAGATCGCTCTCCCAACCGCTCCCCGAGTACGGAGAGAGGGGTTGCAGCGCTGCTTATCGCGTTGCTCCTCGCTGGCTGCGCCGTCGATCAGAAAGCCGAAGTCGCGCAATACCGCAAGGAGCTCGACAGGGCCGTCCCGCTTCCATCAAATCAGGAACCCGCGAACGGCCCGTTCCGATTGATCCAGGCAATGGCGCTGGCGAATCAAAACGACGAAGCACTCGGCTTGCGCGGCGAGGATTATATTCAGGCGCTCATCAACAAGAGCCGCGCTGTCGCCAACTTTCTTCCGACCGTCAGTTTCGCGCCCAATTACACCGTCGAAGACCGACCGACCGGCAGCGCATCGTCGGGCACCGGCCCGGCAGGGACAGGCATCGGCAGCGGAAACACGGCCGGCGGCACTGGTTCGAGCGGCACCGCGTCCGTCGCGTCCGGCGGATTTGCCGGCCATGGAAATCTCAACACGCGCTTCGAAGCGCCGGTCGTCGGCAACATCAATCTCTTCCGCGGCGGGCAAGACATCGCCAATCTCAAGGTCGCCGATTTCACGATCGAACAGCGTCGCCAACTGCTGCTCGATACGCAGCAGACGGTGATGATTAACGTCGCGCAGGTTTTTTATCAGGTGCTGCGATCGGAAAAGCAGGTTGAGGTGCTGCGCAATTCGTTGAAGGTGCAGGATGCTCGCGTGCGTGATGTCGAAGGGCAGCTCGCCAATGGTTTGTCGACGAAGCTGGCGGTGGCGCAGGCACGCTCGCAGGCCGGTGCGACGCGGGCAACGCTTTCGCAGGCCGAGGGTGACGTGAGCAACGGCCGATTGCAATTGGCAAATCTTGTCGGCACGCCCGGCGTGACAACGCCGCTCGCGGATGACCTTCGCGTGCCCGATCAGCGCCCGCCGGTCGCGGAGATCGAGGCCGATGCGGTTGCACAGCGGCAGGATCTGCTGGCCGCGCAATCACAGCTTCGCGCGGCACGGGCGGCGGTCGATGCAGCCGTCGCCGAGTATTATCCGTCAATTTCGCTGAACGTCTCCGGCTTCCTCTATCGCGAGTTCTACGGCGATGCCAGTAAGTGGGCGGCCGTTTTCCAGGGCAATCTGCCGATCTTTTCTGCCGGGCTGATTCGGGCCGACGTACGCGCCGCGTGGTCGCGATTACGGCAGGCGGCGCTCAACGAGTCGAGCGTTCGCCGACAGGCGATTACCGATGTCGAGCAGTCGTATCAGAACCTGCTCACGGCCGAACGACGGCTTCGTGATTTACAGGATGAAGTCGCCGCCGCCGATGAGGCGCTCAAGCAGGCGCAATCGGCGCTGACAAATAGCCTGGCGATCGAGCTGGATGTGCTGACCGCGCAGGATCAATTGTTAAATGCCGAGCTCGCCCTCGCCAGCGCGCAATTCGATCGGTCAATCTTTTATCTGGATCTGCTGCGCGCCACCGGCGACTTGCCGAAGCGTTTGAACATGACGCTTCCCACGCCGCCCGGCTATCCGAAAATGCCGCAGACCAGTGGCGAAGCGGTGCTGATCAAGACGTCAGATCAAGCCCACCACACGCCGGCTACCACGCGCCCGGCGCAGTGAGTCGTTCAAGTGGCTGTGCATCCTGCACATATTCGACGACGTATTCGGCGTTGAATTCGTCGTCGATTGATGTCGATCAACACTCGCGGTGTACGCGAGCCCGCGGGCTGGAAGCCCTTGCCACTTAACGCAACGGCACGCGGCAGGCATCAAACTCCTTATGCGCCGCTAACGGTGGACAGTCATCTGATTGCGGGTTGCAATAGTCGGCGAGGGAATCGCCGATGAAGCGCGTTGTTGAAAGGCACTTAGTTTTAGCGTTCTGGCTGACCATCTGTGTGATGGCTGCCGTGCGCTTCACGGTATACCACGTTACGACGGCGACCCTTGACACTTCAAAACGAGTCGAACACACGCGCGAAGTTTTATTCGAATTGCACGGCGGCCTGTCTGCGCTGCAGGATGCCGAGACAGGGACGCGCGGCTTTCTCATCACCGGAAAAGACAATTTCCTCGAACCATTCAACCGCGCAGTCATCGAAGAGCCAAAAATCTTTGGACGCCTGCACGCGCTTCTGAAAGATTCCGGCAGTCAAACGTTGAAGCTGCTCGATGACGCCGAGCAGTTGGCGACAGAGAAAATCGCCCACGCGAATCGCACCCTTAATCTGTATCGGACCGAAGGATTTCCTGCCGCACAGGCGTTGGTCAGCGGCGGTCACGGCAAGGCCGTGATGGATGAGTTTCGCAAGAAAATCGCCGCCTTGGAAAGTACGGAAAATGATTATCTCGCGGGCAACGTCGAAACGGCGCGTCGTCAGCGGCGAAACGGAAATCTTGCCTTTATCGCCGTGACGTTGCTCGACTTCGCGATCATCGGCGCGGCGTTTTACTTCATGCGGCGATATTTGCGACAGCGCGATGTGGCAGAGAAAGAACTTGTCGCGGCGGCGGCATTTCAGAAGGCGATTCTTGACGGCGCGAACAGCGCGATCATCGCCAGCGTGCCCGATGGACCGATCACGATCTTCAACCAGGCCGCCGAGCAGATCCTCGGCTACCGGGCGGAGGAAGTCCTCGGAAAAGCCCCGCCGATATGGCACGATCGTGAAGAGATGGCGAGCCGCGCGATCGAGCTCAGTGTCGAGCTCGGCCGAGAAGTCCAGCCGGGTTACGAAGTGTTCGTCGCCAAGCCCACGATCGGCCAACCCGAAAGCCGCGAGTGGACTTGGATCACCCGTACGGGCCAGCGCAAGCCCGTGCTGTTGTCGGTTTCTGCCGTACGATCCATCGCCGGCCAGTTGCTCGGATATTGCGGCATCGCGATCGATATTTCCGATCGGCGGCGAAGTGAAGAGGCCCTCCGCTCCGCACGCGATGCGGCCGAGATGGCGAACAAAACCAAGAGCCAATTCCTGGCCAATATGAGTCATGAGCTGCGCACGCCGTTGAACGCGATCATCGGCTATAGCGAAATGCTGGCTGAGGACGCACTGTCGGACGGGCAGACGCAGACGGTTGATGACCTTCGCAAAATCAATCGCGCGGGCAAACAGCTTCTTTCCCTGATTAATGACGTGCTCGATTTGTCGAAGGTGGAAGCGGGCAAGATGACGCTTCATCTTGAAACGTTTTCCGTGCCGCTCCTGGTGCAGGAAGCCGTGAGCATGATTCGTTCGATGCTGAACGAGAACGGCAACAGGCTGAGCGTTAACCTCGACCCGAGCATCACGGACATGCGTGGCGATATCACGAAACTGCGGCAGGTGTTGCTGAATCTGCTGAGCAACGCGAGTAAATTCACGCGCGGCGGCGATATTGATCTCAACGTTGAAACGCGTCCCGGGCCGGGACCGTCGCCGGCGAGCATCTGCTTTACGATTCGTGATCGCGGGATCGGAATGACGCCCGAGCAGGTAAACAATTTGTTCAGGCCCTTCACGCAGGCCGACTCATCGACGTCGCGAAAATTTGGCGGCACCGGGCTTGGCCTCGCGATCAGTCGGCATTTTGTGCAACTGATGGGCGGCGACATCGTCGTTCGCAGTTCGGCCGGTCATGGGTCGACATTCGAGATTTGCCTGCCGATCATGGCGCGCGACGTTGTGACGCCGGAGCGACCCGCCTCACTGGCGAATGATTCGACGGAACCGGCAAGCGAATTCATGCCCAGCGTAAGGCATGACTCGTCAAACGGCGCTGGAAATGCGGATGGCGGCACGATCTTGGTAATCGACGACGATGCGGCCGTGCAGGATTTACTCCGCAGGATGCTGGAGCCCGACGGCTATCACGTTGCGATCGCCGCCAGCGGTGATGACGCGTTGACCAAAGCCCGCGAGTTGGCGCCGGTCGCGATCACGCTTGACGTCATCATGCCCGGCATGGACGGTTGGTCGGTCTTGAACGCGTTGAAGGCCGACTCTCGAACGGCAGAAATTCCCGTGATCATGTTGTCGATTTTGGACGACAAGGAGCGCGGCTATGCACTGGGCGCGACGTCGATTTTGAACAAGCCGGTGGACCGCACGCAATTGATGCGAGCGCTGGAGCCGTTCCGGGGCGCACCGCGGCGGTCAATTCTTGTGGTCGAAGACGACGACATGACGGCCGAGCTGCTGATCCGTACGTTGAATAGCGACGGCTGGGAATCCCGGCGGGCGACAAACGGTCGGGAAGGTCTCGCGGCACTGCAGGAGCAGCGGCCGGCGCTGGTGTTGTTGGATTTGATGATGCCGCTGATGGATGGTTTCGAGTTTGCCGCCGAGCTGCGTCGGAACCCCGCGTGGCGAGATATCCCAGTGATCGTTCTCACGGCCAAGCAGTTGACTGATGAAGACCGGCAGCGGCTGAACGGGGATGTGCAGCGCATCCTGCAAAAAACCTCGCTGAGTCATGCGGAGATTTTGCGTGAAGTGCGGGATACGATTCTCGCTCGTGCCTCCCGTCCGGCTAATGGCTCAACGAATTAACGTTGTATGAAAGTGAAGCCGCTCATTCTCATCGTTGAAGACGATGAATTAAGCCAGGACATGCTTGTCCGCCGGCTTAGTTCTCGCGAGCTTCGTGTCGCGACAGTCGCGGACGGGCAAACCTGTCTCGATTATCTTGAAACGAACACGCCCGACGTGATCCTGCTCGACGTCAACCTGCCCGGCCGAAGCGGGTTGGATGTTCTGGTGGAAGTGCGAAAGAAATTCACGCGCGACGCACTGCCGATCATCCTGGTGACGGCGCTTGGCGAGACCGATGACGTGGTCCGCGGGCTGGAAGCCGGTGCGAACGATTACATCGTCAAGCCGGTGAATCTGCCCGTGTTGCTCGCGCGGATGAGCGTTAGCCTGCGAATTAAATACGACGTGTCATTGTTAATGGAGGCAGAGCGGCAACGCGTGATTATTCAGGCGTTAGGCGAATCATGTCATCAGCTGGCGCAGCCGATGACGGCCGTGTCGATGACGCTGGAATCCCTTATTCAGCAGCCGCCTGAGCGAGCGGCCGAGTTGCGGGAGCAACTGCAACAGGTACTGCGCTGGACACAGGAAGTGGGCGAGGTGATTCACAAGATGCAGAAAGTCGGCACGCTCCAGGCCGTTCCGTTTACCGATCGGATGGAACTGTTCGAGACCGGCAGCCTGCTCTCGCCAAAGAAACTTTAACTCCTTTCCGGAGGGCGGAGAGAGGAGGCAAATGTCAGTAGCGACAAATTCAATGCCCACCGTTCTCCTCGTCGAAGACAACGAAATGAATCGCGACATGCTGTCGCGCCGGCTTGTGCGGCTGGGATATCGGGTTGTCTTCGCCGGCGATTCAAAGACTGTCCTGGAGACCGTCGACCGCGAACGCCCGGACATCATCCTGATGGATCTCCGTCTGCCAGACTTGTCCGGCTGGGAGACGACGCAACAGCTCAAATCAAATCCGCACTTCAAAGACATCCCGGTCATCGCGCTCACCGCGCACGCAATGGAAGGAGACCGCGAGAGAGCGATGGACGCGGGCTGCGATGATTACGACACGAAGCCCGTCGATATCACGCGATTGAACAAGAAGATTTGTGTCTTGCTCAAGATTCGCTGACGAGCGAGATCGCCGTGCGAATCGCGACGACATGGGCAAGGATGCCCATGCCACAAAAAAACGCTACGCCACGGGTTGGGGCCGAGGCGTAGCGTCGCCAGAAAAAGGGGGAAGAAAGTGTCGACGACCGCGATTGATCACCGCCTCGACACCGTAGATATCCAATTCGATTGAGCGAGAGGCAAATGAGAAGCGTGTCGAGCGGCTCAGCTTTTCTCGCGATGCATTCGGTCCAATAAAAATGCCGCGAGGGGCCCGAAAATGAAGATCGGAATCCAGGCCAGGATCGCCGGCCAACGATCGACCCACTGATCGCCCGCGGGAGGACGTTCGGCAATCAAGTTGCAGATGAACACCGCCGCCATCGTCAGCCCGACGAGTACCAGCAACTTCAGTCCGTCGGTCTTTAGTGTGCCCGGCTCGCGCGTGAGAATCACGCCAATTGCCAGCAATACGAGAACCAGGTTCATGATCCATTGCGTGAAGCGCGTGTGCTTGACGCGCAGCAGGCTGACCGTGCCGTAGCTTTGCGGGCGCTGAAGCAATTGATCGATGCGCGCGGTGGAGAGCCAATTCACGTAGCTGCCGCTGCGATAGAGCGCGATCTCTTCCGGCGTGATGTCGCTCGCGTACGTCGACACGTTGCGAACCATCCGCCGATCGCGCGGCCGCAGGCCGGTGATGCGCTGCCCCTTGGTCAGCTTCCAGCTTTTGGTTGCATCATCGAAATCCGCCTTGTCGGCGGTGATGCGCGACAGCGGCTGGAAATCGTCGTCATGCTCAATCACGTCGACGTCGTACATCTGCGCGGTCGTCGTTTCCGTCGGCGGAATATATCGGCTGGCAAACAGCAGGCCGTTCTTATCGTCCTTCATCGCCTTAATGTCCTGGGCTTTCGTGGGCTCGCCCATCGCCACTTCATCATGCGACCGTGCGAGCTTCGGCACGAGCCTGGGAATCAAAAGTTCTTGGTCGCCGATTGTCAGCAGACCGAGACCCAGCGAGGCAAAGATGATCGGCGCGGCAAAGCGCAGCAGCGGAATGCCGGCAGACATGATCGGGCTCAACTCATTGAACCGCGCAAACCGAACAAGCGTAAACGCCGTGGCCGCGACGGGAATCACGCCGGAGAGTTCCGCGAAAATGTAAAACGATTGGTAGAAGTAATAGTCGCCGATGTAATAAAGCACCGAAAAGAACGACGCGCTGCCGGTCGTCGCGCGCGTTTTGACTTCGGCGAACTCGTCGAAATTAAAGACGAGATCGAGCAGGACGAACAATCCGATCAGCACGAACAGGCTGATCAGATAGTTCTTCAGATACGCGACGAGAAGATAGCGATCTAAGATTCGCATTAAATTACGGATGAATGACCGGGCCTCGTCATTGAGTTCGCAATCGACCGAGCAGGACGACGGCCAGAATCGCGACGATGACATTGCCGGCCCAGATCATCGACAGGCCGAATGTCAGCGGGTTATTGAAATGACGAATGTCGAGCGGCACGTTCTCGCATGTGTGCTGGCCGGTGATGATCAGCAAAATACAAAGGCCTGCCGGGACGACCGACAGCGCGAACGCGCTGAGGAAATTTCCGCTCTTGAACATCATTCCCAGCGCCGCGCCGACCAGGACGAGAATCAGACAACTCACCGAAAAGCTAGCCCGTGAATACGCTTCGCTGATGAGACTGTTTGTCAGCTTAATTTCGTCGCGACGCAGGCGCATCCGCCGGTCGTCTTCAGGGCCGCCGAGCTTCTTGACATATTCCTGGAGCGGCGTCTTCTCCATTGCCGCGATCGAGGGCGGCATCGTGATCGTCACCGGGCGGCTGAACTTCGAGCGCGAGGAAATACTTTGGCCGGCCTGCACGGTCGCATCGGCGAGTTCGACATCGACGACCAGCAGATGCACGACGCTGCCGTCGGCATTTGAGGCGATTGTCGGCGTGACGCGGATCGAAACTTCGTGAGCCGTAATATCCAGGCCCTGACTCGAGTTCGTCTGCACAAATCGCGGTAGCGTACGCATCGGCATTGTGCTCGGCAGCGTTGATCCTTCGTCGTCGGTCGCCGCCTCGGCGGGCGCAGTTGTCGAAACGATGGCCGCGCGGTTCGTCGTGGGGTTCGTGGTGGGGTTCGTGGTGGGGTTCGTTGTGGGTTTCAGATACCCGATAATGAGTCGATCGGATTTCAGTTGCATCGGCGCATCGCCGCGACGAAGCAGGTATGACTCGCCGCCCCCCACGATGGAGCACGCGCCTGCCGGGCTCGCCAACGCAGTTTGAATTTCTTTCAGATATGCCTGACGTTGGTCATCGCGAATGAATTCATTCAGCGGCCGCATGAGTCGGCGACTTTTTTCCGGATGCGCGAGCAGTTCGTCCAGCTTCGCGAGCGGCATGAATTTCGTGTTCTCGCGGACCGGCGATTCCATCGGATCGGAATAAAAGCCGGTCTCCTCGAAGCTGACCTGCATCGCCTGCTGCTCGCCGCCGCGATAGCGGCGCGGAAATTTCATGCCGCCTTCAAGCGTGGCGGACATGAACACCTCGCCACTCTCGTCATCCTGCGTGATGTAAGCCCGCGCCTTCCGCGCCAGGTAAAAATCCTGGGGAGGGCCGGTGGTTTTGGCCTTCCCGTCACGCTCCTTCTCGCCCGGCTCGTAGGTCACGAACACCGGCGAGATCAGTTCGACGACCTGATCGTGCGGCCGATCGGGAGGCGGCGGGACGATGTGCGCTTCCTGCGCGAAGATCGTCATCTCTTTGCCGTTTCCCGGCTTCATCTCGATGCGGTGGGTACGCTCGATCTGGTTTTGCACCAGCTGCGCGAGGTTGGAATAAATGACCTTCTCGACTTTGAGCGTGAACACCGGAACGATGAAGAAGAGGAAGATAAAGCTGGCGATCATCACCGCCACGCCGAGCACGACGGCGGGGAATGCAACCCCGAACGGCCCCATGGAAACGCCAGCCGCGCGACAAGCGGTGATCTCGTTGTCGGCGCTCAGCCGGCCGTACACCATTGTCGTCGCAAACAACGCCGCGACGGGCAGCGAATACGTCTGCATCGCGGGCATGAAATAGCCCAGCATTTTGACGACCTGCCCGGCCCCAAGCCCGTTTTCAGTCAGCGGCCGCAACAACCCGCCGAAGCTCATGATGCCGGCCACCGCCCCCGAGGCGAGGAAGAAAATCTTGAGCAGGTCTTTGAAGATGTACCAAAAAAGGGTGCGACCCATGCGAGCCGAGCATGGTAACGGGAGGATGTTGGGAACGGGAGAGAGTGGAAATTGCGAATTTGCGAATTTGTGTTTTTGCGATTTGAAGACATCTGCAACGTGACGGAATCGTGCCCAAGCTGAAACGCGCGAAAGGCGTCGGGCTGGCCTGACTTCGACGAATCATGTGCGGAGATCGATCGCAAGATCGGATCATTCTCGATGCAGCACGAGGATGGCCCGCCAACTCGTGTGGGTGAATGAGGCGTCGCTGCCCGGCCGAGAACTCGGCGCGCCCAATCTAACGCTTAACGGAGGGCGGATTCATCGTTGGGTGATCATCTTCATTCCGCGCGACCGAATGAAGTGTGATCTTCTCGACAACGTATTCGACCATTCTGCCTATCAGTCCGGTGTCACATGACGTCGATGAGTTGGGCCGAGTTGCGGTTCTATTGATCGTTCGCCTGGATCATGAGATTCCTACATCGAGGATGAACAGGACTGCAAGGAACAGGAAAGTGCCGCTGATTAAGAAACCGGTGATCGCGCCGATACGCTGTCGATTAGACCTTGCATTGATGAGCGCGACAGCGCTGCTGACCGTACCGAGCAGTGCAAAAATGCAACCGGTGATTGGAAGAGCGTATATGACCCGACCGATCGTTCCCGCGTGCCACGAAGCGGGAACAAGAATGAAGAGAAGCGCGAACACCCAACCCCCGACCGAAAACCATCGCGCAGCGACATCACTTCCATTCAGATCGTTGCACTCGCAATTTGGGTCGCGGCTGGCGTAGTCGAGGGTTTCCACGAAAGAATTCTACCAAACGCGCACGTCCGCCGCTGATACATCTTTCGAGCGCCTTCTAAAATCTCAAAATCTCAAAATCTCAAAATCGTAAAATCGTAAAATCCGAGAAGCGAGCCACGCATTTGAGCCGCGCCGCGCACATCGCTTCGGCGACGACACGGTTTGCAACGTCGCCATCGCACCGCTAAAACCGCTGGAATCGAATCGCCGCCGCTCATTCAATCGTTGTTGTTTCAGCTCGCGGGGATTCGACATCCCGGGCTCGGCTGGATCGCGCTCTATGATGCGCTGCTCATCGCGCTGGTTTTTACGCCGGCGATTATGTTCCTGGCGATGTTTTCCATCTGGTGGGAGCGGAAGGTGGCCGGCCGGATTCAATCGCGGCACGGGCCGAACCGGGTGGGGCCGATCGGGCTGCTGCAATCGTTGGCCGACGGAATTAAGTTGATCACGAAAGAAGATTTGCAGCCCGGGGCGGCCGATCCGTATTTGTTCAAGCTCGCGCCTTACCTCGCCTTCGCGCCGGTATTCGGCGCGTTTCTCGCGCTGCCGTTCGGGCCGAACTTGTGTTTCGAGCCGCGACTGTCAACTGGACTTTTCTGGCTGCTGGCGATGCTGTCGGTGGAAGTGATGGGCGTGATTCTCGCCGGGTGGGCGAGCAATAATAAGTGGTCGGTCTATGGCGCGATGCGCGAGGCCTGCCAGATGGTGAGCTACGAGATCCCGCTCGGCCTGTCGATCATCGTCGCGGTGATGGCCGCAGGCACTTTGAACTTCGTTGAGCTGGGTCACATTCAATCGGGCGGAATTCACACCTGGCTGATTTTCCGCAACCCGTTCACGCTCGGCGCGTTCGTCATCTACTTCATCGCCAGCCTGGCGAGCAACAAGCGAGCGCCGTTCGATCTGCCGGAATCTGAATCGGAACTTGTCGCCGGCTATCACACGGAATATTCCGGCCTGCGGTTCAGCTTCTTTTTCTTCGCGGAATACGCCGCGATGTTCGTCGTCGGCGGCATTCAGACGGCGCTGTTTCTCGGTGGATGGAATGATCCGTTTGGATTCATCGGCTGGGCGCACGATCATTTTTCGCGGCCGGAGTTTCACAATACGGTCGCGCTGCTGGGCGTGAACGCAGCGGGCGCGGGCATGTTTATCGGCAAGTCGCTGATCATTGTCTTCGTGCAGATGTGGATCCGCTGGACGCTGCCCCGGCCACGCATCGATCAGGTGTTATATGCTTGCGTGAAGGTGCTCCTGCCTGCGGCGTGCGCGCTGCTGCTGGGCGGGGCGATCTGGCAATTGTTCGTCCCGGAAATGCCCGGCCGGCCGTGGGTGAATTACAACCCGTGGCAGTTGAAGGCGTGGTGGAGCGCGGGGGCAATTGGGACGTTGGTTGCGCAGATGGCTCTGGCGGTGCTCGGGGTCGTGGCATTCGGATCGGCGATCGCCTGGATCGTTTACGCGGCGGGTTTCGAGCCGGGCCGACACATCAAGAAGCGGCTGACGGACCCGACGCCGATCGATCGGGTGCCGGAGAATTTGGTGAAGGTTTGAGTCGAAGAAGGACCCCTCTCCCTGCCTCTCCCCGGCGTACCGGAGAGGAGTTGGTTCTGAAAGTTGGATACGGTGTGGTGAAGCGCTGGAAGAATCGAAAAGCGATCTCCTCTCTCCAGTACTCTGGGGAGAGATGGGGAGAGGGGTCTTCAATTTCGTCGTGCAGTAAATCAGAAGACCCCTCTCCCTGCCTCTCCCCGGCGTACCGGAGAGAGGGGTTCGTTTTCTGAATTTCGGATGCGCTTCGGTGAAGCGCTGGAAAGATCGAAAAGCAAACTCCTCTCTCCAGTACTCTGGGGAGAGGTAGGGTGAGGGGTCCTCTCTTTTGTCTCGCGCAGATGCGCAGATGCGAAGACCCCTCACCCCGCCTCTCCCCCGATTACGAGGGAGAGGAGTGTGGTGCTTGTATGGCCAACATGGTCAGCACAATTTCAGCTTCACCAAGCGACGCCATCGTCGGCGCGGTTCTCTTTTACATCTGCGCCGCCTTCACGCTGCTCGGTGCGGTGGGCGTGGTCGTGTTGCGAAACGTCGTGCGGATGGCGGTCTGCCTGCTCTTCACGCTCATCGGCGTGGCGGGGTTGTACTTTCTGCTCAGCGCCGAATTTCTCGCGGCGGTGCAGCTCGTGGTTTATGCGGGCGGGACGCTGATCCTGATTGTGTTTGGCGTGATGCTCACGAGCCGGTCGCCGTTCAGTCGATTCGAGGCCAAGCGTCACGAGCAGATTCTCGCGGGTGTGGTGAGCGCCATCTTACTGGTGTCGCTCATCATCGGATTTGCCCGCAGCTACTTTCCCGAGAACATCGCACCAGCCAGCGCGAAACCGATGCAATCGCTGGGCACGGCGTTGCTCGGCGATTTCCTGATTCCGTTCGAGCTGTCGAGCGTGCTGCTGCTGGCGGTCATGATCGGGGCGGCGTATCTCGCGAAAGCGCGACGATCGGGAACGAACGAATGACGATCGGCCTGATTCATTTTCTGCTGCTCGGCGCATTTTTGTTCGTCGCGGGCATCGCGTCGATTCTCCTGAAACGAAACGCGATCGGCATCTTGATGGGCGTCGAGCTGATTCTGAACGCCGCGAACTTGAACCTCGTCGCGTTCAACCATTTCTCCCACGGCCGGCAATTGGCGGGGCAGGTGTTTGCGTTGTTCGTCATCGTGATCGCCGCTGCGGAAGCGGCGGTGGCGCTGGCGATCTTTCTGAACTACTTCAATAACTTTGAGACGATCGATGTGGAGGGGGCGCGGGAACTGAAAGGGTAAGTGCACGCGTCGCAAGCGACGCCGCTAAACAGTTCTTTCCAGCGCCTAGCGCCCAACGCCTAATGCCTAATTCCTAACGTCGACTCATGCCCTTCCCCGCGTTCCTACTGCTCGCCGCCACGCTGCTGCCGCTCGCTTCGTTCGGCGTGTTACTGTTCATTGGCAAGCGCATGGCCGCGCCGATCGCCGGGTGGTTTGGGACGATCATGCTGGCCGGCAGCTTTGGCTGCTCGCTTGGCGCGATGATGGCCTGGCTGGCGCGCGGGCAATCGAGCGACGGCACGCCCTGGGGCTACGGCCTTCAGCCGATCCATCTGTCGATGAAATGGATCCCGTTCGGCCCAGGCATTTTGCAGGATCACGCCGGCTGGCTCGATGTCGGCCTCTTCATCGACAGCGTGACGATCGTGATGTTCGCGATGATCAGCGGCATCGCGGCGCTGGTGCATATTTTTTCCATCGGCTACATGCGCGAGGATTCGCGCTTCGCACGCTTCTTCACCTACCTCGGCCTGTTCTGTTTTTCGATGATGGGGCTCGTGCTCAGCTCATCACTCCTGCAACTGTTCATCTTCTGGGAGTTGGTCGGCCTGTGCAGTTATCTATTGATCGGATTTTGGTACGAGCGAAAGTCTGCCAGCCGCGCGGCGATCAAGGCGTTCATCATGAACCGCATCGGCGACTTCGGGTTTCTGATCGGGTTCGGCATTCTGATTTATCACGTCGGCAACGCTTCCCTGCCCGCTCTGTGGCAACTGCTCGGCCATGCGGGCGACGGCCATCCGGTTCTGCTGCCGAACGGCGCGGTCTATGGCACGACGCTACTGTCGATCACCGGCATCGGCCTGTTCTTCGGTGCGATCGGAAAGAGCGCGCAGTTTCCCTTGCAAACGTGGCTCGCCGACGCGATGGAAGGGCCCACGCCGGTGAGTGCGCTCATTCATGCCGCGACGATGGTGGCGGCGGGGGTGTATCTGGTCGCGCGGATTTTTCCGATCCTCACGCCCGACGCGAAATTGTTCATCGCGATGATCGGCTGCATCACGCTGGCGATGGGCGCGCTGATCGCGACCGTGCAGAGCGACATCAAAAAAGTGCTGGCCTACAGCACGATCAGCCAGCTCGGCTACATGATGCTGGCGATCGGCATCGGCTCGTGGGTCGGCGGGCTGTTTCACCTGATCACCCACGCGTTCTTCAAAGCGCTGCTTTTCCTCGCGGCCGGCAGCGTGATTCATGCGGCCGACCATGAGCAGGAGATGAGCCAATACGGCGGGCTGATGTGGCGCATCCCCGTGACGGCCGTGACGTTCTTCCTCGCCGTGCTGTCGATCAGCGGCTTCGCGATCGGCGGGTGGGGGTTCGCGGGGTATTACTCGAAGGAACTGATTCTTCAGCACGCGGCCGCGTTCGGATTTCGCGCGAGCGAATCGTCGCCGTTCAGCTTGTACTGGCTGCTATTCTTCGTGCCCGCGGCCGTCGCGTACCTCACGCCGTTTTACATGATGCGCTGCTGGACGCTGACATTCTGGGGCACGCCGCGCAATGCGGAGCTGAACGAGGATGCACGCGAGTCTCCGATCTTCTGGGCACCGCTCATCGTGCTGGCCATCGCGAGCATCATCGGCGGGAAGGTGTTGCTCGTTCGCGAATTCATCGAGAATGCGCGGACGGAAATCGTAAAGCTCGAACAATTCGATGTCTTCGCGACGGCCTGGCCGACGGCGGAAGCGCGATCGAACGACGGCGAGGAGAACACGACGCACGGCGAAGGCGCGCTCGGCGAGGGCGGAAGCATCGCCGGCACCGCGCCGCCGAAAGCGGCGGTGAAGGAAGTGCGGAATGCAGGCGCTGCAACGACCGACGAACTTCTCGCCGCCGGCGAACACCGCATGCACGCGACGCTGGCGGGTGGATTTGTCTGGCTCATCGGCATCGCGGCGGCGTTCTTGATGTATATGAACGGCCCGCGCGTCGCGGCCGCGGTCTTGCGCGCGCCGGGCATGAAGGCACTGCACGCGTGGCTGTATCACGCGATGTGCTTCGATGAGCTGTACGATGCGCTGTTCGTCGGCGTGGTGATCGGCTTCAGCCGATTCGCGAGCGCGTTTGATCGCCATGTGATCGACCGCTTCGTCGATCTGTGCGCGTCGGTCACGCGAAGCGTATCGACGCTCGCCGGCCTGAACGATCGGGTTGTGGTCGACGGCGCTGTGGATGGCGTGGCGCTGCTGGCGCAAGATCTGGGCAGCGCAGCGAGAGCACCACAAACGGGGCGGATTCGACTATATGTAACCATTCTCGCTATCGTCATTACGCTCGCGCTGGCGGGGGTGGTGGTGACGAGTTTGGTTTAGCCAACAGATCGCTGGCACGGGCGTCCCGCCAATACCGTCCGGTATTTTGAGTGGGTTGGTGGAGGAAGGCAATCGGATGTGG
>CAXSBN010000023.1:0-15404 GCA_964236135.1 uncultured Phycisphaerae bacterium
ACCCGCACCAGTCTTCGCTGAACCCTGAACCCTGAACCCCAAACCCTCCTTTCAAATCTTCGGCAATTCAATCCAAAGCATTCCGTTGCGATACTCGGCGGTGATGCGGTCGGCGTGCACGTTTCGGGGCAGCTCGACGACCCGGGCAAACGAGCCGTGATCGATCTCCATCAGGTGGATGCGCGCCTTCCGCGCCGGCGGCTCGCTATCGCCCGCGGCTGGACCCGTTCCGAGAGTGGCCGCGGTCGGAACCGCACGCGATCCTTTCAAAATCAATCGCTGCTCGCTCACCTCGATGTCGATTTTTTCTTTGTCGACGCCCGCGAGATCGACGCATACCTGGTACGCCTCCTCCGATTCATACAGGTTGACGTTCGGCGTCCAGGTCTCGTTGGGATAGAAGCTGTAATACCCCTTGTTGAGCTGATCGACGATTTTGCTCATGTGGCGGGCCATGTGCCCGAAGGTCTCTTCCGTCGCTACTGAGTTGGACATGATTTGCTCCCGACGCGTGTACCGGACGCGAAGTGCCGCCTGATCAACATCATAGGCTTTTACGCTCGCGGCGGAATATGGGAAGAGTGCCGAATCCGTAGTGCAGGGCGACCGCATTCTCGACGATCCAGCATTTTCTCCTCTCTCCGTACACGGGGAGAGGTTGGGAGAGGGGCGTTTTCGAGCGGAAGAAAGACCCCTCTCCCGGCCTCTCCCCGAGTACGGAGAGAGGAGTAAGAGAGAATGCGGTTGCCCTGGTACAAAGTGTGTTGCGCGCCGCGTCACGTTCGTCGGCTTCATTTGATGCGCGGCGCGGTCCGTTCTCCTTCCCGGCATTTCAGGTTAACAGGAACGGAACCACTTACCGCATCTGCCAGTTCGAATTAAAGGGGACGCGATTCTTTTCTGGGAAAATTAAAGGGGACGCGATTCTTTTCGGCGGATGGAAAAGATTCGCGTCCCCTTTATTTCTCACGGCGGATGGAAAAGATTCGCGTCCCCTTATTTTTCCCCTTACGTCCCCGCTATCTACGACGTCCCCGTTATCTTCCGTCCCCGTTATCTTCCCCCTCACATGCCATGGTTCAATTTGTTCGGCCAGAAGTAATAATCATACTTAATGCCACAGTTCCCCTCCGGCTTTTGGCCCGGTCCGTACGTGCTGACCGAGGTGTCGGTGATGTGCATCCACGGCGGAACCAGCTCGCCTAAATGAAACGTTTGCATTACGGAGTATTTTCTGGAAGAAATGCTCTGGTAAGTGCCAATATCACGGAAGGCCGCCGGGATTAACTCAGCGTGGCCGTCGAAGAATCCAACCGCCCCGCGGTTATTGGTATGCACGCCATGAAAATTGCTGACCGCCTGGGCGGCAAACGAGCTTGAGTATTGCAACTGCGTCGGCCAGGTGATGCCCAGCGAATCGCTATAATTCGCGCTGTCGGCAAAAACAACCGTTTCCGTTGCTACTCGAACCTGACTGATCTTTGTGGGCGACTGCCAGCCGTAACCCCTGCCCAACCATACATAGCCGCCGTAGTTCGCGATGCCATACATGCAACGAGGGTAGTCAACGGTTCCCGGCGGATTCGGAATTTCGATTTCGAGCGACGGGCAGATAAGCATTTGAGGCGTCTGCAGATATCTGCTGACAAAGCCGCCCCCGAAATTGTAGTAGCTTATGTCTCCGACATCGACGCAATCATAATTCCATGCCCGTTGGAAGAAATAGTGTGATCTGGTATTTCGCCCGGTGACGGTGATGCCGCTTGCCGTCTTAAAGGTGTCGCCATCACCCTCCCAGGCTACCACGCCAAACGGAGTGAGTCTGCCTTTGTTATCGGTTGCATAAAGAAATTGGGCCATCGCGAGTTGGCGGACGTTCGATAAGCAAACTGTCTGCTGGGCCGCGGCACGAGCGCGGTTGAGGGCGGGCAGAAGCAACGCGATCAGCACCGCGATGATGCCGATGACGACCAACACCTCAACGAGAGTGAAAGCGGAGTTTCGTCGCGTGCGAGCATCAGGCATGGTGTTCCAGCCGGGACTAGAAACCAACCTTACCCGCAAATAAATGTTTAAACAAGAAAAGGGAATAAGCGGGGACGTGGGATCCAGGGCGACCGCATTCTGGATGATTTCGTTTTTTCTCCTCTCCCCGTACCCGGGGAGAGGTCGGGTGAGGGGCGTTTTCAAGCGGCAGAAGACCCCTCACCCAGCCTCTCCCCGAGTACAGGGAGAGGAGTTAATAGAATGCGGTTGCCCTGGTGGACGTAGGATCGAGGCGTGATGGAAATGAACGGTGGAAATGAACATAGCCGGTCCGTCCTCCTTCCCGGCATTTCGGGTTAACAGGAACGGAACCGCTTACTGCATCTGCCAGACCCGCACGTAATCCACATTCATCTGTGCCGGGATCGGCGTCGTCGAGTTCGGGCTGCCAGCCCATGGCCCGCCGAGGTCGAGGTTGAGGATCAGGTACATCGCCTGGTTGACGATATCGGTGCTGCTCTTGCTCGTGTAGCGGTATTTTTCCACGCCGTCGATCACCCAGCTGATGTGATCCGGCTCCCAGTCGAGCGCGTAGACGTGGTAATCGTCGCCAAGCGATTTACCCGCGTCGAAGGTGTTGCCGACATCCCAGCCCTGGCGGTGATAGTGCATCTCGTGAATGTTCGACCGCGCCGACACAATTTCCATCGCATCAAGCTCGCCCTGGTAGTCATCGTAATTTGCCGGCAGCGCCCAGAAGCTCGGCCAGAGCCCTTGGCCGGCGGGGATTTTGATCCGCGCTTCCATGTAGCCGTACGTGAAGCTGAACCCGCCGGGCGTGCCGTTCTTGATGCCGCCGGTGGTCAATAGGCCGCTGGTGTATTGATTGACCGTGCCGTCAAAAGCGGTGGCGGTCTCTTTCTTGGCGGTGATCGTCAACACGCCGTTGTTGACGGTGACATTGTTTGGCTTGAAGGTGACTTCCTGCCCCTTGTCGCCGTTCCACCAATAGCGCTCGCCCCAGGTCGTGGTGTTCAACGAATTGAATTCATCATCGAAGATGTTCGTCCAGTTTCCAGCGATCGGCGGCGCGGTCGTGCTCTCGCCCGCATAAAGGAAAGACGTCGGAACGATCTGCTTCGGCGTCGTTGCGCTCGACCAACTCAGCCGGGCCGTCGCATCGTTGGTGTTGTCGAAGTATTCCATCGTGATGGAATACATCTGACCCTGCGTGAGCGAAATCTTCCCGCTGTCCTCGGCCGCCGAGTGGGCGGTCCAGTGGTCGATGATCAGATGATTATTCACCCACAGCCGCACGCCGTCGTCGGCCGTCGCGTAGAAGGTGTATTGCTCGGAATATTTCGCCTGGATTTGTCCGGTCCAGCGGGCGGCAAACGTGTCGCTGCCGACGCTCGCATCGGGCGAGCCCCCGCCCCAGTCGAAATTCACGGCCGCATCGGTGCGTGTCAATTTCAGGCTGGTGAAATCGGTGTTGTCGTAATACCGCGCGAGCAGGCCGTTGCCCGAACCCGTGGGCGATGAGGCGTCGGTCGTTTGCGCAACGGTGTTACTGGCGGGCGAAGTGTTGCCGGCCCCATCGACTGCAATAACGAAGTACGCGTAATTCGCGTTGGCTTGAAGATTGAGGTTTGTCGTCGAGAACGTATTCGCGCCGAACGTCGCGACTTTCACGCCCTGTCGATAGAGGTCGTACTCCGTCACGCCGACGTTGTCGGACGCGGCCGACCAACTGAGCGTGATCGAGGAGTCGGTCTTGGCATTGATGGAGAGACTCCCCGGCACGGTGGGGGCGATCGCGTCGGAGCTATTTGTGATCGTGCTCAACGCCGCGGAGTTCTTTGACGAATTCTTCGAGCGGTCGATCGCTTTGAGCGAATAGGAATAGTTGGTCAGCGCGATCAAACCGGAATCGGTGTAATGCGTCGCGGAGGTCGAGCCGACTTTCATGCCGTCGCGGTAAATGTCGTACTTCGAGATGCCGACGTTGTCAGTGGCGGCCGTCCAGCTCAGGCTCACCGTCTGGTCAGTCTTCGCCGTCGCGAGCAGATTGGTCGGCGCGCTCGGCGGCTGGGTGTCGGCCAGGGGAAGGCGAAGGTTGCTGAACAGCGAATTGGTCGGAACGATCTGCCGCGCGATCGTGGCGCTCGACCACCACAGCTTGGCGACGGCAGCGGCGGAGTCATCGTAATATTCCATCTTGATGTCGTACTTTTTCCCCGAAACCAAATTGATGGATTTGTGATTGGTCACGGTGGCGTGCCGCGCCCAGTTGTCGATCAGCAGCGTTCCGTTCACCCACAGGCGAACGCCGTCGTCGCTGGCGGTATAGAAGCTGACCGGGCCGGTGCTGCGGGCGAGCACCTTGCCGGCCCATCGCGCCGAGAATTTATCGGCGTTCACGCCATCGGCGGGGGCGCCCAGGCCCCAACTGAAATTGACGGTGGGATCGAGTCGCGTGACCACGGCGGATTTCAGTGCGACGTCGTTGAAATACGTGCCGATCAGCCCATCGCCGGACATTAAGGCGCGGGCTTCGAGCGATTCGATTGAAAATGAGGACGAAAACTTCGGACGACGGTGCACGCGATACGACATGCGGCGGCTCTCCCTGTGTGGTCTTCACACTCTTCGCCGAACTCGCGGCAGCGTCAAGGAATTGGATGGTCATGTGACTGCGAAAACGATCCGTCAACGCAGTGCAATCTTTCTAACCGCCATAGACGGCCCGCGTCTTGCATTGTTGGTCCGGTAACGAGGCTCTACAGATGAATCTGCGGGGAGCTCGTCCAACTTTTCAAGGAGATCGATATGGCCATGAATCGCGAAACTTTCGGACGCACGAACGACAGCAATAATCCTGATAAGGACCGTAACCCGGATGCGATCACCGGCGCACCAGGGTCTCACCCAGTCGGTACCGGCGTGGGCGCGGCGGCGGCAGGTGCGGCGGGCGCGGCGATCGGCTCGGTTGTGCCCGGCGTGGGCACGGTAATCGGCGGGGCGGTCGGCGCGGTCGTCGGCGCGGTCGCGGGCGGGTATGCCGGCAAAGGCGTCGCCGAGGCGATCAACCCGACCGAGGAAGATGCCTATTGGCGGAACGAACACCGCAACCGGCCTTACGCCAAATCAGGTGCGAGCTACGACACGTACGCGCCGGCGTATAAGTATGGTTACACGTCGGCCGCTCATGAAAACTATCAGGAGCGCGACTGGTCGGATGTCGAAGGCGACCTCGAGCAAAACTGGAACAAAGAGCGCGGCGGCTCGACCGTTGACTGGGCCGACGCCAAGCCCGCAACACGTGATGCGTGGGATCGCGCCAAGCAGCGAATGCAGGATTACCGCGCGAAAAATCGCTCATAAATCCTGAGTCGAAATCAAGTGCGAGAGAACGCCGAGGCCCTCAGCCTCGGCGTTTTCGTTTGGCCTTGAAGCGTAAATTCCAGAGAGACGCGCAGCTTACGCTTGACAGGCATCATGCCTTCGCTAAACTCTCCGACCCTTGTGTTCGGACGTTGCTCATTTCGAGTTTCGTCGAGAGTGCGAGAACTGATTCGTCGAACGTGAGCAACTGCAAGAATGAACGGGCACCGGATTCGAATTCGAATGGAAGCGTACGACCATCGGGCACTCGATGCGTCGACAACGCCAAGCGGACGAACGCTCGGGTTTGTGGGCCGATCCCGGTGCCGACGCGGATTGAGCGTTACACGGTTTTGCGTAGCCCGCACATTGATAAGAAGAGTCGCGAGCAGTTCGAGATGCGCACGCATAAGCGCGTGATCGATATCTTCGAGCCGACGGCGCGCACCGTTGAAGCGCTCAATCGTCTCGTAGTCCCGGCCGGCGTCTTTGTGAAGATTAAGGCCTAATTTAGCCTGCTGACATGCCCCTGCGTTGAAGGGGCATTTTGTTTTGATTCGATTCGCGGGATTCAGCCAAGAATCCTCACCCGCCTTACCCGCGGGCCGCGAGTCCTCGGTGGTTTCTCGTTTGAAGGAATTGAATGATTGATTGATTGAATCGACGAATCATTGTGAGAACGGCTCATCCAGTGATTTATGATTCAGTGATTCAACGATTCAATCGCAATCATGCATCCAGCATTGCTTGGTAAAAAAGTGGGCATGACCCGCATTTATGATGACAAGGGCACGATCGTGCCGGTCACCGTGGTGCTGGCCGAGCCAAATGTTGTCACGCAGGTGAAAACCGCGGACGGCAAGGACAAGTACAACGCGGTTCAGCTTGGCTTCGGCGACTGCAAAGCCAAGCACCAGACGCAGGCGCTGATCGGTCACGCCGCCAAGGCCGGCTGCGGCCCCAAGCGCCACTTTGCCGAGCAGGCAATGTGGGAGGCTCCGACGGTCGAGGTTGGCACGGAGCTGAAAGTCGACACGTTTGAAGGCGTGCAATTCGTCGACGTGACGGGCGTCAGCAAGGGCAAAGGCTTCGCGGGTGTGATGAAGCGTCACAACTTCGGCGGCCAACCGGCTTCGCACGGTACGGAACGCAAGCATCGCTCGCCCGGCTCGATCGCATCGCGTGCGACTAACCGCGGCAACTGCGGCAAACCCAAAAAGGGCGTCCGCATGGCGGGCCATATGGGTTCCGATCAGGTCACCACGATTAATCATCCGCTGGTGAAGATCGATCTCGAAAAAAATCTTCTGCTCATCAAGGGAGCGCTGCCGGGTCCAAACGGCGCGCTCCTTTTCATTCGAAAGAGCATTACTGCAAAGGTGAAGGCCGAAGCCTGAATGTCGAAAGTTGATTGTGGATTGTTGAAAGCGTTCAACAATCCACAATCCACAATCAACAATCGAGACTAAAATGATTGAACTACCAATCTACAACCAGGCCGGCGACAAAATCGACACGTTCAGCGTCGATGAATCCAAGTTCGGCGGCGGCGAAATCAACAAGGCGTTGCTGAAGCAAGCGCTGGTCATGTACCACGCCAATCAGCGGCAGGGCACCGTTCGTACGAAAGCACGCGGCGAAGTCGCGGGTTCGACGCGAAAGATGTTCCGCCAAAAAGGAACCGGCAACGCCCGCACCGGCGGCATCCGCAACCCCATCAAAAAGGGCGGCGGCCATGCCAAGCAGAAGCGCCCGAAAGACTGGCGTCAGGCCATGCCGAAGAAGGCCCGTCGCCTCGCGACGCGTCACGCGATTCTCGATAAGGTTCAGAGCGGCAATATGATCGTCATCGATGCGTTGAAGTTCGACGCCCCGAAGACCAAAACGGTCGCCGCCCTATACAAAAAGCTCGGCATCGATCGCACGTGCCTGTTCGCCTTGAACGGCCGCGATGAGAACGTCGAGAAGAGTGCCCGCAACATTGATCGCACCACGCTGACGACGGTCAAGCAGTTGAACGTATGGGATGTGTTGCGGAACCGAACATTGTTGATGACGAAGGACGGCTTGCAGGAGTTGGTGGGATGACAAACTAGATGCCTGATGACAGATGCCTGAAAATTCGGGTGTCGGTCGCTTTATTCAGGCATCTGTCATCAGGCATCTAGGAGAAATGTGAGTTAAGAATGGACGTAAATTCCATCATCATCAAGCCGCTGATCACGGAAAAGACCACGCACCAGCAGAACACCCGGAACACATATGCGTTTCAGGTTCAGCTCGATGCGAACAAGGTTCAGATCAAGCACGCGGTTGAAAAGTTGTATGACGTGAAGGTAGCCGACGTCCGCACGCTGCTGCGAAAGGGTAAACCCCGCCGCACGCGAACGGGAACGACGACCAAGTCGAACTGGAAGCGTGCGATTGTCGTGTTGGAAGAGAATTCGAAGATTGAGTTGTTCTGAGGAGTGGGCAGCAGGCGGTGGGCAGTGGGCAGTAAAGAAATCTTTTTACTGCCCACCGCCCACCGCCCACCGCCAACTAATTCGCAATGCCCATTAAATTCTACAACCCCACGTCCCCCGGCCGTCGCGCAGGGTCGGTTATTGACTACAACGCGACGCTCACCAAGTTCAAGCCTGAGAAGTCGCTCACGCGCGCCCAGGTTCGCCCGAGCGGTCGTAACCATCACGGCGTCATCACTGCCAAGCATCACGGCGGCGGCAACAAGCAACTGTATCGCGTCATCGATTTCCGTCGCAACAAGGACGGAATCAACGCGACCGTCGAAGCGATCGAATATGATCCGAATCGCTCGTGCTTCATCGCACTGATCAAATATGAAGATGGCGAGAAGGCCTACATCCTGGCCCCGCTGAACATCAAGGTCGGGCAGACGGTGGTCAGCGGCCCGGATTCGCCGCCGGAAATCGGCAACGCGATGCCGTTGTCGAACATCCCGGCGGGTCTTGAAATCCATAACGTCGAAATGAACCCCGGCCAGGGCGGCAAGCTGGTTCGCTCGGCGGGTGGCGTTGCCCGGCTGTCGGCTAAAGAAGGCGAATGGTCGGTCATCATTCTTCCCTCCGGCGAAATGCGCCGCGTGAAGAGCAAGTGCCGCGCAACGATCGGCCAGCTCGGCAATACCGACTGGATCAACGTCAGCATCGGCAAAGCCGGTCGAAGCCGCCACATGGGCATTCGTCCGCATACACGCGCCAAGGCGATGAACCCGATCGATCACCCGTTGGGTGGTGGTGAAGGTCGTTCCAATGGCGGTCGTCATCCGGTCAGCAAGACGGGTGTGCCGGCCAAGGGCGGCATCACGCGTTCGCCGCGCGCCAAGAGTGAGAAATTGATCCTGCGTCGCCGCAAGTTCGGTAAGTTCCAGCAGCGTCCGCAGACAGTAAACAACTAAGGAGCGGGGTTCAGGGCTCAGGGTTCAGGGTTCAGCAGGAAGTATTTCCCTGAACCCTGAACCCTGAACCCCGAACCCTGAATTGCATGAGCCGAAGTGCCAAAAAAGGACCATACGTAGATGAAAAACTCTACAAGAAGGTCGCGAAGCTGAATGAGAACCGTGCCAAGCAGACGTTGCGGACCTGGGCGCGGGCCTGCACGATTATTCCTGAATTCGTCGGGCATACGTTTGAAGTACATAACGGCAACAAGCACTTGAAGGTGTTCGTTCAGGAAGACATGGTCGGCCACAAGCTCGGCGAGTTTGCACCGACGCGTATTTTCCGCGGCCACAGCGGCCGCAAGGTCGACGCTCCGGGTGGCGCGAAGTAGTTCGGCTGATGTTGAACGGCCGTGATCTGAAGATTAGGACTGAGGTTTATTCAAATGCCTTACACCGCTAAACATCGCTTCTGCCGCATTGCCCCGAGAAAGGCGCGGTTGGTCATGGATCTGATTCGCGGCCGCGACGTCGACGATGCATTATCGATGCTCCGCTTCTCGAAGAAGCGCGCCGGCGTCTTCGTCGAGAAGGTGATCCGTTCGGCTGTCGCGAATGCCAACGAGCAGGAAACCGCTGCCATCCGGAACACGCTGTATGTTGCTAAGGCGTATGTCGATCCCGGTCCGACGATCAAGCGTTTCATGCCGAAGGATCGCGGCAAAGCGTACAACATCATGAAGCGAACGAGTCATCTTGTAGTAGAAGTCGCTGAGCGAGAGGTGAAATAGTCCGCGGTCGGCAGTCGGCGGTCGGCAGTGAAGAACATCTCTTCACTGCCGACCGCTGGCCGCCCACCGCCGACTGAATGGAAAAATATGGGTCAAAAAGTAAATCCAACAGGCTTTCGCGTCGGCATCACTGAAGAGTGGAAGAGCAAGTGGTACGCGCCAAAGGCGGCGTACGGCAACTTCCTGGTGGAGGACTTCAAGGTTCGCCGTCTGATCGACGCGAAGCTGAATCGCCGCCCGCCGTTCGCGGCCGTGAGCGAGATTCTGATCGAGCGTACTCGTGAAGAAGTCACGATCACGATCAAGACCGCCCGTCCGGGTCTGGTCATCGGGCCCAAGGGTGCCGAGGTCGACAAGCTTCGTGAAGAGCTTGAAGACATGATCAAGCGTAAAGTCGCGCCGATTAAAGTGATTGAGATCAAGAATCCGGATTTGAATGCCCAGTTGGTTGCCGAAGCGGTGGCCGAGCAATTGAAGAAGCGTGCCAGCTTCCGCCGAGTGCTGAAGCAGCGAATGGAAGCAACGATGCAGGCCGGTGCCAAGGGCATCAAGCTCGCCGTCAGCGGTCGGCTCGGCGGGGCGGAAATCGCCCGCAGCGAGAAGTCGACGTCCGGCTCAGTTCCGCTTACGACGTTGCAGGCCGACGTGAACTATGGTTATGCCATCGCTTTCACGACGTTCGGCACGATCGGCGTGAAGTGCTGGGTCTATCGCGGGATGTACGGAGACGAAAATCTCGTCAGTGAAACGGATGTGCGTCCGGGTGGAATGATGCGTCGCGGTCGTAGATGAGTAATTGGAGATGGAATTTGGATCGTAGACTGTGGATTGTCGAATGTGGATTGTTGTAATAGACGACAGTCAACAGTCCCCAATCAACAATCGACGTTCAACGTTCAACAATCGAATCGGTGATTTATGCCAATGATGCCCAAGCGGGTGAAATTCCGCAAAAGCCAGCGCGGAAAGATGAAGGGCAATGCGACCCGCGGCAACTATGTAGCGTTCGGCGAGTATGGTTTGCAAACGCTCCAGCCCTGCTGGATCACCGCGCGTCAGATCGAAGCCGGACGAGTGGCCTGCATGCACTTCCTCCGGCGGGAAGGCCGCCTGTTCATTCGTATTTTCCCGCACAAGCCGATCTCCGGCAAGCCGCTGGAAATTCGCATGGGCAAGGGCAAGGGCGAGCCGGAATATTGGTGCGCCGTCGTGAAGCCGGGCACGGTGATGTTTGAAGTGGCGGGTGTCGACGAAGCGACCGCCAAGCGGGCGTTGGCGCGCGTGGCGCACAAGATGCCGGTGCGAACGCGCTTCCTTGAACGTCGACATGCTGTCGCCTGACCCTATTGTCTTGACTTTGAATGAACTTAAGTTGGTGTTGAGATGACGACTAAAGAACTACGGGACAAGGCGACCGATGCTTTGACTCACGAGCTGGCGGAGAAGCAGCGTCATATGTTTGACCTGCGCAGCCAGGCCGTGACTGAGAAGCTGGAAGATCCGACGCAGTTGGGCAAGACCAAGCGGGAGATCGCGCGGATTAAAACCATTATTCGTCAGCGTGAGCTGGAAGCAGCGAAGAAAGCTTGACGGACTGAAGACCGACCAGATGAGACGGATAGAAAAGATCGAGCAGAACCATGACTGATCAATTAGAAGCAGATTCAGCAAAGCCGGTTCGTTCGCAGTTGCGAACGATCGAAGGCGTGGTCGCCTCGGACAAGGGCACCAAGACCATCAAAGTGCTCGTCGAATATCAGACGAAGCACCCGAAGTATGGCAAGTATTTAAAGCGTCGCACCGTGTTGCACGCGCATGATGAAAAGAACGAAGCCCGCGAGGGCGATCGTGTCGAGATTGCCGAGTCGCGCCCGCTGAGCCGGACGAAGCATCATCGTCTGCTTCGCATCGTTCAGAAAGCGCCGGAGAAGGCCGTTCAGGTGTCGGCTGAGGAAGTGATGACGGGGAAGGCACCAGAGAAGCGATGATGGTGGATCGTTGATTGTGGATTGTTGAAGTTCGCTTCGACGTCCACGTGACTTCAACATTCGACACTCAACAATCAACAGTCAATTCTATGATTCAGCAACAATCGTATCTCGACATCGCCGACAACAGCGGTGCTAAGCAGGCAATGTGCATCAAGGTGCTGCGCGGCTCGTCGAGCTCGGGCAAGTTTAAGCGCCGCGTCGCCAGCGTCGGCGATGTGATCATCTGTGCCGTGAAGAAGACGCTTCCGGGCGGCGACATCAAGCAGGGTGAAATCATTCGCTGCGTGGTCGTTCGAACGAAGCAACCGACCCGACGTAAAGACGGAAGCTACGTCCGTTTCGACAAGAATGCGGCCGTCGTCATCGATAAGGAAAACAACCCGCGCGGCACGCGAATCTTCGGAGCCGTTGCCCGCGAATTGCGAGATAAGAATTTTATGAAGATCGTCTCGCTGGCAAGCGAAGTGATTTGAGGAGAGTGGGCAGTAGGCGGTGGGCAGTGAGCTGTGAAGATATTCTTCCTGCCCACCGCCCACCGCCCGCCGCCCACTAAATGAACTATGGCACGACACATTAAATCCGGCGACCAGGTGATGGTGATCACCGGGGCGGACAAAGGTAAATCGGGACGCGTGCTTCGCGTGTTGACGGGACGCGATCGCGTCGTCGTCGAAGGCATCAACCGCGTGTGGAAGCACGTGCGGCCAAGCCAGCGAAGTCCGCAGGGCGGACGCATTCAGAAGGATGCGCCCATACACCTGAGCAACGTCATGCCGATCGATCCGACGACGGGCAAGGGCGTTCGCGTGAAAACGGAAATCAAGGATGGCCGCAAGCATCGCGTCGCGTCCGGCAGTGGCACGGATCTGGGCCCGATCAGCAGGAAGTAAATCGCGTCGAGCGAATGTGAGTCAACCATGGCGAAGGACGAAAAAAACAAGAAGAGCGGCAAGCCCAGCGACGCGGAAATCGCGTCGAAGAAGGCTGCGGCCAAGCGGTCGAAGGAAAGCATTGTCGACGACAGCGGCGATGAAGCATCGGCCGCCCCCGCGCCGACGCCGCGTCTTATCGAGCACTACAAGGTGAAAGTTGTTCCTGAACTTAAGCAGAAGTTCGGTTACACGAACCTGTTGGCGATCCCGAGACTCGAGAAGATCGTGATCTCGATGGGCGTCGGCAAGCATGGTACTGCGGGCGGCGAGGGTCGCTCGAAGATCGAACAGGCCGAGAAGGAATTGTCTGTCATCGCGGGTCAGAAGCCGGTTCGCTGCAAGGCCAAGAAGTCGGTCGCGAATTTCAAGCTTCGCGAAGGGATGGACATCGGCCTGAAGGTGACGCTTCGCGGCGCGCGGATGTGGGAGTTTCTTGACCGGGTCATCACCCTGGCAATTCCTCGCGTGAAAGACTTCCGCGGGTTAAGTCCGGACGGATTTGATCGCGGTGGGAATTACAATTTCGGGTTCACGGAACAAACAGTATTTCCCGAAGTCGACGCCGCCGCGGTCACGCAGCAGCAGGGGATGAACATCACGATGGTGACGACAGCCAAGAGCCCGGACGAGGGCCGCGAATTGTTGAAGCAGTTCGGATTCCCGTTTCGGGTTCCGGAAGAGAAGAAATAGTCGGCGGACGGCGGTCAGCGGTCGGCAGTTAAAGTGTTTCTTTACTTCCGACCGCGACTGCCGACTTCCGACCGAATGGATAAGACACTATGGCAACCAAAGCTTGGGTAGCAAAGCAGGCTCGGCGCGAGGCGCTCGTGAAGAAATTCGCGGATGTTCGACGTCAGCTGAAGAAGGACAAAAATTACGCGGCGTTGTCGAATCTGCCGCGCGACTCGTCGCCGACACGCAGCCATAACCGCTGCATGCTGACGGGCCGCAGCAAAGGCACGCTCCGGAAGTTCAAAGTCAGCCGCATCATGCTCCGCGAGCTGGCACTGGCCGGAAAGATCCCAGGACTGAAGAAGGCAAGCTGGTAAAGAAAGTGGGCGGTCGGCAGTGGGCAGTGGGCAGTAAAGAAGTGTTTTTCTTGCTGCCCACCGCCCACTGCCCACCGCCAACTCAAAACACATGAACAACCAAGACCCCATCGCCGACATGTTGACTCGGATTCGCAACGCGAATCGAGTCGGCCGTCGTTTTGTTTTGATCGCCAAGAGCAAGATCTGCACCGGTATCGCGCAGGTGCTCAAGGACGAGGGATACATCGAGGAATTCGATTCGATCGATGATGCGTCGCACCAGGGCCAGCTTCGCGTCAAGCTGAAGTATTCGCTGACCGGCGAGAAGGTCATTCATGCGATCGATCGCGCCAGCAAGCCCGGCTGCCGCGTGTACAGCGGCGTCGACGCATTGCCGCGTGTGATCAACGGCATGGGTATCGCCGTCGTCAGCACGTCGAAAGGTGTGATGAGCGATCGCAAGGCACGTGAAGCGAATGTTGGTGGAGAGTTGCTCTGCACAGTGAGTTGAACGTGGAATGTTGAGTGTGGAATGTTGAAGTCTCTTCAACAATCAACAATCGACTATCAACAATCGAGAATACAATGAGTCGTATCGGCAAAAAACCTGTTCCCGTCGGCAGCGCGAAGATCGCGGTGACGGATCATCACGTCAAGGTCGAAGGCCCGAAGGGCAAGCTCGAACTGAAGGTCCATCCGCTGATCGACGTTAATCTCGATGCCGAAAAGAAAGAACTTGTCGTCTCGCGTCCTGACGATGAGAAGCAGAGTAAGGCACTGCACGGCCTGACCCGCGCGCTTCTGGCTAATATGGTCGAAGGCGTGACCACCGGCTACAAGAAGACGATGGAAGTTCAGGGCGTCGGCTATAAGGCGGAAATGAAGGGTAAGAACGTTGTCCTGTCCGTCGGATATGCGAACACGATTGCACTGCCGATTCCCGGCAATGTCGTCGTCGCGGTTGAAGGCGGCAACAAGATTCACGTGAGCGGCGCTGACAAGCAGGCCGTCGGCGAATTCGCGGCCCGCCTGCGTCGAGTCCGCAAGCCCGAGCCGTATAAAGGCAAGGGCGTTCGCTACGAGGGCGAAGTCGTCAAGATCAAGCCCGGCAAGGCATTCGCCGGCGCTGGTGCGAAGTAAAGAATTTTTGGAGGTGGCTGTTCACCGATCGGCGGAATATCGAATCGTGTCATGGGCATCATCCTGCCCATGCGAAGGTGTGTGAGTTCACCAACACGGGCAAGATGCCCGTGACACGACCAAGGCCTTTCGAACGATTGCCACGAGAATCATGAATCGACAGAAAGCAAAAGCCAAGCGACTGCAAAGCCGCAAGTATAGCATTCGCAAGTCGCTCTCCGGCACGGCTGACCGTCCGCGTCTGAGCGTCTTCCGTTCCGACAAGCACATCTATGCCCAGCTCATCGACGACATGCAGGGCAAGACGCTCGCGTCGGCGTCGAGCACGGTCGGCGAGGTGCGCGGCGAGCTGAAGAACGGCGGCAACGTCGCCGCGGCGCAAGCGGTCGGCAAGGCGATCGCCGAGCGTGGCAAGTCGGTCGGCGTGACACAGGTTGCGTTCGACCGCGGCGGACGAATGTATCACGGTCGCATCAAAGCGCTGGCCGAGGCGGCACGCGAAGGTGGACTGAAGTTCTAAATTTGAAAGTCATGACTCGCACTACGATTCATGATGTGAAACAAACATGACTGAAACGAACACGCCTTCAGAATCAAACGAACCGACGACTGCACCCGCAGCCGAACAGGCAGCTCCACAAGCTGAAGCACCTGCAGCCCAGGCGCCAGCCTCGCCCGCTCAACAGAGCTTTGGCGGTGGTGGTGGTGGTGGCGGCGGCGGTGGGGGCGGCGGCCGTGGTCGCGGCGGC
>CAXSBN010000023.1:15414-67305 GCA_964236135.1 uncultured Phycisphaerae bacterium
ATGATCGCAGCGCGGACGAAGGCGGCGTTGAGTCCGCCGTCGTTCGTATCTATCGTTGCTCCAAGGTCGTCAAGGGCGGCCGAACGTTCAGCTTTGGCGCGCTCGTCGTCGCTGGCGATCGCAAGGGTAATGTCGGCATCGGCTACGGCAAGGCCAACGAGGTCCCGCCGGCCGTTGAGAAAGCAACCAAAGACGCCCGCAAGCAAATGTTCAAGGTGAACCTGAAGGGCACAACGATCCCGCACACCGTCAAAGGCACGAGCGGTGCCAGCACGGTCATTCTCGTCCCGGCGCGGCCGGGCACGGGCGTGACGGCCGGGAAGAGCGTTCGCCCTGTCGTCGAACTTTCCGGCGTGACGGATATCCTCACCAAGGCCTATGGTTCAACCAGCCCGAAAAACCTGGTGAAGGCGACGATCGCCGCGCTTCAGCAGTTGAAGATCCGCGAACAAGTCGAGGCGACGCGCGGCGTGGCGTTGGAAAAAGGCGCAGGTGATCTGGTAACGGCTTGAGAAAATCGATCAGTGATGAGTGGTCAGAAAAGACCGCAGATGTCTGACTCTTCTCTGACCACTGAATACTGACAACTGACCACTGAGTTTCACATGAGCATGATTCACGAAATCACGGATGGCCTGAAACGCAAGCAGCGCCAGCGCAAAGGTCGCGGCGAGAGCAGCGGTCGCGGCAAGACCTCGGGCCGGGGCAATAAGGGCTCGGGCGCTCGCGTCGGCACATACATCCGTCGCGGCTATGAAGGCGGCCAAACCGAAATCTACAAGCGCTTCCCCAAGCGTGGCTTTTCAAATCACGACTTCGAGCGCCGCTATTACATCGTCAACCTGAGCGACCTCGTCGCCAACTTCGAATCCGACCAGACGATCGACGGAACAGCCCTTGAAGACAAGGGTTTGGTTCCCGACTCGAAGCTGCCGGTGAAGATCCTGGCGAACGGAGTCGAAACCGTATCGAAGAAGCTGACGATCGTCGCCAAGTGGTATAGCAAGACCGCGCACGCGAAGATCACCGAAGCCGGCGGGACCGCTCAGAACGTGAAGGGTGAAACCTTCGCCTTCCCGAAGCCGAAGAAGAAATTCATCCCGCGTGACAAGGTCGCGAAGCCATCGAAGAAGAAGGACGCTGAAGAAGCGCCCGCTGCAGAAGCTCCGAAAGCCGAATAACTTTTCGGATCATCGAAGAGTCGTTTAGCGGCACCGCTTGCGGTGCGTTAGACGTTCTCGAGGGTCAACAAAACGCACCGCAAGCGTTGCAGCTAAACGGTAACAACAACGTTTAGTCTTGGAGAGTTCGATCATGTTTAAAACTCTGGTCAACATCTTCAAAGTCCCGGAATTGCGGAACAAGATTCTGTTCACGCTGTTCATGCTCGCCATATATCGCATTGGTTACCACGTCCCGCTGCCGGGCGTGGATCAGTCTTCGTTCGACGCAATGGCGAAAAAGCAGGCGGAGAACGGCGAAGGCACCGCCGCCGGCCGTCTTGCCAGTTACGTCTCGCTTTTCTCCGGCGGCAATCTCAGCCAATCCACGATCTTCGGTCTCGGGGTGATGCCCTACATTTCGGCCTCGATCATTTTCCAGTTGCTCGGCACGGTCGTTCCTTCGCTCGAAAAAATGCAGAAGGAAGGTGAAACCGGCCGGAAGAAAATCCAGGAGTGGACGCGATATGCGACCATTCCGCTTGCGCTCGTGCAGGGCATTTTCTGGCTCGGCTACATGCACCATCCGGGCAGCGGGTTCTCGCTCGTGCAGCCGCTTTATCAAAACATTCACTCGGCCATGTTCTGGACGACGGGTTTGTGCGCGATGACCGCGGGCTGCGTCTTTCTGATGTGGCTGGGCGAGCAGATCGACGAATACGGCCTGGGCAACGGTGTGTCGCTGATCATCCTCGCGGGCATCGTCGCTCGTATGCCCGCGGCCATTGGACAGCTCGTTGAGCTGACCAACCTGACAAATAATCCTGATCCGATCAAAGTCATGACGCCGGGCAAGATCATCTTTTTGATCGCTTCGTTCATCTTCGTGGTCGCCGGCTCGATTCTGATCACGCAGGCGCAGCGTCGCATTCCGATTCAGCAGGCCAAGCAGACACGCGGCCGCCGGGTGTACGGCGGGGCCAAGCAGTACCTCCCGCTTCGCGTGAATCACGGCGGCGTGATGCCGATCATCTTCGCCCAGTCCCTGATGCTTTTCCCCGGCGTCTTTTTCGGCTGGCTCAACGGCGTGATGCTGAGCAACGGCGTGAACAACTGGTTCGCCGGCACGATCTCCTTCCTAAATTTTGAGTTTCAGCGCGGCTCGTTCATCTACATTATGACCGAAGTGATCATGATCTATTTCTTCAGCTACTTTTGGACCACCGTCCAGTTCCAGCCGAAGGAAATGGCCACCCAGCTTCGCGACTACGGCAGCTTTATTCCCGGCCTGCGACCCGGCAAGCGAACGGCCGACTATCTCGAACGCGTGATGATGCGCATTACCTACGTCGGCGCGGCGTTCCTTTGCATCATTGCGATCGTGCCGACCGTCCTCAGTCTTTGGATGAACATCCCATTCACGATCACCGCCTTCCTGGGCGGCACGGGCCTGCTCATCGTCGTCAGCGTCGCCCTCGACATGGTGCAGCGCATTGAAGCAAACCTCCTGATGCGCAACTACAGCGGCTTCCTCGGCACCGACGGGAAGAAGGGCAAGCGGATCAAGGGAAGACAATACTAAGAAGCGAGCAGTAGGCAGGTGGGCGGTGGGCTGTAAGCAAAGGCTCATCGTCCGGAGGTTTTTTACTGCCCACCGCCCACCGCCAACTGCCCACTTCACTCCCATGCCCATCATTCTAAAGACCCGCCGCGAGATTGAGATGATGCGGGTGGCGGGGCGGATCGGATGCGAGATTCTCGCCAAGATGCGCGGGCTGGTCGCGCCTGGAATAAGTACCTTCGACCTGAACGAGCTGGCCCGTCGCGAGCTAAAGGCGTCGGGCGCGATCGGACTCAGCAAGAACTATCCGACTTACAAGAACGGCGAAGGCTTCCCGGCCGAGACGTGCATCAGCGTGAATGACGAAGTTGTCCACGGCATTCCCGGGCCGCGGCAGCTTCGTGAGGGGGATGTCGTCACGCTCGACTTGGCACTAATGCACAACGGCTATTGCGCGGACACGGCGACGACGGTCGGTGTCGGCAGGATCGATGCGCATTCGCAAAAGCTGCTCGATGTGACGCGCGACACGCTTTTCCTCGCGATCAACAACATTAAGCCCGGCCGGGAGTGGGCGGACATCGCGAGACTGATGCAATACACCGTCGAAAAGAATGGGTTTAACGTCGTCCGCGAATTTGTCGGTCACGGCATCGGCCGGAGCATGCACGAAGACCCGAAAGTCGCAAACTTCGTCACCGGCGAGCAGTTGCGTGGTGATTTCAAGCTTAAGCCGGGGATGACGATCGCGGTCGAACCGATGGTGGTGGCCGGCGGTCGCGATGTCGATCTGCTGCCGGATGACTGGACGGTCGTCACCAAGGACGGAAAGCGGGCCGCCCATTTTGAGCACACGATTGCGGTGACGGAGAGCGGCGTCGATATCCTCACCGACGGCCGATGACAGGCCGCCAACGTTTTTTCAAAAGGCGGAGAAAAAATTTCTTGGCTGAGGATAGTTGAGAAAAAATTTGTTTCCGTTATTATTGACAATCCGACCTGCGCAAAGCGGCCCTGTTCTCGTATTGGGTGATTGTCGGAAGTTCAGGCTGTTTTGGTAGAGAAGGTGTCCATCATGAAAGTCAGAGCGAGCGTTCGTCGCATCTGCGAGAACTGCAAAATCGTCCGCCGAAAAGGCGTCGTGCGGGTGATCTGCACGAATGTGAAGCATAAACAGAAGCAAGGATAAGGCCTCGGGTTCAGGGTTCAGGGTTCAGGGTTCAGCAGAAAGGCTGTATTTCCTGAACCCTGAACCCTGAACCCCGAACCCTTGGAGCCAACAAATGCCCCGTATCGCTGGTGTGGACATCCCCGCCGACAAGAAGATCAAGATCAGTCTTCGCTATATCTATGGCGTGGGACCAACTAACGCGCTGAGCGTCCTGAAAGAGGCGGGAATCGATCCCGAGCGTCGCGCGAAGGAGCTGACCGAGGACGAGCTGGCCACGATCATCGGCCTGCTTGACAAGGAGATGCTGGTCGAAGGCGCGCTGCGTCGGTCGATTCAGCAGAACATTGCCCGCCTTCGTGACATCGGCAGCTATCGCGGCATGCGTCATCGCCGCAGCCTCCCGACGCGCGGCCAGCGCACTCGCTCCAACGCCCGAGTCCGCAAGGGCCCGCGCAAGACGGTGGCTGGTAAGAAGGGTGTGAAGGAATTAGGCAAATGAGTGAGCGGTGGGCAGCGGGCAGTGGGCAGTGAAGAAATGTTCTTTACTGCCCACTGCCCACTGCCCACCGCCTACTTCTCACAGCGGGGACAACGCGAAATGCGTTGAATGATCCGCAAGGAAAACGAATGGCAGATGCACCGAAAGTCGCCGGTAAGCCGGCGCCGAAAAAAAAGCTCCGCAAGGGCGTGACGCGCGGCATCGCCCATATCAAGGCGACGTTCAACAACACCCTTGTCACCATCACCGACACCAACGGTGAAACAATCAGTTGGGCGTCGGCTGGCACGGTCGGCTTCAAAGGCGCTCGCAAAAGCACGCCGTTCGCCGCTGGGCGCGCTGCCGAAAAAGCCGCAACGGAAGCGCGCAAGCACGGCATGATGGAAGTTGAGGTGAAGGTGAAAGGCCCGGGCTCAGGTCGCGAGCAGGCCGTGTTGAACCTTCAGAATTCAGGATTGAAAGTAACCGGCATCGAAGACGTGACGCCGCTGCCTCACAACGGCTGCCGTCCGCCGAAGAAACGCCGAGTGTGAGGAAGAGAGTTGTCGGTGGTCGGTTGTCAGTTGTCAGTTAAGGCAATTGAAAATCGATTTTTGACAACTGACAACTGACAACTAATTACCTGCGGTCGTCGACGAGGCGAGAGTACAGATTGTCCCCAATAGCGTGGGACGGGAACTTCTTGCAATTCGACGAGCACGCGAACCGGAGAATCATCATGAGAATTCGTTGGCGTGGATTAGAGTTGCCGTCGCGCGTGGTGCGCGATGAGCATGTCTCGACCGAGCAGTACGCCCGCTTCACGGCCGAGCCGTTCGAGCGCGGGTTTGGCACGACCGTCGGCAACAGCCTGCGTCGTATTCTGCTCAGCTCGCTTGAAGGCGCGGCGGTCACCCGCATCAAGCTTCGCGGCGCTGAACATGAATTCAGCTCGCTTACCGGCGTGACCGAAGACGTCACTGACATCATCCTCAACATTAAGAGCCTCATCGTGAAACTCGATGCCGATGAGCCGAAAGAAATCTCGATCAGCGTGAAGAAAGCCGGCGCGATCACCGCCGGCATGATCACCGGCGACCCCGCCGTGACGATCGTCAACAAGGATCTGGTCATCGCCACGCTCACGGAAGATGTTCCCTTCGAGATGACGCTGACGGTCGAAAAAGGCCGCGGCTATGTCACCGCGTCGGAACATAACGAAGGCCTCGACGAGCAGGAAGTTGGCACGATTGCGGTCGATTCGATTTTCTCGCCCGTAGCTCGCGTTCGCTACGCGACAGAAGATGCCCGCGTCGGTCAGAAAACGGACTACGACCGTCTGGCGTTGGAAGTATGGACAAACGGAACGTTGTCGCCGGAAATGGCACTGGTGGAGGCGAGCAAAATCCTCCGCAAGCACCTCAATCCGTTCGTGCAGTATTTCGAGCTCGGCAGCGACGTCGCCAACGAAGACGCGGTCGACTCGCTTCGCGATGCAAATAAGGCCACCATCGATCCCGACCTTCAGCAAAAGCTGAATATGACGGTCCAGGAGTTGGACCTATCGGTTCGCGCGAATAATTGCCTGGAAAGTGCGAAGATTTCGGTCGTCCGCGATCTAGTGAAAAAGACGGACGCCGACCTTTTGAAGGTTCGCAGCTTTGGGAAGACGAGCTTGCGGGAAGTGAAGCGCCGCCTGGCCGATCTCGGCCTGAGCCTCGGCATGGACCTCGATGCGGCCGCCAGCGCCCAATCCGCCGCCGCGACCATGCCGGATGATGATGATGATGACGACGATGTGGATATGGAAGAAGGCGCCGAAACCAGTGCGTCCGCGGAAGAATAAGAAAGAGTTGTCGGCGGTCGGTTGTCAGTTGAATGCTGACTCGTTCTGACAACTGACACCTGACCACTGACGACTAGGATTAAACAATGAGCAGCCACAGGTTATTCGGCCGGCAGTTGAGCCGGGACTCTGAACATCGCACGGCGATGCGTCGTAATCTCGTGCAATCGCTTTTCGAGCACGGCAAGGTTCGCACGACCTATCCCAAGGCCAAGGAAGTGCGTGCGATGGCGGAAAAGCTAATTACGCTGGCGCGCACGAACACGTTGACAGCGCGCCGCCGGGTGATCAGCACGCTGCGCGATCGCCGTCTGGTCGATGAGAATCAGGACTTCATTATCGACAGTCCGACCAAGACTGTGGTGCAGAAGCTTTTCAACGACATCGCCCCAAGCTTTGCGGATCGGCCGGGCGGGTACACTCGCATCATTAAATTGAGCGACTTTCGGATCGGCGACGGCGGCGACCTTGTGCTGCTGCAATTGCTGACCGAGAAAGCCGAACCGCGCGGCAGCGTCCGCCGTTCGGCCGGCTTGCGCCGCAAGCGGAATGAGAAACGGCACGCGTTTGCAAACAAAGCGCTCAAGGCAAAATCAGCCTCGACGACCTCGACGCCCGACGCGGCTGCCGCTGAGACGCCGACTGCTGAGACGCCGAGCGCGGAAACGCCGACTGCCTAAGTTTCCAGCTTCATGATAAAAGCGAATTAAGTGACCGGGCTTGCCAGAAATGGCAAGCCCGGTTGCGTTTATCCTGAGGAACGAATGTCAGAAAAGTCCTAGTTTGACACCCTTATCACTTCACTTACAATTGTCGGTACCTATCCGTTATTCGAAAATGCTGCTGCTGAAAGATCATCGACGGTTCCTGAACCAGTCTTTGTTGTGCATCTAAACTGACAGCCGTTTACGGATTTATTCAGAGCATCGCCCGCTATGACCGAGCCCTTCTTCCGAACCGCGTTCATGCTCGTCTACATGGGTGTGTTGTTGGCGACGGCTTTTTACGGGCTGCATCGCTACATCCTTGTTTATCTTTACGTGAAGCATCGAGATGACACGTATCACCCGCTCGGTAAATTCGTTCAACTACCTCGCATCACCGTTCAGTTACCGATGTTTAACGAAGACGTCGTGGCAGAGCGCGTAATCAGGGCGTGCTGCCTGATCGACTATCCGAAACATTTGTTCGAAATCCAGGTGCTGGATGACAGCACCGACTGTTCAGCCGACATCGCACGGGCTGCCTGTGAGGCATGGGTCGCGAAGGGGTACCCGGTGAAATATATTCACCGTAACAACCGCGAGGGTTACAAGGCGGGTGCGCTGGCGGAGGGTCTGAAAATCGCGACCGGCGAGTTGATCGCGATCTTCGATGCCGACTTTGTCCCGCCTCGTGACATTCTCCAAAACGTTGTCGACTATTTCTTCGACGCAAAAATCGGCTGCGTGCAGCTTCGCTGGGATCATCTAAACCGTGATGCTTCGTTGCTCACGCAAAGCCAGGCGATCTTCCTTGACGGGCACTTCGTCATCGAACACACCGCGCGTAACCGTTCCGGTCGGTTCATGCATTTTAACGGGACGGCGGGCGTCTGGCGTCGCGACTGCATTACCGATGCCGGCGGGTGGCAACACGATACGCTCACCGAAGATCTTGACTTGAGCTATCGCGCACAGTTGAAAGGCTGGCAGTTCGTTTACCTGCCGCAGTTTTTCGCACCGGCGGAGCTTCCGCCGGAAATGCTGGCGTTTAAGCAGCAGGCGCATCGCTGGACCAAGGGCTCGATGCAGACTTGCATCAAGCTGCTGCCGCGTATCATGAAGTCGAAGCTGCCGTGGCGAATCAAGAGCGAAGCATTTTTTCATCTGACGAATACGGTGGTTTATCCATTGATGGTTCTGCTCACCATCATGATGTACCCGGCCTTCATCTATGCCGATGGTCCGTGGAAGAACTGGCACTTCGCCAAGCACTTGTTCAGCGTCAGCATCTTCGTAGTCGCGACCTGCTCGGCTAGCATGTTCTTCGTGTTCGCGCAGCGCGAGCTTTTCGGCAAGCAGGCGACCTGGAAATCGATCGTTCACCTGCCGCTGCTCATGGCGTTGGGCATCGGCGTGTGCGTGAATAACACCAAGGCAGTGTTTGAAGCGATCTGGGGCGCGATTCGTCGCAAGCCGAGCGAGTTCGTTCGCACGCCGAAGTATGGCGTGAGCGGTCGCGATCGCAACGACTGGAAGCACCGCGAAGACCCGCTCGTCGCCGGCCAGACCCCGGCCGTCATCGCGCGGACGAAAGTCATTTCGCTCGGCAATGCGAGTGCTGATGAGCCAGTCCGGCCCGACCTGCTGACGCTGAAGCGGCTGATGCTTCCCATCATCGAGATGGCGTTCGGCTCGTACATGACCTGCTTCATCTTCATCAGCATGTACTATCGCTACGCGCGCGGCAGCGTGCCGTTTCTCGCGATCTTTGCCGCCGGCTACTTCTACGTGGGCGTCAATTCGATTTATGTGCTGTGGCGGATGAATGCAGAGGCCCAGGCGAACTTCGACGCGGACGCCGAGACTGAGGCTGCTCCAGTCGTAGCCGAAGTGCTTTCGCTGTAACCACAATTTGAGCATGTCGAGATTCGTCAGTCATTGATCGTCGTTCCAGGACGCCAACCGCCAGCATGTGATTACCACTGCGCTTCTTCAAACGGGCTTGATGCCTTCGCCTTGGGCTTCAGAAGCAGGCCGATCAACGCCATCGCCAGTGGCGCGTCGTCGGCGCGATTCACCCGCATGTTGAGCGGCGAGCCCGGCGCGAGCGACAGCGTCGATGCGTGCGGAAGAGATTTCCGCTCCACGATCTGCTCAAACACCGCCCGGCTAAAAATCATCGGGGTCATCAGCTTCAGATAACACTCGCCGTTCAGCGCCGCCAGCGGATGGCCGCCTTCGTCCAGCTCAATTAAGTCGGCGTCTACCGATGAGGTGGTCACGATCGCCTCATGCTTTTTGGCAAGTTCGGACAGGGCATCGACGTCGGTATAGGGCACCGCCGGCCGGGCGGCATCGTGAATAAGGATGTTCGTTGCGATCGGCGAAATCTTACTGCGCGCCGCGATAAGCTGATCGATCCACCGCGGCCCCCCGGTCACGAGCTTCACGCCGGAGAATCCAAAATGACCGCCAAATTTTGATCTCGCCTCGTCCACTGCGCCTTGATCGAACACAACGCAGATCGATTCAACCTCATCACGATTTAAGAACAGCTCGATCGTGCGGAGCAGCGTCTCGCGGCCGTCGACTCGAACCATCGCGCCGGACGTCGTATTCGCGTGTCCGGAGGGTGGGACGGTAAAGAGGATGACGCTGAATGTCGCCGGGCTGCTCATGATCGTTCAAGGTATTCCGCGCGCGGCGCGTGTCAATGATGAGGCGATACAACGCGGGCGCATCTTATCATCGCCAACGATGGCAATGACAAAGGAGAAAACGCGCTGTGCCTGGGCAACCGCATTCTATTAACTCCTCTCTCCGTACTCGGGGAGAGGCAGGGTGAGGGGTCTTTTGTCGCTCGGAAAACGCCCCTCACCCGACCTCTCCCCGAGTACAGGGAGAGGAGAAAAAACGAAATCATCCAGAATGCGGTTGCCCTGCGCGCTGTGCCTGGGCGAGAGCAGCGACATGATGCGGATCTATCACGATGAAGAGTGGGGCGTGCCCGAACGCGATGGTCGTGCGCTGTGGGAGAAGCTGATGCTGGATGGCTTTCAGGCGGGCTTATCGTGGGCGACGATCCTCAAAAAGCGAGATGCTTTCCAGAAAGCATTTGCGGACTTCGATCCTCGACGGGTCGCGAGATTCACTGAAGCGGATGTGCGACGTCTGCTGAACGATCCCGGCATCGTGCGCTCGCGCGCGAAGATTGAAGCCACGATTGGCGGAGCACGCGCATATTTGAAAACGTTCGAGACGGAGCAAGACTTCTCCAAGTTCGTCTGGTCGTTCGTCGATGGCAAGCCGCTCGTCAATCGCTTTGATCACATTCCGGCAAAGACCGAATTGTCGGAACGGATGTCCAAGGAATTGAAGAAGCGAGGCTTCAAATTTGTGGGGCCGGTCATCGTGTACGCGTGGATGCAGGCGGTCGGTCTTGTCGATGATCATGCCGCCGGGTGCTTTCGCCGAGGTAACTGACGGCGCTCCTATCGATCATCGGCCGCCAAGAAGGCTGGCGATCGCCGCGATGAGTTCCTGCGGCGAAATCGGCTTCGCCAGATGCGCCTGAAATCCTGCCGTGAGTGTCCGGTTCCGATCCTCGGCCGACGCATAGGCCGTTAACGCGATCGCGGGTACACGTCCGCCTTCGTCGGCGGCGAGCATGCGGATCTCACGGATCAAAGACAAGCCGTCGCGCTCCGGCAGTCCGATATCGCTGACGATGACGTCCGGCGGCCTTGACATCGCGGTGAGCGCCTTCATCGCGTCGGCGGCTGAGTCGGTCGCCGTCACGGTCGCGTCGCAGTCCTGAAGCGCACGTACGATCATCAGGCGAGCGTCCGCTTCGTCCTCCACAACCAATACACGGAGTCCCGAAAGCTCCGCCGGGCACTCATGGATGCGGCGAGTCACGGCGGTGGGCTCGTCGGTTGCATCCGCGCCACGAATCGAATTGCGACGCATCGGCATGAGTGGCAATGTGACGGCGAACATCGACCCCGCGCCCGGGCCGTCGCTGTGCGCCGTCACGCTGCCGCCGTGTAATTCGACCAGATGCTTGACGATCGCCAAGCCGAGGCCCAGCCCGCCGTATTTTCGGCTGCTGCCGGAATCGGACTGCCGAAACCGTTCAAAAATATATGGCAATAGTTCAGGCGATATGCCGATGCCGGTATCGCTCACCATGAGCTGAATGCTCGATTCGACCCGGCTCACCGCGATGCGAACCTCGCCTCCTTTGGGCGTGAACTTGACGGCGTTGCTCAGCAGATTCCAGACGACTTGTTGCAAGCGCACCGCGTCGGCTTGCACTTGGCCGGCATCGTGATCCACGGCGATTCGCAAGCGGATCGCTTTCGCGTCGGTCGCGACGCGCACCGACGCCACGGCCGCTTCCACGACACGCGATAAATCCGTGGGCACCGGTTCCAGCTTCAGTTTTCCGCTGACGATTCGGCTGACATCCAGCAGGTCTTCAATCAACTGACTCTGCGCGCGTGCGTTGCGCTCGATGATCTCCATCGCCTCGGTTGTTTCCTCGTCCCGGCGTTTGCTTCTTAAGATCAGCCCGGCCCAGCCGAGAATTGCGTTCAGCGGCGTGCGCAATTCGTGGCTCAGTGTGGCAAGAAATTGATCTTTCAAACGATTTGCCGCCTCCGCATTCGCGCGTGCGTTCAGGGCCTCATCACGGCTGCGAGCCATCTCGGCGTTCAGCCGTTTCAGTTCATCAGCGCGTTGTAAAATCCGGTCGACGACTTGGCGTCGCAGGTCGGTCGCCGCCGTTTGTTCGTCCTCGCTCCATGGCCGCGAATGCATTCGAACCGTCTGCTTCCAAAGTGCAAATGAGCCGCGCGGACTTAAACGAACGCCGTCCTGGCCCTTGACGACCGACTTGGCTGGGTCACCGGCCCAGTCGACGGAGCGCACCACTTCAGATCGAAACCACATGAGGTAATTGCTGCCGGCACGCATAAGCGCCACCGCGAGCAAACCGCTCGCGACGTCGGCGAACTCTCCAGCCGCTTCAAAGCGCGATACAAGCGAATCAGTGGCAAATGAGTCGGCGACAGTCCGAGCGTGAGCTTCCTGTGCCTGCCGCGCGTCAAGCCACTCGGCAATCGCGCGAATCTCGGGCGGGGTAGGCGTATTTCCGACGGTTAGGACGCGCGTGCCCGCGACAAATGCTGCTCCGCCGCAATCGACCAGATTTTGAAGATTCGGCGTCGCGGTGATCAACCGCTCGCCGATGTCGGTGCCGACATCCATCGCGGCTGCCAGCTGGTCACCGACGACGCGCATCCGCGCGATGTTGACGGCCCCCTCGCTCTCCTGCTTCGACGTCAACTGAAGCGAGACTAGCTCGCCAGCCATTTCGCACGCACGTCGCACGGCATAAGAAACGAATCGTGGCCCGGCATAGTGATGACAAGCGATGAGTCCCCACAGGCGTCCATCCGGAGTGACGATCGACACCGACATCGACGCACACACGCCCATGTTCCGCAAATATTCAAGATGAATTGGCGAGACGCTGCGCAGCACGGAGTGGCTTAGATCGAGCGGCTGATCCGTGAGCGGATTGATAACCGGGACGATCGGCGACGGGACGTAATCGCGGTCGCCGATGAAGCGTAGTCGGTTGCGGGTGTACAGCCGTCGCGCCTGCGCGGGAATGTCGGATGCCGGATAGTTTAGACCTAGAAAGGGTTCCAGATCGTCGCGTTTGGACTCGGCAATGACTGCGCCGTTCCATTCGGCATCGAAGCGGTAAATCATGACCCGATCAAATTGCGTCAGTCGCCGAACTTCTTCCGCCGCGGCTTTCGCGAGCGTCGTCAGGCTCGTGGCGGCGCGCGTGGCGTCAAACATCCGCTGGACGTGGCGCGCCAAGTCATAATCCTGCCCGTGACTTGAAGGATCGCCGTCGGGCAGCTCAAGCTCGAGGATGACCGCGCCATCGCTAAGATGGACGATCGCTTCGAAGGGTTTTCCACCGACGATGAGCCGTCCGCCAGTTGTAAAGACGAATGGCGGAGGCTGGCGTTGATCGACCCGCTGATTGAGTCGCTGATCGCGTCGCGGATCTTCGATTAACGCCCGAAGTGATTCTTCGCTCAGCAGATCGCCCGCACTTTTGCCAAGCAGCGATGCCGCACTCCTACCGAGCAGCGTGATCGCACTTTCACTTGCCTGAATGATTGTGAGATCGGCGGCACGCATCACCAACAGCACGCCATGCGGCTGGACGGCGCCGGGAATATGAATAGGCTCGCGTTCGCAATTGCCCAGGTCGACCCGCGGCGGGTCGCCAGAGAAAGAGGGCAAGGACGGTGAAGTGTGAGGAGTGGACATTTTCAGTGTTTCGAGTCAACGTTTTTTGATCGCGGTTGGCAACGCGAAATCTTGTCGCGACAATGTTTCCCGGGTTGAAGCAACGAGTAAGCCGCATGAACGAGGACTTGATACGGGAAGCGATTGCTCGCGATCCATCGCGAATGACTGTTTCGCTCGCGCGCGAGCTTGGTATCGCCGAGGTCGACGTCGTCGCGTCTCTTCCACCAGGCCGCGTTTGCGAGCTTGATTCATCAAAGTGGGAAGCGCTCCTTCATGATTTTCAAGAGCTGGGAAACGTCCATGTGATCGTCACCAACGGCGCGGTCACGCTTGAATCATTCGGACAGTTCGGCAACTTCAGCAGATGGGGCGAGTATTTCAATGTGCAGACGAAGACGCTCGACATGCACATTCGCATTTCGCAGTTGGGTCGAATCTTCGCCGTCGTCAAACCGGGTCACCTCGATGGCGTCGATACGTGCAGCATTCAATTTTTTGACCTTGATGGGTCGGCCGCGTTCAAGGTGTTTCTCACGTTCGGCGGCAAAGCGCCGACGCCGGTAAAGCTGGCGCAATTCGATGAGCTTCAAAAACGCTTCCGGCTGACTTGACCACGTAGATCGCGGAGCTGAATCTTCTTTGGCCGGAAAGAGCCTTTCCTCATGTCGTCAGACTTTCTGCCCGATCCCAAGTTGAAGTTCACGTTTGGCCTTTGGACGGTTGGCAACACCGGCCGCGATCCATTTGGCGAACCGTCGCGCGCAATTTTGCCCTTGCGTTCGATCCTCGATTTGATCGGAGAGGTCGGCGCTTACGGAGTGAACTTCCACGATAACGATGCGATCCCGATCTCTGCCTCGCCCACCGAGGCCCAGACGATTCTGAAGGAGTTCAAAACCGGCATGCGCGAGAACGGCCTGGTTTGCCCGATGGCGACGACCAATTTGTTTTCCGATCCTGTGTTTAAAGACGGCGCGTTTACGAGCAACAACGCGTCGGTTCGCGCTTACGCAGTTCAGAAAACGATGAAGGCGATGGAATACGGGGCCGAGGTCGGTGCGAAGATTTACGTCTTTTGGGGCGGCCGCGAGGGAACGGAATCGGATGCGACGAAATCGCCGATCGACGCCATCAAGCGTTTTCGAGAGGCCATCAATTTTCTTTGCGAATGGAATCTCTCGCAGAACTTTGGTTACAAATTCGCGTTTGAAGCCAAGCCCAACGAGCCGCGCGGACATCTGTATTTCGCGGTCACGGGCAGTTACCTGGCGTTTATTCCAACGCTGGATCATCCTGAGATGTGCGGCGTGAATCCGGAGGTCGCACACGAGCACATGGCGGGTCTGAACTTCGTGCATCACGTCGCGCAGGCGATCGAGATGAAAAAGCTTTTCCACATCGACCTCAACGATCAGGAATTTGGCCGATACGATCAGGATTTTCGCTTTGGCGCCGTAAACGTAAAGCATGCGTTCAATCTTGTGCGGCTGCTGGAAGACACCAAGTACACCGGCTGCCGGCACTTCGATGCGCATGCGTTTCGACAGAGCGATGCGAATGACGTGAAGTCATTTGCGCGCGGCTGCATGCGGACGTACATGATCCTTCGCGACAAAGCCCGGCGCTTCAATCAAGACGCCGAAATTCAGGGCCTGCTGAGGCAGGTTCACCAGCGCGGCGACGGCACCTCCCGGCTGACCGGGAAATTCACTCCCGCCAACGCGAGGAAGTTGTACGAAGCGACGTTTGACCGCGGCGCGCTGGCGGCCGCGACGCTACCCTACGAGCAGATCGATCAGTTGACGATGGAACTGCTGCTGGGTGTCCGCTGAGCAACGACTCAACACTTTTCCCGTCGCAGGTTTGGTCGGCGATCGATAGAGTACATGCACAATGATCGCGTGCCAAAGCTGCGGCCTGGTTCATCAGGAGATTCCGCTCAAAGCGGGGATGGTGGCAACCTGCGTGCGATGCGATTCCCGGCTGCACGAGCATAGTGGCGACAGCCTGAACCGAACGGCGGCCTTCTCCCTCGCGGCATTGCTTTTATACTGGCCGGCGAATTATTTTCCGATTCTTGAACTGAACATTTACGGGGCGCGTTCCGAGAACACCGTCCTCGACGGCGCGTATCGGCTTTATCGCGATCATGATGTGACGATCGCTATCATTGTCTTTCTCGCGAGCTTCCTCATTCCCGTCCTCAAACTACTCGGGCTATTTCTGCTGGTGATCAGCGTCAGACTCAAGATGTCGCGCGGAAAAGTTTGGCGAATGTGGGTGTTCAAAGTCATCGACGGCATCGGCCGCTGGGCGATGCTTGATGTATTCGCGGTTGCGATCCTCATTTCCGTCGTCAAACTGCGCGGCATCGGTTCGGTGCTTCCCGGCAAGGGGCTGTTGGCGTTTTCGCTGGTCGTCCTGTTCACCCTGCTCGCGTCGGCGAGCTTCGATCCGCAACTCATCTGGAGCGCGCCGAAGAAACGCGAGAAGCAATCTTGAGCGACGACACCGACTCGGCGATGCCGAAGCCAAACGTAAAGCGAATGCACTGGCCGTACCCACTTATATGGCTCGTGCCGATTGCGGCAGCGATTGGCGCCGGCATTTATTTGCGTGATGGGATCTTGGAGCGCGGGACGACGATCACCATTGATTTCGACGATGCGACCGGCGTGAAGGAGAGCGACACGTTGGCCAGCTATCGCGGCGTACAAATTGGCAAAATCGAGGGAATCAAGCTTGCCGGCGACAATCGACATGCACGCATCTCCGTCCGACTACTTCGCGCCTACCGCGCCTTTGCAAAAAAGGGCGCGCAATTCTGGGTGGTAAAAGCGGATTTTTCAAACGGCGGGCTGACCGGCCTGGGGACGATTGTAAGCGGCGCGTACATTGAATCGCGACCTGGCGAGGGTGACGATCAAACTGAATTTTTCGGTCTCGATAAGCCGCCAGTCGCGCTCGGCGATGGCATTCATCTTTTCCTCCACGCGACGCGGCTCGAGCACTTGGAAAACGGCGCGCCTCTGAAATACAAGGGCATCGAGGTCGGCGCGGTGCAGGGCATTCGCCTGGCCGATGATGCGACCAGCGTTGAAATTGAAGCGTTCATCCAACGCCGTTATGCCCACCTGGTCCGAACCAATTCGCAATTCTGGACGGAAAGTCCGGCCGACGTGAAGGGCGGCGTCTTCACTGGTCTGGAGGTGAAGCTCGGCTCGGTGCGATCGATCTTGACCGGCAGCGTTTCGTTTGCATCGCCTCCGGAAAAGACCGGCGACGCGGCGCGCGACGGCGCGGAGTTCCGGCTTCACAGTGAAATGGACAAGGATTGGGAGAAGTGGTCGCCTACGCTCGTGATGCCTGCCCAGAACCCGGGCGGCCGCAATGATGCTGGCGACGTTAAGCTGCCGCCGATCCCGAGCGGTAAGTAACGCCGATCGGAATACTCCGGACGCAACCGTACACATCCACGGTGCATCGACCGACGGATGACATCGCCAACATTTACATTCCCGGGCGGCTTGGCTCGCGGATAATCAGGACACCGGTAAAATTCTCGTCCCTTCCAAAATCGATTGGCCCGGCCCAACTCGCGCTTTCGCCGGTTAAATTTTTGTGCTGCGTGAAATTGAATCGCAGCATCGCCGGTCGCGGCTTAGCGGGGTCGGCGATCGCTTTCCACGGGATCGCAAGCTCGCCGCGCCAGTCAGGGCCATCAATCCATGTCGCGTATCGCGTGCCCGTGCCTTCGTATGCCTGCCATGGATCGACAAATTCCTTGTCGTTCATTTTTCGCTCGATCCAGATCTGTCCGCCGGGCTTGATAACGATTTGCATCACCGGGCCGAGCGTGTTGTCCGGATAAACTGCCTGCACGATCAGTTGGCCCAGGTCTTCACCCCAAGCGCGGCGAAACTCGTAGCGTACATCGTTTCTCACGGAATGATTTTCCGTTCCGCTGAGACCGGTCATTTTAAATGCGACATAGAAATTCTCCTCGGCCCAACTGGTGTATATGTTTGTGGGCGAACTCGCCGACTGAATTTCCTGCTTCTGCAACCCCGGCCGACTAAACATGCGAACCATCGGCCCATTTTGAATCAGATCGTCCGGCGACCAATCGTCGAGCGAGCCGTCGATCAGCAGTCGCCCCTCGCGACGATCGGAAAACGCGGCCGGCAATACCATGTGGAGCGGCGACTGTTTGCGGGAAAAATCGTCGGTGAACACGATGTCGAGCGGCTGATGGTCGAGATTTTTAATCTCGGTCGGTTCGAGCGTCGCGTCAAGCCCGATCCGTCGAACGTGATAGGTTGCCAGCTCGAAACTCTTCGTGGGCTGCGGCCGATAGTGCCACCCGGGCGGCGCGCCGGTCCAGGTGAGCGCGCCGTCGGGCGTGCGATCGGCATCGTTGTAGATGTCGATGCCCAGCTCGGCCACCAGTTGATTCGTGCTGTTCACCGAGTCTATCTTCCAACTGACGCTACGGCCCATGGCGACCGGTCGTTCTTGCGGGTCGGCCCAGCGACCGAGATCGAGATTCAACTCGCGATCGCGCTTCTCATCGACGGGCTGTCCAGGCACACGAAGCATGATGCGTTGCGCGAGGAGACGGATCGCCCCGTTCCATGCGTCGTCGTCGGCGGTGCCGCTCATCAGGCCGAAGGTGGGGTCCGGTTGCTGCGTCGGGGCAAGCTCGACGGGCTTGCTCATCAAGCGTGCGAGTACGAGCGCGTTGAGTGCCTCGCCGCGCTGCTTGGCGAGATAAAGATATTCAAAATCCTGTTGTGCTCGACGAAGCCATTTCAGTTGCACGCTGGCGACCGGCTCATCAAGGCCGAACCAGGAGCCGGGATAAAACCAGATCAAATCGTTCGGGTCGGCCGGTTGTGAGGGTTTATCGACGCGCGGGAGCACGCTCGGCCATTTCACGATCTGAACCGGGCCATACTGAATGCCCAGCGTCGGCGGCGGGGGGAGTGGGACGTAAGCAAGCCACGCCCACAGTCGGACATCTCGCTCGTCGCCACCCGCGCCGACGTAAGGAATCACGCCGGTCAAATCGGTGCGTAGCCATCGGGCGGGGCGTTTCACATCATTCGGCCAACTGCGGATGGGCGAGCTGAAGACCAGGGCAGGGTTCGCGGTGATCAATCGATCGGCCATGTCCGGACGAACCAGATTCGGCGTTGAATCGTTGATGAACTGAACCTGATCGTCTTCCAGCGGCACTTCGACGCGCAGGCGTTGATTCAGCGCAAGAATCTGGCCCGCATCGCCCGAGAGCTTGAGCGCTTCGGCGCTGTCGACGCGTCCATGGCCGGTGCTGTGAAGAACGGCGCTGGAGCGCGAAAGCCAATCGAGCTGATCGAAATGCGCCGCCGCCTCCGACCAATATTGCCGTTGTGACCGCGCATCATAATTCGCGAGATTGTCGATCTCCGGCAGCGGCCAATAGCCGACGGGAATTTTGTCGCGGAAAACATCGCCTCTCAGCCATGGCATGACGAGGGAATCGTAATCGGTCCAGTCGACCTGCGGGGGCCGCCCGGTCGGCCATTTCACGGTCGGTTGAAGGCGTGAGATCGCGACCTGCACTCGATTATCCTGTGCAAGCGTCACCAATTGATCCAGCGTCCTCACCGCTTCTTTATGCACCGCATCCGTGCGGGACACGAGCCGAGGCGTTGCCCGCTCGAAGCTGGCTGGGAACAACCGGGTGAGGTCGCTCCAATCAACGTTGCCGACCATCTGCAGATGTCGCTCGTCGGACAGCACGAAATCGTAGACGTTCAGATCGACGTTGACGCTCGCGAACGGCTTGGCGGATTTATCGTCAATGATGTCGATGGAAGCGACGTAATCGCCCGGCCGCGCTTCAGGCGGGACGTGCAGATCGAACCAGAGCGTCATGGGCTGCCCGGCGGTAAGAGCGCGAGATTTGGGGTCGGCGGCATTTTTGGGATCGCGAACTGTCGACAGATCGATCAGACCATTCGACATTTCTAATGGAAGTAGCGCGCGGGGCAGATCAGCGCGCGCGGCGGAAAGCCCGGTGTGGCGAACATACCCCGCGCGGTTTACGTCGATCGGCATGTTCACGATCTGGTAGGCCGATAACGAATCGACGGCAATCTGCGAGTTTTCAGTCGTCAGGTTCAGCGGCTGAATTCGAAGCTGAAGTTTCCGACCACGCGGCGGCTGGGAGAGGCCGCTGATCTGCACGGCGAAATCCACCCACTCGTTACGCGCCGAATTCAAACGCACGAGATTGCCGGTCGCGCCCGATCCGCCGCCGCTCGCCGCGGCACCGACGGCGGCGATGTCGTTGAGATCGAGTGCCTCGATGCGTGCAGATGTTGCACGCTCTCGACTACCGGAGTTACCGACACATCCAACTACCACGCATAACAACAGGAATGTAAAGATTGCGTTAAGGCGATGTCGTTTAACAAATTGGGCAGACGGTTCCATCGTCATAATCATATGGGTGTCAGATATTGCCAGCGCTTGCTTCGACTGCGCAATGGCTGTGCAAACGATCAGACATTGCTCAACTCTTAGCTAATCGATCGGCGGGGGCGTTTCATACATTCAACAGGCATTCTAGCCGGAACGACTAATTATTTGCTTAACCGAGAAATAAAATTGACCGATTCTTCGCCTAGAAACCGTCGCGCGCGCACTTGATGGCCGAGGGCATCGCGGCAGTGACGATATTGCATATCGGAAGATGGCACGGTCTTTGTTCTTCCATTCACAAGGACGCTGACAAATGACAAGCGTTTCAGAAGCCGGTCGGGTCGAATTTAGTTTTTATCGACCGGGCGTGACAGATGTAAAAGTTGTCGGAAGTTTCGATCAGTGGGCCATCCATGGAACGTCGATGTCTGACGTCGGTGACGGCTGGTGGCGAGCGACGATCGAGTTGCCCGCTGGCGAATATCGGTTTCGCTACGTGGCTGATGGAAATTGGTTTACGGATTTTGCCTCGTATGGAGTTGAGTTCACGAAGCGGGGTTGGAACAGCATCTTGAATGTGCGGCCGATTGAAGCTGCGAATTCGATGCGAATCCAGCCTGCCGCGAAACAATATATGCCGGAAGCAGTTGCCGCTTGATGAACGATCACGCGATCAGCTTCCGCTGAAGAGCCTCGTTTCCTCCTCCGCCAGGCCGCCCGGCCTCTAACCCTCCACCGGGCGGCCTTTTTTTGCGCGGGTATTTGAGTACGGTTAAAGTTAGGTAGTGGAGATTTATAACGCGGCGCGTAATCAAATCCGCGAGATCGATTGCGTGACGTCCGCAAAGAGCCGTGCATCATCGCCATGTTCGAATTGAACTTCGACGCCGACGGTTGCGATGGGGAGCGAGCTTGGCCCGCGCGAGAAATTTGCGAGTTTCATCCAGTCTTTTTCAGTCGTCAGCAGGAAATCACATTCCTTTTCGATTGCCGCTTGGCTTAAGCCATCGAAGTTCCTTTGGTCATACAGGTGATGGTCATCGAGGATCGCTTCGTGTACGAGCGGCAGGCCGTTCTTTCGGAGCTGATAAAAAAACGACCGCGGATTTCCAATGCCGCAAAACGCGTAAATCGATTTGGCCTTCAGATCCACGACCGCGCCTTCCAACTGCGGTAACGATTGAACGTGACTTGATCTATAAATGGGAGCAAGCGGATTCGCCCGTCGAACGCGCTGCTCGATTGTATCGACGACATCTTTGGAAACAGAATCGACCCGCGTCAAAAGAATGGCGTTGGCCCGGCTCAACGCGCTCTCCGGTTCTCGCAAAAGCCCGCGCGGCAGCACGTGGTCGAAACCAAAGGGGGCGGTCGCGTCGATCAACACAAGATCAAACGCGCGGCGAAGGCGGCGATGTTGAAATCCATCGTCGAGAATGATCACATCGACATCATTCTTGTGCTTCAAAATGTCCCGCGCGCCCGCCACTCGATCGGGGCTGGCATGAATCGGAATTATTTCTCCCGTGCCGACGGACGGACCGTTTAGCAGCATGTTAAGGAGTCGCTGCTCATCGCTCTGTTCGCCCGCCACCGATTTGTACCCGCGCAGCAACACCGCGGAACGACGTCCGGCCGCCCGCAGCTCCCGTGCGAGCCAGGACACGACGGGCGTTTTTCCCGTGCCACCCGTCGTGAGGTTTCCGACGCTGATCACCGGCACGGGCGCGTCAAAGCTTTTCTTCCAGCCTCGATCATACGCGACGTTGCGCAGGCGCATGACCATGGTGTAAAGCGGCTCAGCGATCGCAGTCACACCACGCACGACGCTCGGCATCATGCCTCTCGCGCGGCCGCTCAGGATGTTCTTTGCCAGTTCATCCATGATCATTCGCGTAGCCACCGATCGGCCGCCGCATCGAAGACGATCGGCTCGCCGGGCACGGCTTGAAGATCGAATCGACCAATCATCTCGCCAACGGTGGCGCATGTGGCCATGCCCAGCCATCGCGACATCAGGTGAAGTATTCTTGCCGGCGCCACGCCGGCCGCGCGGTATGTCGCGAGCCGCGTGTCGCCGTGTCGTTTTGCGAGTCGACGATCGTCTTGGCCGATGACGAGTGGAAGGTGCGTGTATTGCGGAATGCGCTCCGCTAACCCCAAAGCACGGTAAAGCAGGATTTGCCGAGGGGTCGAATCGAGCAGGTCATCGCCGCGGACGACGTCGGTCACGCCCATCTCCGCATCGTCGATCACGACCGCCAGTTGATACGCCGGTGTGCCATCGGCTTTCGCAATCACAAAATCGCCAAGATCGCGAGACACGTTGAACGAACGCGGGCCGGCGAAGGCGTCGTCAAAGCCGACACGCCCGTCGATCGGCACTTTGAAGCGAATCGCCGGCGGCCGACCGCTGACGCGCTGCGCTTCCTCGACGTTGGTGAAACGATCGCGGCAAGTTCCCGGATAAACGTTCGCGCCATCCTCGGCATGCGGTGCGCTGGCGGCGCGCTGCGCTTCACGCCGGCTGCATATGCAGGGATACGCGTGGCCGGTCTGCAATAATCGACGGATCGCGGCGCGATATTTTTCGAGGCGATTGGACTGCATGATCGGCCCGGCATCCCAGTCTAAACCAATCCAGTCCAGATCATCGATCGCCATCTGAGCCGCGCCCGGATGGACGCGTGGCCCATCGAGATCTTCAATTCGGAGTAGAAGCCGCCAGCCTCGCTGCCGTGCGATCAGCCATGTCGTCAGAAACGTCCGCAGATTTCCTAAATGCAAAGCGCCGGTCGGCGACGGCGCGAGACGAGTAAGGCGCGAAGCATTGTTCATCGACAAATCAATATGTGGCAGGAACGTCGCCAGCACGACCGCATGTTAACCGGCCCAATTTATGCCTTCGTAACCAATTGACCACTGAAGCCGTATCTTCGGCGTGTTTGGGCGGACCATGTTGACGGCTATCCATATATTTTGGCGCATGAAGTGTAGATCGACGCCATCAAAACCGCAGGCAGAGAGAGGAGAAAATGCCGGATCGTCGAGAATGCGGTCGCCCTGCGAACGAGATTGAACGATCAGTAGACATTTTGCAATTGGAGAAGTATTCGCTATAGTTTCCCGCCTTGTAGTCTAGAACCTCAAATTGACCCTCGAAAGGAAACGAATGCCACGCCCGAAGAAAGATGGAATGATGACGATCGTGCAAGTTGAAAGCATGCTGAATGCCCTCCGCGGCCGAGCTGAGGAATTGACGACCAAGCGCAAGACGCTGGCAGCCGATCTGGACTCGATCGATCGCGAGCTGAACCTCTTGCGGGGCGGGTTCTCCGGCAGCGCTGCGCCAACGCCTTCCAAGTCGCCCGATTCGTCGAAGGGAAATGGCAGGGCCAAGGCCTCTGGAAACGGCGGCAAATCGCGGGCGAAGAATTCGATGAGTCTGGTCGCCATGTTGGAAAAAGTATTGTCCGAGTCCGGCCAGCCGATGAGTGTCAGCGATATTTTGACTGCGGTTGAAAAGGGCGGGTACAAAAGCTCGAGCAACAATTTCCGCGGCCTGCTCAATCAGACGCTGATTAAAGACGATCGCTTTGGATCGGCCAGTCGCGGCATGTACGAAATGAAGAAAGATTGACACACTAAATCGGTTTATTTGCCGTATCCCCTTATTAGCTCGGCCGAGTCGATTCCGATGTCGGCCGAGTTTTTTTCGTTTATAGAATGACGCAATTGGGATTCGGATCGTTAACGAACGTAAGCGAACCGATATCGAGGCGGGCATCAAGCTGACGACGAAAACGCTGACGATTCGTATCGCAGTCGTTCTGGGATCGCACGACTTCGTCAGTGTCCGGCTGACGCCATCTGCGGAGCAATTTTATCCGCTCGCTCGCGATTCCAATCGGCCTCATCGTTCTCAGCACCGCGATGGCGACAGTGGTCGCGTACGGGGTACATGCCGACCTCGCCCAATTTGAGAGCGGGCTTTTCATTATTATGCTCGTTCGCCGGCTGATGTGGCCGATGATCGGCGGCCTGCTCTTGTCAGCGATCGCTTTATTCTTCGTCGTCATCTCGGGTAGACGTCGAATCTGGTGGCTGGTCGGACTCGCGCCGACCCTGGCGATGCTGGTCCACCGATTTTCGCCCGGCGCGGTCGGGCCGGCCGCGATCGATGAGTCGCCGTCATTTGTGTCCAGCTCCAATATCGCCGCCCCGGAGGCCGGTGACTATGTGGTCGGCGTGGTGTTTGAAGGCAAACCCTATGCATTGCCCTATCGCGTCCTCTTCACAAAGCCTGTCCTGGTTCTTACCGATTACGACAAGCGGGCGCTAGTGATCTGGAACGCGTATGCGAATTGCGCGACGGTCGTAAACCTCACGCGCGAACTTCGACCTCGCGATCTGGAAGTGGTCTCATCGCCCGCGAATTCACTCTTGTTGTTCGATCGGCGGCTGGGGCAATTTATCAGTGGCGTCACCGGCCGGCTCGTGGACCGGAAGCGTGTCGACTCCGGGCCGGCCGTCGGCTTCGGTCCCCGGATCAATTCGGAGAAGATGCCGTGGTCGACGTGGCTTTTCAGGCACCCGCAGACGGTGACCCTCGCATCGCCGAGGACTACAAATATTCCAAATCGTCCGATCCTCCCGGTCTATCCGATCGGCCTCTCGAATATACAGGATGCGAGCATGTCGATCGCCATGTTTCCGACCACGCGACCGACCCCGCAGTTGATCGCGCGACCGGCCGCCGTCGCCACCGACATCGCCGCGAACGGGCCGGTCAATCTCTCGATGGGCGATCGCCGTGTATTGCTTTTTAATGATCGCGATCATCGACTGGTCGCATTTGATCGCGACTTGAAAGGCGATTCGTTCCTGACAATCAACCCGCTTTCGCGTCCAAATCGAAAATTCCCCGACGCGGTATTGATCGATGCCGAGACGCATTCCCTTTGGACGATCAACGGCCGCGCGATCGACGGCGCGCTTAAGGGAACACAGTTGAAATCAGTCGCGATCGAGACCGGCCTATATTGGGGGGTCATGAAGTACTGGTATCCGGACATGCAATTATTGAAGTGAAGGTTGAACGGTTGCGGTGACAGGCCGCGGAAACCCAGATCGCTGGCAGCAAAAAAAGCCCCGCATGAATATGCGGGGCTTCGAGGAGAAAGCAGAGTTTCGTGAACTATCCTTTATCCTCGGCCAGCAACTGCGGAATAAGTGTTCCAGTTCGCCTCGCGCTTCCACGGAGCGGAGCACGCCTTTGCGGTCGACAAGAAACATCACCGGGATGCCGCCGATGCCATAGGCGTGCGTGATCGAGTGCCACTTGTGCGCCGCGGCAGATTTTTCGTCGAAAAGCGAGTTCCAGGGTAATGGATTTTGCTCAAGGTAAGTCGTCAGCGCGGCGGCGGTGTAATCGTTCGAGATTCCAATGACCTCCAAGCCGTCCTGATGATACTTGGCTTAGAGTTCCTTGACGCGGGGAAGCTCGGCCTTACAGGGGCCGCACCAGGAGGCCCAGAAGTCGACAAGAATCACATTGCCTTTCCATTCCGAAGAATCAAAGGGTTTGTTGTCGATGGTGGTGCCGGCGAGGGTAATTGGTTTGCCCCGGCCCGCGTCTTGACGAAGCTCGCCGCGCAGTTCGTCAGCGTTGGAGGCGTTGGGATAGCGAGCGAGATAAGCGTTCACCGCGGCGATGTGCTCCGGGCCTTGCTTGAACGTAAAGAGCGACATGGTGGCAGGGCGCTCGGCATACTCCGTCGCGGGATACTTGGCCTCATACTGGCTCGCGGCGGCGCGAAATGATCGGGGGTGACCGTCAGATCGGGTGTCTTTCTAGAAATCGACCGGTAACTTCTCTCGAGTTGTACAAACTCCGCCAAGGAAACCAGCCCCGCAGGTTGCCCGGTTCTGATCACCGCATCGGCCTCGGCGGCGTGTTCGGGGCTGATCCAACGCTTTTCCAGATATATAGGAAGCTTGGGGTTGGTGGGGTCAGCATCGAGAAGCTCTTTGGCGAGGGCATACTGCCGCGTCTGTAGCTCATGGATTTGAGCGGTGTATTCAACTTCGTAGGCTTTTTCGTCAGCCTTATACTTGGCCTCATCGACCGGTGGTCGCTTCAACGCAGCCAGATCAGCGAGGATGGCGTCGGAGGTGCGGGGTTGCGTGGTTGGGGCAGCCCCGAAAAGGAAAAATGTAGAAAGAACAACAACAAGTGTTTTTGTATTCATGGCGAGTCCCGGAATCATCTAGATGGCGAGCTTCTTGACTATGCGGGTGCAGTCGAACTCATCAGCGAACGGATGAACATTGAGACTTACTTCCGCAAGGTCTTGTTAGTCTAATAGTAATAGTCAAGATTCGACGTGGCAGGATCCAAAAAGAGGTTTGCTTCCGGGGTATCGACAGGCGTGAGCGGCGTGAGATAGCCGAGCTTGGCCTTAACAGCGTACGGCACGATGCTCACCTGGAGAAGTTCCACAATATCGACAGATACTAAAGTTCTCCGGAGACCGGCTGGGGTGGGATCTTTCGGAGTTCGATATATATCGATTGCGAGTGCCTTATTTGCCGATGGGCACTGCCGCCCGGTTATATTTCTGCGATCCGGGAAAGTAGGGCGACGGACGGGCCACGACTCGAAACCGACCGACGCTCAACACCTACGTCCTCACCTGCCCCTGACCGGTCACGATCCATTTGTACGTCGTCAAATCGCTCGCCCCCATTGGTCCGCGCGCGTGAAGCTTATCGGTGCTGATGCCGATCTCGGCACCCAGGCCGTATTCACCGCCGTCGGCGAAGCGGGTGCTGGTGTTGACCATGATGCTGGCACTATCGACGCCGGCCACGAACGCGTCGATCGCGCTCGTCTCTCGCGCCAGAATCGCATCGGTATGGCGGCTGCCATGCATGTTGATGTGTTCGATTGCATCCTCGATCGAATCAACAACTTTCACGCTCACGGTGAAGGCGAGGTATTCGGTGTCCCAATCCGCGGCAGTCGCCGGCCTTGCGAGCGGGAATAATTCTCTGGTCGCCTCATCGCCGCGAATTTCCACGCCTCGCGCGGCGAGGTCTTCGCAGACTTTTGGCAGTAGCCTGGCTGCGGCATCGCGATGGAACAGTAGGTGCTCCGCCGCATTACAGACCGCGCCGCCGGGATAGCTCGTCTTCGCGTTGACGCAGACGGAGCACACCCTCTCCTCGTCGTTTACCGCCGACGCATCAATGTAGATATGGCAGTTTCCAGTGAAGTGTTTCAGCACGGGAATGGTTGCATCGGCGACGACGGCGCGGATCAGGCTTTCGCCGCCGCGAGGAATGACCAGGTCGATGTAGCGATCGAGCTTGAGCAGATGCGGCACCAGAGCGCGGTCGGGCGAATCGACGAGTTGCACCACATCCTTCAACTCATCGCCAATCGAAGCTCGCACGATTTGAGCGATAAGGCGATTAGAGTGTGCGGCTTCCTTGCCGCCTCGAAGTATGACAGCGTTACCGCTCTTAATGCACAGGGCGGCGGCATCGCTCGTGACGTTCGGGCGACTTTCATAGAAAAATAAAACCACGCCGAGCGGGACGCGGCGTTTCTCGATCCGCAAACCGTTGGGTCGAACAAACCCTTCGATCGTCTGGCCGACGGGGTCGCTCTGCTCGGCGATTTGCTTGACGCTAGTCGCGATCGCGTCGATGCGCTTGTCGTCAAGCTTGAGCCGTTCGAGCAGCGCTGTCGCGACGCCGGCGGATCGCGCGGCCGTCAAATCTTTCTCGTTTGCCGCGAGAAGCGGCGCGCGAGCATCGCGTAAAGCCGCGGCTACGCGGTTCAAGGCCGCCGACTTGGTCGCGCCGTCCAGCAGCGCGAGCTTTGCCGACGCCGCTCGTGCGCGGCGTCCAAGCTGCTCGACGTAATCGGCCAAATCCTGACTCATGGCGTTTGCGAGGCAACTACTGATCGGCGAGCGATTCGAGCTTGAAGTTCACCAACATTTGGTCGGCTGATTCTTTCGTGACGTAAACGCCGTCGCCCTGATTATCGAGCTTGGCAGCGCGGGTCTGCGTGGGCTTGCCCACGTCATCCTGCGTGATGTCGAGCAGTGCTCGAGGAATCGTCCGATTCGTGCGAATTGCATCGATGAGATCGCTCGGCCCCGTCACCTTTACGTTCTTCAGCGTCTGCCCGCCCGTGAAGACCACCCTGTATTTACCGTTCAATGTGGCCGGCATGATAGACGCGATCGCCACCGCGGGAATTTCGAATGTCTCGTTTTGCTGACTGACTTCAAGCCGCGCTTTCACCGTCTTCGGCGAGAAGGTGAGCGAGGGATCGTCGACGTTGCATCGAACGGCGACCGTCGGCAAATCTTTCGTGCCGGCGGTGTTCAGCTCTTCCCGGCCGGCAAGATCGGCGGTGAACGTGAGCGGGCGCGACTTATCCTGCAACACCGAGCGCGGCCCCGTGACATGAACTTTCGCCGGCTCGAAAACGGCGGTTGAAATATTTGTGATTTCCGGCGGAAGCCTGATCGGAAAGTCGATTTCCTTGATCTCGTCGACAACCACATTGATCTGCGATGGATCAACATCGGCGATGGTCACGCCCCAGCGCGCGAACAACTCCTGCTGGCCGATGAACTGCGCGGTGGTGATGCGGTAGGGTTGATCGGGAGACGGCGGAAAGCTGGCACGGTTCAGCTCGATCTGCACGGCAAAGTCATTCGGCTGCTTCAACGCCGTCTGCACCGCATCAACGCCGGCCTTTGGACCCTCAAGCGTCGCCGTGATGGCGCGCTCTCGAGTTTGCCAATTGACGACGCAGTTCAGATCGCTGCTCTTGAACGCGATTGGGATCGTTACATTTTTCTGCGCCGTTGACTGGGCGCGCTCGGCATAAATCCAGATCAGGACGGTCAGTGGGCCAACCCAGAGGAAAGTCTTGAAGCTCGACCAGATGCTTTCGAGCGTGAAGGTTCGGGCCGCCCAATATCGCAGCGCCGTCAGGCGGTCGGAGAACGCGGTGCGGCGCGAAGGCTTTGGCCGAAGGAACGTGGGTGTGGTCTCGGCAGGTTCAATGCCCTCGGCTTGGGGAGGGCGGCGGCGCGGACTGGCGGCCTTTGCGGTTGAACTAATGGTGTCGTCCCTTGAATCAGACATCCGGCTGTTCCTTCACGATCTTATCCGCCGCGGCGGCGAAAGTGGCTTCACGTCCGCCGCCGAGTAACTCGCCAAGTAAGCCGCGCAGCGCATCGGGTGTCAGCTTGCGGATCAACGCACCGCGCTCGGCAATGCTGATGTCGCCGGTTTCCTCGGAAACGACGAGCACCACGGCGTCGGATTCCTGGCTCATTCCGACCGCCGCGCGGTGCCGACTGCCGAGTTCTCGCTCCAGTTCACCACTCTCGGCCAGCGGAAACTGCACGCCCGCGTATGCGATTCGCCCCTGGCTGACAACGACACCCAGATCGTGCAGCGGTGAATTCGGCCAGAAGATGGTATTCAACAAATCGGCCGTCAAGTCCGCATTCAGCCCCGTCCCGTTTTCCGCGACACCGCCGAGGCCGACCTCACGCTCGATGGCGACGAGCGCGCCAATTTTCCGGCGCGAACAGAAGAGCGCGCATTCCACCAGTTGCTCGATCTCCTCATCGACCTGTGTCGACCAGTTCCTGAACAGCCGCGTTTCGCCGAGACGCATCAAGGCGCGGCGAAGCTCGGGCTGGAAGACGACGATGATGGCTGTCGAGGCGAACGCCAGGAATCGACCGTACAGCAACTCGATACGGTCGAGCCCGAACAGCTTGCTGCCAAGGCTGATGATCAGGTAAAGGCTGACCAGGACGAACGCGATGCCCTTGAGCAAGCGTGCGCCGCGCGTTCCGCGCAGGAATTTAACGACCCAGTAAATCACCAGGCCGATGAGCAGCCATTCGAACGAGATTTGCCATGCCGAATAGCTGCGGAAAGCGCGCCAGAACATTTGGAGATTGAGCCAGTATTCTTGCATGGAATTCGCCGCGCGCTCATCGAGTCATTGAAGCAGGAACTATATCTCGGACTGTCGCGCACGACCACTGCGGGAAAGAACAAGTCAGTCGTTCGAGACATCCTCGATCGCGTTTAAAACCTGCAGTGCCTGCCGGATCGGCTTGACCTCGTGAACGCGCAGCATATCGACGCCGCGGATCGCGCACCAAACCGCGGCAGCGGCCGTCCCGAACGCCCGGCACGTGGGATCGGGCTCGTCGATCACCGTGCCAATGAATTTTTTTCGACTGACGCCGATCAGAAGCGGCGCGCCCAGCGAGGCAAACTGCGCCACCTCGCGAATGAGCGTGAAGTTGTGCGACATCGTCTTGCCAAAGCCAATACCGGGATCGACGAGAACGCGGTGCGCTGCGATACCGGCGCCAAGGGCGGCATTGCGTCGCTCGACAAGCGATTGTCGAATCTCGCCGACGACATCGCCGTACCGTGGATTTTTTTGCATCGTTGCCGGCGCGCCCTGCATGTGCATGAGAACAATCGGTGCTTGCAGTCTCTTCGCCATCGCGAACATTTCCGGATCGTCAAGCCCGGCGGAGATATCGTTGATTAAGGTCGCCCCGGCGTCCATCGCGGCCGCGGCGACCTCAGCACGAGTCGTGTCGACGCTGATGCAGATGTCTTCACGCCGTTCACGCAGTTGCGCGATGACTGGGACGACTCGCCGGATTTGCTCGGTTGGATCGACACGTTGCGCGCCGGGCCGGGTCGATTCGCCGCCGATGTCGAGCAGGTCGGCCCCCTCGTCGAGCATCGCGATACCGTGTTCAACCGCCGATGTAACGTCCGCAAATCGATTGCCGTCGCTGAAGCTATCCGGCGTGACGTTTAAGATGCCCATAAGCAACGGCCGCCGTCTGGGCCGGGGCAACGAATGCGAGAGAAGCCAGGATTCAAAATCGGCCGGGCTCATGGGATGTCTATTCGGCGACTGATCTGCCGACGAGATGAATGACCGATCGGTCTCTCGACAAACGGCGGCGGCTATTCGATTAGATTCTTTTCAAAGTTGATCAGGTTGTCGGCGTGCGTGGAATCCCAACGCGTTCCGATGATGTCGTATCCGAGATTCACGGCGAAGTGAACGAACTCTCGCTGGTGGTTCATGCACTCGCAGCGAATGTACTCATAGCCATGATCTTTCGCCCAAGCCTGTTGTGCTTCCTGTAGTTGTCGAGCGATGCCCTGCCGGCGGAAGTCGGAAAGTACCGCGCCCAGCCAGTGATAGAACATGCTCGGCTTCAGCTCGAAGCCCATCCAGAAACCGACCGGCCGATCGTCGACGCGGGCGATGAGCGTGAGAATATTGTAGCGGCCGAGGAATCGGCGCTTGAAATAATCGACGTCGCTCTTCGGTCGAAAGATCTGATTGTATAACTCGACGGCCTGCGGCAGGAGCTTGTCGTCGGCAATGATAATGTCAGCCTGAGCCACGGACGATCAGCCTCCATCATAGACGCTAGGCGTCCGTAGTATGCACGAGTCAGTTGTTGCGGACATTAAACGAAGCTGCGGGCGATTGCACGTCGTCAGAACGGCAACGCTTCATTCATTCGTGGATCACCCCGGCGACGGCAGAGGTCCGCCGCCGAGTCCTGGTGTGATGTCTGGCTGATCATTCGCCGGCGGGGTTATGGTTGTGCCGCCTCGACGGCTTTGCTCCTTCTCCAGGAGATCGCCGACGGTCGGGCGAGTGAGGTTGTCGCCGCGCATGACGCGCGCGACATCGTCGGTGTCGATCGTCTCGTATTTGAGCAGCGCCTTGGCGATCGCTTCGACTCGCTCGCGATTGACATCTAAAATTTTACGCGTTTCATCCTGGAGGCCGTCGATTAATGTTTTTACTTCCTCATCGATCGCGCGAGCGGTTTCATCGGAGTAATCGCGCGGTGCGCCAAAATCGAAGCCGGGACGATTGTTATCTTCGCCGTAGAAAACAAACCCGATTTTTTCACTCATGCCCCAGTCGCGAATCATGCGCCTAGCCAATCCGGTGACCTGGCGGATGTCGCCGTACGCGCCGGTGTTGATGTCACCGGTAAACATTTCTTCCGCGATTCGCCCGGCCAATCCCATGCGCAGGAACGACATACACCATCGACGTGAATGATTCGTGTAGTCGCGTTCCGGCAGCGTCATCGTCGAGCCGAGCGCTTGCCCGCGCGGGATGATCGTCACTTTGTGAATCGGGTCGGCGTCTTTTTCGAGAAACTGCACCACCGCGTGGCCCGCTTCGTGGTACGCCGTCGCGAGCTTGTCCCGCTCGTCGATCACGGCCGACTTGCGAGCCCGGCCCCAGCGGACTTTATCGCGCGCCTCTTCCAGATCGTCCTGCTCGATAAATTCCTTACCGGCGAGCGTCGCGCCGAGGGCCGACTCGTTGATCGTGGCAGCGAGATCTGCACCGCTGAACCCGCTCGTGGCTCGAGCCAGGCGCGCGAGGTCGACATTCGGCCCGAGCTTCACCTTGCGGCTGTGAACTTTCAGGATGTCCATGCGGCCCTTCACGTCGGGCAGCGGCACGGCAATCTGACGATCGAAACGGCCCGGACGCGTCAGGGCGGGATCGAGCACGTCGACGCGGTTCGTCGCGGCGCACACGATCACCTGATCGTTCGTGTCGAAGCCGTCCATCTCGACGAGAATCGCATTCAGCGTCTGCTCGCGTTCGTCGTGCCCGCCCGATGAGAAACCCGAACCGCGGCGGCGACCGACCGCGTCGATCTCGTCGAGAAAGATGATGCACGGCGAGTTGTCTTTGGCTTGCTTGAAAAGATCGCGTACGCGGCTCGCACCCACGCCGACAAACATCTCGACGAAGTCTGAACCGCTGATCGAAAAGAATGGAACGTCGGCTTCGCCGGCGATCGCCTTCGCGAGCAGCGTCTTACCCGTGCCGGGTTCACCGACGAGCAACACGCCGCGCGGAATCCGGCCGCCGAGACGCTGGAACTTCTTCGGGTTTTTCAGGAACTCAACGATCTCCATCACTTCGTCTTTAGCTTCTTCCACGCCGGCCACGTCATCGAAGGTGACGTTCGTGTGTTCCTTGCTGGTGATCTTGTGACGGCTGCGACCGAAGTTGCCGAGCATCCCGCCCGCGCCGGCGCTGTTGCGTAGCTGACGAAATACAAAGAACCAGATGAAGCCGAAGATCAGCAGCCAGGGGATGAGCGGAAGCAGAACCTGCATTAACAGGTTTTGAGAGTTTTCAACTTTGACCTCGGTCGTGCCCGAGTTGTCGAGCACCCACTCGGTGAATTTCCAGTCGGCGCTGCTGCCTGTAATTAAGGACGTGTGGAACGATGTCACTTTCCCGCCGGAAAGTTGTTGCTCGTTCGTTAGATCGCCGATGACCTCGTCGCCTTCCAGGGTGACTGATTTCACCTTGTTCTCGACCAGCATACGCTTGAATTCGTTCAGGGTGATGAGCTGGCGCGGCTTGTGATTGTTTTGCACCAGCACGAATAGCATCACGGCTAAGAGGATGAAAAGCACCCAGCCGAATACCCCGCGGCCGAAGCGCATTCCGGGAGCGGGCGTTCGGCCATTCTTGCGTACGGGGCGTTCAGGTCGTTCGGGGCGTGGGTCGGACATAATTCATCCTGTTCGCAAAAAAGCTTCGATCAGGTCGACGCGCGAAAAGAAGGCGCGACAACGTTCGGTCATCATACGGTGCGCACGGCGCGGATTTCCATCGCGCGCGACGGCAAACTTACCCGAGCTTTACTTGCCCGGCCGTTTACCAATCCGCCTGCAACTCCTGCACGATCCCTAACGCCAATTTCTCAGCGTTCTGCTGCGAGCCGAGAAACTCGCCCTCGCCGAGAGTCGGGTAAAAGGTATTCGTCTGTTGAAAGTTTTTTCGCTCGGTCAGCACTCGGCCGCTGCGGAGATCTTTCCAGATAAAATCGACGGTGACGACATATAACTGCTCCTGCGGAATCGCCAGTTGTGAATCGCGGCTCAGATTTCGCAATTCGATCTCGACGATCTCTCCAGTCAATATCGTGTCGGCCCGTTCTTTGGGGACCACCTTGTACGGCGTCTTGGCTTCGATGTCGTTGATGACGGCCTTGGTGAGCGCAAATTCGACGCCTCGCCGGAACGACTTATTCGTGAAGATCGGCACCGCGACGGTTCGTACATCTTCACGATAGAGCGATCGCCATTGATATCGGCTGCCAGTTGCCGGATCGCTGCCATTAGTCGAATACCCGCAGCCAGCTAATGCGAAAAGCGCGAAACCTGCGACCAGCGATCGCGTCAGAAATTTTCCGTTGCAAATCGTCATTATTGCGCCATCGCAGTCGGCCCGGTGGTCGGCACACCGATCGGCCCGCGACCGGGCTCGGGCGTATTCAACGTCCACGCCGGCATATGCGTCAGTTCCGTCTTCGCCTGCCCGGCCTCGGGCGCATCCGGGTAGGAATTGATCAGGAATCGGTAAGTATAAACAGCCGACGTCGGCTGCTGCGTGCGACGATAAAAGTCGGCCGTCACGTACAGCTTTCGCGCGAACGTTCGATCGATGCGTTCGATGATCTCCTGCAAATTTTCCTGCCTGGCGACCTCGGGAAACTGCACGATCATATCCGACAACTGCACGCGCGCATCGATGATGGGCGTGGCGTCGAATTTGAGCCCGCGAAATTGCGCGTAGTTCGAGAACGCCTGCCTTAACCGCACGCGCGCCAATTGCGAGCTTCGCGGATAAGCGCGGGCATACGCCTGGTACGCGTCCGCCGCGAGGTCGTATTGCGCATCGGCATAGAAATAGTCCGCGGTTCGCAACAGCGCTTTTTCGGCAAGCGGCGAGCCGGGTGAGCGTTGCTGTACGCGATACAGCATCTCGATTGCCTCATCTTGTCGATCCAGGATCGCAAGTCCGACGAAGCGGCTCTTGTATCCGTTTAAAAATCCGTCGGCGATCTGATATTGCTTATCAAGAGCCGTGTAGAACAGGCGGCTTTCGGGATATTCGTCCATCAATTCGTCGAGGTAAAAAAAAGCCTTCACGCGATCGCCGTAGCGATAGAGCGCCTCGGCGTTCAAGAACAATGCTCGATCGCGAAGTGGCGACGTCTTATTTTGGATGAGCCATTTCACGCAACGGTCGCTCGCCTCGCTGTAGCGGCGGGCGTCGATTAAATCCTCAATGTAGGAGAGCGCTGGATCGCTTGCCGGCTGAGACGACGGCTGCTCGATCGTGATCCAGCGGTTGCCCTGCAGCTCCTCGGTTTTCGGATCAAAGTTGTCAGCCGCCAAAAGCGAGGCTGACGACACGCACAGCATCGACACGTACCACATCGTCGCGGAGGAAAAGAGCGTTCGCGCGGTCCGTCGCATGATCGAGATTGTAAATGAGATCGGTAAAGTCACAAGGATGGATAAGCAATGGTCCGTGGGCGGAGAGGGCAAACGCATTCTCGACGATCCGGCATTTTCTCCTCTCTCCGTACTCCGGGAGAGGCTGGGAGAGGGGCGTTTTCGCGCGTAAGAAAGACCCCTCTCCCCGCCTCTCCCCGAGTACGGAGAGAGGAGAAGGAGAGAATGCGGTTGCCCTGCGTGGGCGGGCTAATTTTTACCTCTCGCCCCAAGGACAGAGAGAGAGCGTAAGACGGAGCATTTCATTGTGTCTCAACAAATTTCAAGACATCGCGAAATGGGATGTCCGACAGCGTGCCGAATGTTGGGAGACGCGGCAGCCGCGCCTTCGATGCCAGCGGTGAGACGATGCCGCAGAGAAATCGCGTGAGCTGTCGCGGCGATTGCAGCGCTTCGTGCTGTTCTTCTCGCACGGCACGAATCAGCTCGGCATGCTCGGTTGTAAACTCGTCATGAAAAGGTGGGGGTGGCGGCCCGGGTCGATGGCCGCGGCACCAGCCGCAGTGGCCGCATTCGCTGACGTCGAGCAGCGACTCGCCAAAGTATTTGAGCAGCGCTTGCGTGCGACACGAATCGGCGGCGCAGAAATCGAGCACGCTGCCCAGCCGCATGACGTCGCGCATTTCGCGATCGTCAAATCGCTTTTTCATCACGCGGCGAAGTTCGGCCAGATCTTTCGGCATGGCGGTGCGTCGATAGCCATGGCGCACGCCGGCAACTTGCAGTTCCAGATCGCCTTGCTCTTCGAGATAGGTGACGGCCGCCACCAGCCGATCGCGCGGCTCGTTCATCGCGATCGCGGCGGCGTGGAGATCGAGCTTCCACCAAGTCTTTCCACGCACAGCCCGGTCAAACAACTCACGCAGAAACTGCGACCGCTTTCCGTCAAAGCCGGCGAGAATCTGTTCGATCGGCCGGCGAAACTGAATTTTATATTCGCTGTAGAACGGGCCGGTCGATGTGAGAATGCCGTCGAGCTGTAGATAAGTGAGCACCGTCTCGACGACGATCGGCCGCATGTCATGCGTGCCGGAGAGCTCGTGGGTCGACACGTCAAAGACGTCGCCGAGCGAAAGCACTTCATCAATGACGCTTTCCACCGCGCGCGGCTCGGGCGTGTCACCGAAGGCGAAGTTTTCCAACTTCACGACGTCGTCCGTGCACGCGAGCAATTCGCAGATGGCCGGCTCGCCGTCGCGGCCGGCGCGGCCGATCTCCTGGGCATAGTTTTCCATGCTCTTGGGCAGATTGAAGTGATAGACGTAGCGGATATCGCTCTTGTCGATGCCCATGCCGAACGCAATCGTCGCGACGACGATCGACCTCTCCGACTGCATGAAATGATCCTGCACCGCGTGCCGCTCATCCGCCTCCATGCCGGCGTGATAGGGGGCGGCGTCGAAGTCATTTTCTTGCAAAAGGGCGGCGACGTCTTCGGCGGTTTTCTGGAGCGTCGTATAAACAATCGTCGGCCCGCGCGGGCGGCGGTTGAGGCGATCGAGCAGAAGGCGCGGCCGCCGCTGACGGTCGACGGGCGACACGACGAGCGATAGATTCGGCCGATAAAAGCCGGTGCGAACGACGTCGGCCTCCGCGATCGAGAATGCGGCCGCGATCTGCCTGGCAACCGGCGGCGTCGCGGTCGCCGTCAGTCCCAGCACGCGGCCGACGTTTAGTCGTTTCGCCAGCGCGGCAAGCTTCAAATAGTCGGGGCGAAAGTTGTGGCCCCATTCGGAAATGCAATGCGCTTCATCGACGGCCATGAGATCGATCGGCAGCCGCCTGAGCGTTTCCAGGAATCGTTCGTTCGCCAACCGTTCCGGCGCAATGTAAAGAATCTTCAGCGACTTCTCGCGGAGGGATTGGTACGTCGCGCGGGCTTCTTCGGTTGTGATCGTCGAATCAAGCCTCGCGGCCGCCACGTTCTTTGAACGAAGGAAATCGATCTGATCCTTCATCAACGCGATCAACGGCGAGATGACGAGCGTCAGCCCGTCGAACATCAGGGCGGGCAACTGATAACACAGGCTTTTGCCCGCGCCGGTCGGAAAAATCGCAAGCGTCGACCTGCCGGTGATTAAGCGATCGACCACCTCGCGCTGACCCTCACGGAAGTCGGAGAACCCGAAAACGCGATGGAGCGTTTCATGCGGAGTGTCGGCATTGATCGTCACACGGCTAGATATACGTGGAAGTCGCGAATTTAAAAATATTGACCGAGCCCGAATCACTTCGCGAGTTGCGCGACTAGCCGCCACACCTGGTGTGGCGACAGCTTGGCACCGCGCGGCAAGGCCGCGTTGAACTCGTCGATGATCTGATCGAATCGCGTCGTGTACGGCAGACGATCGCGCTTGCCCATGTCGTTACCCAACACGTCGATGATCCGCGCCCGTGCGTCACCGTCAACCTCCGGCGGCGCGGAGCGCGCATCCCCAAGCCTCGGGAGTTTGCCGCCCTTTCGCAGATTCAACAGATGCCGCCAGACTTCAGCGCGCGTCGGCTTGGGATCGGAATATTTTGCGATGTAAGGCTCGTACAGACTTTCGAAATGGGTTGTATATGGAAGATCGTCGGCGGTTCTTCCGATCATTTCGTAGAGATGCATCAACACGTTTCGCTTGGCCGGCTGTTTTAATTCGATGTCGGCGAAGAGTGTCGTCGCGATTCGAGTGTCTTCGACGTGCGATGCACCGGATTGAGAAGTTCCTGCCCGATCAAGCACGTTCATTATAGTGCCGAACGGATCCCTGATCGTCGCGCGCCAGCCGTGCGCCGCCCGCGCGGGGGGCGAGGAAAATGTGAGCTTCAACTCGGCTTTCCGCCTGAACAGATCGCGCACGTCGTCGACGAGAAAGTAGATCGCCTCGGCCGGCAGATCGGTGTCGGCATGGAGGATGAGCTCGGCAGACCCTTCGACAAAGTGCAGGCTGGCGACCTGCTTTTCTTCGCGCACGACCCGCAGACCGAGCACATCACGATAGTAGCGCACCGCGCTCGCCACGTTCGGCACGCGGAGGACGACGCGATCGATCTTCCGGAACATGCCGCAACAATAACCGACGCGCGCGGCGACTCGCAGCGGAAAGTTGCACTACTATCGGCCGGGCATCACGCGGGAAAAGTTGAAGTGGCCAAAATCGAATCCTCGCGGGAACGCGATCGACAATTTCGCAGTAAGCCGTTGCCCAGGACGACGGATGAAAAAGCCAACGCGTCCAAACCGCCTCGGCCGGAGAAGGAGGTTCGTCGCAAGTTGCTGCGCGACTACCGCGCCTGGCTCTGGCCGCATTGGCGGGCGCTGCTTTTCATTCTGGTGCTGGCGCTGATCGTCACGGGCCTGGAAATGGTCTGGCCGCTGGCGATGAAAATGATGCTGGACAGCGTCGCGCCCGGCATGATGGGCGGGCCGGTGTCGAAGGTGAAATTCTCGATCGCGACGCTCGGGATCGGCGCATTGTGTGTTCAGTTTGCCAAGCAGGCGCTCGATTCGTTTCGCAGCTATCGAACGCAGATCCTGAATGCACGAGTGATCTTCAAGCTACGCAGCCGGCTGTTTGGCAAGCTGATGAACTTGCCGATGACCGAACTGGGCGAGATGAAGACCGGCGGCATCATCAGCCGCCTAAGCGGCGATATCGACAGCGTGGGCGGGCTTGTGCAGATGGCCCTGATCTCGCCGGCCGTCGCGGCCATCAAGGTGCTTTCTTCCGTCGGCATTCTGGTGTGGCTCAGTTGGCGGCTCGCGGTGGCGGCGCTGGTTGCGTTGCCGATTCTCGGCTTGTCGAGCTATTTATGGTCCCGAAAGGTGCGCCCGATTTATCGATCGATTCGTGAAGACGCGGGCGTGATCGACGGACGGGTCGGCGAGACGTTCGGCGGGATTCGAGTCGTGCGCGCTTTCCGTCGCGAACCGCGCGAGAAAAAACGTTACGCGCTCGGCCATCACACCGTTATTCGCAAATCGCTCTTCGCCACGCGCGTCGAGCTTGTCCTTGAGGCAGCCTGGGGATTTCTTATTCCCGTGACGACGCTCATGCTCGTCTGGTACGGCACGATCCTCGTTCATCGCGGGCAGGCGACGGTCGGTTCCATCGTCGCATTCCAGATTTATGCGGTGATGCTGCTTCAGCCGGTCTGGATGATCATGCAGTCGGTCAGCCAGACGCAGAAATCCCTCGCCGCCATGGAGCGAATCTTCGGCGTGTTGCAGCAGCCATCGGATAAGCCTGATTCACCCAACGCCGTCGACACGCCAATGAGTGTCGAAGAGATTCGATTTGAACACGTTAATTTTGCTTATCGTGACGGGACGGATGTCATCCACGATTTCGATTTGACGGTTCGTGGCGGCATGACCGTCGCGCTCGTTGGTCATAGCGGAGCGGGGAAGACGACGCTGACCGATCTGATTGCACGCTTCCACGACCCAACCCGCGGCCGGATTTCGCTGAACGGAATTGACCTGCGCGATATTCGGCTTCGTTCGTATCGCAGCTTGCTCGCGATCGTGCAGCAGGAGACATTTTTGTTTGACGGCTCGGTGCGTGACAATATCTCTTACGGCCTGCGCGATGCCAGCGAAGCCGCCGTGGAAGACGCCGCGCGCCGCGCGAACGCGCATGAATTTATCGAGCAACTCCCCGAGCGATACGACACGCTTGTGGGCGAGCGCGGCTTCAAACTGTCCGGCGGCCAGCGGCAGCGACTGAGCATCGCCCGCGCCATCCTGGCCAATCCCCGCATTCTCATTCTTGACGAAGCGACGAGTAATCTGGACACGGAGAGCGAACAGTTGATTCAGTCATCACTTAGCGAGCTGTACCGCGATCGCACGACCTTCGTGATCGCACATCGCCTCAGCACGGTGACAAGGGCCGATCTCATCGTGGCGATGGAGGCGGGGCGAATTATTGAAATGGGGACTCATGAGGAACTGGTGGAACGTGGCGGACTGTATAGCGAGATGGTTGCCCGTCAGCGGCAGGCGTTCGATGCGGTGACGACGCTTTGATCGCCGTTCAGCATGCTATAGAGCTGCGCAGTGGTTGGGCAGTAAAACGCCATCTCACTAGTCTGCGCGCAACTTGAGCGCAACTTTAAAAATTCGTAAACATTGCCGTCCAAGATTTTTTGCTAACATTTTAGCTGATAAAACGTCGATTTTCGACGCATTTTATGAGTGGCGAATTCGTGGCACTTTCTTTGTTCTAGTGATCTCGTCGCGGTCGTGTGACTGCGGTGGGTGGCCGAAAGGTTGCTCGATATCATGGAGCGCGGTTGGTTCCCACGGGCAGTGTCGTCCGGCCGATGGTCGGCCGGACGACACGCTCGCCCGGGGTTCGCTCGAAAATTAGAAGATCAAGGTTATCACCGGAGCCGAAACGAATCCTCGTTTCGGCTTTTAGTGTTTTGATAGAGCGCGCGAAGGACCGATCGCGAATCGTTTTAACAAAATTTAATTTGGCTGCGAGACTGGCGGGGGTAACGGAATAGCGCCAGGTCCCGGCCCACGCGATCCCGATCCATGAAGTCCCGGGCCCATCGTCGGCCCGCCACCAGGCCCACCACCAGGACCACCGCCAGGCCCGCCACCAGGACCACCGCCCGGCCCGTGTTCGGCCCGCCGTTTTTCCATCATCTGATCGTATTTGACTCGTTGCTCAGGAGTGAGTACCTGATGCGTTTTATCGACTGCAATTTTGTACGCCTCTTCACGCTGGTGATTGAGGTCGGTCAGTTGCTCCTGATACGTCGCATTCAACTGCTCGTACTTGGCTTTCTGATCGTCGGTCATCAAATTGGCCAGGCCGTCCAGACGTTGCTTCTCGAATGCGCGACGCTTATCGCCCGACTCCTGCCGAGCTTTGTCGACCTCTGACCAAATCGCCTTCATCTCCTCGCGCTGCCGATTTGTTAGTCCCAGCTCAGCCGTAAGCCACGACCGCGGCTCACGCGCTTTGGGCAGCTGCGCTCCCAGCAGGCCGACGACCACGCCAGCGCCAAGCGTGAGCACAAAGGCGGCAGACATAATCATCTTCGTGCGGCTCAATGCATGTCCTTTCGCGACAGCTCGGCCAGGATCAAATCCGGTTCGATGTTTCCCGAAGACGAACCGGAAGATGACGTCGACGACGAGGTATTCCCCGAATCCGCCTGCAGCGCGACAGCAGTTCCCTCCCAAGGCTGCGGCGGCTCGACGGACGGCCGGCCAAGCTGTAGCAGTCCGACCATCGCGCCGATCAGCACGACCGCCGCGACGGAGGCAAAGCTCATCGCCAGGCGAAGGATGCTCCGATCCATCCAGTCGTCGATACGAGCGTGCAGTCGCGCGGCAAGCTCAAGGGGCAACTCCAACTCGAACCGCCCCGATGCGGCGTGAAAGCGGTCGGTGATTTGGCGAAGCTGCGCGAAATAGGCGGCACATTCGCCACAGCCGGCGAGGTGCGTTTCGACTGGGACGCGTTCCGCTGCGTCGAGCTCGCCATCATGCAGACGTTCGATTTTTTCTTCAAATTCGCACGACATAACGCCACACACCTTTCGAACCGACACGAGCATCAGCCCATCCCCAGGGCGAGGTAATGCAACTTCAGTTCAGCCCGCGCTCGATGAAGTCGCGATTCGATCGTTCCGCGCGGGACGCGCAGTGTCGCGGCCATTTCATCGTACGACATCTGCTGTAGTTCCCGCAGCACAATCACCTGCCGATGCTCGAGCGACAGCAAGTCGAGCAGCTTCGCAACATCCAGCTTCGCATCGACCGCCGCCCCGACCGCTTCTTGACCTCTCGCGACACCGCCGACCCGGGATTCATCGGCAAAATCGTTCGTTGCGATCCTCATCGTTCCGCGATCGCGACGGTATCGATACACCTGATTCATCAATATCCGGCTTAGCCAGGTTTTGACGGACGACCGTTCTTCAAATCGAGCCAACCCTTTGTAGGCTCCGGCGAAGGTTTCCTGAACGACGTCCTCGGCATCGGAGGCGTTGCCCAAAAGCGATCGTGCCAGACCAAAGAGCCGCGATGCATGCCGGTCCACCAGAGCATGAAAAGACGCTGCATCGCCTCGGCGTGCGCTTCGAATAAGCTCCAGATCGGTCGACTGCAAACCGCTTCCATTCATCCCGCGGCGGCGCTGCTGGCAATTGTTCAACGTCGCGCCCCGCGGGATACAATAATTTAGTTACTTCCGAGCGACCGTTTCTTCCGCAGCCAACGAAATTGAAGTTTTTCCGTTCTTAGTGGCAGGCAGTTCCGATATTGACGCTCAGCAAGCCCTCGATTTTGCGTGATCATGGCCAAATCGGCAACAGATGTCGCACGTCTATCCGAACCGCTCGCCCAGACGCGGGAGCAAGTTGGCTTGGCGAAGCAAATGGCTTGTGAATACGATCGACCGCATGATCGACCCTATCACGCCGCTCAAGAAACTCATCCGCGACATTCCGGATTTCCCGAAGCCGCCGGTCGTTTTCCGCGACATCACGCCGTTGCTCAGCGATCCGTCGGGCTTGGCGCTGGCGATTGAACTGATGGCGAATCCTTTTCGAGGCAAAAACATCGACCTTGTTGTGGGCGCGGAAAGTCGCGGCTTCATTTTTGGGACAGCCGTCGCGTGTTGCCTGAGCGCGGGGTTCGTCCTCGTTCGTAAGCCGGGCAAGCTGCCGCACAAGAAGGTGTCGATGAAATACGACCTCGAATACGGCAGCGACACGCTGGAAATGCACGAGGATTCCATCGTACGCGGCCAGCGCGTGCTCATCTGCGACGATGTGCTCGCGACCGGCGGCACGATGAAGGCGTGCTGCGACCTGGTGAAACACCTCGGCGGTGATCTTGTCGGCGTGGCGGTCCTGATCGAACTGCCGGGTCTGAACGGCCGAAAAAAGGTCGAGCCGCACGGCGTGCATTCGGTGCTGCAATATTAAGAGTAAGCAATCGCGTAAATCGTCATGACGTTGCTGACCATGTTGCTTCTGGGGCTCTTCGTCGCGCTCTGCGTGAGCTTCGGGCTTCGCCGGCTGATTCTTCGGAAAGTCGGGGGGCGTCTCGCGATTCAAGAGGCGAAGAGGTCAGCACAACTCTGCAAATGCGGCTACCGGCTAGGCGAACTCGATATCGCCCGCTGCCCGGAATGCGGCCGAGTTTCCGGCTTCGACGCCACGCCTGACGAACTGGGCCTGTGGCAGGAGGAACTGATGCGCGTTCAATCGAAGCGACGGGAGAGAGCGGCGGAATCTCTATCTTTTTCAATGGAAATGGATGGCCCCCGCGATCTAGAATCACTCAGGCAATGACACTTCTCGATCAACTTCGTCGTTCACCGCAATTGCCAACATTAGCAAGCGACATTAATCGTATTTTGGCTAATGAAGCGATCGATCGTCGTCGTTTTTACGATGACATGGATGAAAATTCGCGATGGGAATTTATTAATGGAGAAGTCGTCGTGCATTCGCCGGCCAAGTACGAACACAACTCGGTTCGAGAGAAGATCAACTTAGGCCTGCAACTGCACTGCCTTTCAAACAATCTTGGCGAAGTCGGCTGCGAGACATACCTTGTGAGCCTGACGCGAAATGACTACGAGCCTGACATCGCATTCTGGTCAAGGGCGAAATCCGAAAAATTCATCAAGGGCCAGATGCAGTTTCCATCGCCAGACCTGATTGTCGAAGTGCTGTCGCCAAGTACGGAGTCAATCGATCGAGGTATTAAGTTTGATGACTACGCCTTGCATGGTGTGGCGGAGTATTGGATTGTCGATCCGCTCCTAGAAACGATCGAGCAATATCGACTCAGTGGCGAACGATTTGAACTCGTGAAGAAATCGGCGGATGACACATTGTCGAGTGTTGCCATTACCGGACTGCAATATCCCACCCGTGCCGCCTTCGACCCCGCCATTCACACGCAGTTCATCAAGTCTGTCCGACCGAGATGAGACCGAGGCGTAACTCATTTAATGCAACCGGAACCTTTGCGTCCGTCGCGAATCCATCGGCGGCGTGGTTTCTATCGGATTGCTCAATTTGTGCGTCTCGGCTGCGCCAACGGCGGCGGAGTGTTCCATGCCGTACGAAGAGACGAAATTGAGCGCGCTGGGATTCGAACCCAGGACCCTGCGATTAAAAGTCGCATGCTCTACCAACTGAGCTACGCGCTCGACCGGCCGAAACCGTGGGCGGGGAATATAGGTCGTTCGCGCTTGATACTCAACCGAACGCGGCGAAAGCCTATCATTGGTTGAATGCCGCTCGCCCACGATCGCTGCATCTGTCTTCGAAAAGTCGAATACAGCGAGACGTCGCAGATTCTGACGCTTTTCGGTCGAGAATTTGGTCGGCTGCAACTTATCGCCAAAGGTGCCCATCGCCGCACCAAGGCCGGTGCGAGCAAATTCGACGGCGGGATCGATCTGCTCGATCTCGGCGACGCCGTTTTTTCGCACGCGCCCGAGCGCGAACTTCCGCCACTGACCGAGTGGCATCTGCTCGAAGGACATCAGGCGTTACGAAAAAATCTTCGCGCGATCTATCTCGCGCAATACGCGGCCGAGCTAATTAACTTCCTGATTGAGGATCACGACCCCCACGTTGAGCTGTTTGATCGGCTGGAGCAACTGCTCGGCGATCTCGGCACGGCCAAATTAGAAGAATCGTTTCTCGTGTTCGAGCTCGATCTGCTACGGGAAACCGGCTATCTCCCGGAGCTGAACGCATGCGTGATGTGCGGTCTGGCAGTCGACGAGCGTGAGCGGCACTTCTTTTCACCAAGCCGTGGCGGGCTAGCGTGCCGGAACTGCGAGGGCGTGGCAGTCGATCGCTTGGAAATCGACGCGCGGCTAGTCCGCCTTCTCCGACAGATTTTACAACTCCCGCGCATTGATGGCGTGCCGACGCGCCTGCCGCGATTGACGCGCCATCAAACCGATCCGCTAAACCGCTTGCTGGCCGACCACGTGCAACATGTTTTACAGCGACGCATGCGCCTGGTTCGATACATCAGTCGGCCACCTCAATTTGCCGACCGCGCACCGTCGAAATCTTCCCTAACCCCCAACGCCTAACACCTAACGCCTTCGTCGACGCTTGCCCTCTTTCACCAGATTCGCATGATGCTGGTCAATCCATGTTAATCACGATTGATGGACCTGCCGGCACTGGAAAATCGACCGTTGCTCAAGCGGCGGCGCAGCGGCTTGGCTTTGATTTTCTCGACACCGGCGCGATGTATCGTGCCATCGGGTTGGCGGCGCTGCGTCGGCAGATCAATCTAGACGATACCCGTCAGCTGACCTTCGTGGCAAAGCTCGCAAAGATCGAGTTCGATTGGAGTAAACATCCGCCCGGCGTGTTGCTCAATGGCGAGCCTGTCGGTCATCTGCTCCGCGGCGGCGAGGCGACGCGTGCAGCGTCCTACGTCGCGATTGTGCCCGCCATTCGCGAACTCCTGGTCGCGCAGCAGCGGCTGATTGCAGCCGAGCATCGCGACATCGTCAGCGAAGGGCGGGACCAGGGATCGATCGTCTTCCCCGATGCGGCGTTCAAGTTTTATCTCGATGCCACGCCTCAGGAGCGTGCCCGGCGCAGATGTACGCAGCTGCGTGGGCGTGGGGAGACCGTCGACTACATCGAAATCCTCAACAGCATCATCGCGCGTGACACTCGCGATGCATCCCGCGCCGTCGGGCCGCTGGCGATTCCACGGGATGCGACCATCATTGACACCACCGAGCTGTCGCAGGAGCAGGTCATCGCCCGCATCGTTCATACGGTTCAATCCCAAGCCGTTTCACAAATTGCTTCTCGAGCGGCGGAATCAGGGACCACCGAATGAGCGAAAAGGAATCGCCGCTCATCGAGATTCCAATCTCACATGATCCGGCCGTCACGACGCTCTGGTACCGGCTCTGCCGCGGCATCGCGCGGCTCAGCTGCACGCTCCTATTCGACTTTAAAGCCGTCGGCGTGCATCACGTTCCACTGCACGGCGGCGCGCTGCTCTGCGCGAATCACCAAAGCTTTCTCGACCCGGTTCTCTTCGGCGTCAATCTTCCGCGCTCGGTCACGTTTCTCGCGCGAAGCAGCCTGTTCACGAATCGATATTTCGGCTGGCTGATTCGCTCGCTACACGCGTTCCCGCTTCGGCAGGGCAAAACCGATCGGGCCGCTATTGATGAGACGATCAGGCGGCTGAAGGAAGGGCACCTTCTCAACATTTATCCCGAAGGCTCGCGCACAAAGACCGGCGATATCGGGCCGATCCAACGCGGCTCGGCGCTGGTCGTCCGCCGCGCCGGCGTACCGATCATTCCCGCGATCGTCGACGGCTCGTTTCAATGCTGGCCAAAGGGAAAACGAAAATTCCGCTTCCTGCCCATCACCGTCGTCTATGGCCCGGCCATTCAAACCGAAGGCATGAGCTCCGATGAGATCGTCGAGAAGATCGACAGCACACTACGACGCATGCTGGCCGAGCTTAGAGCGGGCGATGTGAGTCGGTACGGTCAGCGAACCTGGCCGATTGAAACATAGAGACGCGCTCCACAACTTGACTCCGCTGGTTCTGAATCTCCGCGAGAAGCGCCACTGGAAGCAGTTCCACAACCCCAGAAAGTGGAAGCCTCAATAGTAAGACAGCCGATGTAATAGTGGTAGCTGGGCCTAATGGGGAAGGCGTACTTCGGTGATGACGATGCGGGCGGTGGTGTCATTATCTAGAGGTGGTAGAAAGTTAACGGTCTTTCCATCAACATGCATATGCCGCAATGAAAGAACTTAATTCCATAATAGACGGGCGTTGGCGTGACCAGGTAGCCATAAGTTTAGAGATGCCGAAAACGATAAAGTCGAATTTAGTTGATCACAAAAGGCGAGCAAAAGGTAGTCATTTCTGTAGATATTGCTCAATGTACGCTCTCATTTTCTTCGCATCATTGATCGCCATGTTGTGGGCTCGGAGTCGATTTGTATGCGACGGATTCAGCGTTACCTTGCGTTCGATTCCGCGGACGGACATGCCTAACACAACATTTGGAATCACTTCTGATTCGGGTTACGTCTCGTTACTAACGGCAACAATCGTCGATCCAAGTAACCACGCATGTCTTGCAAATTCGATGCTCGCGTCGCACGTTTCGATTGGGCAAAGTCCAAGGCGACTAGAATCCTTTAAATACGAGCTAAGCGGGTGGGGCATGCGCATTTACAGGTCACGATTTCCAAGTAGTGAGAGTACTCGCGAGCTCAACATCGTCGGCATATCTCATTTCTCGCTTGCGATGGCATTTACACTCGCTTGCTCCGTACAATTCATTGTTCTAAGGAAACGGAGAATACGGCGTATCGTAGACGTTCAGGCGACTAACTATACTGCTCTCCAACAAGACCAACGGGATTTCCCGTCGCGGCCGAAGACTCACAAGGCGGATGGCAGTTAGTTGTGAATTCTTATGTTGGAGGTACTGGACTGTTTAATTCACGTCAACGACACGAAGAGTGTGGTTAGTAGTAACGCAAACTTTACGATAGACCCCACAGCGATAAATGAGAGATAATGCGGATACGAATCATTCTGCGTTTATTGTTTCTTCTGGCAACCGTTTCAGGGACATTTTTCCTACAGTGCGGTTGCGCTGGTCAGACTATCAAAAAGCGTGATGCATCCCCAATATCCGGTGAGACGTTGTCAATAATTTTGGAAACAGAACCGCCGCCCGGATCGGAAGTCTCGCTTGAAAATGCAATCGCTGAGTCTGATGTTATTGTAATCGCGAAAATTCTTGATGTAGGCTCTGCGGTTGTCGGACCGCCCGGCGAATTAGCCTATGATAGCATTCGATTAAGCACGAGACGGGTACTGAAAGGCGATGTTCTAGCAAATATCACCTTGGTAGGGACTGCGAATGTTATAGACTCTCCCGTCGCCAAACGAGAACAACTTATTAGCGGAGAAGAATATATTGTGTTCGCCAGACGGCCAAATTTGGAACAATTTGAGATAATAAAGATGATCGTCTCGATTGAGGGGAATATTTGGTGAAGTGAAACGGAAACCTAGAGAACTGTTGGTGAACGGAAGTAGCTATTAATCTACATAAGCACGCCGCTCGGCGGCGGAACCGATTCGTAGTCGTACCGGTGCATACCTCGGTGGAGGGAATTTCGCCCACGCAACTATAGCTCCGGCAAACGCGTTTAGGCGATCTCGTTTCCAAATGATGTCGGGATGAAACCGGCGGTTCTCAACGACGGGCGAATTGACATGCATCGCGGATCCGGAGGGGCAACCAGTTAGCGCGCCCCCTTTCGGCAAAAGACGAACGCCAACGCCGTACGCACTCTTTCGGTTCCGGCTGGCGGCCGTATCGTTGACCGCTTCGAATGATTGAGCGTGGACACTTTTCTAAACTGGACCCGTCCATGTTCAGGTGACTCGCGAATCCACAGACGACGTCATGCGCTAGTGACTTGAGTGCGGAAGAATACCCTGCACCATCCCTTTAATCGCCTGCTGCACGATGCCCGGTTCGTTCGGGTCGCCACGCAGGAGCGTTTCAGTGAATTTCCTGGCTTGTTCTATCGTGATGTGCGGCGGAAGCGTCGGAGTGTCCGGATCGGTGACGGCTTCGATGACCACCGGACGGTCGCTGGTGAACGCTTGTTCCCACGCGGCCGCGATCTCGGCGGGCTTGGTGATGCGAATTCCTCGGAGGCCGATCGACTCGGCAAACTGGGCGTAAGGAAAGTCCGGAAGATCCTGGCTGGCAGAGAACTTCACATCGCCCATCATGATGCGTTGTTCCCAGGTCACCTGATTCAAGTCGCGGTTATTCAGCACGAGCGTGATCCAGCGCGGGTCGGTCCATTCCTTCCAGTATTTGGCAACGGTGATGCACGCGTTCAGGCCGTTCATCTGCATGGCACCGTCGCCGGTGACCGCGATGCTGACGCGATCGGGGAATGAAAATTTGGCGCTGACGGCGTAGGGCACGGCCGCGCCCATGGAGGCGAGGTTGCCGCTGCCGCTGGCCATCATGCCGGGACGAATCTTCAGATCGCGCGCGAACCAGTTCGCGGCCGTGCCGCTGTCGGCAGAGATGATGCAATTGTCGGGAAGCTGTTGACTCAGCTCCCAGAAGACGCGCTCGGGGTTCAGCAAATCGTTGTTGCCATCGGTGTGAGCGCGGGCGTCGAGGGTTTTCCACCAGTCCTGCACGTCGGCGATCACGGCCTCCTGCCACGAGCGATCTTCTTTGCGGCGCAGGAGCGGGACGAGCGCTTGCAGCGTCTGTTTGGCGTCGCCTTTGAGGTTGACGTCCATCGGATAACGCAGGCTCAGCAATCGTCCGTCGATGTCGATTTGAACGGCCTTGGCCTGGCCGGCTTTGGGATAGAACTCGGAGTATGGAAAACTGGAGCCGACGACGAGGAGCGTGTCGCACTCCTTCATCAGGTTCCAACTCGGCTTGCTGCTGAGCAGGCCGATGTGTCCCGCGCAGTGGGGAACGTGCTCGGAGATCGCGGCCTTGCCGAGCCAGCTTTTCGAGACGCCCGCGCCGAGCAAGTCAGCGATCTCCAGCACTTCATCCTGCGCGCCAAGCGCGCCCGCTCCGACGAGCATCGCGACTTTTTTCCCGGCGTTCAGAATGTTCGCGGCGGCAGAAAGATCGTGCGATTGCGGAATCATGAACGGCACGGGCACGCCAATGCCGCTGAGCGCATGATCGTGCCGCTGCGGCGGCTCGGGGACGGCGGACTCTTCCTGCAAATCTTTCGGGAAGATCAGGCAGGTGACCGTCTTCTGATCCATCGCGATGCGAAATGCACGGTCAACACAATGTCGAACCGCGGCAGGGCTGCTGACCGTGACGCAAAATTCGCTCGCCACGTCTTTGAAGAGGCTCTGCAAATCGACTTCCTGCTGATACTGGCTGCCGATAGCGGTCGTCGCCGCCTGGCCGACGATGGCGACGACGGGCTGGTGATCCATCTTCGCGTCATAAAGGCCGTTAAGGAGATGTATCGCGCCCGGTCCGCTGGTCGCCATGCAGACGCCGACCGTGCCGGTAAATTTCGCATGCGCGCCGGCCATGAACGCGGCAAGTTCCTCGTGGCGCGCCTGGATAAATCGCGGCTGGTTATCGAGCTTGCGAAGGCCCGCGGTCAGCCCGTTGATGCCGTCGCCGGGGTAGCCGTAGATGCGCTCGACGCCCCATTCCTGCAATCGCCGCATCACATACTCGCCGACGGTCATCGACATGGCGTCTGCCTTTCGAAAATTTACGCGAGAAGCGATTGTGCGCCGTCGATCCAGACCGGCGTGCCGGTGATGTGGCTCGATGCGTCGGAGGCCAGAAACAGCGCGAGCTCGGCGACCTGTTCCGATGAGCCGGGCTTGTTGTGAAGCGGGATTTCACGCTCTGATTTGGTCTCAATCTTCACCTTCTCGACATTGCGCTTTTCGGTGTTGTCACTGATCTCCGTATCAATCGCGCCCGGACAAATCGCATTGATGCGGATGTTGCTTGGCCCGAGTTCAACCGCGAGCATCTGCACCATCGCAAGCTGGCCGGCCTTGCTGACGGCATAGGCGGTCGCGCCCGAGTTGGCGAAATAGCGGGTGCCGTTGATGCTCGAAGTGACGATGATTGCGCCGGCCTTCGATTTTTTCAGGTGCGGCACTGCGTAATGGATCGTGAGAAAAGTGCCGCGCAGATTGGTGTTGATCGTTTTGTCCCACTCGGCCGGTTGTAGCTCATCAATCGGCGCCTGCACGCCGTTGATGCCTGCATTGGCGAACACGATGTCGAGCTGTCCAAAGCGGTCGATGATCAACCTCATGGCAGCTTCGACATCGCTCTCATTTGAAACATCCGCCTCAACGACGAGGGCGTCGACGCCGATTTCTTCCGCCGTCGCTTCAACTTCCGAGCGAGTATGACTCAACACCGCAACCTTCGCTCCGGCTTTTGCAAACCGAATGGCGGCCGCTTTCCCGATGCCCGAGCCGGCACCGGTCACGAGGGCAACTTTATTTTTCAGATCCATTGTCTTTGACTCCTTGAAGTGTGTTCACCGCACTGATCACCGCATCGGGCGCTTCGCGCGGAATGAAATGACCGATGCCAGGCAAAAGATGGCGCTCATAGTGGCTTGTAAAATCCGATTCCTGTCCCGCGGAAGATTTCGCCAGCGAGGCACCGTCTTCATCGCCATGCAGCACGATGGTCGGGACAGAGATTTTCGGATGAACTGAAATCTTTCGTTCGAGTGAAGAGTAGCGCGGATCCTGCTGGGCTGCGCCCCAGCGAACGCGGTAGGCGTGCAGCGTGCCTTCGATCCAGTCGGGATTTTTCCAGGCGGCCGCGGTGAGACCGAATTCCTCATCCGTGAATTGCATGGTAGGCGACCAGGTTCGCCAGAGATATTTGCAGACTTTCTCCGGGTCTCTCGCCAGCGCTTCGCGGCCGCGCTCGGTGTGCCAGAACCATTGATACCAGTACGCTTTCGCTTGCTCGGGGTCGATCTGATCGCCGCTTTTCATTCCGGTCTCATAGCCGCCGGAACACGCGACGATCCAGGTGATTCGTTCCGGCCAAAGCGCAGCCAGCGCATAGGCCGCCCGGCAACCCCAGTCATGGCCGACGATCGCGGCCTTGGTGATCGAAAGCGCATTCATCAGGTCAATCACATCCTGCGCGAA
>CAXSBN010000024.1:0-6818 GCA_964236135.1 uncultured Phycisphaerae bacterium
GGGCGGGTGGTGCCGATGGCTGAGACAGAAACCGCCGCCCGGGCGATGCTGCGCGGCGAGCAAGGAGCCGCGAGATGAGCACGATCAAAAAGATGGACGGCAAGCGCGTCGGCCCGCGCGGCAAGGTCGTTGCCTCGACAAGCGACAATGCGATGAACGCCAATGCCACAAACGCGGACGCCGATGCACCGGGTGACGCACGGAGCGAGGCACGGGGCGAGGCATCCGCGTTTAATGCGCACCTGACCCAACTCATCGACGTGAGCGGCCTTCCGCCGGAGAGCGCGGTCGAAACGTTGATCGAGCATGCCGCGAAGCTAGCTGCGAGCGATCTGTTTTTCGTCGCCAACGAGCAGCACATCGCCGCCCTGGTTCGCCATCTGGGCATCATCCGGCCGGTGAGCGTGCTGGGGGTCGAGCACGGTCGAAAGTGTCTTTCGCATATCAAAGTCAACAGCGGCATGGACCTGTCGGAGAAGCGCCGCCCGACCGACGGGCGATGGATTTTCAACGGCGCGGATGAGCCGGTCGATCTTCGCATCAACGTCATCCCCACGCTCTACGGAGAAGACTTCGCCATTCGCCTGCTGACACGCGGCAATCGATTATTCCAGCTCGATCAGCTCGGCATGACCAGCGAGCAAATCTCATCCTTCGAGCGGATGATCAATTCTCCCGCCGGCCTGATTCTCATTACCGGTCCGACCGGCAGCGGCAAGACCGGTACGCTTTATGCCTCGCTCATCAAGCTGAACAACGGCAAGCGGAAGATCAACACCATTGAAGACCCGGTCGAATATGCGATCGACGGATTGCGGCAATCGCAGGTGAACCCATTGATCGACCTGGGCTTTGGCGAGCTGCTGCGCAGCGTGCTGCGGCAGTCGCCGGATGTGATCATGATCGGCGAAATTCGCGACGAGGAGACCGCCAGGACCGCCGTGCGCGCCGCGAACAGCGGCATGCTGGTGTTTGCCACGCTGCATTCGGTGAGTGCGGCGGGGGCGGTGCAATCGATGCGCTCGCTCGGAGCAAACCCACATTTTCTCTCGACCGGCCTGATTGGCGTGGTGGCGCAGCGGCTGGTGCGGACGCTCGATCCGGAAAACCGCAACGCGTTTGATGTCTCGGATGCGCCCGACACGTTCGACGAGGTAAAGCGGTGGCTAAAACCGGGCGAGGGGAAAAAGCTTTATGCCGCCAAGCCCGCCGAGTCGAACGGTTGGACGGGATACACAGGCCGGACGGGCGTGTTCGAGGTGATGCCGGTCAGTCGGGCGATCCGCAAGCTGATCGCCGACGGCGGCACGGCGGCAGAGATTCGCGACCAGGCGCTGGCGGAAAAGATGCTCGAATTCCGATCGGCGGCCATGCTGAAAGTCGCGCGCGGCCAGACCAGCACCGAGGAGATCTTTCGAGTCGCTCCGACAGAGCAGATCGTCGCCGACGAAGAGGAGCTTGATTAAGGCACTATCGTTTGAACGAAGGTTTTCCACCGGTCACTTTTTACGATCGCTCGCATTGCCGATCTCTTCACCCGCCATTTTCCGGAGGATAAGCGTGGCGACTTCGGACTGAATTTCCTGTGGATACCGTCCCAGCACCGCAGCCTGGATCAATTCCGGCTGGTTGCTGAACCATGTGACCATCCGGGACATGATCGCCACCTGCGTCATGCCGGTTGAATCGCTCAACGTGGAAAGTTTACCTTTTGCACTTGCCGTTAACTCGATCCGCATCACAAAGCGATTAGCCATAACGTTTTCAATCGGTTCTCGCAGTTCTCGATAGCGTCCACCATCATCGGCGTGCTGAGACTTGCCGGGTTTCACGCGGCATTCGGACGAACCGGGTCGACTCCACCACCCAAAAATTCCCCGACCGCAGCCATGACCGTGGCGAACACCACGTCACTTGCGGCACGTCACTATCGCACAAACCGGCAGAGGCGGTCGATAGCTTTTTCCCGGATAGAAGCGGTCGACAATTTGCGAAATTCATCCTTTAACGGATGACGATCTACGTAAAGGTAGGACAGGCCGTTGCTAATGAAATGTTAATAATGAATATATATAGAATCATATTTGGCATAAGAATTTCTGAATTTTACATTTAACCGGATTTAGCGGGCCGCGTTGAAAATTTGCAAATCCGCCAAGTGGTTCCCGACAGTTCGCCAGCCGGAAATACTCGATCGGGTGAATAACCTGGTGGAGTTTTTCCCGAGCTATCCGTGATGATAAAAATATCCAGCGGGGGACGCGTCTCCGTTAACGTTCCCGTAAATTCGATCCGTTTAGTGAGTTCCGGATCAAGTTGCTGTGCGAAGCGAATGACGGATCCAACGCCGAATGGATTTGAAGCGGCGATACGGACGGACGTCGCGCTGTTTCGGGCGAGGTAAACCAACGCTGCCGTGGGTTTGCCGCGGCCAAAGCTTGCGAATCGCTGCCAGTGGACCGCGTTAAACGGCATGACGCTCGCCAGGATGATGAATACCACGCTTGACCGCGTCCTGAGAGGAGCCGCATCGTAGATCGTCACGAACGCACGCGCGATCGCGATCGTCGCAACCGCCATCGGAATCAAAAAATAGCGGGGCATGAGCGGTTGCGGCCGCTGAGAAAGTAGCAAGTCGTAGAGCAATAATCCTCCCGGCATGACGACGACGCCGAGGATGAGGAAAAGTGTGATCTCACCTTGATTGGAGCGCGCGAAGTGAATTAGTGCGATGAAAAACAAGCCGGCGACGATCAGTGCGAAAGTGATCGCTCCCGCGCCGAACAGCGGCCCGCCGAGGATGAGCGATGTGGATTCGATCAATGTCGCCAGCGGGTTGGTCGGCGCGGCCCCGCCGATCACCAGCGTGCGGATGAACCAGTGATACAGCGCGAGCGTCGCGAGGGCGGGAAGCGCGAAGAGTTTGCCCCACGCGATCAGTTGCCGAGCGATGACCTTTTCACGTCGACGAATCGCCAGCACGCTCCACAGCATCATCGCGCTGAGAAACGGAATGAACGTCAGATGCGACAAAAGGCCAAGCAGACAAGCCGCGTTGAAAACGCAAACAACCGACTCCTCTCTCCGTACGCGGGGCGAGGCAGGGAGAGGGGTCTTATGCGGCGTTAAGAATGACAGCAGGGCGTCAAGTGCGGCAAACGCAAAGCAGACCGCCATCGAATAGCCGCGTGCTTCCGAGGCATAGAACGCCAACGGAAACGAGACCACAACGAGCACCGCCGCCGTCCACGCGACGCGCACGTCGTCGGTCATTCGCCGCGCGATCCGCCACGCCAGCCACGGCATCGCCGTGCCGGCCAGCAGCGACGGCAGGCGATATAGCCACGGCTGCCGATACGCGCCGATCATCGCCATCCAAAGCGTCATCAGCGGATGATTGTTATCGATGCGGGCCGATTCGCTGAGAAGCACATCCATCGGGCGATGGAGCGTCAGCGCGATCGAATGCGACCAGACTTCATCCAGCCAAAAATCAGTAAAGACGCCCGGCAAACGAATGAGCAACGCGATCAAGGTAAGCGCCAGGAGCGGGCCGCGCTGACGGGAAGTTCTCATCGCACGACCGGCCGAAGCAATGGGGAGAGATTGCGTGACGCGAGCTTGGTCTGAAGATCGAAGCTCGTCGGCAAGGTCGCGAGATATTTGGCCGCCACCTCGTCGGTGAAGTCGGCGTTGCGGGTATAGCGCAGCTCCATCGCGCGATTCTGCGCGATCGGCGGGAGCGAGAGCAGGGTCTGATCGCGCAGCCGATCAACGACCGAATCCTGCGCCGCCTTGACGGCCCGCATACCGTAAATAAATGGATCGAGCCCGGCTGAATCGCAGGCGACGCTCGGCAGGGCATGAAACAACATCGGTCCCGAATCAAGGCCCGCCGTCAGCCGGTGAATCGTCGCGCCGACCATCTCCGGGCGGCCGTCGTACATCGCCCAGAAATTCGTGCTGCTGCCGCGATACCACGGGCTCATGCCCATGTGGATATTGATCGCCGATCGCGCGACGAGCGCTTCGCACAGCCACCCTTTAATGAAGCTCGCGCCAAACACGATAAACGCGTCGGCGCGCAGCGCAGCGGCGAGCGTGCCGGCTTCAAGGCGATTCACGTCACCCATGCGAATCGGCAACTGACGAACATTCGCCGGCAGAAATCGAGGGCCGCCAAACACCGCGTGCTCGGCCGCGATGACGCGCGAGAAATAGTCCTGCATGGTCGGCGATTTCCGGAAAAAATCATCGACGCTCCCCGGCGCGATCGTGCTGCATTCCTGAATTGCAAAGACTTCATCGGCGACGGCCGAGAGACTCGCGATGAGCGAAGCATGTCGCGGCTGATTACTGGTGAAGACGGTAATGTTCATGGGGGTTGAGGGTTCAGGGTTCAGGGTTTAGGGTTCAGGGTTCAGCGAAGAAGAATGGGTCTTCGCTGAACCCTGAACCCCGAACCCTGAACCCTCCTATGCGGCCCGACGTTGCTTCAGCGTTGCCATCATGTCCGCATGATCGACACGCGGCAGCTCAAGGGGGCCCGCATCCGCACGGCTCATGTTCGATCGAAATCCGACCTTCACATTTAAGTCGCGCAGCAGCGACAACGTGCCGTCGTGATACGAATTGCATGGGTGCGACATCGCGGTCGGCGGCTCGCCGAGCAGGGCGGTCAGGTGGCGATGATTCGATTGATATTCGTACCGCTGCTCGTCGATCGGCAGTGCTGCGAGCCGAGTGGGATGCGTGTGTGAATGTAATCCCACGACATGACCCGCGCGGTGCAACCCGCAAACGTCATCGTCGTTCATCCAAAGCTCTCGCGCGATAGCCGCGACCGGAAATCCGCTCTGCTCGATCATCGCATCCATTACGCGCGTATAGCGCTCCGGGCCGAGCACGATGTCGCGAATGAATCGGAAGCGGCGGTCGTTGTCGGAGTAAAAGGCGAATTCCGTCAGATAAGTAGACGGGTTGAATGTCGTGAGTGCTCGCTCGCACTTTTCACCAAACGGCGTTTCGTGCAGCCAGACGAAAAAGGCGGCGTAAAAATCATCGATGCGATGGAAGCAGGTATCTCGAAACCGCCGGTAAATTTCCAGCCGTTCGAGGTTTCCTTCGAGCACCGACGAATAAATAAACCAGAACGCCGTCAAATTAAATTCATCGAGGACGGGCAGCGCGATATCGAGCTGGCAACGCAAATTGTCATCGAAGGTAAGGCAGACGTGATTCGGTGCCAATCGCCGGGATGCGGCGCGGTCGTGAAACTCGATGGCCGGCAGGATATTCCTCGGGCCGATCTCTTGGATGATGTCGCGCAGCTGATCGGCGGTGATCGACCCCTGGCCGGCGGGGTGATTCGCGCCGTCGTGCAAGTGATGGAACATCACGCCGTGTGCGGGCATGAGTTCATTATCGGCCGTTGGGCGATGGCGACGTGAGCGCTTTGATGACCGTCCCCTCCGCGAAGGCCGGTTTCGGGCTGCCCGGTTTTCGGATACGCTTTTATTTTCATCGATGTCGAACGCCGACGCCACAACCTCTCCCGTCCCCTCACCCCACGCTGTCGCGCCGACGTTTGATGTCCCGCGGCTTCTCGAGGCGAGCGAACCGCACCGGCAAGTGCGATGGTTGCCGCTGGTGGCAAGCGGCGCGGTGCTGGCGATTATTGCCGGCGCGTATTGGTCGCGTGCGGAGACGGCGGACAACTCGATGATCGACGCCCTGTGCGCGATGTTGCTCCTGGCCGTCGGCATGGCGATGGTGGCGGCATTTCAGTTTTCCGTCCGCCGGCATCGCGCTGAGCGGAACACGGTCGACGCCGCCGCCGAGGCCGTGCAGATGCGGCAATGGACCGAGGCAGCCCGTATTTTGAAGGCAACGCTCTCACGGCCGATGCGTGCGCCGGTGTCGCGCGTGCAGTCGCTGATTTATCTGTCGCTCGTGCTGGCGCGGTTTGAGTGCTTCGAGGAAGCGGTCGAAGTGCAGAATTATCTCCTGGATCATTTTGGACTCGATCCAGCCGCCGATTATGCGCTGCGGCTCGGGCGTACGATGTCAATGCTGCGGCAGGATCATCTGTTCGATGCCGACCGCGCGATCGCGCAGCTTCGGCGGCAAGTCGGCCGCCGTAGAGAGGCCAGTAGAGAGGCCAGTAGAGAAGCCAGCAGAGATGCGATCGGTGTATCGATTGACGAAAACTCGTCGGCCGAGCACCCGTCGCCGGACGCCGCCACGCCGATGACGAATGATGAAAAAGGCGCGGCGGGCCTCGCGATTGTCGAGATGTATCGCGATGTAAAGACCGGCCATCCGAATGAAGTGGTCGCGATGTTCAACCAGGCCCTGCCAAACATTCGCAAGCAGCTCGGCCACCGCGCGGCTGACGCGCACGCGCTGGTTGCCAAGGCTTTTGATCTGATCGGTCAGACCGGCAACGCGCAGTCTGCCTTCGAGCGCGCTACGCTGCTGGCGCCGTGGGCTGAATTAAAGCGGCGGTATCCGGAGCTGAACGGGATGGCCGAGAAGTATCTCCTTGTTGCGGTTCCAGCCGAGATTTGAGCATGTTGTCGACTGACGTGGTTCTTCACCGGGCTCGCCGCGATCTGACGATCGGGGCGATGCTGCGCCTTGCGCTGGTTATTGCGGCGTTGGCGGCAGTCTTCTTGCCGACGCGGATGTCCTGGCTGCTCGGCGCGCGGATCGACTCTTCCACCGTCTTGCTGGTTGTCGGAGCAGTCTGGCTGTGGTTGAGTGTACAGAGCGTTCGCAACTCACGACTAACCGCCGAATCGCCGCTGCTCATCGCG
>CAXSBN010000024.1:6828-61209 GCA_964236135.1 uncultured Phycisphaerae bacterium
GGCCGGCCGATTTGATGCCGCCGAGGCACGGATCGACGGCGCTTTACGCGCCTTCTCGATTTTCCGCGGCGCGAAGTTGCTCAGCCTGCATCATCTGGCCACGCTCCGTCACGCGCAGCGTCGTTGGCAGGAAGCGGCCGTCCTGTGTCGCGGCGTGCTGTCGCAGCGGCGCATCGCATCGGCCAGCCTGCGAAAAGCGTCGCAACTGATTCTTGCCGATTCACTGCTGGAGCTCGGCGATCTGAACGGGGTGCGCGACTGCATCGAGTCGCTCTATCGCACCAAGCTGACGCTCAATGAGTCGATGGACCTGCTCAGCGTGCAGCTCGATTATGAGTCGCGAACCTCGCTCTGGCCGATGATGATGCAAAACATCTCCGGCAAGATCACCCTGGCCGAGTTGATGATGACAAGCGCCGCGGCCAAGGCGCAAGCGTTGCTGGCGCTGGCGGCGAAAAAGACCGGCCGATCGGATTGGGAAAACTGGCTGCGGCGACGCGCGGAGCTGCTGTTGGATTCAGAAGAGCTAATCCGCACCCGGCCGATGTTGGCGGAGTTGTGGAATTGAATTGAATTACCCCTCTCTCCGTACGCGGGGAGAGGATGGAAGAGGGGTCTTTTCTTTGCGTTGAGGCGCAACCAAGACCCCTCTCCCGACCTCTCCCCGCGTACGGCGAGAGGGGAAAGAGAGTTATTAAATGCCTCGCGGCGGCGTCATGTTCATCGGCGGAATCATCGGCCTGGGGCTGATGGTGGCAGCGTTGTGGCTGTGGGGCGAATCGATCGCCCTGACCGCCTATACCGCGCGGCCCGAAGTGACGCTCTGGGCAGCCCGCAGCGCGGCAGTAGCCGTCGCGGCGATGGCGCAGGTAGCGTTGCTGACGTTCGTTGTCCGAACGGCGCATACGCCGCGGCTAAAATCGGATGTATTGCGAATTGCGTTGACGCTCGTCGGCGGCGCGTCGTTGGTAAGCGCCGCCGCACTGGGATTGGCGGGGCGATAGCCTTTTTTGCCCGAATGGATTGTTTGAGGTAGCACGCGGATGCGGATCAATCGAAAAGCCATCGCCGGCCTGTTGTGCGGGGCGTCTGTTGGAATCGTCGGAATCGACCTGTTCGTGATGGGCAAGTGCGCGTCCGCGCAAGCCGCCGAGCCGGCCGCGACACAAGTCGCCACGACACAGGCCGCGCCGCAATCCGTCGCCACGGAAGCGGCCGCTCCCGAAGCCGCCGCGACGCAGGCGGTCACCCAGCCGGCCGACGAACCCGCGACCGCGCCCACCGCCGCCGCTTCAGCGCCCAAGCCACCGCCGCCCAAGGTGTTCGCCCCGCCGATGGCGGTCGCGAGCGCGGCAGAGCAGCCTGCCCGTACCGCCCTCGCCGAACGCCTCACCGAAATGGCCAAGATCGTTCTGACGGAGAAGACGATCGAAGCATCGCTGCTGCGCGAGAACGCCGCGCTGCTCGAGGCGGCCGTTCGCGAAAGCCCGATGGACTTCCGCTTCCATCGCCTGCTGATCGAATCGTACCTGCAACTCGGCGACCACGAGTCGGCCGCCCATGCGTTGGAAAATTATCTCGACGCGATGAAGAAGGTGAATCAGACCGATCAAGTCGCGCAGGTGAAGCTGATCGATCTGTACGTGCTCTCGCGCGAGTCGGCGGATGATCGGATCCGGTATTTGCAGCCGATCGTTGCCGCCGACGGTGTGCCCGCCGAAGTGCGATCGCACGCCGCGATGCAGCTTGCGGGTGTGTACGCCGAACGCGGGCAGGACCAGCAGGCGGCCGACGCGGTGGATAACGCGATCAATCTCAGCCCGTTGAACGCGATCGCGCTGCGAACGAAATTCGCACGCATTCATGACACCTGCACTGACGCCGAGCGCGTGGGGTTGCTGCTGCTGATGTTGCGTGCGAATCCGAGCCAATCGGATTTGATGGCCGAGATCGCCAATGAGCTGACCGACAACGCGATGATCGACGATGCGTTGTGGTGGTATCGCAAGAGCATCGACATCGCGGGGCGCTTGGGCGTGGGGCAGAGCTTGCCGGATCATCTTCAATACGCCGCCGCCCTGCTGGTCGGTTCGCAGCCGCGCGACGCCGCCGCCGAAGCCGCGCGCATTATGGCCGCCGACCCTTCCAACGCCGACGCAGCCATCGTCAATCTGCTGGCCGCCAAGCGCCTGAACGACTCCCGTGATTCGGTTGTTGCCGCCCAGACGCAGGCGGAGACCGCGCTGCAACTGATGCTGAATAATGTGCACAACATCGCCACGACGGCCAACAAGACGCCGCCCGCGACGATGCCGACCGATGCCGTGCTTGAAGCGGCGCATGCGGATGCTCAAAACCTGAAGGAATGGAACAATACGAACTTGATCAACGCCGCCGTTGCGGGGCTGATCAAATATGCGTGGTATGAAATCTATTTTGCCGCAAAACCCGCCGCCGCCGTGAAGGCGATCGATGCGTTGCGCGTGCTGCTGCCGGAAGACGACGTCAATCTCGCGCGGCTCGACGGCTGGTCGTTTCTTATCGCGAACAAGCCCGATGAAGCGCGTGTGAAGCTGTCGGCGGTCGCGGATCGCGATCCGATCTCCAGGCTTGGGATGATCCGGCTTGATGAAGCGAACGATAAGGCCGCCGCAGCGGCAGTGTTGGCGAAATTGTGCGGTGAAAACGCGGGCGGCGTGCAGGGGGCGATTCTCGTCGAAGCGCTCCGCGATCGCGGCGGGCGACTCGAGCCGGGCGCTGGCGCGACGGCGGTAAAGAGCGAGACCGACAAGTTCAAGCGGGGATTTCTCGATATCCTCGACCGCCCGTCCGACTTCTACAAACTCAAGGCCGACCCGCTAAAGGTCGGGCATAGTTTCGGCGAGCCAATCCTTACGCAGGTCACGATCCAAAACGTCAGCGACTTTGACCTGACGCTCGGAGACGACGGCGTGATTCGTCCTGATCTTTGGTTTGACGCGCGGCTGCTCGGTTTGGCGCAGCAATCATTTTCCGGCGTCCAGTACGACCGCATGGGCCAACAGCTCGTTCTTAAGGCCAGGTCGGTCGGACAGTTTGGAGGCGCTGCGTCACAGACCGTTCGGCTTGATTCCGGGCCGCTTTCACTACTGATTGATTCATCGCCGCAAGTGGCGATTTCGATGCTCTTTTCGTTATTCACCAACCCCGTGGCTGCTTCGACGAATTCAATCGGTCCGGGGCCGGCGGGATACCGCGTGCAATTGTCGCGGCAGGTCGAGCGAGTCGCGTCGCCGATCGGCGCGGGGGGCGTCATCGCGATGGCCACGCCGCTGCGCAACGGCTCGGCTGTCGATCGCATTCGCACCGCCGACCTCATGGCCGCTCAGCACTCGCTGGCCGACGCCCAGTTGCGGCAGTTGCAGCAGGCACCGCCGACCAAAGATGCGTCCGGCAACGCCGTGCCCGCGCCCGACCCGAAAACAGTGGCCGATCAGACTCAGTTTATTCAAGGCTTGATGCAAGGCATGCACGACGAGATGGAGCGGGCGAGCAACGGCTCTGAGCAATCGCAAGCCGCCCGCGGCTATCTCAACTACATCATGGCGGTTTATATCGACACGCCCGCGCGACGAGCGGACAAGATTGATGCGATGGTAAAAGCATCGGACTGGGACGAGCGGTTGCTGGGCCTGGTAGCCGCCTCTCGAAAGCTTGATCCCGAGGCTGCGAAGAAAGTCGCCGAAGGGCTGGCGAATAACGACGCCGACGTAACCGTGAAACAATTCGCGACGGCGATGGTCGACTGGCTGAATTCGCCCGCCGCCACGCAGCCAAGCACTCAGCCGACGGATGCCGCAAGTGCTGCATTGCCGGAGATGAACAAGTGACCGAGCCAAACGCCTCTTCCCGACCACGGAGGCGTCGAGACAAGAAACGGAGTTCAACACCTGCCCGACGCGCCCGCAAAACGTCTCGGCTTTTTTGAAGACTTCCGGCGATTTTTCGTTCGAGGGCTGGCCGCGCTGCTGCCGACGCTCATCACGCTGTCGGTTCTGGTGTATGTCTGGAATTTCCTCTGGGAATACCTCGGCCGGCACCTGATTTTCGCCGTCAAATATATCTGGTGGACGCTTTCCGACCGCGGCGTGATGACCTCACAGCCGGCGGGATATATCGCGCGATTCTGGCGCGAGGACCAGTTCAGCACCCGATTGTTTGGCGTGTTGATGGCGGTCATCGCGGTTTACATCGTCGGCCTGCTGGTTGGCAATCTCATCGGCCGAACGGTCTGGAAGCTCGGCGAAGTGCTGGCGATGAAAATCCCGGTCATCCGCGCGATTTATCCGGCCGTGAAGCAGGTGACGGATTTCGTGCTGCAGGAAAACAAGCCCACCTTCCAGGCGAGCCGAGTCGTCGCGGTGCAGCCGCACGAAAAAGGAATCTGGTCGATCGGCCTGATCACCGGCCCGGGCCTCAAGCCGCTGAATGACATCACGCGCGAAGAGATGGTGACGGTCTTCGTCCCGAGCAGCCCGACCGCGTTCAGCGGCTACGTCATGATCGCGCCGCGCGCGGGCGTGATTGAACTGCCGCTCAGCGTTGAAGAAGCGATGCGCCTTTTGGTCAGCGGCGGCGTGATCGTCCCGGGCTCCGACACCGGGCCGGGCGGTGTGCCGCGCACGCTGCGCGAAATCGCGGGCTTTCGCGCGCCGCCGCTCGAGCCCGATGTGCTCCGGTCGACGGGAAGTTGAATTACCGCGATGGTGCCGTGAACGTGAAGGAAAACGCGAAGACGAATCTTTTGTGTTTTTCGCGGCGCCTTCGCGCTCCTCCGATATTTCACACGCGGGCACGCCGTTCTTTTTGTCGTACACTATTCGTTGTCCGCTAACTGAAAGGAGCACCCTGACGTGATAGTCGTTCTCTCAAGCCGTCACATGGACGTCACACCCGCCCTCAAGACTTTTGCCGAGCAGAAGGCCGGGAAGTTGACAAAGTATTACGATCGCATTCAGGAGATTGAAGTCGTTCTGACCGCCGACCACGAGAAAGGGAAGGATCACACGGAAGTCGAGGTGATCGTGAACGCCGAGCACCGCAACATGTTTGTCGCAAAACATTCGGAAGGCGACGCGTATGTCTGCATCGATGCGTGCGTCAGCAAGCTGGAGCGGCAGCTGACGGACCATAAGAAGCTGATCCGAAATCGAAAGCATCCTGAAGGACTGCCGGATAAGACCGGAATCTGAAGAGTGGGCGGTGGGCAGTGTGCGGTGGGCAGTAAGAAAAAGTGCTGGACGCCGGTCTTCCCGCCCACTGCCTACTGCGCACCGCCCACTTTCTTCGCATTTTCCCGTCCTTCGTGTAAAAACGTGGTTTTCGCGGACCGCGTTTATTTCCTCAGGATATTGGCACGTTTATGAAGTTGAGCGAATTCATCGTTAAAGATGCGATTGTGGCGAATTTGAAGGCGACGGACCGCGACGGCGTGATCCGGGAGCTGGTGACGTCGTTGGCCGGCGGTGGAGCATTGCCCGAATCGTCGGTCGACGAAGTGGTGGCCGCCCTCATTAAGCGTGAGCAGAACGGCAGTACCGGGTTCGGCAAGGGCGTCGCCGTGCCGCACGCCAAGCACGGCAAGGTCACCAAGATGTCCGGTACCATCGGCCGCAGCCCGGCCGGCGTGGACTTCGCCGCGCTCGACCATCAACCGGTTTACAGCGTCGTGCTGCTTCTGAGTCCCGAGAACCAGCCGCAACAGCATCTGCAGGCGATGAACATCGTCTTCAGCAACCTGCAGAAAGACATGTTCCGCCGATTTCTCAAAGGGAGCGATACGAAGGAAAAAATCATCGAGTTGTTGGATGAAGCGGATGCGGGGAAGTGAGGAGCGAGCTGTCAGTTATCGGTTGTCGGTTGTCGGTGAAGAGGCTTCTTTCCTGACAACCCACAACCGACAACCGACAACTATTTCGCCATGCCTTCTGCTACCCGCGACATCGTCGTCAGCAACTCCCTCGGCCTGCACGCGCGGCCGGCGATGCAGTTCGTGGATTTGGCCAACCAGTTTCAGAGCGACATCAAGGTCATCAAGGGAGGCGAAGAGCCGGGCGAGGCAGACGGTAAGAGCGTCATGCAAATGATCATCCTCGCCGCCACCGAAGGCACGCCGCTGAAGATCGAAGCGAGCGGCGAAGACGCGGATGTCGCGGTGAAGAAGCTGGTGGAGTTGTTTGAGAGTAAGTTCGGAGAAGAGTAGGGTTCAGGGTTTGGGGTTCAGGGTTCAGCGAAGAAAAAGCACTCAACGCATTCTGCTGAACCCTGAACCCTGAACCCTGAACCCGCCCCATCATGGAGATCAAAAAAGGCATCGGTGTCTCCAACGGCGTGGTGATTTCCACGGCCGTTGTGCTCGACGCGGAGGATCTGCTGATCCCGCGGCGGGGGATCGATGCGGCCATCGTTCCGGCTGAGCTGCAACGCTTTCATGGCGCGGTTGAACGCTGCCTGGCCGACCTCTCCGAGCTACGCGCCACGATGTCGGCCAACCATGGCGATGAGATCGGCAAGATCTTCGACTTCCACCTCGGCGTGCTGAAAGATAAGACGGTCATCAGCGCTATCGACAAGCTGATTCAGTCCGAAAAGGTCACCGCCGAGTATGCCGTGAGCGTGATCATGCGCGATAGGGCGCAGATGTTCCTCGGCATGAAGGACACCTACTTCTCCGAACGCGTCAAAGATATTTACGATATCGAAAAGCGGCTGCTCAAGTCGCTGCTCGGCGAACGCCGCGAAGATCTCGCGCATCTGAATCACGACGTTGTCGTCATCGCCCACGATCTGTTGCCCAGTCAGACGGCCGCCCTCGATCGCACGCACGTGCGCGGCTTTGCCTGCGATGTCGGCGGACGGACGAGCCACACGGCGATCGTTGCCCGCGCCATGAACATCCCGGCCGTCGTCGGCCTGGGAAATCTCACCGGCGCGGTCAGCGGCGGCGATGTCGTCATCATCGACGGCACGCGCGGCATGGTCATCATCAATCCCGCCCCCGAGCAGATCGAAGAATATCGCGAGCTGGGCCGCAAGCAGATCGTGCTCGAAACCGAGCTGGTTTCGATGCGCACACTGCCGGCGCAAACGCTCGACGGCAATTCCGTCAGCATGATGGCCAACATCGAATTCCCCGCCGAGATCGACGATGCCATCGAACGCGGCGCGCAGGGCATCGGCCTGTATCGCACTGAGTTTCTCTACCTCGCGAGCAAGACCGACCCCACCGAGGAAGATCATTTCGTGGCGTATGCCGAGGCGATGCAGCGGTTGAAGGGCAAGCCGCTGGTCATCCGCACGCTCGATCTCGGGGCCGACAAATACACCGACACGCACGCGCCGTCGGCCGCTTCGGAAAAAAATCCGTTCCTTGGCGATCGCAGCATCCGCATGTGCCTGCACGATATTCCGATGTTCAAAAAGCAACTGCGCGCCATCCTCCGCGCCAGCGTGCTTGGCGATTTGCGCATCATGTTTCCGATGATCAGCACGCTGATGGAGCTGCGGCAGGCGCGCATGGTGCTGAAGGATGTGCAGGAAGAACTCGAAGACGAGGGCATTGAATTTCGCGATGACATTCCGATCGGCATCATGATCGAAGTGCCGTCGGCCGCCCTGATGGCGAACAGTTTTGCCAAGGAAGTGAACTTCTTTTCGATCGGCACCAACGACCTGATTCAGTACACGCTGGCCGTCGATCGGACGAACGAGCGCGTGGCTGGTTTGTTCTGCGCGGCGCACCCGGCGGTGCTTCAATTGATTCGCGATGTGATCCGCGCCGGCATGCGAAACAACGTCTCGGTTTCGGTCTGTGGCGAAATGGCGGGCGATCCACTATACACGTTGCTTCTTCTCGGCCTTGGGTTGACGACGTTCTCAATGAACGGCCCCGATGTGCCGGAAGTGAAGAAAATAATCCGCTCCACCACGACTGAACACGCGCGCCAAGTGGCGCGCCGCGTGATGAGCTTCGACAGCGAACGCCAGGTCATGCACTTCCTGCGAGAAGAAACGCGGAAGATCATTCCCGAGGCATTTTAGGAGAATGGTGGGCGGTGGGCAGTGGGCAGTGGGCAGTGAAGAAACCCGGATCCGAGCGACGCTCTCTTGTTTCTTCCCGCCCACTGCCCACTGCCCACCGCCCACTCCAAAAAATCGATGGCAAAGGAAATGCTCATCAACGTCTCGGAGGGCGAGGAATGCCGCATCGCTCTGCTGGAAGACGGGAAGCTCGAAGAGCTTTACATGGAGCGATCGAGCTCCACGTCACACGTCGGAAACATCTACAAGGGCAAAGTCACCAACGTCGAGGCCAGCATCCAGGCGGCCTTTGTTGACTTCGGACTTGGACGTAACGGGTTTCTGCACATCTCCGACCTCATGCCGACGTATTTCGGTCAGGGCGGCGGAGAGATTCACGAATCCGTCGGCCGAAAGATGTCGCGCCGCGATCGCCCGCCGATCCAGCGCTGCCTGCGACGTGGCGATGAGTTAATCGTCCAGATCATCAAGGAAGGCATCGGCACCAAGGGGCCGACGCTGAGCACGTACGTCAGCATTCCGGGCCGAATTCTCGTGATGATGCCCGGCATGGGGAAATTCGGCGTCAGCCGGAAGATCGAAGACGACGATGAGCGCCGCCGATTGCGAACGATTCTCGATTCATTAAAGCCACTCAAAGACGTCGGCTTCATCATCCGCACGGCCGGCATCGGCAAGTCAAAGACCGACATCCAGCGCGATCTGACTTATCTCACGCGCCTGTGGCAAACGATCGAAAAGAAAATGCAGTCGGGCAAAGGCCCGATGGAACTGTACACCGAGGGCGATCTTGTCACGCGCACCGTGCGCGATGTCTTCACCAACGACATTGAGCGCGTCATCATCGACAGCAAAGACGTGGCCAAGCGCGTCAAGGAAGTGATCAAGCTGTCGAACCCGCGCACGCGCAACAAGGTCGAGCTGTATGAAGATCCCGTGCCGCTGTTTCATTCGTATGGCATCGAGCGCGAAATCGAGCAGATGTATTCCCGGCACGTGCCGCTCCCCAGCGGCGGGTCGCTGGTCATCGATTCCACCGAAGCCGTCGTCGCGATCGACGTGAACAGCGGAAAATTCCGCGATCACAGCGATGCGGAAATGACCGCCTTCAAGACCGACATGGAAGCGGCCGACGAGATTCCCCGTCAGTTGAAGCTTCGCGATCTGGGCGGCGTGATCATTTGCGACTTTATCGATCTGCGCTACGAGCGCAATCGCCGCGAGTTGGAAAAGCGGCTGCACGACAATCTGCGCGATGACCGTGCGAAGACCAAGGTTCTTCGCATGAGCCAGTTCGGCATCATCGAAATGACCCGTCAGCGCATGCGGCCGAGCCTGAAGCGCTCAATTTATTTCGACTGCCCGCATTGCAAGGGCGCGGGGCTGGTGAAAACGCCGGAGTCGATGACGCTCGACGTCATGCGCCGGCTGGCGATCGCGGTGAACGATCAGCGCGTTGTGCGCGTCGAGCTGACGGTTGCGCCGGAAGTTGCGTCGTATCTGCTGAACAAAAAGCGCGGGCCGCTCGCGGATCTGGAAGATCATGCGAAGAAGCGAGTGCTCGTGCTGCAGGATCCGAAGCTGTCGCTCGATGACGTGAATTTTGAGCTGTTCGATCTGCGCGACGGGATGGTTTACCTGGACGAACTGGGCATGTCGCCGGCCGGTCCGGGTGAAGAAAAGCACGGTCGCGGCCGAGGCGAGCAGCGCGGCGGGCGCGATCAGAATCGCGGTCGGCCGCAGCAAACATCGCAAGGCGCGAAGGGCTCACGGCCGCCATCGATTAAGACGCGGCCGGTCGACGACGACTTTGAAGAGCATGATCGCGACGAGTTCGACAATGAACCCGGCGAAGCGTCGGAGCCGGCGCGGCAGCGTCCCGCGGCGCGAACGGCCGCGCCGACGCGCAAAGCCGATCCGGTCGATGTCGAAGACGATTTTGACGGTGACGACTCCGAGGAAGAATCGCAGGTGGTTGAGGTTGACGATCCGTCCGAACCGCTCGGCGAAGGGCCGCGCGGGTTTGAGGAAGACGATCGCCGTGATTATCGCGGCCGGCCGAATCAATCGGCTCGCAATAACAATCGTCAACAGCAAAACCAGCCTCCGCGGAATCGACCTCCGTTGCCGCCGCGCGATAATCGAATGCCGGGCGGCGCGCCGAATGTTTTGCCCAATGGCGCACCGAATGACGGCCCGCGCGATGAAAATGATGGTGATGAAAACGGCCCGCGCCGGCGTCGCCGCCGTGGACGTCGCGGCCGAGGCGGTCGCGGTCGTGGCCGCGGTCAGGGTGAAACCGGCGCGCCGATGAATGACGGTGCGATCGCAAACGGCCAAGGCAACGGCCCCGGCGACGACTTCGGTCATGAAGACGATCGTGAGGAAGGTCCGAACGGAAACGTCGCGGAGCGATTACCTCTCGATGATGCGGACGAACTCGATCGGCCGACGAGCGTGACGAGCGAGACGACCGTCGAGTCGTATGGCTCGGGCGAAGTCGAAACCGAGTCGATCGAAGCGACGTTTGAAGGCGAAGAATCCTCGTCGAACGACGAGCGCGCCGTCGCGAATACGGATGGCGAGAACGGTGAGCAGCGGCCCCGTCGGCGTCGCCGGCGGGGCGGGCGTCGTCATCGCCGCCGTCGCGAGCTGGCGACAGGCGCGCCGGGCGGAGAAGGCGCGCCGGCGTCGGAAGAACTGGAGACGGACGCCGGCAATGAAGATGCCGTGGCCGTCGATGACGATGCGGAGGTCGATGATGAACCGATCGGCGATGCGCCGGCGGAGATTCTCGATGACGACGTTGCGGTTGAGGATAAGACGGAAGTTGAAGCGGAAGCGGTGGAAGCGCCGGTTGCACCGCCGGCAAAGCCGAGCCGCGCAAAGCGAGCTCCGTCCGGCCGCGCGCGGCCGCAGCGCAAGCCACCCACGCCGCGCGAATCCAAAAAAGCCGCCGTCGTAGCGGTCACGCCCGAAATCGCGCCGGTGGTGAAAACCGGTTCAACGGACAAGCATCTCATCCACGATGCCGACGCCGCCCCCATCGACCCCGACCCCCCGCGCCGGCCGCAGTCGTATCGCGACCTGGACGATATTCCGGATGATTTTGATTGAAACGCGGAAGTGCAAAATGCAAACTCCTCTCCCCAGTACGCTGCGGAGAGGCAGGGTGAGGGGTCTTTGTCTCGATTGCCAAGAGGACCCCTCACCCTGCCTCTCCCCCGAGTACGAGGGAGAGGAGTGAGTTCTTGCTAATCAACTGTTCACTGCATTGCAGGCATCAGTGAAGGAAGAGCGACGTTTTCGGGCGCAGCGCGCCCGCTGACTCGCCGCGCGATCAGCGCAATTCCGCCGATCACCATCACCGCGAAACCGGTCAGCAGCACCAGCCAGCCGTGCTCGTAGCCGATCCAGTACTTGATCGGCTCCCGCGATTTATACGCCGCGTACATCGTGTAGCCCCGCTCCATCCACGGCACCATCGATGTGATCCATTCCTTGTCCGGGTCTTCCTTCGCGGCCCGACGTGCTTCAAGCGCGGCGTTGTCGGTGTTGCCCGCCGCCGCCCAGGCGAAGGCGAGCGTCATGTGAAGGCCGCCTTCGCGCGGCTGAATCTCTACAGCGCGGCGCGCGAGCTCGAACGCCTCCGTTTGCGCCTCCGCATCGGGCGCGGGACTGAAAAGAAGGCTGTTCGCGAGACTTGCGCTCGCGTACAGATCGTTGGGGCTCAGCCTGCATGCCATTCGGAAGCATTCGCGCGATTCGCTCGATCCGCGAAACGTCGACTGCTCGTCAACCTGCGCCCCAACCGCGCGATACATCTGGCCCTCGATTTCGCCCGGCGAAAGCGGCTGCATGTAGACCTTCTGCGCGATCTGCCTCTCGGTCACTCCCCAGTCGCGGATGTATTCCGCATCGCCGATGACACGCCCGCGATTCGCGTCCCAATTGATGTGATGAGCCGCGTCGATTTCGGCGCGGACGAAAATGTGCTCCGGCACGAGCACCGGCCGAAGCTCCAAACCCATCGCCTCGGCGATGCCCATGTACAAAAATGCGTTCGGTAAACACGCGATCAGATGGAAATCGTCACTGGCATGCTCGCGCATGTGCGATGCCCGCCGCGCGTTGTGCGGTAGGTTGGCAGCGGCCGCGAGCTCTTCCGCGCCGAGCGTATGTCCTTCGAGCGCTTCGCCGAGCGTGCTGTTCCATCGCGTGGGAAAGACGAAATTCTTTTCGGTCAAGATCGAGTCGATCGTGTTGAAGAGCGAAGTAATCTGCTTCGACCGCGCCTCCGGATCGGTGATGGCCGGATCAAAAGGCGCGGTCGATTTTACTTCAGTAATGATTTCGTCCAGCAATGGATAGCATCCGTCCGGCACGGAGGCGTACTTGCCCTCAAGGTCCAAAAACCGGTGCGCGACAGTCCGATATTTTGGAGAATATTGCGGCGGCATGATGAGCACGTGGTAGGCCGCGAAGGCACCGGCAATTCCGACGAGGGTTACGAGGCCTGCGATTAGTTTTGTGCGCGGCGGATTGCTCGGAGAACGCATTATATCGCCTATCGGCGATTCGACGGGCCGGCTTTTGAGAACGGGACGCGCAGCGCGTCGATTTGTGATTTACGGCAACTTTAACGCGAAATACCGCTCATTTTCCGGTGCGCGCGGCGCATTTTGGTCGCGTGAGCGCAGCACCCCGGGTGGATACGGAACGCGCGCAGCGTGCGCGCACAAGTCTTTTCACCTCAATCACGAGGCCACTATGTAGCGCGGAATGCAATCTTGTGTTCGGCAATTGATGGCGTTGAAGAAGTTGAGATTGCGATCGAGAAGGCGCGCGCGGAACGGAGAGAGGAAGAACCCGCTTCCAGCCTCCCCCGGAGTACCGGAGAGGAGTCGGAGAGAAGAAATTCTCTAGTCGAGCAAACGAAGCCAATTCGGTCGAAATGACGCGGAAAAAGGTGCTTTCTGATGCGGTCGCAGCAACGATTCCGCAACACCGAGCGATCATCGATACCGAAGCTCCGCGTGTAGCCCGCGAGCTTACTCGCGGAGGACCGGTCTTCACGACATAGAGCGTTCCCTCGCGCTCGAGCTCATCAAACCGAACCCAAAGACCGCGTGAAAAAATTCGCGGTCGCAAGGACTGCGCGCGAATCGCAAACGTTGCTTCCGATCGCGCCTTCACGCGCGTGTTGGATGGAAATTCGGGATGTGCAGGGAACTAGGTCGCGAGGGCGCGGGGATGTCGCCGTTCAGGTGAGTGACTTCCGGGACGAGCGGGGCGGTGGTCGCTTCGGTCGAGAAGAGGTGCTGCGTTGGGTGTTCGCTGCACGGCTCGCCGAGGGCGCAGTCGACCGGGTCGCAGTTGGTCAGAGGCATACCCGCATCGTGCAGGACGACGCACGCGGGCTGCATCACCTTCGGCGGGACTTGTTGCAATCGAACGACGCCGACTTTGCGTCGCGCTTCGGCCTTTCGCTTCGCCGCAAAGCGGGCCCAGCGCCAGGTGCCGACGACCGTGAGCACGGTCAGCGCCTGCAAGCCGACGCTTTCGATGGTGTTGTAGAAGCCGAACCAAGACCCCATCCAGATCGGCCAGGAGCCGGGCGTGAGGCGGTGGACCGGGAGCCAGCCGACGGTTTGCATGCCGCGCACCGTGCCGCCGACGAAAGTGATCAGCACGATGCCGATCAGCATTGCGGTGATCAGAAGAATCTTAAAATAAGGAAGTTTCAGACCTAACTGAAGCGCCGCGAGGCCGAGAAGGAAAAGTGAAATGCATCCGACGGCGACGCCGATGCTGACCGATTGGCCGCCCGCATCGAGGATGAGGCTTTGAAGGAAGAGGACGGTTTCAAATCCTTCGCGATAGCCGACGAGAAAGCCGGCGGTGATCAGCGCCCACATGCCGTTGCCCTCGGCGGTTTGCGACTTGAGGGCCGTCACCCACTGCTTCCAGTAGACCTGGTGGAACAGCCAGTTAGTGATGAGCAGCAGGATTCCGATCGCGAGCAGGCCGGTGATGGCGGCGATCACTTCGCCGTAGGCGCGGAGGCTGGTGATGATCGTCTGGCTGAGGATCCACGTCACGCCGGTGGCCGCCAGCGAAGCGACGATGCCGAGCCAGAACAGTCGGCGGCGGTGCGCGTTTTCCGTGCCGCGCAAACCGGCGAGGATCGCGACGATCACGAGCAATCCTTCAAGGCCTTCGCGGAGCACGATGCTGCCGGCATTCATCGCGGCGGCGGTGGGGCTGATGCCGCTCTTGAGGAGCACGGTCGCTTTCTCGAGGGCCGCATAGACGTTGTTGTAGGAAGCGGTCAGCTCATCTGCCGACGCACGACGATCAAGCTGTTCCTTCACGCCGGCTTTGTCGCCGACGCCGTCGAGCAGCAGGCGTTCAATGTCGGTGGCAAGCTGCGGATCGCGTGGCATGAGCCGCGCTTCGAGCTCGGGGTCGTACGTCGTATACGCCTCGACGCGCAGCCGCTCGGCCTCGCTCCAGTTGCCGGCCAGCGCCTGAGCGAGGCTGCTGGAGAGCGTGGTGCGTGTTTCGAGCATCACTTCTTCGACAATGTCGGCCGTCGTTCCCGAGCGGCGGAGGTTGATACCGAATTTCGATTGCAATAGATCGTCGAGGTCGGAGAAGGCCGAGGTGATCTGGCCGCGATCGACTTTGCTCGCGACGAGATGGTCGGCGGCCTCGAGTTTTTGTTCGAGCGTGTTGAGCGGGTCGGCCAGCGAGCGTTTGTCATCGGCGAGCCACATCGGCGCCAACTCGCCGACGATCTGCCGGGCTTGCTGGGTGAAGCTGACGGCCTCGCGATATTCGAGCGGCACGACGATCTGCCGGTCACGAATGCCGGCCTGGTATTCCTTGGGCACGATCTGCACAAGCTTGAGCAGCAGCCGCTCGCGGCGGGCGCGTTCCTTGTCGGACAAAAGGCTCGGCAGCGAAGTCGCGATCGTCTTCTGCAGGGCGACCGTTCGAGACGAAACGCTCGTCCACTCGCTCGCGCCTTTGCGGGCCAGCGCGATCAGATCGGCATCGGGCGTCGGCGTCCGAACCGCGAGATTTAACCCCGCGCTTTCACGCAACGCAGCAGGAAGATCCGCGAGCGAGTTCGCTTCGCTAAGTCGTTCGAGCAAACGGCCCGGCATGGCGGGCAGCGATTCCGTGCAGCGGGCCGCTTCGTCGAGGAGTTGGCGGGCGCGGGATGTTTGCCACGTGATGGCTTCGCGGGCGAGCAGTTTCGCGGCGTCGTCTTTTTTGTCGCCGGTGAACGATTGCAGCAGGAGCGCGCCTTCGGATGCGGAAACGCCGCGCGACAAAATCAGCTCGGCCCGCAGTGATTTGGCGCGTTCGACATCGCCGGCGCGGATGGCGGCGGCCATCTCGACGACGATGCCCTGCTGCATGCGGGCGCGGAGTCGGCCGGCGACGAGCGGCAGCGGGCCGGTGGTTGCGGCGCTGGTAACGATTTGCTTCGCGGCGGGATCGCGCCAGTCGGCGATCGCGGCTTCGGGGGAAACGGCTAGCGAGTTTGCTTCGCGCGTTGCCGGTGCGTCGAGGTAGTAATCAACGAGCTGGCGATCAAGCTGGGTTTTCCAGTTGTCGATCGGCTCGGAAAAGTGCGCGGCGAGCGCGGTATTCGTTGCGATTGCTACGAATGCAATGGAAAGGAGAAGTTGGAAGAGCAGATGCCTGAGCATTTCAATGTTCGTCGGCATGGGCGGGACGCCCATGACACAGGTGCGCCGTTTGTGTCACGGGCCTCTCGCCCGTGCATGGTTACTTCGCGGCCGGCACTTCGATGTTCATCAGCGTCGCGGCCTGGTTGGCTTGGACGGTGAGGGTGTCGGCCTTTTCCTTCGCCTGGCTGCCGAGCGCGTCAATCGCTTCGGGCGTCAGTGGTTGTTTCTGTTCACGGGAATCGATGTCATCGATGAAGGAGAGAATCTGCGAGTAACCGGTCGTGACTTTGTCCGACAGCGCGGCGTCCTTGGCTTTCACGTCATCGGCCACAGCGAGCCAGGCGAGGCGCGTGCTGCTCATGATGCCGCGCATGTCGCTGATTCGACTGACGGCCACAAAGCGCCCGCCGGGTGCGTAGCCGGATTTTTTCGATTCCTTCCAGTCTTCAAAATAGTCCGCCAGCGTGGGCGTCATGGCAGTGACGACGCAGAAGAGATCTTTTTCCGACGGTTGCCACGCCTTCGCGGCGGCGTCGAGCCCGGCGTAGCTGTCGACGGCAAAGTCGGCCAATGCCTCGATGAGCTTGGGATTTGGCAGGCCGACCGGTTTGTCGAAGCCGGGAAGCGTAGCCGTGCCGACCGTGAAGCGTTCGTTCGTGCCGAAGACGGTGGGCTCGATGAGGTAGTTGTTGAGCGATCCTTCGTGATCGATCGTGAGGTCACCGGCTTTGAGGACAAGGTCGGCGACGGTGTCGGTGGGGCTCGCGTCTTTCTTCGGCACGCCGGCATCGAGCAAGGCGTCGAAGCGGTTGAGCGAGGGCACGCCGGCCACGATGCCTTCGACGTATTCGTAGCCGAAGCTGTCGATGCGCTCGTAGGCGTCACGCATCCGGTGAATGAGGTCGGCCAGGTGCTTGGGCTCGGCGGCGGCAGCAACGGTGGGCGTGCCGCCATGGTCGACGACGAGGCGCGTGTATTCCGTGGATGCTTTCTTGAGGTCGGTGGTAGCGGCGGTAATCTGCTTGATGACAGCCAGCAGATAGGTCTTCACGCCGTCGCGTCCCTTTACTTCCACCGGCATTGATGGCGGAGACGGTGCGCAGAACGCGGGCCCGCTGGCAACAGCCAGCGACAGGATTATTGAAAAGAACGTAGGGCGGATCATGCATTGAATTTAGACTAGTTGAGATTCAGTATCAATGGAGAAGCCGAAGCGGGGAAGGAATAGGGAAAAGGACACGGAGGCGGTTGGCGCTGGCAGTTTGACGAGTCGGGTATTTTCCAGCCTTAGCCTCTTGCCCCTCGCTCCCTACCCCTCTCTGATACACGCCCATGGACCATTTACGCGGCAAATTCATCGTATTCGACGGCGGGGAGGGGTGCGGGAAGTCCACGCAGGCGAAGTTGCTGCGGGCGGCGTTAGAGTCGGCGGGGCTGACGGTCGTTGCGGTGCATGATCCGGGGGCGACGCGAATTGGGGAGATGATCCGGTCAATTCTTTTAAATCCTGACCACACCGAGATGGCCATGCGGTGCGAAATGCTCCTCTACATGGCCGCGCGGGCGCAGATGATGGCCCAGACAATTTGCCCCGCGCTGGAGGCGGGGAAGGTCGTGATCAGCGATCGGTTCATTTCCAGCACGCTGGCGTATCAGCTCGGCGGCGACGGACTGACGGCCGATGAAATCCGCGCCGTCGGCGAGATCGCGGTGCGCGGGCGCTGGCCGGATTTGACGATCATCCTCGACATGTCGACGTCGCAGAGCGCCGCGCGCGTGCAGCCAAAATTCCTCGTCGAGCTGCCGGACTCGGTGAAGGCCGAGTTGACCAAAGACCGAATCGAGCTGCGGTCGCTTGATTATCATCAGGATGTGCGGATGCGGTACTTGGAGCAGGCGCGGGCAAATCCGGAGAGACATCGGGTGATCGATGGGTCGCGAGAGAAGGAGTTCGTCCATCAGGATGTGTTGGAGCAACTCAGAACGTTGGAAGAACCCGTTTAGCGGCACCACTTGCGGTGCGTTTTCGGTGGACGAACGAACCGCAAGCGGTTCCGCTAAACGACGGACGAGAACCGAATGGTCATCGCATATCACTGCATCATGTCGTTCTATGGGTTTTGGTTACCGAACGATCCGCGTGGTAGCTGGTCTGATTTCGTGCGATCCTACGAGCTGTATCGCGCGGGTGGTCGCGCGACGAAGATCGATGAACGACACTCGGTCGCGAATCGACGCCGAGATCCAACGTGGAAGCGCGATACCGAATCTGCATTGAAGTTCGATCCTGTTCGTTTAAACGGACGACAGGCACTTGCGATTGCGAATGGCTTCGCTCGTGGGATTGAGGAACGAAGCTACATTATTCTCGCGTGCGCGATTCTGCCCGATCACGTGCATCTGGTGATTTTTCGGAGCGGCATTCTTGCCGAACAAATGATGCGGCATTTGAAGTCAAAAGCGACGATGGAGATTCGTAAGCAGGGATTGCATCCGTTCGACGGCGACGAATTTGTCGGTCGGAAATGTCCACCGCTTTGGACTCGGAATGCGTGGAAGGTGTATTTGGATTTTGAAGAAGACGTTCAGCGCGCGGTCGAATACGTTGAAATGAACCCCGTGAAGGATGGGCTTCCGAAACAGCATTGGTCGTTCGTCAAACCGGTTTAGCGGCACCGCTTGCGGTGCGTTCTTTCGGCGCGATCGCGAAGAACGAACCGCAAGCGGTTCCGCTAAACAATGATTGTGAAAGTGATGTCTATTGGTTTTCAAAACATCTTCGCTCAGGACGAAACGATCGAACGTTTGCGCGGTGCGTATCGCGCGGATCGGTTGCCGCATGGGTTGATTTTTGCCGGGCCGACGGGAGTCGGGAAGGCGACGACGGCGCGGGCGCTGGGGGCTTTGTTTCTCTGCGAACATCCCGGTGATGCCCAGGCGTGTGGTGTATGCACGAGCTGCCGCGCGATCGAGGGAAACGCCCATCCGGATTATCACGTCATCACGCGCGACCTCATTCGCTATCACGACAAGAACGGCAAGAGCAAAGGCATCGATCTTTCGATCTACGTCATTCGGCCCGAGCTACTGGAAAAAGCGAGCCGCAAGCCGGTCATGGGGCGCGGGAAAGTCTTCCTGATCGAGCAGGCGGATTACATGAATCCGCAGGCCCAGAACGCGATGCTTAAGACGTTGGAAGAGCCGGAAGGGCGCACGCTAATCATTTTACTGACCGATCAGTTGGGCGCGCTGCTCCCGACGATTCGCAGCCGCTGCCAGGCGTTCAGTTTTGCGTCACTGGACGAGAGGCTCGTGCGCGAACAACTCGAAAAGCGCGGCTACCCGAAAGAGCCCGCGATTCTGGCGTCGCGATTGAGCGAAGGCTCGCTCGGCGAGGCGACGCGATGGCTCGAGGACGGCGTCATCGATGCGGTGGCCGGGCTCGGTGACAAGCTGGCCGCGATCGAAGCGGGTGACGGCACCGCGGGCTTGGCAGACTGGTTCAAAAAAGCGGCTGACGCGTATTCGAAGAGGCAGCTTGAACGCGAACCGCTCAGCAGCGCCGACCAACACACGCGCGGCGCAATGGCGCTTTATCTGCGGCTCGCATCGCAGCGATTCCGCGCACGGCTGCGTGAGAACAATTCGACGGATGACGAATCGCTCGACCGCGCCTGCGATGCAATCGATGCGCTCGTGAAAGCCGAGGCTCTGCTGGATGCGAATGTGAATGTTGGCCTCGTGTTCCAGCAACTGGCCGCGACGCTGGGGCGTTTATACAGGTCGGAAGCAGTGTTATCGCGATGAGCGAAGTGCCCGCGACGGAGACTGGGAGACAAGGAGATTTGGAGACAGAAGAACAAGCGACGAACTAGTTAGCATTTGATTTCGGTCTCCCACTCTCCTCGTCTCCCACTCTCCTTGTCTTCACAACAACGCATGGATGCGATAATTAACCAACCTCACATTGCGGCGTCGCGGATCAAGTTGCGCAGTTCAGTCCTGACGGCGGGACGCTGCCGCCTCATCCTGATCGCGCTCCTCGCGCTCGGGTTCTTCTCTCACCTGCGATACCTCACGCACGATTGCCCGATCGACCTGGCCGGCGATGAAGCGCAGTATTGGGATTGGTCCCGTCAGCTCGATCTGAGCTATTACAGCAAGGGCCCGCTCGTCGCGTACATCATTCGCGCCAGTTGCCATTTTCTCGGCGAGACCATGCTCGGCGTTCGCTTCCCCGCACTGCTGCTCGGCATGGCAACGACGATCGTGACGTATGTGCTGACCGCGCGACTGTTTCGCTCAGAGCGGCTGGCACTCGGCGCGGTGGGACTTTATTACGTCGTTCCGATGTTCGTGGCCGGCAGCGTGCTGATGACCATCGACCCGCCGTTCTATTTTTGCTGGGCGGCCGCGACGCTATGCGCGGTGCTTGCGCTTTTCGAGAATCGGAAGTGGGCGTGGATCGGCGTGGGCGTTTTCGTCGGTGTTGGTTTCCTCGCGAAGTACGCGATGTTTTTGTGGTTCGCTGGGCTGCTCATTTACATGCTGCTTGATCCGCGACGCCGCGAGCGGCTGTTAAACGCCGGTCCTTGGATCTCATTATTCGTTGCGACACTTTTCACGATCCCGGTCATTATCTGGAACCATCACCACAATTGGGTATCGCTCAAACACGTTGCCCATCAAACCGGCGCGAGCGGCGGCGGGATTCTCAAGGGAAACTTCTTCGAATTTATCGGCTCGCAGATCGGCGTGCTCGGCCTGATCTCGATATTCATGATCGGCGCGATCGTCTCGGCGTTTCGTCAGCGCCGCGATGCACCCTTCGCCGATCAGCGCCGATTTCTGCTCGTCATCGGCCTATCGTTTTTTGCGTTTGTCTCGCTGAGCAGTCTGCTCGCCAAGGCGCAAGTCAATTGGCCGGCACCCGCGTATTTCACGCTGATGATTCTGACGGCGCATTTTATCGCGACGCGAATGGAAGTCGCGGAGCGCTGGCGACGGTGGCGCGGCTGGTTTTATGCGACCGTGATCGTCGGCCTCGTGCTGTCACCGTTGGTTCATGATGTGTCGATGATCTTCCCGCTGCTGAAGCACACGAAGATTTCGCCGGCAAGCATCGACTTCATGGCCAAGCTGCGCGGCTGGAAGATTCTCGGCGATCGCGTGACGATCGAACGAGACGGCCTTGACGACGCCGGTGCGTTTGTTCTCTGCGACGACTACATGCAGACGGCCGAGATGGCGTTTTACGTGAAGGGTCAGCCCCGCACTTATTACGCGGGGTCGTATTATATTTCCGATCCGAAGCGGTTCACACAATACGACATGTGGCCCGACCGTTCGCTGGCGAATAACCAACTGCTCCTGGGCCACAATGCGATCTACGTCGGCAAGGGGGGTGAACTGCCGACGGAAATTGCCAACGCGTTCGCGCGTGTGAAAAGGCTTGAGGCAATTCCGGTCATCGCGCGCGGCGCGACGGTGCACACGTTCAAGATTTGGCGATGCTACAACTTCCGCGGCATGAAGCGCGCTCCGGGAATGGAATCGTTTTGAACAAACGCAATCTCCTCCTGATCACCATCGCGGCCGCGCTACTCGCTTGCGCCTTCGCCCTCGACCGGTCCGTCGCATCGCATGTGCGAACGTCCGGATCGGAGGAGTTCCTACGCGCGAAATCGCATTCGCGGTTGCGCGAAACCCTGAAAGCGCCTGGCGTTTATTATTTCACCCTGTGCGTCGCGGTTATCGTTTCGGTGATCCACGAGAAGAAAGGCGTCGCCGGCTTTTTCCTGGCCGCGACGACCGCGGTCGTCAGCGGCATGAACTGGCTCTTGAAATGGATAGCGGGGCGATTGCGTCCGTTCAAATCCGACTTCTCCGACTCGAATCTGATGCCGTTCGACTTCCATCCATTTCGTGGCGGATGGAGGGGCGGGTTCGGATCGAATCTCTGTTTTCCGTCCGGCCATGCGATGCTTGCGTTTGCGACGGCGGCGGCGCTGGTTATGTTATTCCCGCGCTGGCGATGGCGCGGGGCGGTATTCCTGCTCGCGGGCATTGTCGCCGCGGAGCGCGTTTTGGAAAACGCCCACTGGCTGAGCGATGCGGTTGCCGCTGTCATCATGGGCGTGGGCGGACTGATGCTGACATCGCGATTTTATGACCTGCTGATGCGCGGCATGTTCGCACCTCTGTCGCTTCATTCCTCGTCCGCAGAAACCATATGATTGACGCGCCTTACCTATCGCTGGTGATTCCTGCCTATAACGAGGAAGAGAGCGTGCCGACGCTTCTGTCGCGGGTGGGAGCGGCGCTCGCGCTGATTGGTAAGCCGTTTGAGGTCATCCTGATCGACGACGGCAGCACGGATCGCACGCCGGCCCTGCTCGCCGATGCGATGAGGCACACGTCGTGGCTGCGCGTGCTGCGCATGAATAGAAACTCCGGGCAGTCGGCGGCGTTCGAAGCAGGATTTGCGGCGGCCCGCGGCGAGCTGATCGCGACGATCGATGCCGATCTGCAAAATGATCCAGAGGAGATTCCGCGGCTCGTCAAACTTCTTGAAGAGCAGCGTGTCGATATGGTCAGCGGCTGGCGAAAGGATCGGCAGGACACCGGCTTCCGCCGCTGGCAATCGCGGCAAGCGAACAAGCTTCGCAACTGGATCACCGAGGAATCGATCAACGACTCGGCCAGCAGCCTGAAGCTTTATCGCGCAAGCGCGGTCAAAGGCATCAAGCTTTTTCGCGGCGCGCATCGCTACTTCCCGACGCTGGTCAAAATGCGCGGCGGAACGGTGCTGGAAACGCCGGTGAAGCATTCGCATCGCTTTGCCGGCACGGCAAAATACGGTTTCGGCAACCGCGCTTTCGTCGGCATCGCCGACCTCTTCGGCGTGCGCTGGATGAAACGGCGGTACCTGAAATACGAAGCGAGTGAGGTGCGGCTGGATGCATCGCCCGCTTCGGTCGGCGATCTATCAAACGCGTCGGCGGTTGTTTAACCGAACTCCTCTCTCCGTACTCGGGGAGAGGCAGGGAGAGGGGTCTTCTCTTTCTGTTGAGTGCGGCTAAGACCCCTCTCCCAACCTCTCCCCGAGTACGGAGAGAGGGGCAAGATTGGTTTCTCTCATCGCCAGTCCGCGAGACTTCGCTATTATCTAACGCATGCAAGTTCACGGACATGATGTTGGCATTTGCAGTTGGTCGTTGCGACCTCGCGATATGAGCGAGCTGGTCGCGATGGTTCGCCAGCTCGGGCTTGAGCACGTGCAAGTCAGCCTGAACGCATTGCTCGCCGCCGACGAGGCGCTGCGTGAATCAGAGATGCGCGTGCTGCTCAGTTCGGGCTTGCGCATCACCGCGGGCATGCTGGGGTTTGTCGGCGAAGATTATTCGTCGATCGCTTCGATCCGTAAAACCGGCGGCCTGGTGCCGACATCGAAATTCGAAGAGCGTCGCGCCGCCGCGATCGAGGCGGCCAAGCTCGTTCGCGAGTTGGGCGCGACGTCGTATTCATTGCACGTCGGCTTTATTCCTGCGTCCAGCGCGGTCGACTACGACGCCGTCTTAAATCGCATCGGCGACGCCGTCGATGCCGTCGGCGAACTGGGCGTGACCTTGCTCATGGAAACCGGGCAGGAGACCGCTTCGGAGCTGCTGCAATTTCTAAACGACCTGCGGCGAAAAAACCTGCTGGTGAATTTCGATCCCGCCAACATGGTGCTGTACGGCGCGGGCGATCCGATCGACGCGGTCCGCATCCTCGGCCGGCACATCGGGCACGTGCATTTGAAAGATGCGACGCTCTCCGATCAGCCGCGCATGAAATGGGGCAACGAAGTTCCGTTTGGGAGCGGCATGGTTCGGCCGCGCCGCTTGCTCGATGCGCTGGATGCGGCTGGTTATCGCGGCCCGTTGATGATCGAGCGCGAGGCAGGCTCTGACCGCTTGCGCGATATTCAGGAAGCGCTCGACAGCTTGAAGAATTCCTGACGACAATCGTTGTTTAGCGGCGTCGCTTGCGACGCATTTCCTAAATGCCCTGGACCACAATCTGCGATCTCGACGAACTCCAGAACCGCGTCGGCAAGCCGGTCGATATCGATGGCTATCAATTGGCGGTGTTTAAGGTCGACGACGCCGTTCACGTGATCGATCGCATTTGTCCGCACGCGGGTGCCGATCTCAGCGCCGGCCCGGTGACCGACGGCTGCGTCGTCTGCCCGCGACATTATTGGGCGTTCCGATTGTCCGACGGCCAATACTGCGATTCGCCCGGCTTTGCGATCGACACCTATTCCTGCCGCGTTCATCCGTTTCACGGCCGGCAGCTTGTACAGGCCGAGCTTTGACGACATGCGCTTTCGCTCGAATGTTTTAAGCCGGCGCGAAGGATCGCGTCACCGATGGCCGATAGGACTTCTAAGTGGTCTCCAGCGAAACACCAGACGTGAGCCTTGTTATACCGACGCTCAACGAGGCCGATAACCTGCCGACGTTGATGCAGCGGATCGACGCCGCGCTTGCGGGGCGGCGATACGAGGCGTTGATCGTCGACGACAACAGCAAAGACGCCACGCCGCAGGTTTGCGCCGCGTTGGCGGAGAAATATCCGCTGCGGCTGCTCGTTCGCACGGTGCCAAAAAACGGACTTGGCGGCGCGGTGCTACACGGCATCGCCGAGGCGCGCGGCAGAACGCTCGTCGTCATGGACGCCGATTTACAGCACCCGCCGGAGCAATTGCCCGCGCTTATTGCACCGCTGGAAGCGAACAACGGCGTCGACTTCACGCTCGGGTCACGACACGTCGAAGGCGCCTCGACCGGCGAGACCTGGGGCATGTTCCGTAAGCTGAATTCCGATGTCGCCACGCTGCTGGCCCGGCCGTTTGCGGGGCGGACGAAAGACCCGATGAGCGGTTTCTTCGCGCTCCGGCGCGAAACCTTTGACCGCGCCCAACGCCTCACGCCGCTCGGTTACAAAATCGGCCTGGAGTTGATGTGCAAGTGCCGGGTGAAGCAGGTCAAGGAAGTGCCGATCCATTTCGCCGAGCGCACGCGCGGCGAGTCGAAGCTGTCGATGAAAGAGCAGTTTCGATATCTCGAACATCTCAGCCGGCTGTACGATTTCTGCTATCCGCGACTGAGCCCGATCACGAAGTTTCTGATCGTGCTTGGACTTTCGTTCTGCGTCAGTCTCGGTGCGTTTGAATTGCTCATTCGCAACGGCGTCGGCCCGCTTTGGGCACCGATTTTTGCGTATCCGTTTGCAATTCTCGTAACCGCGATTTTCCATCGCCGCTACATCCGCACGCAACGCGAGTTCATCATCGAACACCACCCGTGGGCTGACTTCGCGATGGTATCGCTGGCCGAGTGGGTGACGTTTGTGTTGACAAGTTTCTGGATCATCAAGCGGGTGCATTTTGCGAACGCGTTGGAGCTGTTCGTGATCCCGTTCGGATTGGCGACCGTCGTGAAATACATTCTGCGCAAAGAGATGATGCAGGACGTAAGAGGCCTCCGCCGCGAGCTGCGCGCCGATGACCTGGTCTGATTAATTGCGCGCTCTCGTCGATAAGCGGACCTTAAAAAACTTTGCACCAAGCACCGCCGATTTGGAACACTTTTACGTGGCACGGGCATCCTGCCCGTGGGCTCGACTCGACTACTCGTGAGCGTCGAGCTGAACGATCGACTTAAGCTTTCGCCTAAGCGTTCCGTCTTTTTTTCGCTGACGCGAGTGCTGACTCGATCGTGCCGATCGAAGCGACGATGAGTACATCTTCGCACATGGGCAAGATGCCCATGCCACGTGGCAATTTCCAATTACAGCCTTTGCAAAAGTGCCGCGCGAGTTTCGTACAAAGGCTCTTTAGTTCGCCGGCCTTCGATTGCGATGCCTTGCAATTCAACGTCACGCTTTGACAATACCGCGCGCCATCTCCCATCGACGATCTATCACAACTCCGAAGCGTTTCCATCTGCACCGATTCGCCGACGGGTGGTTCACATTAATCGCGTCGCCGCCCGCTGAATCGCCGCGGGCGATGGCGCTGTTCGCACTGCTCATCTTCGTCGCGCTCTCGCTGTTGGCATCGGTCACGTCAACCGGATTCCTCGAGGCCGATGGCTGTACGCATTACCTATACGCGCGTCATGCCTGGACCGATCCGGGCTATATCGTCAATGTCTGGGGGCGGCCGATCTGCACCGCGGGCTATGCGATTGGCGCGCACCTGGCTGGACGATTCGGCGTGCGTTGCACCAGCCTGCTGATCGCGGTCGGCGTTGCAATCGTCGCACGCGCTATGGCGAAGCGGCAGCGCGATCGCGCGAGCTGGCTGGTATTCATCATCACCCTCGCACAGCCGCTGCTGTTTCTGCATTCGTTCTCAGAACTCACCGAATTGCCGTTCGCGTTACTCCTTGGCCTGACATTCGTCGCGTATCAATCAGAGCGATGGCTCGCCTTCGCGTTACTCGCGGCCATCCTTCCGGCAGCGCGTCCGGAAGGGTTTGCGATTCTCGCCATGGCGTTCGTCGCGTTGATCGCACACCGACGTTTCGGACACTGCCTGTTGCTTCCGATCGGTTTACTGATCTGGAGTTACCTCGGCTGGCGAGCGACTGGCTTGTCGAGGGATCATTCGAGGGATTATTCGTGGGTCTTCTGGCTGAAGCACAATTGGCCGTATGCGGAAAAGAGCACGTACGACGCTGGCTCGATTTTTCATTTCGCGATTCTGATGCCGGTAATCGTGTCGCCGTTGTTGTTCCCGGCGTTGCTGATCGGCGTCTGGAAAAGTATTTCGCGACTGCTTAACACATCTCGACAGAATGGACTCGCGCGATCTTTAAGACACCATCACTTTCGTGGCGAACTTGCGTTGCTTGTCATCCCATTGGGCATGCTTGCGGGGCACAGCCTGCTCTATGCGACAGGCCGGATGGCGAGCAACGGCGAGGAGCGTTACATGCTCGCCGCCGCGCCCATGTGGGCGGTCTTGACGGCCCGGGGATGGAGCTGGATTTTCCGCCGGCAGCGATGGCCGTTCGCCTGCGCCGGCGCGGTGGCGGCGGCGATGCTGCCCGTCGTGATCAATCGAGCGTTCATCGTGCTGCCGCTGCATTATGCGGATGACTGGATCAGCGCGCAACACGCCGCCGACTGGGTGTTACACACGCCGTTGCGAGCGCGTTATCCAAAATTAGCGACGTGCCATCCCGGTATCCCGTATTTTCTCGACCTCAGTCCGGCCGAGCCTTCGATCGTTTTCTGGCGGCGCGATCGGCTGATGAATCCACCGGACGGGACGATCCTGATTTGGGACTGGGTGTACGGCACACACAATTCCAGCCGCGAGTTGATCATCACGCTCGATGATCTGGCAACCGCCGGCTGGATTCGTATCGGCGTTCCGCGGGTGCAAAATTCGATTCCCCACGACCGGCAACAGTGGGTGTTTCTCAGTCCGCGCGATGTGAACGGCACGCCGACGTCAGCCAAGTAATTTCACGCAGAGGCGCGACGGCGCAAAGAAGAAATTGCTTTCGCATCGCGTCTCGGCGTGAGATCGTCTTTATCGAGCGCGAAGGCGCGCCAGAAGTTCACGATTGCCGCCTCTGCCGGTGATCGGGCTGTCAACTTTCGCGATTACGTCAAAGCCCGCGGCGGCGATGTCGGCTTCGACTTGCGCGACGACCTCGGCCAGATGCTTTTCCCCTAAAATCCCGCGGCGCAATAAATTTTTGTCCGCCTCATAGTGCGGCTTGATGAGCGTGATGACTTCGCCGCCATCGCCAAGCACGCGACGGGCGGCGGGTAAAATCAGCCGCTGTTTCGTCCACGCCACGTCGATCGTGATGAGCGACATTTTTTCCGGCAGCTCGACGTGCATCGCGTTCGTCCGCTCCATGACGACGACGCGTGGATCGTTCCGCAGTTTCCATTCAAGCGTGCCGTAACCGGTGTCGATCGCGAACACCTTGGCCGCGCCGCGCTGCAGAAGGCAATCGACAAAGCCGCCGGTGTTCGAGCCAAAGTCGGCGCAGATCAAATGGGTGACGTCGACATCGAATGAAGTCAACGCGTGATCGAGCTTTTGGCCGGCTCTTGAGACGAAAGACATTGACGCGGCTATGGTAGCCGATCATGAACACGCGCACGCTTGGCAAAAGTGAGATCAACATTCCGCCCGTCATGTTCGGCGCCTGGGCGGTGGGCGGCTGGATGTGGGGAGGGAACGATCAGACCGATTCGATCAACGCCATTCGCGCTTCGATCGATGCGGGCGTGAATGCGATCGACACCGCCGCGATTTATGGCATGGGCGACAGCGAAAAGCTTGTCGCCCTGGCGCTGGAAGGACGATCGCGCGACTCGGTCATCATTGCCACCAAGTGTGGAATGCGATGGGACTCGGAGGAGGGCACGGATCCCTGGGCGCAGAAAAATAATGATGGGAAGGATTTGATCGTTCGAAAGAACAGCAAGCCGGCCAGCATCGCGTTTGAGTGCGAGCAGAGCCTGAAGCGGTTGCAGACCGATTATATCGACCTGTATCAGATTCACTGGCCCGACAAGAGCACGCCGGTGGAGGAATCAATGGCGGCCATGGAGAAGCTGCGGACTGCGGGAAAAATCCGCGCGATCGGCGTGAGCAACTACGACGCCGAGTGGATGCAGAAGGCGATGACGGTCTCGACGCTCGCGAGCGATCAGCCGCAATACAATTTGCTCGACCGCAACATCGAGAAGAGCGTTCTCCCGTTCTGCCGTGAGCAGCAGATCGGCCTGATCTGTTATTCGCCGATGGCACGCGGGCTGTTGACGGGCAAGGTCGGCCCGGATCGGACGTTTGCCGAGGGCGATCATCGCGCGGGGCAGAAGCTGTTCAGCGTTGATAACCGCAGCCGCGTGCTGACGGCGCTGGAATCCGTTCGGCCGATCGCGGAGAAACACGGCGCAACGTTTTCCCAACTCGCGATTAACTGGGTGATGAATCAACCCGGCATCACCGCCGCGATTGTCGGCGCGCGAAACGCCGAGCAGGCGACGAGCAACGCGCAGGCGATGCGTTTTACGCTGAGCGTGGATGAAATGGCGCAGGTGCGAGCAGCGTTTGATGAACCATCGCGCGAGAGTTTTCCCAGCAACTAACTCCTCTCTCCGTACTCGGGGAGAGGCAGGGAGAGGGGTCTTGCTTTCCCGAATGTGTCGCCAGTCGATGTCAGGCTTCTTTCCCTAACTCTCCCCGAGTACGGAGAGACGGATAGACTGAAAACTCAGACACAACTTAATCGATCGATCGTGCATTCGACCACTGGCGCGGGGCAGCTCCAGACGAGGAGAAACATCGCTTCGCGGGCGAGGCGCTGCGCGGGATGGCCGGCCAGCAAGCCGCTGCCCTTGAAGAGGGCGACCGCCGCGTGCGTGACGCGGACGGCCAGGTCGTTGCATCGGCCGCGAAGAGTTGAGTGCGTTTCACCGGCATTGAATGTCGGTGGATCCGTCGACGCGGCCATCACCTCCGCATGCAATTCACTCAACTGTTTCGCAAATGCATCAGCCGTCGATCCCGCGATGGTTGACGTCGCCGAACGCATTAACTCGATCGCACCGCGACATAATCCCATCGCGAGAAACGCCTGCCCGATCGGCAATGAACGCTTGCGGCCCGAGAGTACGGCCGGCATCGGACCGCGGAGAACGTCTGTTGTTGGGACGAAGACGTCGGCGCAGTCGATCGATGAAGTGCGGCTTGCGCGGAGCGCGACGAGATTCATCGGGCCGCCGATGGTCAAGCCCCGGCTGCCGGTGCGGAGCGCGATGAGCAGTTGATCCTGCGAGCCGGCCACCGCCGCGCCCACGACAATGACTCTGGCGCGGTCAGCGCCGGTCGACCACGGAATGATACCGTTCAAGCGCCAGCCGTCGTCGTCTTTGGTCGCGAGAAGCGAAGGTGCGCCGCCTTGCCGGCTGGTGGTGAGTTGTGCGATTCCGATCGTCGTGAATATCTCGCCGGCGCAGAGTTGTGGGAGCAGCTCGCGTTTCAGGGCTTCGTTCTCGGTTGCTTCGATAAACGCGATGGCCGAGTCACGCTGGCTGATGATCAACGCGGTCGCAAGCGAAGAAGCTGCGAACGCTTCATATATTTGGTGCAGAAAGAGCGGCGGCAAATCAATGCCGCCGTACGCGCGCGGAATCGCCAGGCGCATTGCACCAAGTTGCTTCAATTCATCGAGATCATCGAACGGCCATTCGCCGGATTGATCCAGGAGCGAAGCGCGTCGCGCCATCGCGGAAAAAGTTGTCGACGGGATCATCATTCAATTATCTCCCGGCGCGCGCTTCGCCCGCGGTCTCGGTCGGCCGAGCGGGTTGGCGAGGAAGTCTTTCTGGCACGCGTGGCAGACGAGATAATAAAACCGCCGATGCACGCCATCCTGCAGCTCGTCGGCGGTCATCGACTTCATCTGCGTGAGCAACGTGTCGATCGATTTGCTCGTCTGCGTCGGTTCAACCGCCGACGTGTCAATGGCCGGCATGCTGGGGTCGGCATACACATCAATCTGCACAACATAATGCTCGTGCGGTGGGATGTTGATCCCGCAAGCCTCGCAAATCGAAGGACGTTCGGGCACGAGTGAATGATAGCGGCGAAATAATGCAACCGCAGAGACGCAGAGAAAGATGAGGAAGACGCAGAGAAGAATTTCAATTTGTTAAATGGTCCACAGCAAACCGTCGTTCGTTCTCGCGAGTCTTAGTCAAAATTTCTTCTCTGTGTCTTCCTCATCTTGCTCGGCGCCTCGGCGTTCGCATTTTCTTCTTCGACCGCGAAACGGTACTTTCACAACGATGTCCGACCGTCCGAACCAGTTTTACATCACGACGCCGATTTATTATCCCAATGCCGAGCCGCATTTGGGGCATGTGTATACGACGATCGCGGCCGACACGATTGCGCGGTATCACCGGCTGCTGGGGAATGACACGTTCTTCCTCACCGGCACGGATGAGCACGGCATCAAGATGGTGAAAACCGCGGCCGAGCAGGGCATTGAGCCCGCGGCGCTGGCGGACAAAGTGGTGGCGGTCTTTCAATCGACTTGGCGCGATTATCACATCAGCAACGACGACTTCATTCGCACGACGTCGGATCGACACAAAAATGCGGTGGCGAAAATCGTCGAGAAGCTCGTCGCCAATGGCGACATTTATCTCGGCGGGTATGAAGGGTGGTATGACGAAGGTCAGGAGGAGTTCGTCACCGAAACCGAAGCCAAGGCGGATGAGTACAAATCAAAAGTCAGCGGCCGCCCGTTGACGCGGTATACCGAGCCGACCTATTTCTTCAAGCTGAAGAAATATGCGCCCCGCGTCGCTGAATATATTCACTCGCATCCGGAATTTATTCAGCCGGAATCGCGTCGCAACGAAGTGTTAAGCAAGCTCGCGCAGGGCGTGGACGATTTGTCGATCAGCCGCCCGACGTTGAAGTGGGGCATCCCGCTCCCGCACGATCCGGGACACGTGCTGTATGTCTGGATCGATGCGTTAAGCAACTACATCACGGCCCCGAATTACACCGGCGCGGATCAGTCGCTCTTTAACAAGTATTGGCCGGCCGATGTGCATTTGATCGGTAAGGAAATTCTCTGGTTCCACGCGGTGTATTGGCCGGCGATTTTGTTCAGCCTCGAATTGCCGCTGCCGAAGACGGTATTCGCGCACGGCTGGTGGACGAGCAACGGCCGGAAGATGAGCAAGTCGATGGGGAACTTCATCGACCTGGCGAAGCTGCGCTCGCTGACCGAAACGCACAGCGAGGATGCGTTGCGGTTTTATCTGCTGCGGGCGGCCCCGTTCGGAAATGATTTGGACTTTTCGGATGCTGATTTCGGCAAGACGTTTAACGAGCTGGCGAACGTGGTTGGCAATCTGTTGAACCGCACGGTGAACATGGTCGGCAAATATCGCGAGGGAAAAGTGCCGCGCGAAAATAAATCGGATGAACTGATCGACAAAAATCTCGCGGAACAGACGCGGGCGCTGCCGGCGCTGTTGCGGGCGGCGTATGACAAGGTCGAGCTGCAGCAGGTCTGCCTGCTGCCGGTCGAGCTGGCGCGGGCGGCGAATGGGTTTATCGATGCGACGCGACCGTTCTCGCTGGCGAAAGACCCGGCGCAGGCCGATCGATTGGATGATGTCCTGTCGCTTGCGATTTCCGCGACAAAGACCGCTTTGGCTGCACTGCTGCCGGTGTTGCCGGAGAAGGCCGCGATCGGCCTGCGGCAGTTGGGGATCGACTTATTGGGCAAAACGATCGAGCAACTGATGACCGAACCGCTGCCGGCGGGACATCAACTGGGGAGGGCGACGCCGCTGTTTCCAAAAGTGGAAACGGTCTAGATGCCGGGAAGAAAGCGCGAGCGAAAAGTCGGCCGGTCGTTTAGAATCCGGCCTCTTCGCATATTTGTGAGAATCAAACCCAAGCGAATCGCATGAGTGATTTACGTCTACAAATCACCGTCAATGGCACGTCGCGGCAGATGCCGATCGGCGACGATCCGGTCTCCATCGGGCGGCAGATCGGCAACACGCTCGTCATCGACGACAACGAGGCCAGCCGCTTTCACTGCATTATCGAACGAGCGGCCGCTGGCTATCGCGTGCGCGATCTGGGCTCGCGCAATGGCACGAAAGTGAATGGTGAAATCATCAAGACCGCGCTGCTCGATGAAAGCGATACGGTCACGATCGGGCGCGTCGAGTTGAAGATTGTCAGCGCGGCATCGCTTGCGTCGTCCAAGGCCAAAGCCTCGATGAACACGATGTCCATCTCCGGCAGTTACGGCAAAACAAATTCCGGCGGGGCTCGAGCGAATCCACCGGCGATCAGCGCGAGCGACGAGGAATGGCTCCCGGATCTGGTCGATGACGATTTTGATGCGTCGCACGCGCCGACGTCGTATGAGTCCCCGGCCGGCGGGCATGGTCCGCTCATTGACGAGAGCGCGCCGCCCGCCGACTCGTTGACGCGGATGGCCGATGCATTGCCGGAGCAATCGTTCGGACAGAACGCGATCGCGCTATTGAACGCGCGCGGCGTGACGGCGTTCGCCGCCGGTCCGGCCAAGAAGGGGGAGCAGCCCGCCGAGGCGGTGACGCTGCTGCGACTGCTGCTGCTGGTCTGCTACCGCACGCGCGCCAGCGACATTCACATCGAGCCCAAGAACGAGATTTATCTCGTGCGCGTCCGCATCGACGGCGGCATGGTCGATGCGGCCAAGCTGAAAAAGGAAGTCGGCGTCAAGCTCTGCGCGGTGATCAAGATCCTGTCCGACATCGATATCGCGCAGCGCAACATCGTGCAGGAAGGTCATTTCACGTCGCGCGTGCCCGACCGACGAGTCGACTATCGCGTGAGCTTCACGCCGGCGATGTACGGGCAGAAGTGCGTGATTCGCGTGCTCGATGCCGCGAATTCGCCGCGCTATCTGTGGGACTTGGGGCTGCCCGAATGGATGTTCAAGGAGCTTGACCGGACCATCCGCGGCGACAGCGGCATGTTGCTCGTATGCGGGCCGACCGGTTCGGGGAAAACCGCGAGCCTCTACTCGACGCTCCGCAGCATCGACGCCGGCGAGCGCAACGTCATCACGATCGAAGATCCGGTTGAGATTCAGATCGAAGGCATCACGCAGATGCCGGTGAAAGAAGAGCAGGGGAACACGTTTCCGGCGCTGCTGCGATCGGTGCTGCGACAAGACCCGGATGTCATTCTGGTCGGCGAAATTCGCGACGGTGAAACCGCCAAGACCGCGCTACAGGCCGCCAATACCGGACATCTGGTTTTGTCGACGGTTCACTCGCGCGACACGGTCGGCACGATATCCCGGCTGGTTGACCTGGGCGTCGAATGGTACCAGGTGTCGGCCGCGCTACAGATCGTGATGGCGCAGCGGTTGGTGCGGCAAATCTGTCCGCACTGCAAAGTCGGCGTGAAGCCGAACCTCGAGCAGGCCACGAAGCTGCAAGCCGCGACGGGAAAGCCAATCGGTCGCATTTACCGATCCGCTGGATGTCCACGCTGCCTCAACACCGGCTTTGCCGGACGGCGCGCGATCTTCGAACTGCTCGTCATCAACGATGACCTGCGCGAGGTGCTGCAACGTAACCCGCTCCCCGTCGACATCCACAAGGCGCTGCAGGGCACGAAGTTCATGAAGCTGATCCAATCGGGCTACCAACTGGTGGCCGAGGGGTTGACGACGATGGACGAGGTGGAGCGGGTGGTGGGGGTGTGAGCCGGGTCGATCACTTTTTCCTGTGGGGCCAACCGTCATACAGTTTCACGAAGTCGTATCGCTGTGGTTCAAGTCCTTCCTTCCCCGGGTTGTTCTCGACATAAGTGATGCGTCCGCGCACTCCATCGGGGTCATAACAGAAAACCTTGTACGGTCGATCGGACCAAACCGGGTGATCGGATTCGATCTCTGGAAAGGTCTGAAGAACCATCTTTGATGCGTGTGCAAACTCATCCCACATCGTTTGCGCATCATCACGGTGTCGTCGAATAACCAGGTGTGCGTGATTCCAGAGAATAGCGCAACTCCAACAGGTGTAGTTGCACCGTGCGACGACTTCCCGAAACGCTTCCGCTATTGCTTGCCTCTTCGCGGGGTCGAACCAAAACGGTCTATGTGCGAGCAACGCGTTCGCGTGCTGATAAAACCGCTTGATCCTCCATTTCGGAGGTTGGGGATATTGTCGTCCGGGAAGGATCGGACCGAGTTCTTCCAACTCCTCTTTTCGAATCTCCGTCGATCCACTCCCGCGCGGATCGTTCGACAACCAGTGTCCGTACAAAGTGAGTATCAAGTGGTGCGCGATGATGATTCGTTGATGCGTTCGCATTTGTGATCTCCGCGAAGAGGCAAGCAGAATCGAGAGTTACTTGGTAACTCTGTACCAGTTTACCAGTATCTCGTTCACCGCTAGGATCGGCTTCACATCTAATCACAACGGAGCATCGATGATCGAAAAGATTTTCAAAGCCTACGACGTCCGCGCTGTCTATCCGAACCCGCTCAATGAAGACTCGGCATGGAAGGTCGGGCACGCTTCGGCGCAATTTCTGAAGCGATCGCGTGAAAAATTATCCGCGGATCAGAAAGTGAAGCGTGAAGAGACGATGGTCGTCGGACGCGATATGCGCCCGTCGTCGCCATCGCTCGCGAAAGCGCTCATCGACGGAATTCGCAGCACCGGAATGAATGTGATCGATGTCGGCATGATCGACACTTCGTTCATCTACTTCGCGATCAACCACCTCGACTGCGTCGGCGGCATTCAGACGACGGCCTCGCACAATCCGGTGCAATACAACGGCTTCAAAATCAGCGGGTCCAAGGCCAAGCCGATCGGCTCTGCTTCGGGTTTGGATGACATCAAACGCATCGCCTCGACGCTGAAAAAAATGGAGACCGGCAATCAAGGCAAATACGAAGAGATCGACCTGTGGAAGGAATACAAAGCGGTCGTACTGAAACAGTTGACGATGAAGCGGAAGCTCCGCGTCGCGATCGATGCCAGCAACGGCATGGCCGGCAAGATGGTGCCGGCGGTGTTTGAGGGGCATCCGATGCTGGAGATCGTGCCGATCCTTTTCGACATGCCCGGCACGTTCGTTCACGAGCCGAACCCGCTCGTCGAATCCAACCTCCAAATGCTGAAAGACAAGATGAAGGAGGGCGGCTTCGACCTTGGCGCTTGCTTCGACGGCGATGCCGATCGCTGCATGTTCGTCGATGACACGATGAAGGGCATCGGCTCGGACATCATCACGGCCGTGCTGGCGGAGGATTATCTCAAAAAGCCGGAGAACAAGGGCGCGACGGTGGTGTATGACCTGCGGTCGAGCCACATTGTTAAAGACGTCGTCGAAAAATACGGCGGCGTGCCGAAGCGCGACCGCGTGGGTCACGCGTTCATCAAAAAGACGATGGCCGAAACGCACGCGATCTTCGGCGGCGAGTTGAGCGGGCACATTTATTTCCGCGATTATTATTACGCAGACTCGGCCGCCGTCGCGTTCGCGCGATTGCTGTCGGTGCTCAGCGCGCAGGACAAGCCGCTCAGCGCGCTCGTGAAGCCGTACTACAAATATTCACAATCGGGCGAGATCAACTTCGAGGTCGAAGACAAGGACGGCAAAATCCGCGAGCTGGCCGACAAATATAAATCGGGCCAGGTCGACTATCTCGACGGCATCACGGTCGACAACGGCGACTGGTGGTTCAACGTCCGCAAGAGCAACACCGAGCCGATGCTGCGACTGAATCTGGAAACCGATTCGCCAGAGAAGCTTGAAGAGAAGCTGAAAGAGTTGAAGGCAATCCTCGGCGAACCCGCACACGGACATTGAGTTTCTTACTCCTCTCTCCAGTACGCTGGGGAGAGGCGGGGGAGAGGGGTCTTCTCTTCCATATCGCTGACCATTCGAAATCAAAAAGACCCCTCTCCCATCCTCTCCCCGGAGTACCGGAGAGAGGGGTAAGAGAAGATCATCCGATCCTCGCCACCATCATCGTGATGTCGTCATTCCGCTTGGTCAGGCCGGTGAACTTCCGCACGGTCCAGAGTAAATGTTGCGCGACGATATCGGCCGTTGCGCCGCCGTCTTTGAAGGCGTCGATGATGCGCTGGCGGCCGAAGGTCTCCTTCTCGAAGTTCATCGCGTCGCCCAGGCCGTCGGTGTAGAGCAGCAGCGTGTCGCCGCTCTTTAAGTCGATCGTCGACTGCGTGTACACCTCATCGCACGCCACGCCCAGCACCATGTTGTCGACGCGCAGTTCGCTCACCTTGCCGTCGCGCAACAGAAGCGGCGGCGGATGGCCGGCGTTGCAATACGTCATCCGTTTGTTGGGCACGTCAAGCACGCCATAAAACAGCGTGACGAATTCCGTCGGCTTGGTGTCGCGGCAGAGCATGCCGTTGATGCGGTTCATCACCTCGCTGATGTAATAAATGTTATCGACCTGCGCCCGAAGCGCGGCGCGAACGGAGGCGACGATCAGGCTCGCGGGCACGCCTTTGCCGGAAACATCGGCGATCGTCAGGCCGACGTTGTCATAGGGGAGCGGGATGAAGTCGTAAAAATCGCCGCCGAGCGCGTGGCACGGAACGTAGACGCTGGCGACGTCGAGGCCTTTGATCGACGGCGGTTCCTGCGGCAGCATGCGTTGCTGCACATCGCTCGCCATCAACACCTGGCTTTCGAGCAGTTCCGCTTCGATCGATTCCGCGAGCAGCCGCGCATTTTCAATCGCCGCCGCCGCCTGCGAGGCGATCGCGCGCAGCATGTTGATCTCGAGCTTGCCGAACTCTTTTTTCGCCGCGGTATAAACCCGCAACACGCCGATCGCCTTCCCCTTGTATCGCATGCCGACGGAAACGGCCGAGACGATCCCCTCGCGCGCGGCCTCTTCCGGATACACGACGCGCGGGTCGGCGCGCATGTCGGGCACGTATTCGTATCCCTTCGCCGATAGCGCGATGCGATCGATCTCCGCCTGGCTCAGCCGCACGGTCCCCTTGTTCAAATAGGCCTGCGACAGATTGCTGACCGCGCGGATGATCAGCGTGTCATCATCCACGCCGAGCAGTCGAATCGACGCCGCTTTCACGCCCATGACGTCGACGACAAGCTGCGTCGTGCGCTGCAACACGCTGGGCAAATCGCGTGCGTCGGCCAGCATCGTCGCCACGGTGTAAATGGCCGTCAGCTCGTTGATGCGATGTCGAAGCTGATATTCCTGGTAGCAAAGCCGCGCGATCGCGTTGGCCAGAAGGTGCAGGAACCGGATCGCCGCCGGGCGCGTGTTCCGCGCGGCCGGCGCGAGCGCGACGGCCAGCTCCTTGATCTGCTCGAAGCCGAGGTCCAGCCGATGTGCGATCGAGTTCAACTGCACATCGCTCACGACCGCGGCCGACCCGTCGAGCACTTCGTCGGACGGCGTCATGCGGATCGTGCCGAGCCGCACGTCGTTGACCATGATCGGCGCGATATATTCGCGGTCGGTCGAGGCGGCCGAATCGTGATCCATCTCGGCCTGCTCGATCGCGCGCTGGCGCGTGACAAAGTCGCGGCTGGGGGCCGGCTGGGTCAGCTCAGCGCCACTCGCATCGGTGATGACCGCCTTTACATTCGCGACGGCGGCAAAGCTGTCCTGGATTTCCTGGAGCGTGGCCAGGTCCATGAAGTCGGTAAGCCGGGGCGAGTCAAGTTGCGGGATGTCGTCCATCGCGGAAGGGAATCTTAGGCGTGGCGATTCGACAATCAAAACCGCGCGCGACTTGTCGTGCCGGCGCGAACCATTGACAAGGCATTTTCGAACATCCAAAGCACGTCATTCCGGGGGTAGCAGCAGCGACGCAAGGAATCTCGATTTCCAAAGCGTACGAGTCAATCGAGATGCCCAAGTCGCTGCTGCTCCTTTCGGGATGACACGTTGTTTGGTCAGCTGCACTCTCGCGGCTTGACGTGCCCAACGCCTTGCGTCGACGATCCCTGACGATGAAAACGTTCACGCTTCCGCATGCGGAGATTGCCTACGACGATCGCGGCCGATCGTCGCAACCGCCGATCGTCCTGATTCACGGCTTCCCGCTCGATCGACGAATCTGGCAGCGCGTCGCAGATCGATTGTCGGCGGAATTTCGCGTGATCACGATCGACCTCCCGGGTTTCGGCAATTCGACGACGATCAGATCATTCACGATGAACACGCTCGCCGATGACCTCTATACTGTGCTCGATAAACTAGACGCGACTCCCTGCACGCTGGCGGGTCTCTCGATGGGTGGATATGTCGCTGGCGCCTTCGCGGCGCGACACGCGAATGCACTGCACCGACTCATTCTCACCAACACAAAAACGACTCCCGACACCGCCGAAGCGAAAGCAAAACGCGACCAGATGGCGGCGCTGGCGCGAGAAAAGGGAAGCCGCGCTATCGCCGACCAGATGCTGCCAACCATGCTGCATCCCGATCACAAGGAGGACGAGTCGCTGGTAAACGAGATTCGAACCATGATGGAATCACAGCCATCGCAAACACTGGCGAACGCGTGCGTCGCGATGCGCGACCGCGACGACTACACCGCCGCCATCGCCGCCGTGAAAGTGCCGACGCTCATCATCGCCGGCGAGGCGGATGCGATCATTTCGCGCGACGTTTCGCAATCGACGAATCGTTCGATCGCGGATTCAAAACTGGTTGTGATTCCCAACGCCGGCCACATGACTCCGCTCGAGAATCCGGGCGAGGTCGCGCGGCACATCGCCGAGTTCTGCCGGCCACGCTAGAATCGCGCAGCACCTTTCTCCTCTCTCCATACTCGGGGAGAGGCCGGGAGAGGGGTCTTCGATCGCGTCGATCCTGCAATATTTATGTTCTCTGGAGTGCAATGAATCGCGAAAAACTCGCCTGGACCATTAGCGTGGTCATGATCGGCCTGCTGACGTTCTCGCTGCCCGGCACGCTCGCGCAGCGCGATGACGACTACTCGTTCGTCCGCACCCTCGTCGACATTCACCGCCAGGTGTCGGCCAACTATGTCGATCCGATCGATGAATCGAAATTGCGCGAAGGCGCCATCGACGGCATGCTTGGCGAGCTCGATCCGTTCAGCGTCTACGTTCCGCCGGCCAACCAGGAAGCGTTCGACCGCATGCTGGAGGGGAGCTTTAAGGGTGTGGGGATTCAGTTGAATCCGCTGGACGACGGCCGCATTCAGGTGGTCACGCCGATCGAAGGAAGTCCCGCCGCCCGCGCGGGCGTGCAGGCGGGCGACATCATCAGCAAGGTGAACGGCGAAGCGATCGAAGGCTTAAAGCTGACCGACGTGCAGAAAAAAATCGCCGGCCCGCTGGGGTCGGAAGTGAAGATGACGGTGCGGCACGACGGTGCCGACGCGGATGTCGAGCTGACGATGACGCGCGAGGAGATCGTCGTTCCGACGGTCAAAGGATTTCAGCGCAAGCCGGACAACACGTGGGATTATTTTGTCTGCGACGATCCGAAAATCGCTTACGTGCGCATCACGCAGTTCACGCCGGATACGTTTCAGAAATTAAGCGAGGCGATGAACGTTTGTCTGAAAGACAATCTGCGTGGGCTCGTGCTCGATTTGCGATTCGATCCGGGCGGGCGTCTCGATCAGGCGCTGCAGATTCTGAACCTGTTCATCGAGAAAGGAACGCTGCTCGTCACCCGCGGCCGCAACCGGCCGGAGAATCGCGTCGAAGCGACCGGGCAGGGCACGCTGCCAAATTTCCCGATGATCGTGCTCGTCAACGAGCACAGCGCCAGCGCCAGCGAAATCGTCGCCGGCAGCTTGATGGACAATAAACGCGCCCTCGTCATCGGCGAACGCAGTTACGGCAAGGGGTCGGTGCAGGAAGTCATTCCGCTCGACAGCAAGGGCGGCGAGCTGAAGCTCACGGTGGCCTACTACTACCTGCCGAGCGGGCGGCTTGTGCATCGTAAGAAAGACGCGACCGACTGGGGCGTGCAGCCGCAGATCGTCGTGCCGATGGACAACGCGGCCGAGGCGCAGGTGCTGCGCGAAGGCTATGAGCGCGATCTGTTCCATCACCCGGTGACAAAGCCGACGACGCAGGCGACGACAATGATTTCCGGATCGAGATCGAGACCGGCGACGACTTCGTCGGCGAGCGCGCTGGATGCGCAGCTGCAACGCGCGGTCGACACGATGATCGCGATGTTGATCCTGAACGGCGCGCCCAGCGATGCGCGGAACCCGGCCATGGCGACGACCGTGCCATCGGTGATCGCGCCGCCGAGGAATACGCCAACGTCGCATCCGATCGAGCCGGAATCGCCGGACAACAGTGTGCCGCCGGTGCCTTCGTCGATGCCATCATCGATGCCATCGTCGATGCCGACATTGACGCCATCATCGATGCCGGCATCTGCACCGGCCGGCGAGCCGACGACGCAGCCATGAAAGCGCCGCCGCGCCTGATTCTCGGAATCGAATCGACCTGCGACGAGACGGCCGCGAGCGTTGTCGTCGATGGAACGATCGTGCGCAGCAGCGTCGTGGCATCGCAAGCGAAGCTGCACGAAAAGTTTCGCGGCGTCGTGCCGGAGATCGCCAGCAGGGCGCATATCGAAAATATCCTGCCGGTGTTGCGCGAAGCATTATCCGACGCACACGTTTCACTCGAAGATCTCGACGCCATCGCCGTTGCGCATCGGCCCGGGTTGATCGGGTCGTTGTTGATCGGAGTGACCGCCGCGAAGACGCTCGCCTGGTGCCTGGGCAAACCGCTGATCGCGATCGATCACGTGCATGCCCACTTGTACAGCGTGCTTCTTCAATCGCCTCTCTCCTTACTCCCGGAGACGCCAACGCTTCCTCCTCTCCCCGTACTCGGGGAGAGGCTAACTCTTCCTCCTCTCCCCGTACTCGGGGAGAGGCCAACGCTTTCTCCTCTCCCCGTACTCGGGGAGAGGCAGGGAGAGGGGTCTTCTTCCGTCGAAAAAACAGGCCTCCCTCCCAACCTTCCCCTGACGACAGGAAGAGGCGAAAATCCCGCTCTCCCCGCCATCGGCCTGGTCTGCAGCGGCGGGCACACCGCGCTCTACTACATCCGCGACTGGCTCGACATTTCGCTCATCGGCTCAACCATCGACGATGCCGTCGGCGAGGCGTATGACAAGGTCGCGACTATCCTCGGCCTCGGCTATCCGGGCGGGCCGATCATCGATCGGATGGCGCGATTGGGAAATCCGACCGCGATCAAATTTCCCCGTTCGATGCTCGGCCGTGAATCGCTCGATTTTTCCTTCAGCGGATTGAAGACAGCGGTGCTGTATCACGTGCGCGGCGTGCCGGGGCGCGACGAGCGGCGCACGCATCCGCTGTCGGAAAGTGAATTGAACGACATCGCCGCGAGTTTTCAGGCGGCGTGTCTCGACACGATCGTCAAAAAGCTCCGCCGCGCGTTGCGGCAATTTCCCGGCGCAAAGTCGGTCATCATCGGCGGCGGTGTCTCGGCCAACTCCGGCCTGCGCGACGCGATGGCGCGGTTTGAACTGCCCGCGCATTTTCCCGCCATGGAATTCTGTACCGATAACGCCGCGATGTCGGCGGGCCTGGCACAGCTTTATTTCGACGCGGGCAAATTCGCCACGCTCGATCTGGACGCGGTAACGAGCAGCCATTTGCAGCGCATCGCGTAAACTCAGCGGCCATGAAGCGAATCGTCGATGTGCCTCGATTGCCCGATCGTCCGAAAGACGGACACAAGGGATTGTTCGGCCGCGTGCTGGTCGTCGGTGGACACGACGAAATGCTTGGCGCGCCCGTGCTGGCCGCGACGGCGGCGCTGCGGATGGGGTCGGGCCTGGTACAGATCGCCGTGCCGAAAAGCGTCTTGCCCGCGGCGCTGTCGATCACGCCGGAGCTGATCGGCATCGCATTGCACGATCGCTCGGGCCCGCGCGAATTGATCGAGCCGGCCGAGAAAGCCGACGTCGTGGTGCTCGGCCCGGGCATCGGACAATCGGCGGCCGCGCGAGCGCGCGTCGATCGACTGATTCAGCTTCGGGACAAGCCGATGGTGATCGACGCCGATGCCCTGAACCTGCTGGCCGCGCACCGCGCCTGGCCGAAGAAATTCAAAGCCCGCGCGGTCCTGACGCCGCACCCCGGCGAGATGAAGCGATTGTCGAAATTATTCAGCGGAACCGAACAGGCGATTCCTGAAAGCGACGACGATCGCATCGCGCTCGCGCGACGCGCGGCTGAAGCGTTCAAACAGATCATCGTCCTCAAGGGCCACCGCACTGTCGTTTGCGATGGTCAGCGCGTGTTCGTGAACCGCACCGGCAACAGCGCGTTATCAAAAGCCGGCGCGGGCGATGTGCTGAGCGGAATCATCGGCTCGCTGATCGGTCAAAAGATGAAACCGTTCGACGCCGCGTGCGCCGGCGTACATCTGCACGGGCTCGCTGGTGAAATCGCGGGGAAGAAGCTCGGGCTGCGCTGCGTATTGGCACGGGATGTAATCGATGCGTTGCCCGAAGTATTGCGGCAACTCGATGCGCGATGACCAGTCTTAACCCCTCTCTCTCCGCGCTGTGGGGAGAGGCGAGGAGAGGGGTCTTCAAGCGCGACTAGTAACTAAAAAACCCCCTCTCCCAACCTCTCCCCGCGTACGGAGAGAGGGGCGGGAAATTATTTCACCAGCTGATGCGCATGTGCTTCGATCTGATCGCGTTCGGTTACCGGCAGCCGCTTTGGTTCAGCCCGATCCAGCAAATCGTTTTTCCGAATTGCTTCCAGATATTCCTTCGCCGCCGCGGCGCGGTCGCCGAAGGCTTCGAGGGCTCTGGCGTATTCGAGGCGGACGCCAACGTCGTTAGGATTCAGGTCGAGCGCTCTCTCGTAAGCATCCTGCATGGGTTGTCGATCGGGGGGATTCTGCCGCCGCTCGAAATCCGCCAATCGTCGCGGATAAGCAGCGGCCTGTGGGTTCGCGATCATCGCGCGGGCCAAGGTCTCGCGAACTCGCTCGGGCGGGCGCTGAGCGATGATCTGCGCGTACGCCGCGCGCGACAAATAATCCGCGTTTGAAAACGGTAGCGTGTCGGCGGCGTCGAGCAATAGCTTCGCCGCCGGTGCGGCCTGACGATCGCGGAGCAGGTCGTCCGCCGACGCCGCTTTGGATTCGGCCAGCAGCAGCGGCACGCCGATCGCGCAACCCGAGACGACCCAGCCTAAAAATGCGAGCGTCGCACCAATACCAACCGCCGCGTTCCGTTGCTTACGGACGATTGGCAGTGCGTGCGTTGCGGCCAACACCGCGCCGCCGATCAGCATGAACGTCCACAGCGAGCCGGTTTCGAAAAAGGAAAAATCGATGACGTTATGCAGCAGAAAAATAAACAGTGCGACTACACCGGCCGCGCGAATCCAGGGCGCGGGGCGATCGTCGAGCGCGGGATGTTCCACCGATCGAAACGCCACGACGATCAGCCCGCCGCTGATCAGCGCGATGTACAGAACGCGCTTCATCACTTCGATGAATACAAACGCGATGTCCTGTGCGAAATCGATCGAGGCAAATGAATTAAAGAGCATCGCGCCGGCGGCGATGGAGAGAATGACTTTGATTGGCGCGCGTCCCGCCTGCCGTAGCGTCAGCGATTCGTCGCCTTCCCGGGCGGAGAGTTTCTGAATCTTCGCGAACGGCGGTCTTACGACGGCGTAGGAAAATGTCGTCAGCCAGGCGATCAAAAGAACCAGCCCGACCCCGCCAAGCTCGACGGTGAACTTGATGAAGAGGTCGTGCGGATCCTTGATCTCCTCAGAGGCGGCGGCCTCTCGAACGGGGAGATAATTATCGGGAAAGCTGTTCCAGCCGACGCCGACGATCGGATGCCGCTCGATGATGCGAGCCGAGCCGACCCAGTATCGCCAGCGAAAGGTCAGGCTATCGTTGTGCAATCCGTTGTGTTGCGACCCATAAACAATGATTGCACCCGCAGCGGTGAGCATGAGGATCAAGGCGGCGGAAAAGAATGCCTTGCGATATACCGCCAGCCAGCGCGGCAATATCGCGATGCAAGCAAATGCAATCACGGCCAAAACTGGCGTCACAAACGCGGCCTTGCTTTGCGTGTACCAGATGATCGCCGCCGCCGGGATAAACGATGCGGCCACGATCACCGGCCAGCCGGGAGGGTCTTTATCCGCGATGCGCTGCATCGCCGCGCCGGCCGAGACGATGCCGAGCATCACGAGCATGGCGGCCAGCGTGTTCGGCGAGGCGTTGAACCCCACCATGTCGCCGCTGTTGATTTTCTGACGAAACTGCCGGGCCATGAAGGAATCCGCGTCCCAGCCGCGATCGGCGAGGATTTGCGGCCAGTTGCTGTCGACCGAGCGCTGCAAATCGGGCAGCTCGATGAAGCGGTAGACCAGGCCCGCCGCGACGATCGTCAGCAGCAGCCCGAAGCACGCGCCGCCCACAATGCGCAATCGCGTCGGCGTGCGCACGAGTTGAAACGCGGCCCATAACACGGCCGCCGCGCTGACGAAATGCGCCGCGCCGACGACCGCGGCGAAGCGATCGCTCGACCAGAACGCGCTGAGCGATGTCCAAGCCGCGAGCGGCAGGATGAATGCAAAGCTCAGCGACGTCCGCAACGGATATTTCGCTCCATCGAGCAGGCGGCGAAGCAGGACGAGCAGCGCCGGGATGCAACCGATCCAGTCGAGCACAAAACTGCCGGCCGCGTTCAGGCCGCGCGGAAAGGGCTGTGCGCCGGGCGACACCTCGAACGGATCGCGCAACGTTTCCATCATCGTCGCGCGAGCGAGCACGCTGACGATAAGCAGCGCGAACGCGAACTGCGTGAGCCGTGCCGTCCAGCGCGGCGGGTCGATGTTGAATGAATCGGAAGCTTCGGTCATGAATCAGAAAGGAGTGTACGCGAGACGAATTCTTTCTCTTCTTCCAGCACTGTGGCGGGCCAGTCTTTCTCCTCTCTCCGTACCCGGGGAGAGGCAGGGAGAGGGGTCTTTCTGATGCGAGATTTTCGATGACGCTCTCTCCCATCCTCTCCCCGAGTACAGAGAGAAGCGTCAAAGACGATCGGCTTTCGGCGTTGGCAGCGGATGCTGTTCGAGCAGCGCGACAAGACACAAAATCAGGACCGTCTGCGCGAAGATCATGATCGCGGCAAAGGTCGAGCGCACCTGCGGCAGCAGCACCGCCGCGATGCTCGTCGCGGCCGTTACGAGATACAGGCAGAGCACGGCCGTTCGCCGGCTCATGCCGCGCGCAACCAGGCGGTGGCTGAAATGATTCGTATCGCCGACAAACGGGCTTTTGCCCCGGCTGATGCGAATGATGCTGACGACGACCAAGTCGTATAACGGCAGCGCGAGCACGACGACCGGCGCGAGAACGGCATACCATCCGCCGGCAAAATCGCTTTGCCGCTCGACGGGCAGAAACGTTGTGCGAACCGTAAGGATGCCGAGCACGAAACCGATCAGTAACGAGCCGCTATCGCCCATGAAAATTTTGGCGGGTGGAAAATTCCAGCAGAGGAAACCAAGCAGGGCGCCGATCAACAGCGCGAGCATGCCGGCCACGAACCATTGACCGATGAGCAGCGTGGTGACGAAAAAAGCGATCGCGCAAATGCACGCCACGCCCGCACTGAGGCCGTCCATGTTGTCGAGGAAGTTGAAAGCGTTGGTGATCGCCGCGATCCACAGCACGGTGACGACGATCGACGGCACGACGCCCAGCGTGGTCAGCGCGCGCATTTCCTTAAAGCAGATCACCAGCGCCGTGCTAACGCCGAGCTGAACCAATAGCTTGGTATACGGGCCCATCGCTTTTCGATCATCGCGCAAGCCGGTGACGTGCAGCACGGCCATCGCTCCCAGAATGCCCAGGGCCAGGGGAACTTCCTGCCGAGCGCCGCTGATCAGCGCGGGGGCGTCGCGGTCGTGGATGAAATGGTCGACGGCTGAAGCGGAGACGAATTGGATCGCGATCGTGCCGCACAGCATCGGCAGGGCGATCGCGACGAACAGAGCGACGCCGCCCCCGAGCGGCCTGGCATGAGGGTGCATCTTTCGGCCGCCCGGCTTGTCGGTGAAATGGAGGCGAGTGGCAACGCGAATCATCGCGCCCGTCAGCAGCAACGAAATCAAAAAACTACCGGCGGCGAGAAGCAGGATGAGTTCGATCATCAACGGGGCAGAGGATAATCGGAGTCGGCGTTGGGCGTTAGGAGTTGGGAGTTGGGAGTTGGGCGTTGGGCGTTGGGCGTTGGGAGTTGGGAGGTGGGCATTGGGCATTGGGCATTGGGCATTGGGCGTTGGGAGTTGGGAGTTGGGCGTTGGGAGTTGGGAGTTGGGCGTTAGGCGTTGGGCGTTGGGCGTTGGGCGTTGGGGAAGACCCCTCTCCCAGCCTCTCCCCGGAGTACCGGAGAGAGGAGGTGGTTCTTTGTCTTTCCCAATGCCCAATGCCCAATGCCCAACGCCCAATGCCCAACATTCCCGCCGACAGGTCAGCTTTTTGTTTCTACAATGGCTTCCGACGCGGGCGTTTGCTCGTGTCTTTCCTCGCGACGCTCGATCGGCCGTTCGGCAGTCTTCGTCGCGCGATTTTCCCACCTCTTTTTGTCCCCACGAAAGGGTCGTCCCATGACCGTCACACCCGCCAAGCTCGAAGCGAATCGTCGCAACGCTCGAAAATCCACCGGCCCGCGCACGCAAGCAGGCAAAGATCGTTCGAAGCGCAACGGCATCACGCACGGCATCTTCTGCAACCAGATCGTCCTGTCGGACGAAAGCCAAAACGATTTTGACAACCTTCGCTCCGCATTCCTGCTGCAACTTCGACCGGCCGACGTCATGGAGCTGATGCTGGTCGACCGGATCGTCGCGGCTGCCTGGAAGATCCGCCGGTTCAATCGCGTCGAGGCGTTGACGCTGGAAGGGCAAGCGCATCTGGATGCCAAGGAGATTAACGAAGAGATGACCGAGGCGATGGCTGAGCGAATTCATCAGAAGCTGAGCGAGAAGTTGATCGAGGAGCTTGGCGATGCCGAGTTTCCGGCTTCCCCGACGCTGGCGATTGGACGAATGCTTATGAATCCGGCGTCCGTCGCGTTGGAACGACTGGGCAGGTACATGCAGCGATTGGAGTCGTCGATTCACCGGGCGTTGAAGGAGCTTCGCGAGATGCGAAAGCGAACCCAAAGCCAGCCGCCGTGTCGTGAGACGGAAGACCTGTTCGTACCGCAAGTTGAAGATGAGGATCGCGATGAATCTGCCGCATCGGATGGACAAAGCGAACCCAAAGAAGCTGTGCGAGAAGACTCGCAGATTGTCAACGAACCTCACTCGACCGGCGAGCGATCAGCAGAGCGCGACGCGTCCGACGATCTGGCGATCGTGGCTACGATGGGGGCGGGATTCGATGATTTGGATCGGTTCGAACCCACCACTTCCAATTCAGAAGTTCCAACCAACGACCTTCGACCCTCAAACCCCGACCCGCGATCGACCGATCCCAGCGCCCATTGCGCCCTGCTCATAACCTCGTGATTTCTTGACAGGTTGGGGCGTCCATTTATGCTCGTATGCGTAGATCGGTCGGCATGCGGCTGCTTTCACGGCTTGCGATGCGTACACACCTTGGAGGTCGTCACCATGATTCGAATGTCCCGTTTGTTTGATCGGGCCTGGTTTGCACGCAACTGCCTCGTGCCGGCGGGGTTGACGCTCACGCTGGTCCTCGTGCCGGCGACGGTTTCGCAGGCCCAGGATGCGACGCAACCTGCCACCACGATGGGAGCGCCGGCGGGAGCGCCGGCCGTCTCGGGCGATCTGAAAAAGCTGGTCGATAATTATTGGCACTATGGCAAGATCGCCCGCTACGACTTGGCCGCCGCTGCCGGTCAGCAGGTCGTCGCTTCCAATTCCGACCCCGCTGCCGTGCTGGCGGCGTTTGAAAAAACTTCGTCCGATCGCAAAGACAACCTCGACGACTGGCTGATTCGCTTCTCCGGCATTGACGCGATGCACGAGGTGACCGATCAACTGACCAAGCTGCTCAACCAGGGCCGCTACACACGCCGTTCCGATCCGGCGTTTATTAAAGCGAATATCGAGCGTTTGACCACGTCCGAGCGCGGCTACCTCAACGGGATTGCCGCCCTTCGCGACAGCGGCGAGCTTGCCGTGCCGTTTCTTGTCGACGTGATGCGCGATCCGACGAAGACGCAATCGCACGCCGCCGCCCGACGCGCGTTGCGCGACTTGGGCCGGTACGCATTAAATCCGCTCGTGGCGGCGACAGAGATGCAGGATTATGGCACGCTGGCGACGATCTGCGTATCGCTGGGCGATCTCGGTTACGACGTGGCCGTGCCATACCTGGCAAAGATTGCGTCGATGACCGAGATTCCAACGCCGGCACGCAATGCCGCCACCGATGCGATCCAACGAATCACCGGCTCGTCCGCCAAGGGAAGCGCCGCCGATCTGTTTTACGGCCTTGCCGAATCGTTCTATTACGATCGCGCGGCGATCATCGCCGACCCGCGCAATCCAAGTGGTTATGTCTGGCGATGGGAAAGCGCGGAGAAGGGCCTGACGAAAATCGACGTGCCCTCGCCGATCTTCAACGAGTTGATGGCCATGCGCTCCTGCGAGTATGCACTGAAGCTCGGCAACTCGCAGAGCGACGCGCTGAGCCTGTGGCTCGCGAGCAACTTTAAACGCGAGGTCGAGCTCCCAGCCGGCACGAAAGACGGGACGCGCGAAGAAAATCAGCCCGATGCGCACTATTACGGAGTGTCGTCGGGCGCGCAGTATTTGAATGCCGCCTTGCGACGGGCGTTACGCGATCATAATTCGCAGGTTGCCTTGCAAATCATCCTCGCGCTTCAGGACATCGCCGGCCAGAACAACGCGATGGCGGACGGCGCGCCGTTGGTTTCAGCGATGGCGTATCCCGATCGCATCGTGCGATTCGAATCGGCTTTTGCGATCGCATCGGCGTTGCCGCAACGCGCGTTTGAAGGAAACGATCGCGTCGTGCCGCTGCTGGCCGAAGCCATTTCACAGAGCGGCCAACAATCCGTTCTGGTCGCCGCGCCGACGGCCGATGCAATCAACGCGATGGCTGAAGGATTGAAGACGGCCGGCTATTCGGTGGCGGGCGGGACCAACGCCGATGGTGTGGCGGCGTCGGCGAATCAGGTTCCGGCGGTCGACGTCGTGTTGATCTCCGACGATCTGCCCGCCGAGGATATCGAGAAGCTGCTTGCGTCGTCGTCGCAAAATCCCAAGCTCGCGGGCGCGGCGAAAGTGGTGATGGTGAAGACCGAGGCGTCGCCGTACGAGGCGCGCAAGCAGTCGGACCCGATGATCACCACCACGCAGGCGAAAGACGTTGCGGGGCTAAAGCCCGCGATCGACGCGGCGCTCAAGAAGGCTGGTGCGCTGCCGGTCGATCCGGAAGTGGCCACGAAATACGCGACGCGCGCGGGGATGTATTTGAATGAGCTGGCGATCAATCACTCGCCGATCTTCGATCTGGCGGGTGCCGCCCCCGCGCTCCTCAACGCGTTGAACGATCCGCGACCTGACATCGTGAAGCTGGCCGGCGGTGTGCTGTCGCATATCGAGGGGAAGAATGCCCAGGAGGGCCTGCTCGCGATCGCCGGCGATTCGAAGACGGCCGATGACGTGAAGATCAGCCTGTACAGGAGCCTCGCCACCAGCGCCAAGTTTTACGGCAATGCGTTGGAATCGGGCGAAGTGGAATCGCTGGTGAAGGTAGTGGCCGAGGCGCAAAACCTCGACGTCCGCTCCGCCGCCGCCGATGCCCACGGTGCGCTAAACCTCCCCGCCGACCAGGCCAAGACGTTGATTGTGAAGCAGGCGAAGATGTGAGGGTAGGAAGGGGCGAGGGGCGAGGGGTAAGGGGTAAGTGGCGAGAGATGATAAACTCCTCGCTTGCCCTCGGCGCCTCGCCTCCTACAAATCTTCACTCGGTTTTGTCGCGGGCTGAGTGGCTGGCGCGGATGATTTGAATCCTTCGGCGTTCATCCTTTGCCGTAACTTGGCGAGCTGCTTCTGCGTTTGGGCTTTGATGTAATCGCGCAGGTCGGATGGGATGTCGGCGGCGGGAACCAAGACCTGCATGCCGTCGTCCAATTGAATAAGGCCGACCGACGGCTCGCGCGTCGTGGCCACGGCGTTATTGGCGGCGTTCCAGATGTAGACGCCCTTGTCGCTGACGACGTAGCCGAGGCCGGTGAAGCCGACGATCGCCTCGAGCGCTTTGGTGATCGAGGCATCGTAAAGGTCGAGCTTGATCCGCCGCGCGTCGGGCGGGATGCGCTGGATCGCACCTGGCTCGATCTCAAACTCGACGTTGGCCTTCTGCGACAGCTCGGTCAGCACCTGCATCACATCCGTCCCGGGATATCGCACCGTGATCGTTTTGGACAGTTGGTTTCGCAGTTGGTCTTCTTTGGAGACGATGACGATGCTCTTGCCCCACGGGTACCACGTGGCCCGCGTGCTGGCGGGCAGCACTTCCAGTGCGTCGAGCAGCGTGTCGTTTCGCGGGATGAAGAGCACCTGATCCTGCACGACATTGTCGCCGGGGCGGGATTCGATCGCGAAGTCTTTTTTCGAGTCGACGAGTTTTTGATCGATCGCATCGATCAACTGCCGCACGGAAAGTCTTTCGCTGCCGAGGGCAGCGGGCGTGGAGGCGAGCAGATCGACGGCCTGAAGTTCCTGCATCGTCGCGCGTCGGCCAAGCCGCAGCAGGGCGGGCACGGGCGAGAGCTCGACAGCTTCGTCTTTCAGCGTGAAGCGCAATCCTAGCTTCTGCGTAATGGCGGCCATCGCGTCGCGCAACGTGCTGTTCTGAGTCTTGGCGGTGATGTTGGTTTGGTCGCCCCACGGCAGGGCGTCCCAGACCGATTGCGTCGCCTCGATGCGCACGCCCGTCGCCTTTCCGATGGTACGCATCGCTTCGGGGAGCGTGGTGTTCAAGTCGAGATTCACCGGCTTGTCGAGCGCCTGATTTGTTAGCGCGGCCGTCTGTGTGTTCTGTGCGAATGAAATGTCCGGCAGCGCGGAAAGGAGCGTGGCGGCCAATAGAATTGAGTGAACGCGATGAAGTCGCATCGGTGGGTTTGTACTAGAAAGGGGCCGCGCCCGCATCAGTCTGGCCGCTTGCCGGGGCACTCATCTCGCCGGCGATGATCACCCGGCCGGAACTGGATTGGCCGGTGAGCTCGTCATCGAGAAACGAATTGGAGCTTGCGACTTCCGGGCTCGGGCCGATGGCGACGGTCGTCGCATTCACGGTGGTATTCGCCGAAGGGTCAACGACGGCCACGGTGTCATCGCCAATCGAGATCGTCCCATTGTCGCCAGTGCCGGGGCCGATGGCGATGCTGATCGTTCCGTTGTGATCCGCCGCATATTTTGACTTTGGCTGACGCATGGTCAGGCTCGCGACAACCGCAATGGCAGCCGCGACGGCGATGAAGGAGCCCACCCACCGCGCCCGATTGGCAATCTTGAGGCGTGACCGACGCGCCGCATCTTCGGCCGCATCCGCTTCGTCCGCCTGATCGATGACGCTGACGATGCTCGCATTCACGGCCGCCCAATCGAGCGCGGGCAGCGGCATCGCGGTCCGCAGGACAGTGTCCATTTTCTGGAAAGAGTGAAAGGCTTCGCGTGCCTCGACGTTCGAGGCGAGCAGCTCCTCCACCCGCGCGCGCGACGCGTCGTCGACGAGCGTTCCGTCGACATACTGCGATATCGAGAATTCAAGTTCTTCCTGCAGCATGTTCGCACTCAAACGTGGCACGGACGTCCCGCCCGTGCAAGGTGTCCTCACTTCACATCAAATCCTTCAACATCTCCTTCAACTTCTTCCGTCCCTGAAACACATGCCACTTTACCGCTTCCACCGAACACTCCAGCGCCTCGGCCACCTGCTTTTGCGGCATCCGCTCAATCGTGAACAGCAGGATTGCCATCCGCTGTTTCTCCGGCAGTTGCTGCAACGCTTCCTGCAGCTTCGCTCCCATTTCGCGGCTTTCGAGCGCGTGCAGCGGGTTGTCATCCCGCAACATCCATTCGCTCATCCCGCCACCGCCCGCGGCGACGTTCGGCGAGGCATCGCCCGAGCCGAACATGTCATCGAGCGGCAACTGGCTTCGGACTTTCCGGCTCCGCCGATAGTTCAGCGACAGGTTCGACACGATCCGCATCAACCAGCCGCCAAACGCGTCGGCCTTCTGGAGCGAATCGAGGCTGCGATACGCTTTCAGGAACGCATCCTGCGTCACTTCCATCGCATCATTCGTGTTGCCCAGCAGGCGATACGAAACCGCCATCGCCTGCCGTTGGTAGCGCGTGATCAGTTGATCAAACGCCGGCCGATCGCCGGCATCGAGCACGCGACGGACAAGCTCGCCATCGGAAGGCCCGCCATCCGCGCCACTCGTTGGAAGCGCATCCATAGCCTCCGAACTCATCGGCGAGTCGTTCACAGGCTTCGCCGAAGGTTCAGACGCGGGGCGCTCCATGCAATCAGACACTCCAACCGGAGCAATGTTAGACGCAAGATCAGGATTTGTAACCGCTGCTCGGGAAGAGAGTTGTCGCCGAGTTCCGTTATCGGACCATCAGCAGGTCGCGACAATATTCTCCCACTACTTTCGCAATCTCGACCGGTCCATGGTTTAAGTGCTGCTTCATCCGTTTTACGACTGCCGACCCAACGATCGCTCCATCCGCAACGCCGCTCAATTGCTTCACTTGCTCCGCACGGTGAATGCCGAAACCCACACAGACTGGTTTGTCGGTGAGGGACTTTAATTCGCGGACGTTTCGCTCGACATCATCCGGCAGACGGTCTCGCTCGCCGGTGATGCCGGAAATCGAAAGATAATAGATGAACCCGCTCGCCAACTTCGCGATTTCAGCGCGGCGGGCGGGGATCGTCGTCGGCGCGACGAGCAGCACGGTGTCGAGTCCACCCGCACGAACGATGCCGCACACGCTCTGTGCCTCGGGCGGCGGGAGGTCGGGAAGGATCAGCCCCGAAAATCCAGACGCCTTCGCATCGTCGACGAATCGCTTCAGGCCGTAGCGAAAGACCATGCTGTAACTGATCATCGCGACGAGCGGGACCTTGACAGACTCTTTCACCGACGCGACGGCCGCGAAGATGTCGCTGACTTTGATTTTCTTCAAAAGCGCAGCGGTGAACGCTTCCTGAATCGTCGGACCATCGGCGATCGGGTCGGAAAAGGGGAAGCCGATTTCGATCAGAGAAGCTCCGGATTGATCGATTGCACGAATGGTCGCGATCGTCGTCGGCAGATCCGGATACCCAGCCGCGATGAACGGCATCAGGGCGATGCCGCGCTCTGCTTTCGCACGCGTCAGCGCAGCGCGAATCGGCGAAGTGTTTGTTTCGGAAGGCATGTCGCTGGGAGAATATTCGGAGTGCCACGAACTAGCGAACGCCATTCCCAACCCATCTCGCCGATACGCTCGGAATAGAATGGAAAAGGCGTACGGAGCTACTGCATCGCCTTCATGCCATTCAGCAACTGCGTCAGGTCGATCGGCTTGCGAAGAATGCAATGCGGGCCAAGATCGCGAACGGATTGCAACAGTTGTGAATCGTTGGCGGCAGTGACGACGCAAACCAGCGGGGAGAGATTGAGTTCGCGAACGCGTCTCAGGACGGCCGCACCCGTGCCGTCCGGAAGCATCAAATCGAGGATGATGTAGTCGAACTTTTGCGGCAACGCGGCGACCGCGTCACGCACCGTGCCGGCGCTGGTCACGCGATGGCCAAGACATTTGAGAATGCCGACGAGCGCGTTGGCGCTGGGCCCGTCGTCTTCAACTACCAACACGCTTTGACTACTCAGTTGCGGCGACAAGACCGTCTCGC
>CAXSBN010000025.1:0-44973 GCA_964236135.1 uncultured Phycisphaerae bacterium
GCATCGGCGAGACGCCGATGACACGGGACGAGTCGAGCGAGCTTCGTGCATAATCCTGACGGAGAGAGGCGAAGGAGAGACCCTGCTCCTCGCCCCAGTACGCTGGGGAGAGGTAGGGTGAGGGGCCTTTCTTCGTGTCACCGATGCCGAAGACCCCTCACCCAGCCTCTCCCCCGAGTATGAGGGAGAGGAGCAAATGCGGGGCGACCGCATCCTGGATTATTTCGTTGTTTCTCCTCTCCCTGTACTCGGGGAGAGGTTGGGAGAGGGGCGTTTTCGAACGACGGAAGACCCCACTCCCTGCCTCTCCACGAGAACGTAAAGAGGAGTTAATAGAATGCGGTTGCCCTGGAAGCAAATGCCAACCTAACCAAGATAAACCTTCGCCCCAGACTCGATTTTCACACCCGCTGCCTTGGCCCTCAATTCACTCTCGCTCGCCGCATACAGCGGTGAAATCTCGATCGTCGCGTCCGGCTCGCCGTCTTTCATCGGCACCTCCACACCGGCTGCTTCCAACCAGCGCGCGGCCCTTCGCGATTGATCGCGCCGACTCGTGGCAGGCGAATCCGTGCCCTCCGCGTTTTTCACCGGACTAAATTCCTCGGCCCGCTCCGTCAAGTAAACGATCGCATTCTTCGCCAGCGGAATCGCATCGAATACAAACTGTTCGAGCTTCACTGCGTTGGGCTTGTCCGGTTTCATCAGCTCGCCCGCGTCGTTCATAAACGGCACCTTCTTTTCCGCGCGGTGCCAGATCAGATTCAGTCGGCCGCCGCTGTTGAGGCGCTCGATAAAGCTGACGCGCAGGGCATGAATCGCGATCGAGCCGGCGTCGAACATGCGCGAGCCGTCGGCGTTGGTTTTGCGCGCGAGCTCCTCCGGCAGATCGCTATATTCGATCACCTGCAAGACGCCGTCGCCGATCGCGAAGTTTCCGACCTTCTCCAACGCGCCGGCCTTTGGGATCGTTTTGCTGCTCATCTCGCTGCCGGTCAGATCGTGAAGCCCCAGGAACAAAGGATCGATGCAGTGAACGATCGGGTTGTCCACCTGGAAATAACTGAGATGTTCGATGCCGCGCTTGGCCATGTCAGCAAGCGCGCCGCTGGTCGAAAGTGCGCGTAACGAGCCGCCGTGTCCATCGGGGCTTAATGCCAGCGAATCCTTTGCGCCGAGCAACATCCGGCCGTCCATCGCGAAGGCCGGCATCATTCCCTGCTGGAAAATGAATAAGTCTTTCTCTGGAAAGCCGAAGTAATTATTTTTGCGAAAGAACGCGCGGGTGGGCGAATCGTTCACGTCGCTCGTCATCAGATACCATGGAATCGGCCGTCCCGACCGCTTCGAGTGCGCGAGTAGTTGCTCGGCGAATACCTGAAACAATGGCTTGTTCTTCACGGGCGTGACCGGATATTCGCCCTTGGGACCGTCGTAGCCAAGACGCGTTCCCTGTCCGCCGGCGACGAGAAACGCGCCGATTTTCCCCGCCTTCAACAGTTCATCCCCGCGTTTTTCCGCGTCGGCATAAAGTTGTTTTCGTTTTGCATCCGCGACGCGCGGATACGCATCGACCGGCTTGATCTCTTTCGGTAGCGGAGCAGGCGCCTTGACCTTCACATGCGTCTCGGAAAGCTCGCGAATCGCGTTTAAATCGAGCGACGAAATCTGCGAAAGCAATCTTTCCCGACTGTCGCGATCGAGCGCATCATAAAACTTCAACACATGCGATTGACCGGCGGCGGCAAGCTTCTCTCGAAGCGATTCGACTTTGTTTCCCATGCGTGATGGCTTATCCCAATGTGAGCGACGTGGCAATCGGGAAGTGATGACAAGGCGACATTTCGCCTGCTACAATCGATTGAACGAAATCAAAATGTCCCAGCCATCGCCCAAATCTCTTCAGGGCCGCCTGCTGCTCGCCGCGCGTGAGTTGATCGAGCCGACGTTCGCGCGGTCGATTATTCTGATCGTGCAGCATGACGACCACGGCGCGATGGGATTGATGCTAAATCGCCCGCTTGACGTCTCCGTCAAGGAAGCGGTCGAACGCGCCAGCGAAATCGAATGCGTGGTAGAGGATGTCGTCTTTCAGGGCGGCCCCTGCGAAGGGCCGGCCATGTTGCTGCACAGCAGCTTCGCACACAGCCAGATCGAACCAGTGCCGGGCGTGCATTTCACCGCGAATTCAGCCGATGTCGAAGAGCTGTTGCGACACCCGAGCCAGAATCTCCGATGCTTTGCCGGCTATGCGGGTTGGACAGGCGGGCAATTGGAAAATGAGTTGCTCGACGGCGCATGGACGGTCGTTACCGATGTCACGGCGAGCCAGATTTTTGCCCGCCCGGAGCCCAAGCAGTGGATGGACCTCACCGGCCGGGCAACACTGCGGCGGTGGATCGATCCAAAGCGCATCCCGGATGATCCGACTCTAAATTAACGCCCCAGGGGAAATTGAGAATGACAGGATTCAAAGCGATCGCGGCGATCGGAATTGCATCGGCGGTTTGTCTCACGCCGATCAGCGCCATCGCCTTCGACGAACCCGCGCATCTGGCGGCAACAACAAGCGTCGTGATCGATCGCTCGACGCCCGCCGCGGGCTATCAGGTGTTTCTCGACGCGGTGGACCGCAACGACGTTGATACAGTAGCCGACTCGCTCTTCCTGCCATTTGAGATCTCCGCGGAGGATCGAAAAATAGATGCGCGGCGTTGGATCGTCGCGACACGGCTTGCCTGGGCGATCGATGCGAAATTTGGATCGCGTGCCAGGACAATGATCGCCGCGTATGCCGGTTTCTCGGATGTGCCGCGGTTGAAAGCGCCGAAATTCGTTCGCGATGACGAGCGTCAACTCCACGGCGTGAAGACGACTTATCCGCCGAACCATCGGCACACGGCGATGGCGGACGAACCGAATGTGGGTCACGTTCCAATGGTGCTGGCCGACGGGACGAACTGGAAACTGAATCGCGGTCTCGCAAATCCGCGGGATGTCGCCTTCGCGATCGAAGACACGCCCGCGCGGATAAAGCTTTATGAGTTTGTGATCGAGGATTTGAACGCTGGACACTTTGCCGGCGAAGCGGATGTGCTGGCCGCGTTGATCCCGCCGGCGACAGCGCCAGTGGCGGGTAGCGCGGCATCGGACCGAAAAAATCCCGAGGATGTAAACACCGTCGCCATCGCCGCCATCGATGCCGGCGACCTCAACACGCTGCTCGATTGCTACACGCGCGACGACGGCCAGATTTCGGCATCCATTCGAATGTGGGCCGAGCTGATGATCGATAGCGTCAAGCTCAACAAATCACTTCACGATCGATTCGGAAAAGAGCAGGGCGATCGCCTGGCGAAAGAGTGCATGCTTACGCGGCTCACCGGTGCGGAGGGGATTGTGCCGTCGAATCTGAAGTGGATCGTCGACGGCGATGTGGCGCACGCCCTGCGGGGCAATCGACGCGAAAACATCTTTCGCATGCTGCGGCGAGATGGAAAATGGCGCATCGAGCAACCGCCGGCGCGCTTCGAGAAAATCGCGGAGCAGCGGTTCGGTCGCGACGATATCTTTATGACCAAACTCGCGAAGATGAAGGAGATCCTGGCACATCCGGAAAAGTATCCAGATCCCGGCAGCGTGTTTGACGCGATCGGTTTTCATCCCAACGAGGACATGCGCCCGAATAGCCCTGAGCACGAGGCGGCCGCGACGCAACAAGCAGCGGAAACACGCGACGCGATCGCGCGGAATGAGAAGGACCTGGCCGAGCAACGTGTAAAGCTGCCCGCCGATGAAGTGGTGAAGCGCGAGATCGGCCTGTCATTGTCGAAGCAGATTTACAAGGATGGCAAGCCCGCGACGGAACCGGTAGAGACGATGTACTTTGTCGACGGGCGCGGCGGCAGCGATTACGTTCATGCCCGGTTTGACCGCGTCAGAGCCTGCAACGAATTGGCCGTCGCAATGAGCCGTCAGATCGGCAGCGGAGCCGATGGCGTTCTGCATCAATTCGACATTACGAACTCAAGCGATGACATGATGATGCTTGGCATGAGCGGGATCGCAATCGTCTCGCCGGATCGCGCCAACTTCGTGCCCGAAGATAAGTCGCAGGCCGGCCAATGGGAGGTTCCGCTGCGTAAGGTGAACGGCGAATGGCGCATCGATTTGAGTGATGAGACCGCGAACAATCCGACGGCTTCCGCGATCCGCGCGGAAAGCGAAGCGACGGCCATCCGTCACATCATCGACGAAGTGAATCAACGACACTTGACCACGGCCGATGCGGTTGCGGCCGAGCTGCGCGTGGCGGGCGTGAAGGGAACCGGCAAGGGTCGGGGCAAAGCGAAGCCGGATGAATGAATGAGTTGATTGCGACCGCGTCGCGAACGGCCTAAACTTTTCACAGTTCGCTAGGGGTGTCCCATCGCGATGTTGGCGGTGTGGACTGAGACATCACCCTTGGAACCTGATCCGGATGATACCGGCGAAGGGAAGCGATGGAATTCTCATTGTCGATTTCTGGGAAGCACGATAGCGCCTCGTCTCTTCCACTCCCTGCCGCTTGCCACAATCGCTCGTCACTCTCTCATCAGACTAAAGAAGACTATATATGACCGACCGCAATAACCATCCGTCCATCAAACCGCGTCTCGATTACGCATTGCCCGACCTCGGCGACAACCCGTCGACAACGCGCGCGGGCACGACGCCGGGCTCGTTTGCAAATAAGGGACGGATTGGGACGGCCTGGTCCTTCAGCAGTCCTGACACGCCCGGAATGCCGCAGCCGTCGGAAAAGACCGCGTGGGACTTTCTGCCGGACGGTTGGTCCGTCAAAGCCATGCCGACGGACACCAAGCTCGACACTTATTCGCCCGCGCCCTGCTTCATCGGCGACCACCCGTCAGTGACCTACCAGTCGGCCGACAGCCGCGTGCTGGAAGTGAGCTATCCACGGACTTTTTCGCCCGTCACGCAACTCGAATATGCGCGCCTCGGATACATCACCGATCAGATGCGGCGAGTCGCCGAGCGCGAGCCGCATCTCTCGGCCGAGCAGGTGCGCGATGAAATTGCGGCGGGGCGAATGGTCATTCCTGCCAATGTGAATCATCTGCAATGGAAGCTCGACCCGATGGCGATCGGCCGGGCGACGAAGACGAAGATCAACGCAAATCTCGGCGCGTCGCCGGTGTCGTCGGATATTTCTGAAGAGCTTGAGAAAGTCGACTGGGCCGTGAAATTTGGGGCCGACACGCTGATGGATTTGTCCACCGGCGGCGACCTGAACGCGACGCGCGGCGCGATCGTGAAACACGCGATTACGCCCGTCGGAACTGTGCCGATTTACAGCATGATTATCGGTAAAAAAATTGAAGATTTAAACTGGGAGATGATCGAGGCCGAGCTGCACAACCAGGCGCGGCAGGGCGTCGACTACTTCACCATCCACGCCGGCGTGCGCAAGTCGCATCTTCAATATGTGCGAAAGCGCCTCATCGGCATCGTCTCGCGCGGCGGGTCGCTGCTCGCGAAATGGATGCTGCATCACAACGCGGAAAACCCAATGTACACGCATTGGGAAAAAATCTGCGACATCCTCCGTCAATATGATGTCACGTTTTCGATCGGCGATGGACTGCGGCCGGGTGGTCTCGCAGACGCAACAGACCAAGCCCAGCTCGCTGAGCTGGAGACCTTGGGCGAGCTCACCGAGCGCGCCTGGAAGCGCGGCGTGCAGGTGATGATCGAAGGCCCCGGCCACGTGCCGTTCGATCAGATTGAGTACAACATGAAGCTGCAGCGCACGCTCTGTCACGGCGCGCCGTTTTATGTGCTCGGGCCGCTGGTGACCGATTATTTTCCGGGCTACGACCACATCACGTCTTGCATCGGTGCGACGAGCGCCGCCTATCACGGCGCGAGCATGTTGTGCTACGTCACGCCGAAGGAACATCTGGGTTTGCCGAAAAAAGATGACGTGAAGCAAGGGTGCATCGCCTACAAAATCGCCGCCCACGCGGCGGACGTGGCGCTGGGTATTCCCGGCACGCGCGATCGCGATGATGAACTGACCAAAGCCCGGGCCGCGCTCAATTGGGAAAAACACTTTGAACTGAGCTTTGATCCCGACACGGCCCGCGCGTATCACGATGAAGACCTGGATGTCGACACCGACTTCTGTGCCATGTGCGGCCACGACTGGTGCTCGGTTCGCATCAGTAAGGAAATCAACGAATTCCTGAGCGGTAAGGAAGAAGAAATGCAGCGCGGCGTGCCGAAAAAATCGGCCGCCCTCACGGCAGAGCAACAGGAAATCCTCGCCAGGCGTGGCGTGTTGTCACCCGATGAAATCCACAAGCTCGCCAGCAAGGTGAAGAAAGTCGTCGGCGCGGACAGGGACAAGGCGAGCTGTCACAGCGACTACGTCGACCCGGAAACGGCGAAGCAGAAGCAGAGTGAGAAGCTGGTTCCGTTGGGTGTTGGGATCAAGACGAGCGATGGGTTGATTTAAATTAACTTCCGGGGGGCGAGATGTCGGCTTCTGATCGCAAGACGTTTCAGCGAGAGGTGATGAGATGGCTGATTGTTGTCGGCATCGTGGCGTTGCTGATCGTCATCATCTTGCCAGCGCTCCAACGTGAGCGCGAGAATGGTGGACGCGTTCCGTGCGCGTCCAATCTTCGACAGATCGGGCTGGGCATCCTGCTATACTGCAATGAGTATCACGGCGCTTACCCGCCAAATTTGAGCGCGGTTCTCGCAACGCAGGAAATTACCGGCGAGCCATTTGTTTGCCCGAAAACGAATGATGTTCCATTAGATGATCAGGTAGTTCGCAGATCGACAACACAGCAGATCATCGCCGCCGACCCGCTCGCGAGCGGGCATCATTGCTCTTACATTTACGTCGGAAGCGGTCTCACCGATAAATCCGATGCCGACATCGTCGTTGCTTACGAACCGTTGACCAACCATGACAACGACGGATCGAATATCCTGTTCGTCGACGGACACATATCATTTGAATTCCGGCCAGTGATTCAGCAGATCGACGCGGATCGGCGTGCAGGTGCCTGGCCGATCGTAATCAAGAATCCTGCGACGCAACCGACGCGATGATGACCCGCCATTAGTTTCCACAGAAGCCTGGACGGGTGGACAACCCGCCTCCACTGCCAACGTTCGGAAAGCGTCGCGTTTTCTCACAATCGCTTCAGGCTGAAAGACATCGTCGTCGCCGGCTGCTGGCGATCGGGTTGCGCAACGAGGTGAAGGTGCTTTAAGGTTTATTGAGCGGGCTCTATGTCTGCGATAACCGCGGCGGCGCTGGCGCTCTGCCGCGGCGCGGCGCGAGTTGTTGTCGGGATCGTTGTCGTGATCATCGTAACGAGCTCATCGACGATCTTACTCGACTCGCTTAAACGCCCGGCGCCGACATTCCGGCATGCGAGCCAACCCGACTCGGGGCCGACAAATTTATAACCGGCGTCGACGAGCGTGGCGCAATTCTTCCGGTTGATCGGATTGTCCCACATCCGGTCGTTCATCGATGGCGCAAACATCACAGGACACGCGGCCGCTGCGATGAGAAGGCTCACCAGATCGTCGGCCAATCCGTTCGCGACTTTGCCGATCATATTGTAGGTGGCCGGCGCGACGAGCAACGCATCCGCGCGTTCGGTGAGCTTGATGTGCTGCGTGTCACTCGAATCGACGAGCTCGAAGGTGCTTGTCCGCACCTTCCGACCGCTGAGCGCTTCGAACGTGAGCGGCGTGAGGAACTTCTGCGCTTCGTCCGTCATGCAGACCGTCGCGCCCGCGCCCAGTTGCACGAGCTTACTCACGACGTCGGCGACTTTGTATGCGGCAATACCGCCGCAGACGGCGACGATGATTTCGCGGTTTTGCAGTTTGAGATTAGTTGTCGCTTCCGCCGACATTGTAAAAACCACCGCGACGCGGTGGGCTTGCGCGAACTATTCGTGCTTTGGATCTTTGTCGATTTACTTCGGAACAGCGAGGCCGCTTGCTTCGTAGTCGATGGCGATTTTGTCCTGGAGAATTTCCTGGATCGCGACTTCCAGCGGCGTCATGTGGCCGGGCGTTTCGACCAGCGGTCGCGCGCCGTCCATCAATTCGAGCATACGCTTTTGAATCAGCGCCGTCAGCTTGAATCGGCCGCCAACCTTTTGCACGATCTCATCACTCTTCAATGCTTCAATCATCGGTTCTCTTTCTAAAACTCAAATGCCGCCCGCACGTTTATGGCGGATGATTTTCCCAAGCTCTTCGACAGCCAGGTTCAAGTCGTCATTGATCACCATGTAATCAAACGCACGACTTCCCTTGGCCATGTGGATTTCTCGCTTGGCAGCGCGAAATCGCTTCTGAATATCTTCAACGCTGTCCCGCCCGCGATCCGTCAGCCGCTGTAAAAGTGTAGGCTCGTCCGGCGGCAAAACGAACACGAGCAGGGCATCCGGATAATGATGCCGAACTTGCAGCGCGCCTTGCACATCAATTTCGAGCAACACGTCGCGGCCATCAATTAGGTGATCCAACGCCGGGTGCTTGGGCGTGGCATAATAGTCGCCGTAAACCTGAGCGTACTCTAAAAATTCGTCGGCATCGAGTCGCCGGAAGAATTCGGGCCGGTCGATGTGATCGTAAGTCTTGCCCTTGTCATCGCCCGGCTGCTTCAGGCGAGTCGTGGCACTGACGGTGTACCAGACGTTTAATCGCTCAGCGAGCATGCGCGAAATCGTACTCTTGCCGACCCCCGACGGGCCGCAGAGGACGATGAGGAGACCAGTCTGAGTCGAATGAGCCATGTGTACCGATTCTGATCCCCTCTCCCTCGTACTCGGGGGAGAGGGCTAGGGTGAGGGGTCCTTCGTCTCAGGCGGAAAAAGAGCCCCTCACCCCGACCCTCTCCCCCGCGTACGAGGGAGAGGGAGTAAGTCATTCCACGTTCTGAACCTGTTCCTTCAGGCGATCAATCGCGCCTTTGATGTCGACGACTCGTCCACCGATTTCCGCGTCGTTCGCTTTACTGGCGATCGTGTTTGCTTCGCGCAACATTTCCTGCGTGATGAAGTCGAGCTTACGGCCCGCGTGTTCGGTGCTTTTACACGACTGCTCGAATGACTTCAGATGATGAGTCAGCCGCTGAATTTCCTCGGCGATGTCCGCACGCTCGGCGAAGACCGCGACCTCTTTCATCAAATCCGTTTCGTTCAGTTTTAACTCTGCACGGCCGATGAGTTCGTTCACGCGGTTCGACAATCGCTTGTGATATTCGTTGACGACGAACGGTGCTCGCTTTGCGATTTCGGAAAGCTCGCCGCCGATGATGTTGATGTGCTTTATCAGCTCGGTGTACAGGGCCGCGCCTTCGCGTTGTCGCATCTGCTGGAGCTTGTCGATGGCCGTGGTGGTCAACTCGCGAATGACCGGGCCGTGCGATTCGATTTCATTGGAGTCGTCGCGCGGCTCCTGGCAAACGCCGGGCAGTTGCACGAGGCTCGCGAGGTCGATTCGCGCGATGCCGTCCAAACCCTTGACGAGCTTCAACTGTTCGAGATACGCATTCAGGGCCGGCACATTGATGTGATACGCGGCGTCAGCGCTGTCGACGCGCATCTTCATGATGTAAGTGATCGACCCGCGGCCAAGCTTTTCGCGGAGCATCGATTCAAGCTCCGGCTCAAGGCCCGAAACGTTGTCGGGGAGCTTGATGACCGGCTTGAAGTAGCGGTTGTTCAGCGACCGAATCTCGACGACATAATGCGTCCCGCCACGCTCAGCGGACGCGTCTCCGAAACCAGTCATGCTGACGATCATGCTTTTCTTTCTCTCTGACTCCTCTCCCTTGTACTCAGGGCGGAGGTAGAGTGAGGGGACTTCATCTCAGTAATTCGAACCTCGAAGAAAAAGACCCCTCACCCTGCCTCTCCCCGGAGTACCAGGGAGAGGAGTTCGAATTACTTCGTTGGCTGAGTTGATGGCGCCATCATCGCTGGCGCACTTGTCGGCGCTTCAACCGCCGGTTGCGGCGGTCCCGGCGGCGTGTTCTTCACGCCCGGGTCGGCTGTCAACGGTGCTTTCGGCAGGCTGGATTTCGGGCTGCCGGGTGCGACTGGCTTCGAGCTCTCAGCCTCGGGAACAACATTGGTTGTCCCCTTGCCCGAGGCTTTGCTCGTCGCATTAAACACGAGATTTGCAGCGATCGCGAGCAAAAGGAACACGCCGAAGACAATGCTCGTCGCCCAGGTGAGAACGTCGCCGGTCTTGGAGCCGAACGCGGTGTGTCCACCCGCGCCGCCACCAAACGCACCGGACAATCCGCCGCCGCGTCCTTTTTGAATCAGGACCAGAAGCGTGAGGAGCACGCACGCGGTGACGAAGAGAAAAACGATGAGATAAAGGAGAAAAGTCATGATAAGTCGGCGCTAGGCGTTGGGACGATTCGATGTTGTGTACGTCTCGATTTAGACTGCGGCGTTGACGATTGCAAGAAAGCTGTCCGCCTTTAATGCCGCACCGCCGATGAGTCCGCCGTCAACGTCTTTCCGCGAAAGCAGCCCGGCGGCATTTTCGGGTTTCATGCTGCCGCCGTACTGAATGCGCACGGCGTCGGCGAATTTGTTGTTCCATCGTTGGCCGAGCTGCTCGCGAATGTATTCATGAACATCCTGCGCCTGCGCATCGGTCGCATTTCGGCCGGTGCCGATCGCCCAGACAGGTTCGTATGCGATCACCAACCGCGATGGATCATCAATCGAAGAATCGAGCTCGTTCAGTTGCTTCGCGACCACGGCAAGCGTCTTGTTCGCATCGCGCTCCTCCAGCTTTTCACCGACACAATGCACCAGAATTAATCCGCCGGCGTAAATAGCGGCCGCCTTTTTGGCGACGAGCTCGCTGGGCTCCTTGAGCACGTGACGTCGCTCGCTGTGCCCGGTCAGGCAAAACCTCACGCCGAGGTCGGCCAACATGTCGACGGAAATTTCGCCGGTAAACGCGCCGCTTTTTTCGAAGTAACAATCCTGCGCGCCGAGCAACACGCTCGAGCCGCTCAACCCGCCCGCAACCGCATCGAGATAAACAAACGGCGGCGCAACGCCGACGTCCACACCCGGCGGCGCAGACTTGGCGATCGCCGTGGCCAAGTCCACGGCCGTCGACTTGGTCAGGTTCATTTTCCAGTTACCGGCGATGAAAGGATTTCTTGCCATACAAATACGTACTTTGTTTTCAGAATCTGCTGTCTTAACCGGCAGGTGCAGGACTTGCCGTTGGTCGAGGCGTTGCAGGCGGACGTAACGGTGGTGCCGGTGGTCGTGGATTGATTGGGGCGCCTTTAACTGCCATTAGAAGAAATCTCCTCTTGTTTGATTCGACTATCAACGTCCTCTTGTGCTGATAGTTTGAGTCCCTTACGCAGCATGATGTCATTATTGATCAGTTGCACGGCTTCGAGAAATTTTTTGCGAAGCTCGACGAACCGCTGTTCAAAATCGCTCACGTTTTTTTGGGCATCAAATCGAAACATAAACATCAAAGTCTCGAGTTCAATTCGAACTCCGGCAAAAGTACGTTTCGCTTCACTCCATGACTTAACTCGATTCGCGGTCTGGAGACTTGTCTGTACGATTCCAACGACTGCAGAAGTACTAGCAATCAGCGTCCAAAGCCATCGCCAATTTGGATTATTCCAGAGGGCCCAGCCAGATATTGCAGAACCGGAGGCAGTAACCGCAACTACGACTTTGCCCACATCGTCAAATATTTCCCAGCGATTAGCTACTCGATCGGAGATTACCTCGTTCAGATAAGAATCGTAGTACGTCTGGTAGAGTGCGTTCCAAAACTCATCGATTTCAGGAGAGGAACGATTTCCGGTCACTTTCGACGAGTCATCTGCGAGCTTGTCGGCCATCGACTGCTCCTTGCAGCATGAATTCGTCCATCGCACCGAACTCTCTTTTGTAAATCGCTGCCACGCTCTTCAGTTGCTTCATCAATTCACTGAACATCTCCGGCAACAGCGCCTGCGGCCCGTCGCATTGCGCCTCGGCCGGGTTGTAGTGCACTTCGACGATCACGCCGTGCGCACCCGCCGCCATTCCGGAGAGCGCCAACGCCGTCACGAAATCACGTTTGCCTGCTGCATGGCTTGGATCGACGATCACCGGCAAATGCGACCACTGTGCGAGCACAGGAATCGACGACACATCCATCGAATATCGAATGCTGTCTTCGAATGTTTTGATGCCGCGTTCGCAGAGGATCACTCCGCGATTGCCCTGGCTTAGCACGTATTCGGCGCTCATGAGCCATTCCTTAACGCTGGCCGATAGTCCGCGTTTGAGGAGCACGGGCTTTCGCGTCTTGCCGACCTCGCGAAGCAGATCGAAGTTTTGCATGTTGCGCGCGCCGATTTGCCAGCAGTCGATGAGCGGTTCCATCTGCTCGACTTGTCGCGTGTCCATCACTTCGACGCAGATCGGCATGCCCAGCTCGTCGCCGGTCTCCCGCATCCAGCGGAGCGCTTCGAGTCCGAGGCCTTGGAACGAGTATGGCGAGGTGCGCGGCTTGAATACGCCGCCGCGCAAGACGGTCGCGCCGCCATCGCGGACGATGCGTGCGATGCGTTCGAGCATCTCGCGGCTCTCGACCGCGCAGGGGCCTGCGATGCAGAGCGCATGCTGGCCGCCGACTTTCACCGGGGCAACGTCGCGCGAGCCCCCGCATTTGATTTCGACGACCGAGTCTTCTTCATGAAACTCGCGGCTGGCGAGTTTGTACGGCTTCAAAATCGGGACAACCTTCTCCACGCCGTCCATGGCCGAAACGTGGAGCTGATTGATCTCGGCCTCTTCCCCGACCGCGCCGATCACCGTCCGAAACTGCCCGCGCGACAAATGCGGCGTACATCCCATACGCGAGATCTCCGCCACCACCGCGTCGATGGCCGTCTCACCTGCGTTGGAATTCATGACAATGATCACGGAGCATCTACCTTCTTCAGCAATGGAGACGGTGTCGCGGCTCGAAAAATCGAGCCGCGAATCGTATAAAAACGGTCACTTTAATACAAGTATGGGAAACGTTCGCGCCCTCATGCGGACGAGGTCGAAACGTCCGTCGTTGCGGGAATCGTCAATTCAGTGCCCGGCAAATCTTTGAGATGATTCAGGCCAAAGATTTCGAGGAAGCGTTTGGTTGTGCCGTACAAAATCGGCCTTCCCGGCTCTTCGGCGCGGCCAGAGATCTTAACGAGGTGCTTTTCCATCAAGCTGCGGATGGTTTCACCGCACGCAACACCCCGGATGGCTTCGACCGTCGCGCGAAGAATCGGCTGCTTGTAGGCGATAATCGCCAGCGTTTCGAGAGCGGCCTTCCCGAGCTTGGCGTCGACTTCTTTTTGATGCAGCTTTTGAAGGATGTCGCCGTGTTTAGGAAGGGTAAGAATTTGGTACCCGCCGGCCACCTGTTCAACACGAAATGATCGGCCGGTGGCTTCGTATTGTTCGTTGAGCGCCTTGATGGCCGAGCGAATCGGCTTCACGCTTGTAATGTCCAGCAATTCACCAAGACGTTGGGCCGTCAGCGGATGATGCGTACTGAGCAGCAGCGCTTCGATCGACTCCGCGTCGACAGCCAACGTCTCTCGCCCGGCAGAATCGACATCGCCGTCGGCCGCTTCAATCGGTTCGCCGTCGAACGCTGCCGCGCCGGGCATCACGCTCGAACTGATCGCGTCGCCATCCGTTTCGGTCAGCCCGTCATCGGCCAGTTTGGACGGACGGATTTCGCGACGAACAACGGCTCGCGTGCGCTTAGCCGGCTCGGCAAACGTTGCCGCATCATCGTCGTGTTCGGTAAAGGTCGTTTCGTCAGACATTAGATAGATTGGCAAAACCGATCAGTTCAGTGTTGACGGGGAGTATCCCGCGAGCCTTCCGGTAGAGCAAGTCCGCGTCTCTCAGACCTTGCAACTCCGACGCTTGTCATGGCGGCAGAGATTATCATTCGGGAATGAAACGCTTCATTGTAATAACGCTTTCGGTAGTTCTTTCCACATGCCTCATCCGCGCGCAGACGCAGCAGTCGCCGGTCGCCATGCCAGCGCCACGGCTCAATGCCATGCAACTTGCAGGCGACCTGACGGCCATGCGTGCCGACTTTATTACACCGGCTATGTTGCAGTGGGTCGCGACGGGATTGAATAAGTCAGGCGATGGCGGCATTCCGACCGCGTCAACTTTTGGCGGCGAGATTCGATTGCCGCCGGGACGAATTGACCTTGGCAAAACGACACTCTATTTGCCCAACGGAGTGACGCTCGCGGGCTGGAACCAATATGCGACGAAAATCAACTACGCCGGCAACAGCGTGGCGATCAAGTTTCGACCGCAACCGGCGGGACAAGGCGGCTACGGGCGATCGGCTAATGTCCGCGACCTCGCAATTATTTCCAAAGCGAGCGGGATTTCGATCGAAACTGGACCCGGTGCCAGCGAGTTCAATACAATACACATCACCAACGTCACCATGAATGTGCAGGGCGACGCAATCGACCTCTCGCTGCCGAACGACCTGACCGTGTATTGGCCGACAATTCAAAATGTGACCATGGAGCATTGCGGCGGGATGGCGCTCAAGGGGAATCTTCGCGGTGCCATCATCGATCGACTCTTCTTTGACGGACAAGGAAACGTCCCTGTGAAACTCGACGTGAGCGGCAATGGGAAAATCTGTAACTCCTCGTTCGAAGATCACGGCAACCAGAGCGTGACTGCGGCCAAGCTGACCGGTGCCTGGGATCTGCAAAACAACTGGATTGAGTGGGCACACGATCCGCAACTCATCTTTGCGAATCCAGCTTCGTGGCGCGTCACGCAGACGATCGACCGGCCGTTTTTCGTTTATCCCAACCAACGGATCAAACTTCTTGGGATGATCGATCTGAGATACACGGTTGACGCCCAGCACGACTGGGACATCTCTAAGTTCGCGAACTACATCGACGATGAGAACGGGCAGGGGCGAGTGTTCACCGGCAGCCAGAAGTTATACGGGAAAGACTAAAGATTCCGAACGGTGCAGCGTTTTCATTACCCCTAAGGGGAGTCGAACCCCTGTCTCCTGGATGAGAACCAGATATCCTAGGCCACTAGACGATAGGGGCGTCTTTTTCGAACCCGACGAGGCCGCCATTGCAGCCCCGGCGTTCGCGAGGAAGATCATAAGCGAGGCCTCCGAAGCGTCAAGCGAACGCGGCGGTGGCCTCGCATAACGAACGCTTCATTTCGGCAACGTATCCAGTTCCTCCTCCACGGCTTTCATCAGCGGCTTCAGCGTTTTCGCGGAGAAATCGAATTTGATCCCCGCGGCCGCGAAGAGCTGCGGCAACGGACGAGCACCTCCGAGGGCTAATCCAGCGCGATAATTCGCCAGCGCTTGCCGCGGGTCTTGCTTGGCTTTCAGCCAGATCTGCAAAGCGCCAAGCTGTGCGATGCCATATTCGATGTAATAAAACGGCGCATGAAACAGGTGCAGTTGCCGCTGCCACCATGCGGCCAGCGCGTCTTCCAGCCCCGTGAAGTCGACTTTGCTGAAGTAGATCTTCATAAGCCGCAGCCACTCGTCGGTTCGCTCGACGCGGGAATGATTTGGATGCGTGTAAAGCCAATGTTGAAAAAGATCGATCGTCGCAATCCAGGGCAGGATGCGGATGATGCCTTCGAAATGCTGTCGCTTCGCGCGGGCGCGGTCGTTCGCGTTGTCGTAAAAAAGATCGAGATGTTCCGTGCCTAACAATTCCATCGACATGCTTGCGACTTCACAAAATTCCATCGGCGCATGACGCAGAAAAACCAGCGGTTCATCCCGAGCGGCGATGGCGTGGAACGCATGTCCGCCCTCGTGGAGAAGTGTTTCGACGTCGCGCTGCAAGCCGGCCGCGTTCATAAAGATGAACGGCTGGCGCGACTCGTTGAGTGTCGACTGATATCCGCCGGGCTGTTTTCCTTTGCGGCTGGCAAGATCGAGATTGCGGTTGCGGCGCAACGAGTCGAACTCATCGCCGAGCTGCAGCGACAAACGGTTGAACATATCCGTCGTCTTCTTGACGAAGCCGTCAATATCGGTTTCTTCGAAAGGCCGAAGCGGCGGACGGTTGTGCGGATTGACCGACAAATCCCACGGTCGAAGCCTGTCGAGCTTCAAATCCGCCGCACGGGCGCGATCGAGCTTGTCAACCAATGGCACGCAGCACGTCGCCACGGTCTCGGCAAAGTGCAGGCAGTCGTCGGGCGAATAGTCGAATCGCTTGTAAGATTTCCACACATAGTCGCGATAGTTCGACAGGCCTGCATTCTTGGCGATTTTTTCCCGCAACGGCAATACTTTTTCGAACAAAGCTTCTATGGATTGGCGATCTTCGAGCCGTCGGTCCGCCTGCACGCGCCACGCCGCTTCGCGCGTCGGGCGATCGGGTTCTTCCCCAAAGCGCGCGAGCTGCTGCATCGTGTATTCCTTGCCGCGGAAGACGGCGGTCATGGCGGCTGAGAGCTTGTCGTACTCGTTGACGATCTTTGTCACTTCCGTCTCGAGCAACACATTTTCATTGCGGAAAATGTCCACTTCTGCCTGCCACTGCCGCGCCAGCATCGCAAAGCGCTGGTCTCGCGAAGTGAGCTCGATCTGGAAGGGCGATTGAAGAAATTTCCGCTGAAGTTCATCAACGACCGGCTTCATTCGCGGCTCGATCGCCTCGACGTAGTGCATGAACCGCTTTTGAATTTCATCGCTGTCCGTGTGACAGCTCTTCTCGATGTAAAGCCGACTGCCAAACTCATCGATGACGCTGTGGAATTCCGAGAAATCAAGCAGCCAGCGTTCCAGGTCGGAACTGGATCGAATATCGCGCGATCGTAACGCGTCCGCCAGCGGCTGAATCTCATCCCACTTCGAAACGTCCAACGCCTGCGGAACGAATTGGCGAGGATAGGTGAGGGTAACGGGAGCAGTGGTTGTGGTCATGGATTTCCTAAGTCAGAACGCGAAGAGCCTGGCGAGCGGAAATTTGAAACAGACGGTTAACCGGAACGCGTCTCGCCACATCGGCGGACGGCGATCCTCAAATTTCTCTCGTCCCCAGCCTCTGGCGCCGAATCGGCGGTGGTTGCTGTCGAAACTATCCACGCCCGGCGACAGTTCGCAAGTGCGGCCAGCCTCCGCTAAGTTTTCCCGCGTGGTTGAACGCGGCGAATTTGCTCTGCAACTCAAGGGTGTCGGCGTGATGCGCGACGGCCGATGGATTCTGCGAGACATCGACTGGCAAGTCCGAACCGGAACTTTAGCAGCGATTCTTGGTCCAAACGGCAGCGGAAAAAGCACGCTCTCGCGAGTGCTCAGCGGCTATCTCTGGCCCACCGTCGGCGAGGTTACTGTCGGGGAGCGGCGATTTGGTGACGTTGACCTGAATGAACTGCGGAAGTCAATTCGCCTGGTGCAGGCGGCCGGGCCGTATGATGTCGATCCTCAACTTGTCGCGCGTGACGCTGTTCTCACCGGCTTATTCGGTACCATCGGATTGTTCGACAAAACCAGCAACACCCAGCGCGAGCAGGCAATGCACTGGCTGGCGCGGGTGGGTTTAGCACCGTTGGCGGACCAACCCTACGCGACGCTCAGCAGCGGCGAACGCGTCAGAACACTCATCGCGCGAGCGCTGATTGCCGAGCCCGCGCTGCTGCTGCTGGACGAACCGACGAATGGGCTGGACCTCTTGGCACGTGAGCAGACGCTTTCAACGATGCAACGGATGTTCGATGGGTCGTCCATAAATTCAGCGAAAACAACCGCGCTGATGATTACTCATCACACGGAAGAACTGCCGACCGCGGTGACTGAAGTGCTGCTCTTGAACGCGGGCCAGGTAGAAATGCATGGAAAGCCCGGAGACGTCATTCGGGAGGACGTGCTATCACGCGTTTACCGTTGCCCGTTAAAAGTAACTCAAATTGACGGTCGCTATTTCACGCGGGCCTCAAGTCCGGTTTAGTATGTATTAAGCCGCTCAGTGCTGACATCCGACCGATGGGATAGGCTCGGTCGCGGCATATAATTCGCTTTGAAGTTAGTTCAGATAATCAGGTTCGCTGTCACGGACGATGGCTTTTGGAATGCATCGTCCCGTGAAATCTGCCCTTATCCACTCTCCACCTTCTCGTTCTCACCGAAGGCGCGTCGTCCAAATGCCGGACGTTCTGGCGCCGATGATGGCCACTTTGTCAGGGCTGCCCCAATCCGCATTGAAGGAATGGGCGTTTGAGTACAAGTGGGACGGTGTGCGAACCCTCGCATTTCTTAGCGACGGTCGTATTCGCCTTCAGACACGGAACCTGCTCGATGTGACCGCGCGATATCCGGAGCTTCACGACCTTCCCGGTGCCGTCGGAAGGCACAGCGCGATTCTCGACGGAGAAATTGTTGCGCTGGACACAAATGACCGGCCCAGCTTTTCGCGGCTTCAACGCCGTATGCACGTGAACGGGCCGCTCGCAATTTCTAAGGCCATGCGTGACGTGCCGGTGTTTTACGTTCTATTCGATCTGCTCCATCTTGACGGCCGCGATTTGACCGCGTTGCCCTACCGCGAGCGACGTCGAGAGTTGGAGATGCTGACGCTCGCCGGCGCGAACTGGCAATTAACGACCAGCACAATCGAGAATGGGCAGGGCATGCTTGATAACGCGAAGCGCCTGGCACTCGAAGGCATTGTCGCGAAACGACTCGATAGCCCTTACGAGCCCGGACGACGCTCGCCGAATTGGATCAAGGTGAAGCTCACGCGTCGGCAGGAGTTTGTCATCGGCGGCTGGCAGCCGCAGTTGGGCAACCCGACACATATTGGCGCACTTCTCGTCGGATATTACGCGCCGCCGGCGAAAGGGTTGAGGGTGCAACCGCTCCGCTACGCCGGCCGAGTGGGCAGCGGCTTTTCGACATCAACGCATCGCGATCTGCTGCATGCGATGAAATCCCTGGAAAGCGAAACGAGCCCGTTTGCCGATGTTACACCAAGTGACGGTCCACCCGTGCGATTTATTAAGCCGAAGCTGGTGGCCGAGGTCGAATTTCGCGGTTGGACGGATGCGGTCATTCTCCGTCAGCCCTCATTCAAAGGTCTTCGCGAGGACAAGCTCGCGTGCGAAGTAGTTCGAGAAGATTAGAGCACCCAGCGTGTCGAGCGCGGAACAACGTTGATTGTTCTGCTCGCTGGTGACTCATTACGGAGTTCTTATGCCGCGTGCAATGTGGTCGGGTTCAATCAGTTTTGGCCTGGTCAATATTCCTGTGAAGCTTTTCGTGGCCGTGCGTGAAGAACGCGTCGCGTTTCACATGCTTCACGATCAAGATCACGCTCGGCTGCAGCGGAAGTTAGTCTGTTCGAGCGACGGCAAAGAGGTTCACTCTGAGCACATCGTGAAAGGGTACGAAGTCGCGCCGGATCAGTATGTGATCGTCCAGCAGTCGGAACTCGAGGCGCTTGCCCCAAAGGCCAGCCGGACGATTGAAATTACGGATTTCGTCGACACAAGCGAAATCGATCCGTTGTATTACGACCGGCCGTATTATCTTGCGCCGGGGGAACACGCGTCCAAATCGTACGCGTTGCTGGTAAAGGCGATGGAGAAAACAAAGCGCGTCGCGGTCGCGACCTTCGTCATGCGGGAGAAAGAGTACCTCGCCGCCCTGCGTTCCGTGAACGGTGTGATATGTCTCTGCACGATGCATTTCAGCGAAGAGGTGCTCCCGGCCCGAGAGACGGCCGGCATCGTCGGCGATATTGATGTTGATGAGCGGCAAGTGAAGATGGCAGAACACTTGATCGATCAATTGACGTCGAAGTTTAAGCCGGGCAAATATCACGACGATTATAAAGACCGTGTGATGGCGATGATCCAGAAGAAGGCCAAGGGCGAAGAGATCGTGTCGCAGCCGGCCGAGAGCGCGAAGCCGAATCGCGTCGTGAATCTGATGGCTGCCTTGGAAGCGAGCTTGGCCGAAGCGAAGAAACGTCCGAGCGCAAACGGCTCGCCGAAAAATGGTCACGCGAGAACGAATGGCCACAACGGCCATTCGAACGGTAGCGGCAACGGTAACGGTAACGGCCATACGCCGACGACGAAGCGCCGTCGCTCGCGCGCGGCGGCATAACTTCGCTCTCTGGTGCGCCGTTTGGTGCGCCGGAGAGAGGAATGGAATTTAAAAAATGCCGTCCTCCTCCACGCCTATCCAAATCGGTAAGCGGACATTGAACCTGTCGAACCTCGACAAGGTGTTGTACCCCGCGACCGGCTTCACGAAGGGCGACGTCATTCACTATTATTTGTCAATCGCGCCAGCAATATTACCGCATCTGAAAGATCGGCCGCTTACCCTGAAGCGTTATCCGAATGGCGTCGACGGGATGATGTTTTATGAAAAGCGCTGCCCGTCGCATCGGCCGGCGTGGATGAAAACGCAATGCGTTGAAAGCCGCGGTAAGGATGGCAAGATCGACTACTGTCTGGTGAATGAAGCCGCCTCGCTGGCTTGGGTGCAGAATATCGCGTCGATTGAACTGCACACGCTGCTCTACACAGCGAAGAAATTATTTCAGCCAACAATGGTCGTGTTCGATCTCGATCCCGGTCCGCCGGCCGGCGTGCTTGAAGCGTGCGAAGTTGGCCTGGAGTTGCGCGACCTCTTCGAAAAGTTGGGCTTGCAGACATTTGTGAAACACTCCGGTGGCAAGGGATTGCACCTGGTCGTTCCCTTAAACACGAAGACGACATTCGATGATACGAAAACATTCGCGCAATCCATCGCGATGTTGTTTGAGAAAAATGCACCCGACCGGGCCACCCACATGATGCGAAAAAGCCTGCGCGGCGGGAAAGTTTTCATCGATTGGAGCCAAAATGACGAACACAAAACCACCGTCACCGCCTATTCCTTACGGGCGCGCGAACGTCCCACCGTGTCGCTGCCGCTGACATGGGCGGAGATAGAAAAGGCGGTCAAAAAGAAGCAGGTCGATTCGATTCGATTTGAAGCCGACGCCGCGGTCAAACGCATCAAAAAAGTCGGCGACTTGTTTGCCGACGCTGGGAAATTAAAGCAGAAACTTCCGAAGCATGTTGCGTAAATGCTATCGCGCAGATACTCGGGTAACGTCATGCAGATTTACCGAGGTCTAAAGGGATTGCACGAGCTGGCGCCCCACGCGTCGATGACGATCGGGAACTTTGACGGCCTGCACCTTGGCCATTCCAGTTTGATCTCCGCCGCCCGCGCGTTGCGCGACGCCGCGCCGGGATCCCGACTCGTTGTGGTTACGTTTGAGCCGCATCCGCTCACGGTGCTTCGACCGGATCGTGTGCCTGCCATCCTTACGCCCGCGGCGCAAAAGCACGCGCTCTTTGAAGCGATGGGCGTGGACGATCTGGTCGAGCTCGCGCCGACGCCCGACGTGCTGGAAATGTCGGCCGAGGCATTCTGGACGATTTTGCGGGACGACATCCGCGTCAAACACCTAATCGAAGGCGACGCCTTCAATTTCGGCAAAGATCGAGGCGGGACGATTGATCGATTGCGAGAGTGGTCCGCTCGGAGCGACGTCACGCTGCATATCGTAAAGCCGATACGGGCGGCGCTGTGCAACATGCTCGTTGTCGATATTAGCAGCACGCTCGTTCGTTGGCTCGTCGGGCGTGGCCGAGTCCGCGACGCCGCCATCTGTCTTGGACGTTCCTATGCACTGCAAGGCACGGTCGCGCGCGGCTTTCAACGCGGCCGGACGATCGGCGTGCCAACGGCAAATCTGCAGTGCCTCGACCCGAAGCAATTGGTTCCGGCGGAAGGCGTATATGCGGGGAATGCGATCGTCGACGGAGAATCATTTCCCGCCGCGATCAGCGTTGGTCGCATTCCGACGTTTACCGAAAACGTAAGGCAGATTGAGGCACACCTGATAGATGTGCGCGATGTCGATCTATACGGCAAAACGATTGAAATCGAATTTATGGATTGGATACGGGAACAGCGGAGGTATTCATCCATCGAGATGCTCAAAGAACAATTGGCGATCGACATCGATGCATGTCGCGAACGCAGCGGCGTGAGCAATGCAACGTTGTTCACGGCAGGCTCGCTCTCGTAAAGTCACAAGCGACCGGCATATTTTTGAAGCGACATTTCGAATCCAGCTGGCTGCCATCCAAAGTCGGTTTCAAATGGCGTCAGATCGCAAACGTTGTTTTCCTGGCTCATCACGATCTGATCTCGGTTGAATCCAGTGAGCGACGCCGGCAATATTGCTGCTAGAAGCGTGGCGTTCCACGCGGGCAGAGCGATCGTCATCCGCTGGTGGCCAACAATCGCATTCGAAGCGATGCGATGCATCTGCGGCCAGGTGATGCGATCCGCGCCGCCGAGGTCGTAGGTTCGATTGATCGTCATCGTGTTTTCGATCGCATCAACAAACGCGCGAGCGACGTCATTCACGTAGACCGGTTGCAACATCCCCGCGCCGCCGAGGCCGAGCAAGCCCGCGCCGAAGTAGGGCATGGCCAAGAAGGGCGGTGATTGCCCGCGCGCCCACTTCGCTTCCATCGTCATGAACCCGCCGGGGCCGTGGATCATGGAAGGTCGAATGATCGTCCAGTCTATTGCTTTTACTCCTCTCTCCGTACGCGGGGAGAGGTTGGGAGAGGGGTCTTCGATCTGCGATTTGCGCGCGAAGTCTGAAGACCCCTCTCCCAACTTCTCCCCGAGTACGATTCGACTGCGCTCGTCGCAGGCGGAGAGAGGAGAAAGAGTTTGCACAATCTGCTCGGCGGCATATTTCGTTTTGTGATAATTCGACACCGCATCCGGCCGTGTGCCGAGGGCGGACATGTGGATGTATCTCGTCACGCGCGAGCGTTTCACGGCGTCAATGATCGCGCGCGTTCCGTCGACGTGCATGTGTTCGAACGTCACGCCTTTGGCCTTGTTCTCGATAATGATGCCGACGAGATGAATCGCGGCGTCGGCGTCGCGAAGCCCTTCGTCTAGTGCGGCCGCGTTGAACAGATCGCCGCGGATGATGCGGATGGATTCGTGCGATCTGATCTGGCCATGGTTGAGCAGGGCGTTAATCGAATGGCCGCGCGCGAGAAGCTCGTCGATGACGGCCGAGCCGACAAAGCCGCTGCCGCCTGTCAGGAAAATGGTTTGGGGAGATTTTGCGATTTTACGAATTTGCGATTTTGCGATTGGAAATGCAAACCAGCGGCTTTCAAAAGCACGAACGTTCGACTCTTCAATCGTAAATTCGTAAATTCGCAAAATCGCTAATTCAACAAGCAAGCTTCGCCTCGGCACGCGCGGGAGTTTGCTCGCGCTCGCGCAGAGTCAGCTGATGGCCGACGAGTTAATGCGGCTGAATCCGGGTCTGCACGTCGAACTGATCACCATCAAAACCACCGGCGATCGCATCACCGATCGGCCACTCGCGGAACTCGGCGGCAAAGGTTTATTCACGAAAGAACTTGAGCTTGCGCTTCTGAATCGCGAGATCGATTTTGCAGTGCACAGCTATAAGGATGTGCCGGTCACCATGCCGCTGGTCGATGAGACGGACCTGGTGATCGCGGCCGTGCCGAAACGGGAATCGGCGTGGGATGTAATCGTGGGGCCGAATGCGGAGTCGATGCACGATTTGTTTCCGGCAAACGCGCGAATCGGCACGAGCAGTGTTCGGCGTGCGGTGCAAATTCGCGAAGCATCGCCCGATGCAACGATCCTGCCACTGCGGGGAAACATCGACACGCGATTGCGAAAGTTGCGTGAAGGGGAGTACGACCGAATCATCCTTGCTCATGCGGGATTAATTCGCGCGCAGCTATTCGACCACGCCACGATGAAGGTCATTGACTTTATTCCATCGCCGGGACAAGGCGCACTTGCGTTGCAGTGTCGTCGCGACGATGCATCGACAATCGCGGTGCTGCGAACATTGCACGATGAAGAGACCGAGCAGGCGGTAAACGTCGAGCGTGAAGTCGTTCGCGCAGTGAACGGCGATTGCCATTCACCAATCGGCGCTCTGGCGACACCGATTGATGCGGATCGATTTCAGTTGCGGATCATGATCGCGGATGCCAAGGGAACGGCTCGCGAAGAAACGCGGATCGTCGAGCGCTCTAATGCGATGCGCGTCGCGCGGGAAATGGCGCTCGCGTTGCAGAACGCGTAACGTTCTTTTCGTGTGGCACGGGCATCTTGCCCGTGTATGGCGATGCTTTCAGCATCGAACAGGGGCAGGATGCCCATGCCACAAAGATCGACTTAGCTTCCTGACGTTTCCGTCGCCGGCTCGTGATGCGTCACGGCTTCCACCGCGCCGACCACTGTGCCCGCCGCCGTTGCGAGGGCCTGCGTCACCGTCTCGGCCATCGAAGCGGCTTTCGTCGACACTTTCTTGATCGCCGATGTCGCCTGCTTCTTCGACGGAATCTTATCGCTGATTTTCTTGGCGGTCTTTGTCGCCGACGACATGGCCGAGCTCATCTTGCTCGCGACAGTTTTTTTGGCGCTCTTCTTCGAGCCCTTGGCGGTGGTCGCGGCTTTCTTCGCGACTTTTTTAGCCACCTTCTTGGCAGCTTTTTTGACCGTCTTGACGGCCTTCTTCGCAGATTTCTTCACGCTTTTCTTCGTCATCTTCTTAGCCATTGCGGGTCTCGCTCCTTGTGATGCATGCAGTGTACTCAAGAGGCGCGCGGAATCGCGAGAACAAATCCGCGTCGTGACAGGATCAATCCCATTCCAGATTTTCCAGATGACGTTGAATGTCTCCGGCGCTTTGGAAGCGTTTCAGGATCAGGGAGTCCTTTAACCCGCGGATGATCTCTTTGACGACGCGCGGTTGCTTCGAATACCGCTCGCGGCCGCCAACGATCACGTGGAAGACCTGCACAAGGTTCAGCACATCCTTGTGAATCTTGCTGCGCGTTGGTTTACCGAGGTCGAAAAAGTCGAGCAGCTTCACCTCGAAGCCGATGCCCATGCGGCGGATCATGATGTTGTCGTCGTGGATGTCGCCATGATATTCGCCGCGCGCGTGAATCGGCGCGATGCCCTTGGCCAGGACGTATAGCACATGCAGCGCTTCGAATGAGCTCAGCGGCTGTTTGCCCCGGCTGGCGAGGAATTCGCTGAGCTTGATTCCTTCCACCAACTCGCTGACAACGACCGTCACTTTCCGCTGTCGCACGGTGACGACTTCCTGATGGTGATACTGCATGAGGATCGGGCAGTGTCGCAGCGCATCGAGCTTGCGCGCATACGCGATGGCGGCGGTGCCCATCGGGTCGCGGTACGGATAATAAAACTTGGCCGCACGACGGATTCCGGTCGCGCGTTCGACGATCGCGTACACCTCGCCTTCCCAGCCGCTGCCGAGCGGGGCATCGATGATGTATTTCCCGCCCACGCTCCGGCCGGGAGGGAAATCGAATCGCCAAACTTTTCCCGTCCGGTTCATGTTGGTTTGAAAGGAGGGGTATCATTTCGGGGTGGGGGTAATCCGTCAAATTTGTGGGGAATTGCGAAGAACACGTACCGCAAGCGGCACCGCTAAACGAAGAACTCTTTCATTAATGATTCCCGTTTAGCGGCACCGCTTGCGGTGCGTTCCGCGTCGTTCAACCCGCTTCGCACATAGCACTTACAAGTACAGTTACCCACCCGACCGGCTTCAGAATCCCCCTCGATTTATAACGTTGCAACGGTCAATACATCGCTAGAATTCCCCGCAGCTATGGAATTCCTGAAGTCGACGGCTGGCAAGATCATCGGTGGCGCGGTGGCGCTGGCCGTGGTTGCGGCCGGGATTTCGTGGTTTCAGATGGACCCGGCCACCCGGCAATCCCTGCTCGGCGGGACCGGACGAATCGTCAGTTGGCTGCTGGCGGTTCTGCTACTGCCGTGGTCGACGTTTTTTGTTAGCGGGTGGGTCGCGACCCGGTTCGACAGCAACTCCGCCGGCGCGGCGCTGGTCGCGACCTACACGCTGATTGAAGCCATCGCGCTGGCATGGTTGTTCAAGTGGAACATCAGCGGTGGAACAGCCTGGACATTTTTCGTCGTCGGACTGCTGTTCGCCGGCGTCTATAATTTGTTCATGTGCGATTGGATAGCTGAGAAGAGTGAATGATGCATGAAGAGTGATGCGTGAAACGGAACTGTTGCCTGATGACTGATGCTTGAAGAGCGGTGAGTTTTCAGGTCTTCAGGCATCTGTCATCAGGCATCTCTTCACGCATCACTCATCATGCATCGTCCGAAGTCGAAAAGGCTCAATCAATGCCAACGGTCAATCAAAGAATCAGCGAATACATCCTCGACGCCCGCATCGGCGGCGGGACGTTTGGCGAGGTTTGGCGGGCTCGTCACCATATCTGGGTTGACCAGTTGGTGGCGATCAAGATCCCGACCGATCCGCAATATGTCCGCGCGCTGCAGCGCGAGGGCGTGGCCATCCATGGCATGACGCATCCAAACATCGTCCGCGCGATCGGGTTCGATCCGTATGCCGACCCTGCGTACCTGGCGATGGAATACGTCCCGGGCACGAGTCTGCGACCGTTGATCGCGCAGAAGAAGCTGTCACCTGCCGACGCGGTGGCGATTATGCGGCAAGTGTTGACAGGCCTCTCGTTCGCGCACGCACGCGGCGTGGTCCATCGCGACATCAAGCCGGAGAACATTCTCGTTCACGAACGCGCGATCAGTGAAGGCTTCGCCAGCGATGGCGCGATCAAGATCACCGACTTTGGACTTGGCAAGGTGAACACCAGCGCGACCGTCGGATCGATCGCCTACTCGATGTCGATTAATGATCCCAAAGCCCAGGAAATCGCCGGCACGCTGGATTACATGGCCCCCGAGCAACGCGCGGGCGGCGATGTCGATGCACGGGCGGATTTGTATGCCTGCGGCGTCGTCTTTCATGAGCTGCTGACCGGCGAAAAACCGGCGGGGACGGAATTGCCGAGCGATTTGAATCCATCCGTGCCCAAACAGCTCGATGAAGTGTTCAAACGAAGTTATGCGCGACTGGAAAAGCGGTTCGCGTCTGCGAATGATTTCTTAGCGGCGCTGGGTGCGGGAAAAGTCTCGCCACCGCCACCGCCACCGATTCCGGGACGGGCGGCCCCAGTCGTGAGCGGCGCGAAAGTCTGCCCGCAATGTCGGCGAGGCGTCGAGGTGAGCGATCAGTTCTGCATGCACTGCGGTGTGCAACTCGTCTCGAGCGTTCGCCGCTGCATGAAGTGCGGGGCGTATCCGGATTCGTTTGATCGATTCTGCATTTTCTGCGGCGATGACCTGGCGTCGGTGCCGGCGCCGCTGAATGGAACCGCGAAGGGAATGAATGTCTAGAACTAAACTCCTCTCTCCGTACCCGGGGAGAGGCGGGGAGAGGGGTCTTCGGTCGCTCGAAAACGCCCCCTCTCCCAGCCTCTCCCCAAGTACCGAGAGAGGAGTAAGAATGAATGAGTGAAACACAATGGAGTGGGCCGTGATTGTCCTCATCTTCTTCGCCGTGATCGCGATCAGCGCGCTGTTGTTTGGCGGGTGGCTCGTGTTCGCGATCCTGCGGCTGGTAGTGCGCGGCGTCGCCGCCTGCTTCGGGCCAGTCGGTCAGTCCAATCCGCGCGCAACGCCGACGTTGAATCAACAATCGACGAACGGCCCATACCTCCGCTGCACGCAGGAAAAATGTCGCCACGGCAATCCGACCGGCGCCTGCTTCTGCCGCCGCTGCGGCACCGCGCTGGCCACGCCGCAACGCGTGATGGTGTCGCGTGCGGCGATGCTTTAATACGTTCGCATTCCGCGAAGTTGTCTCCCAATGAATTCGTTTTCCCCACATGTTCGCGAGGTGTTCCCGCACGATGCGCCCGATCGGCTGACCGAAAGCGTGGTCATGTCGCTATCGCGTCATCCCAGCGGCCGCTACTCCTGGGGCGCAATCAAGACGATTGTGCTTGGCCTATTCTCCGGCGGGCTGTTGCCGCTGCTGGTGCTGCCGTTGAGGTTTCGACAGTACATTTCGTCGGAGCGCGTGCAGCTGAAATATTTCGCGGAATGGTTCGTGAACGAGTGCCCGGGCGGCGAGTCGGTTAAGTTTCAGGAGACGATTTCGAAGCTGCGGTTTCGCAACGCGTTCCTTCTCGGGGCATTACTGATGGCCGGCCTTGCCATCGCGTGGGGCTGGTCGGCTTTGGCCGCCGTCGCAGCTCGGCCGATCGTCATTGTCAGCCCGCTTGGGCCGTCGTTCAGTTTGGCACGATTCGAGCCGTTCACGCCGAAGTTTCTTTTTCAGTTCACCGCACGATTGCCGCACACGTGGCATACGTTTGCGAGCATGCCGCGCGTCATGATGGCGGCTGAGGGATTCGCGTTTCTGCTGATCGCCGCCCATCTGATTTGCCTGTGGCAAGTGCTGCTGCATGTGTCGCGCGTGCGTCGCGCGGTGGAATTATTCAACCTGGCCGCGTCGAAGCACGGGATCGAGCCGGTCGGTTTACCCCGCGCGTTCGCGGGTATCCGCGCGGCTTGGATTCTCGGCATGATCGGCCTCGCGGCGCTGGGCGCCTGGTGGGGCGTTCCGATGATGTTGGCGGCGGCAGCGCAGTCTCGATATATCAACCACGGCAGCCGACAATTGCGGTTAGCATTAGCCGCCCGGGCGTTCAGCACCGCGATGCGCAATCATCCGGACATGGCGCTGTCGCGACCGGAATCCATTCGTGCCGCGACGGCTATGACGAACGGTGCGAAGTGAAATGAACCATGCCGATCTTCCACGGAATTCTCGCGGCCACGGGTTGGATCTGGACGATTCTCGTGTTCGCTGCATTGTGGATTCTCAGGAAGCCGATGAAGACGTAAAAGCTCTTATCACCTCTCTCCGTAGTCGGAGGTCACCGCGTAGTCGTGGTGGGTGGAGGGAGAGGAGAGGGGTCTTTCTTCTGTTCGCGATGAGGAATTGAAGACCCCTCTCCCGGCCTCTCCCCGAGCACGGAGAGAGGAGGAAGACAAGAAAAATGGCCAGCAACGATCCATTCTTTCATCAGTCGGCCGAGCGGAAAATGCTTGAGCATGTTTCTGCGCTGCTGGCCGACTCGCGCTTCGTCATCGATACGACGTCTGGCCGTAAGTCGGTCGCGGGCCTGCTGCGCAACGTGTCGCGCAACGATCATGCGACAGATGTAAAACGCCTGATGACCGAGTTGAACGTCCCTGACCGCACGCTCGAACAGCAGATGCCCGTCGGCGAGAGGCTCGATATTTCGCTTGGCGTGAAAAAGCTGTTCATCCTCACAAAAACCATCGGCCACCTGCGCGTGGTTTGCACCTCGCCGAGTCGGCAGCTGATCAAACGCGAGGCCGTGCATCCGATGAGCAGCGGCGATGTGGAGAAGCTGCTGCGCTCGCTTCCACCGCCGATTTCGAAAGTGCCGTTGACGACGATCGTGATGTCGACGAGCGGTTTCGACATCGATACGCGCGCCATCGCCGATCGGACGGCCGAGCGGATCACGATCCTCGTCGAGCCCAACGATGCCGGCGGCTGGACCGTGCACGGGCCTCCGGAAACCAAGGCGCTGAACGATCTGCTCGATCCGGAAGAAGGCGATGACAAGAAGCAGCGGGTCACCGATGCGATCGGCGAAATGCAGTACGACCTGCTCAATGGCAGCATCAGTGCGGATAAGATCGCCGCGAGGACAAAGCTGCCACTGCAATTGGTGGAGGCCGAGGTGAAAACGTTTGCGAAACGCAACAGCGGTCTGACGGCCAAGCGTGTGGAAGGGCGTATGCTGCTGTTTCGAGAAGGTTCGTCGCCGGTGGTGAGTGCGTCGGGTGGAAGCGGTTCAATCGCGTCGGCATTGGGCGAAGTCGGAGGTACGGGCATGGCCATGGTCGACAAGATTCGCTCGCTCTTTTCGCGCAAGGGCGAGCTTGAAAAGAAGGTCGCGTTTCTCTCGGAACGACGGGCCGCGCTGTCGCAACAGCGCGATCGGTCGTACGAAGAGATCGGCATGCTCGAGCAGAAAGACGAGCAGCTTCGCGACGAGTTCGGCAAGGCCCGCGCGCCGCTGACGAAGCGGCGCATCACGTCGCAACTCGTGCAGCTGCGCAAAGACATCGAGCGACGACAACAGATGCTGACGGTGTTGAACCAGCAGGTGAATGTCGTCAGCACGCATCTGCATAATCTGGAGCTGACGAAGCAGGGTGAAACCGCCAAGCTGCCTGACAGCGAGGAAATCGCCAACGACGCAGCCGCCGTCGAGGAGATGCTCGCCCAGCTACAGGCCGACAGCGAGATTGCCGACAGCGTGAGCGGCATCACGGGCACTTCCATGACGGCCGGCATGAGCGATGAAGAGCAGGCGCTGTTCGAAGAACTAGAACGAGAATCAGGCGGCGGCGCACCGGGGAAGAGTGCGATGAAGACAACAGCCTTGCAATCGACGATCGGAAAGGACGTGGACGCGGTAAACGAACCGGCGCGGCGAGATGAGCCTTCAACGCAATCGCGCCAACGCGCAAACCCGGAGGCGGGGTGATCGCCATCTTTCTCCTCTCTCCAGTACTCTGGGGAGAGGCAGGGAGAGGGGTCTTCTGTTCGGGCGCGACGGAAAGACCCCTCTCCCAACCTCTCCCCGGAGTACCGGAGAGAGGGGCAAAGATTGGCATTAAGGCAACGAGTTGAAACTGTCCAAGCGGAAGCAATGAACAACGGACAACATAAATACGCAGTCGTCTTCGAAAAGGAGGGCCGCTCTTTCGGAGCCTACGTCCCTGACCTGCCGGGATGTGTCGCGGTTGCAAGTTCGTTGCTTCGGGTTCGGCGACTTATCCAGGAAGCAATCGCACTACACGTCGAAGACATGGCCGATCGCGGAGAGAGGTTGCCGAAACCTTCGGCGATCGTCGAATACGTCGAAGCCTCAAGCGCCGCTTAGAACGAACATGGCCCTCATCGATAAATTCTTCAGCAAGACCAAAACGCTCAGCGAGCTCTCCAAGCAGGAGCTTCGTCGCGAGGAGATTCTGCTCACCAAGCAGCGCGATCGGCTGTTCAAGCGTATCGAGCAGATCGCGACCGATAAGCAGAAGATTTTCACGCGCGGCGCGGAGCAGAAATCGCCCGACATGCGCAAGGCGCTGGCCATGGATTTCGAGCTTAAGACGCAGGAGCAGTTGATGAGCGCCCGCGAACTGAACATTCGCTCGAAAGAGTTGATGACGGTCAGCCGGCTGCGGCTGATCAAGGAAAACAACGAGCGTGGCAAAGCGCTCGGCCGGCTGAAGGTGACGGACAAGGACGTGGCCGTCATCAGCGGCTGGATCGACGACGATTCGGTCAGTCAGGACATGTACCAGGAGCGCCTCGATGAAATGCTGGCGCTGGGCGCGCAAAGCGATAAGGACGCAATCGCGAGTGCTGGTTTAACCGGCGCTGGCCAGGAGCTGATGAACATCTGGAACGATCTGGACCGCGGCGCGGTGAAACAAACCGAGGCCTTCGAGCAGGCCGACCAGGCGGTGCGGAAACGGGCGTCGGCGAAGGATGGATCGATCTGACTCTCTTGACTGAAATAATCTTCGAGATCATCGCAGGGCTCATCGAGGCTCACCTGAAGGGTAAGTTTCCTCGCGTGTAAGCAGATGGTGGACTGGACATGGGAATCCCCGGAGATTCGACGATGCCGGATGTGCCGCATCGCAAGAACGCTGCCGAGTGGATGATGTGGATCGCGCTGTATCCCTTCTTTCTCCTCTCTCCGTACGCGGGGAGACGGCGGGAGAGGGGTCTGGATGTTGTTGAAACGAAAGACGAATCGAAGACCCCTCTCCCATCCTCTCCCCAGCGTACCGGGGAGAGGGGTGAAGAATGAGTACGGAGAGCGGAGTAAGACAAGAATCATGGGCCTATTCAAAAACAAAGATGAGCGTCGGATCGAGCGCGAGATGAAGATTCGCTCGGGCATGCGGTCGATTGAGAAATCGATTCGCCAGCAGGAGAAGTTCGCCGAGGAGTTCATCAGGAATGCCCAGCACGCCAAGCGGATCGGCGATCAGGGGCAGTATCTGTTCATTCGCAATGCGCTGAAGAAGACCGCGGCCGTGAAGAAGATGCTTGAGCGGCAGTTACTCTCCATCAAGAACGCGATGCTGATCCAGCAGCAGGCCCAGAGCAGCCAGCAGTTCGCGGAAAGCATGACGATCATGGCCCAGGAAATCGGACGAGTGTTCGGCGAACTGGATCTCACCAAAACACAGGCCGACTGGGAAAAAGCGGTCGCACAGGCCGGCAGCATGGAAGAGCGCATGGATGTCTTTCTCGACAGCATGGAACAGACCGCGACGAGCGGAACATCATCATCGAGCACGAAGGAAGACCTCGTCACCGACGATGAGATCGACCGGATGATCCAGGCGGATGTTCTTGCGAACGAAAAACAGGAACTCGGCAAGCTCGACGAACTGGAAAGCGAAATCGCGAAGGAGCTGGGTGCGACGAAGCAGAAGGATTAATGGGGTGTCTGTAAAAGCGAAGTCGCGACGCCATAACCGCGGTGCGTCGCGAAGCCTGATCGCATTCTCGAGACAGTTGCTTATCCGGCCCGACTGAAGCGGCCAGGCGCGTTCGTAAGCGCCGCAAACCCGTGACATCAAGGATGTGCCGGTTGTGCATTCGCCCGTCACACATTGAAGTCGCTTTGCTAAGATCAACCTGCCATGTCGCTCAACCGTCAGCTTTCTGATCTCTTTCACGACCTCTCCGCACTGATGGAACTTCGTGGCGAGAATGTCTTCAAAGTGATCGCGTTTCAAAAGGTCTCGCGCATTCTTCGCGAGCTGAATATCGACCTTAAGAAGTGTGTCGAAGAGGGCAAGCTCTGCGACATCGAAGGGATCGGCAAAGGGTCTCAGCAGATCATCGAAGAGTTTATCGAGACCGGCAAAAGCACGGTGATGGAAGAGGTATCGGCCACCGTGCCGGCGGGGCTGGTGCCGCTGATGCAGATCGAGGGGTTGGGGCCGAAAACCATAAACCTCCTTTGGAAAGAGAAGAACGTCACCAGCATGGCCGACCTGGAAGCGGCGCTGGCATCGGGGGCGGTCGCGTCGCTCAAGGGGATGGGCGAGAAGAAGATCGCGACGATCAGCAAAGGAATCGCCGACTACAAATCGCGCGTGGTTGACGGCAAAGGGGCGGTGCAGCGCACGGGCATCGTGCCGGCTATGCAGCAGGCCGAGCCGCTGCTGGCGAAGCTGCGGGCGATGAAGGTCGTGAAGCGTGCCGAAATCGGCGGCAGCCTGCGGCGCTCGCGCGAAACCATCGGCGATGTCGATCTCATTGCCGCCGTCGATGACATGTCGCAGGCGTCGAAGGTCACCGATGCGTTCGTCAAATTCGAAGGCGTCATCCAGACGCTCGTGCTCGGCCCCAGCAAGTGCAGCGTGAAAGTCGCGAACGGCATGCAGGTCGATCTTCGCATCGTGCCGACCGCGAACTTCGGCGCGACGCTGATGTATTTCACCGGCAGCAAGGAGCACAACGTGAAAGTGCGCGGCCTTGCGCAGAAGAAGGGCCTGACGCTCAACGAGTGGGGCCTGTACAAGCTCGACGAATACGATGTCACCGAAAAAGCCAGCTCGCATCCGCCGACGATCAAGGCGGTCGCGAGCGAAACCGAGGAGGAGATTTATCGCGTGCTCGGGCTCGATTACATCGAGCCGGAAATCCGTGAGGGTTTTCGCGAAATAGAACAAGCAACTAATCACGCGTTGCCCGTGCTGCTTACGCGGGCCGACATCCGCGGCGATCTGCACGCCCACACCACCGAAAGCGACGGCACGGCCGGCATTGAGGAGATGGCCGCGGCCGCGAAGGCGCTGGGGTATGAGTTTCTCGCGATCACGGATCACAGTAAAGCCCTCGCGATGACCAACGGGCTGTCGGTCGAACGATTGTTGAAACACATCGAAAACATCCGCCGTATCAGCGACAAGCTGAAAGGCATCACGCTGCTGGCCGGCTCGGAGGTCGACATCCTCGTCGACGGTCGCATGGATTATGAGGATGACGTGCTGAAAGAGCTCGACATCGTGATCGCGAGCCCGCACGTGTCATTAAAGCAGGACACGAAGAAGGCGACCGATCGCCTGCTGCGGGCGATCGACAACCGCTACGTGAACTTCGTCGGCCATCCGACAGGCCGGCTCATCAATGGGCGCGAAGGACTGCCCGTCGATATCGATGCGATCACCAAACGCGCCGCGGCGAATGGCGTCGCGCTCGAAATCAATGCCGGCTACCCGCGCCTCGATCTGAACGACACCAACGCCCGCACCGCGTTAGAGGCCGGCTGCATGCTGACGATCAATACCGACGCCCACGGTACGAATGAATTCGAAAGCATCCGCTGGGGCATCGGCGTGGCGCGAAGGGCGGGTGCGACGAGGGCAAACGTCCTCAACGCAATGAAGCTGACGGAGTTGAAGACGTTCCTAACGAAAAAACGGTGACGGGCATCCTGTCTCGACACGCCGGGGCAGAGCGTACTCGCGCCGCCCCGGATTCTTCGTTTTCTTGAGCGATCGAGCGGTATCCGGGGCGGCGCGAGTACGCTCTGCCCCGGCGTGAAGGGTGATCTCACAAATCCAGATATTCCCGCTTACGTCGCTGCGGCCCTTCCGTCGCCCGGCCGATCGCTTCTTTACCCAGCTTCGTCTGAATCGCATCGATCGTTTTATCTAATGCCCGCAGCTTCGTCTTCGACACATGATCGAACAGGCCCTCCTGTGTGTTGGTTCTCGTCAGACGGATCGTCTGCACGCCGATCAATCGGATCGGACGGAACGATTTGCTTGCCCACGCATCGAACAGATCGCGCGCTGCGTTCCAGATTTCCTGCGTCACGTCGGTCGGCGAGTCGAACGTGGCCGCCCGCGTCACCGTGTTGAAGTCGCCGTCGCGAATCTTCACGCTCACGCCGCTGGCGAAGAAGCCTTTGCGTCGTAATCGAAACGCCACTTCCTCCGTCTGTTGCAGCAGCGCGCCGCGCACGTCTTCGGGTCGCATTAAATCTTGGCCGAACGTCCGCTCCTGGCCGATTGATTTCGCGCTGCGGTCGGGCGTCACTTCGCGCTCATCGTCGCCGACGCTCAAGCGCAGATAACGCGACGCTTCAATGCCAAATCTCCGCTTCAACATTTCCGGCGGCACGTTCTTCAGATCGCCGATCTTCTTCACGCCGATGTCCGCGAGCTTTTTCGTCGTCTTCGGCCCGATGCCCCAGATGCGGCTGATCGACAGCGGGCTCAGCGTCTGCTCGATTTCATCCGCGCGAATGATCGTCAGCCCGTCGGGCTTGTTCAGGTCGCTCGCGAGCTTCGCGAGAAACTTATTCGGCGCGACGCCCACCGATGCGGTAATGCCCAGCTCGTTCCGCACGCGGGCGCGAATGTCGGCCGCCATCTTTTCGGGCGGTCCAAAGAGCGGGATGCTGCCGGTCACATCCATGAACGCTTCATCAATGGAGAGCGGCTGCACGAGCGGCGTGAAGTTTTCCAGGATCACGAACATTCGTCCCGACAGCTCGGTGTAGCGCGCGAAGTTCGTCGGCTTGACGATCGCCTGCGGACAGAGCCGCAACGCGACCGACATCGGCTGTGCCGACCGACAGCCAAACACGCGCGCCTCATACGAAGCGGCCGAGACCACGCCGCGCCCTCCCGCGCCGCCGACCAAAACGGGCTTGCCGCGACACGCCGGGTCGTCAAGCTGTTCGACCGATGCAAAGAACGCATCAAGATCGACATGAAGAATGGCCCGGGGTTTGGAAGGCATGAGCGAGAATTGTACGCGCGGGGTCGTTTTCCAATCTTACGTAGCATTGGCGTCTCGCCAATGGTGAGCACCGAAGGTGCCCGTACAGGCGAGACGCCTGTGGTATGGGAAGACTGACGTTCCGCGCCTAAACATCACGATCCGTATGACGACGAGGTCAACGAGATCTGAGCAGGCCTTTGGGTTCGCTTTTGCAATTTGACACTTTGCGCCGCCGAGCGACGACACATAACTCCCGGGAGGAAAGGGACTTTCGAAGTTGAACGATCGATTCCTTTGGGTTCGCTCCGCAAATTTGCCGTGCGACGACGTACGCTTCCGCGCCGATCGCGGCAGCCTTTAAATCACGGAAGCGCTGCGCTCTCGCTACCCCTTAATCGAAGCAGATGCGTTTTCTAAGCGGCGAGCGGCGATTTGAAGCCGGTTTTGGCGAATAGCGCGCTGCGCGTCTGGATTGGGAGTCGCACAACGATGGCACGGGCGCACGGCGACTCGACGGCGGTCGTCAGCGTCAAGCGGCACCGCTTAACGCGCGTGAGCAGATCTGCGACGACATCGAGAAGTTCATCGCTTGAAGAACGTTTTGCCCTTCGAGTTGTACTTGCTGAGCCGGTTGTTCACGTACAGCCCTTCGAGCAGAAATTCGCCGACGCTCGCGAGCATGGCGGGATCGCTCGGATCGAGCCCCAACTGTTTTGCCAATGCCGCGGCGGAATGCGGCAGCGATTTGACCAGCTTCATGTTGCTGACAAATTCATCAGCCTTGATGTCGTCGCCGGCGGGGAAGGTGAGGTTGCCGGCGAATTGCTCGGTGATGGTCTCATACTCCTCGGCATCGGCCACCCGGTTGAAGACGTCTTTCACCGCCTCGCCGACGATCGACTGAATGAGCTTGTCTTCCGCGCCGTCTTCCTCGGACAACGTCATTTCGATTTTGCCGCGACAACTGGCGACGAGAAAATTCAGATCGCAGATTCGCGGCGCGACGCGCTTCTCGCCGGCAAGAATGCCGCGACGCTCGGCGTTACTCATGACGGTCTCGGCATTGGCGATGCTCGTCCGCACCGAAACGCCAGATGCCTGCGAGACGTGCGGGCTTTTCCGCGCCAGGCGAACGACTTCTTCAACGATCTGCGACATGAACGGCGGCATGTCGACGGTCACGCCGCTGGCTGACCCGTTCTGGTTGCGATCGAGCCAGGCGTTGGCCTTCACAATCTGCATGCCTTCTTCGACCGTCTCAGGATAGTGCGTGCGAATCACGCTGCCGATGCGATCCTTGAGAGGCGTCACGATCCTGCCGCGATTGGTGTAATCTTCTGGATTCGCACTAAAGACCAGGCAGACATCGAGATTCAGACGAATCGGGTATCCGCGAATCTGAATGTCGCGCTCTTCGAGAACATTGAACAGGCCAACCTGAATCCGCGGCGCAAGATCGGGCAATTCATTGATCGCGAAGATGCCGCGATTGCTTCGCGGGATCAGACCGAAGTGCATCGTCGACTCGTCCGACAGATACCGCCCCTCGGCATGCTTGACGAGATCGACCTCGCCGATGAGATCGGCGATCGTCACATCCGGCGTCGCGAGCTTTTCGTGATAGCGATCGCTGCGATGCACCCACTCGATCGGCGTGCGGTCCCCATGCTCAGCCAGGAGCCGCGCTCCGGTGCGCGTCGTCGGCGAGATCGGATCGTCGTTCACTTCCGTGCCGGACAAGACCGGGATCCATTCATCCAGCAGCAGCGGAAGCATGCGAAGGATGCGTGTTTTGGCCTGTCCACGCAGCCCGAGAAAGAGCAGATCGTGCTTCGAGAGAATCCCGTTGATGATCTGCGGAATGACGCTGTCGCGGTAGCCGAGGATGCCGGGGAAGAGTTCTTCCTTGTTCTTCAGTTTTTGGATGAGATTTCTGCGTAGCTCATCCTTGACGCTCGAAGGGTGGTATCCGGAGGTTTTCAACTCGCCGACATTGGCAATCGACGGGGAACTCTGTTTCGCGCTGGCGGATTGACTCATAGGATCGATCATAGGAACGTAAAACAACGGTGGGCGACTTTTGCGCGAAGAGATGGAAAGAAAGAAACGCGAGCGCGCAAGACGGATGCAGACCATTTAGCCCGGTCGCTTGCGACCGATGCCTTTGGGACGACCAAGACGTTAATCGTAAGCAACTGGATCGTTAAACGACAAGACATCGGTCGCAAGCGACCGGGCTAAATGGGAAGGGATGAGCTTTTCCAGTTTTCGTCGCGCAATTTAAAGTACGACACGCTTACTTCATCGTCGGAAACGGATTTCGTTCCTTGAAGCCCGCCTGGTGCCAATACGGATACGTCATTGGCATTTCGCTCGCTTCGTCGAGCCTGGCGATTTGTTCCTGCGTCAGATTCCATCCGACCGCGCCGAGGTTCTGCCTGAGCTGCTCCTCGTTCCGGGCGCCGACAATCACGTTGGCCACCGTCGGCCGTTGCAGCAGCCAATTCAGCGCGATCTGCGGCACGGTCTTTCCGGTTTCGCTCGCGATGGCGTCGATCGCGTCGACGACTTTGAAGACGTGCTCATCCGGCACCTGCGGGCCCGCGTCGGCAACCTGCTTCGACTTCAAACGCGAGGTCGCCGGCAGTGGATGGCCTCGACGGATTTTTCCCGTGAGCCGGCCCCATCCCAGCGGGCTCCATACGACCGCGCCGACCCCCTGGTCGATCGCCAGCGGCATCAGCTCCCACTCGTAGTCGCGGCCCACGAGCGAGTAATACGCCTGGTGGGCCACGTATCGGGCCAGCCCCCGCTTCTCGGAAATCGCCAGCGACTTCATCAAATGCCAGCCTGAGAAATTCGAGCAGCCGACGTAGCGAATCTTTCCCGCGCGAACGAAATCATCGAGCGTGCCCAGCGTCTCCTCGATCGGCGTGAGCGCATCGAAGCCGTGCAGTTGGAACAGGTCGATGTAATCGGTCTGCAATCGCTTCAGGCTGCCGTGGATCGCGTTAGTGAGGTGGTCGCGCGATGAGCCAACGTCGTTTGGCCCTTTACCGCTGCGGAACGTAGCCTTGGTGGAGATGATCGCCTGATCGCGCCGGCCTTTGAGCGTCTGGCCCAGAATTTCCTCGGCCGCGCCGTCGGAGTAAACGTCGGCCGAGTCGAACATGTTCAGTCCCGCTTCAAGGCAGATGTCGACAATCCTTGTCGCTTCGGCCACGTCGGACGATCCCCACGCCTTGAAGAAATCACCACTGCCCCCGAATGTGCCGGTCCCGAAACTGAGCACGGGCACCTTAAGACCCGATCCACCAAGCTGCCGATATTCCATCGCGAATCTCCGAGAGTGTTGAGAAATGTTTCGCGATGATAGGCACCTCGCGAACGATCACAACGCAGAGATTTGGGAAGTGCTCGTCATTCAGAGGGAGTGCAAGCGCTGGTATTCGCCGGCGCGCGATTCAAGAATCTTGAGTGCCCGACTCGCTCAGTTCAACTCGTAAGTAGCGATCTGCAACCCGTAGTTCACTGTCACTCCTCCGCACGCCGCGAAACATTTAAGACAAACGATAATTTTGTTAAAACAATCTTGACGTGACATATCTTGCCTGTTAGTTTGGATCAGCCGTCAGAATCGCTCGGATTTAAATTTCGTCAGCATGCATAGTTGATCTTCGTCTTTTTCTAGTTGCCGACAGCATCGATTGGACAATCGGAGGCCTTCATGAGTATGCAACGCTTGCGTCGAAGCGGCTTTACGCTTGTCGAGCTGCTAGTCGTCATCGGCATTATTGCATTATTGATTGGCATCCTATTGCCGGCGCTCAATAAAGCGCGGAAGGCATCGCAACAGGCAGCCTGCCTATCCAATATTCGGCAGCTCGCGATCGCGGGCGTTCTCTATGCCGGCGAAAATCGCGGCGCGCTCTGCCCGTCGGACTTTAGCGGTAACGCCGGTGGCGGGACGCCGACTTGGACAGCGACAATTAGCAGCTATACGGGGATCGTTATCAATCTATGGAACTTTGGATATGTGGGCGGCTCGCCTGGCTCGACGCTATATTGCGATTGGAAGCAAGGGCTGCTGAGCAAGTATTTGCAGACTATTTCAATTTATGCATGTCCCTCCGTGGACCTCCCCTTCGTGCCACTCGACCCGTCCCAAAATTTTGTAGATGCGCCATTAACAAACTACGCGATGTGCCAGGTGGGCGAATACAACAGCTCGCTCTCCTCTTTTAGTCTCACGCGGAAGATGACGAAGGTTCGCCACTCAAGCGATACGGCGATGTTTGCGGACGTCCTATTCTATACACCGCCCGGAACACCTTATTTGAATGCCGGATTTTCCTATGATCACACGGTCGGAATGGGTCGGCCCAGCGGAAACTCGCCAAAATTCCATGGTCGACATCCGAATAAATCGGGCAGTGTCGCCTTCTTCGACGGTCATGCCGAATCCATTCCCGCGACCATCATTCAAGGTGAAAGCGATGTCCTTCGAGCGGCGAGCATCGGGGTCTTGATCCCACCTTCAAACTCTCGCACCGCGGCTAATGATGCGACTTCCACGTACGTCGCAAACGCGAAGATTTCTTACGACTCATATTTCATATCCAACAAATAAAGCCGAAGTGACTCACGCTTCGTCTCTAGAGCATCTCGATGCTGGAGAAAATGCATATAAATCGGAATCTTAAGTATCTTGGTCTTCTCGCGATTAGCTGCCGCGTTATCTCGCCCGAAATACGCCTCCGCGGCGCTCACGCTCGTCGGACATTTTGAGGTTGCAGGAATTTGGGCCTCGACGCGCGGGGGACGTCGAGGCCCAGCGTTTAGATATGGTGATAACGGCTACATCGCCAGATGTAGCATGACGCAAATCGGCCCGTCATTAGAAAGGCGATTCGTTGTCAGATATTGAAGGTGACTTACCTTTTGCAGACAAACTACAATTCATCAATTTCGATTGAGGGTCATCTTTCCGAGGCCGCCTCGCGGTTAAGGAAAATTGAGCAGAGGGCGGTTTGGGGGAGATCATTGGCCGATGCGATGATTGTTGTCGCGACGATCGTCGGCATGTTGGCCGTCGAAGTCGCTGTCTCGCGTCTTTCGAGCGGTTCTTCGACATTGATATTGCAGTTGACCGTCACTATCGGCGCGGTCGCGATTGGCGTCGTCGCTGCCTGCGGGATCAAGTCTCGCCGAAAGCCGAATTGGGACGAGGTCGCTGAACGATTGGATCTGGCCGTTCGCGATCACAACGCGATTGCGACGGCCATTGACCTGATCAATACGAATGCGGCAACCCCGCCTATCACGCAGCTTGCAATTGACGATGGAATTACCGCAGCTCGCACGTTCGGCTCATCCATGCTGTTCGTCCCGCAGCCGTCGCTACCTTTCAGGCGTAACCTGACGTGGGTCGGAGTGGCTTGCGGAGCATTGGCTCTCGCTTGGTTGATGCCGGACATGTCATCCAGAGTTGCTCCGGGGCTGGCACTTAAACCTCCCATAGCAACGTTTGCGATCATCCCAGCCGATCAGGATGGTCGTCCACGTTTGCATGTCGCGTCTGAAGAGCGCGAGCAAATTTCAAATTGTCCCGCAAAATCGTTCGAGAAATCATCGGCCATCGGCACTAACGGCAGTCGGCAGACAACTACGAAAGTGAATGACGTGTCGTCGATGGCCGTCAGTTCCAGTCTTACAAGATCGATCGGCATTGCTGGCAAAGCTGCCAAGTCTTCATCAGCGCCGCCGGGTTCGCCATCGGGCGACGCAGTTGACAGCGAGATGACGCCCAGCGATGCCGCGGAAGGAGAATCGGATTCATCACTCAGTCCGACATCCGCAGAGCAAAGTCAAAACGCCAGGAATGGGAGCGACGGCAAAACCCCTTCGAATGAGCCAAAATCCAGTCCAAACGATGGCCAACACGACAGCGGTTCAAAGCGTACGGGCCAACCTGGTTTGAGCCGCGGTTCGGGGAGCGAATCGAACGACGCCACGGGCGGCAACGGGCAAGGGGGCGGCCAAAACTCCCCGAAAAAATCGCGCGGCGTCGCGCCGCTTTTGCTCGGCACCCGGCAGCCGGACCTGATCCCGGCCCGGGTTCTCGAAGGGCCGGATGAACGAACCAAGGTCGATTCACCGCAGCGATCAAACCCGGAATTGCCCGCCGACGCCCGCACCGTCCCGTCGCGGCAGGGGGCGGAACCGATTGTCGATATTTATCGTATTCCCGCAGCCGATCAAAGGACTGTTCAAGAGTATCTGGAAACGTATCATGAGCAGGCCGATTCGCGGGCCCAACCGCTCGGTCGCTCCGAATAATACGTTTCACTCGAAAGCAGGTGCCGTGACTACTGTCCCCGATATCACCGCCGTTGAAGAAGCATCCATGAAAGCCGCCGAGAGTCAGGCGGCACAAGTTCGCGGCCTGTTTGACACGTTGCGCGAGCAGATTGGTCGAGCATTTGTCGGACAGACCGATGTCGTCGACTTCGTTTTGTACGCGCTATTGGCAGGCGGGCATGTGCTCATCGAAGGCGTGCCGGGATTAGGAAAGACGCTACTCGTCCGGACATTAGCCGAGTCGTTACATCTGCCCATGAGCCGCATTCAGTTTACGCCGGATTTGATGCCCGCGGACATCACCGGCACGACCGTGCTCACCGAGACAGCCGCAGGTGGGCATGAGTTGAAGTTTCAGCCCGGGCCGCTGGTGAGCAGTCTTGTGCTGGCTGATGAGATCAACCGCGCGACACCCAAAACGCAGAGCGCGTTGCTCGAGGCGATGCAGGAAGGTCAAGTGAGTGTCGCGGGCCGAACGATTGTGCTGCCTGAACCGTTCATGGTGCTTGCCACGCAGAATCCGGTCGAGCAGGAAGGCACCTATCCGCTGCCCGAAGCACAGTTGGATCGTTTCTTGGTCAAGGTGCTGGTGAAGTATCCGAAGGCCAACGAAATGGATGGCATCCTATTGCGGACCACGGGCACACAAAACGCCAAGGCCGAGGCGAAGTTCGGCAGCGATGATGTGCTTCTGGCACGGCGGACGGTTCGTGAAGTGCCGGCGGCGACGCAGGTGCGTTCCTACGCGATCAAGATCGTGATGGCGACGCAGCCGGACGATCCCTCGGCGCCCGCTGCGGTGAAGCGGCATGTGGAGTTCGGCGCGGGCCCGCGCGCGGCGCAAGCGCTGATCCTGCTGGCGAAGGTGCGTGCCCTGGTCAACGGTCGGTTCTCGGCCAGCTGCGATGACCTGCGGGCAGTCGCGCCGGCGGTGCTGCGTCATCGGCTGGTGTTGAACTTCGCCGGGCTGGCGGAACGTGTGAAGCCCGACTCAATCGTCGAGGAGATCATCGCCTCGGTCTCCGAGCTTTCGACCGGTTGAGGGGTGTGTGATCATGAACGAACTGTTTCCCGAAAAGTTCCTATCATCAATTGAGCGTTTGTCTCTGCACGCGCGCAAAGCCCCGCCACGCGCGGCAGTTGGTGCGCACTTGAGCTCGCGCAACGGGACGAGCCTTGAGTTCCGCGATTACCAGCAATACGCGCCCGGCGATGACCTGCGGCGGGTCGACTGGAATGTGTACAGCCGCACGCGTCATCTGTTTGTGCGGCGTTTCGAACGACCGACGAGCCTGCCGATTTATTTGCTCGTTGACGCCAGCGAATCGATGCGGCTGGAAACGCCGAGCCGGTACGCGACCGCGGCACGACTTGCAGCGGCGGTGGTGTCGGCGGCAGTGGCAAATCAAAATCCGGTGTATCTCACGATTGCCGACGGGGCTGGAGCTGGCGCGCGCCGCCCGCTGACTGGCCGGCGCGGCTTTGTTCGCGCGTTGGCCGAACTATCGGCTGATCGTCGGCCGGGCGGCGCGGGAATCGCGAACGATTTAAAGGCGATGCTTCCGTTTCTGGCGAGCCGGGGTCGGGGCGTGCTGGTGCTCATCAGCGATTTCTTCGAGCCCCTGGGAATCGACGCGCTCCTCGAATCGTTACGATTGACGAACCAGCGGCTGGTGCTGCTTCGCGTCACTCAGCCGGCCGATGCCGATCCCGACCTGGACGGCGATTACGAGTTGGAAGATTGCGAGAACGGCGCGCGGTTGAACGTCTCGGCCGAAGCCGGATTGCTCGAACGATACCGCGAGGCGTACCGAAGTTATTTCGCCGCCCTCGACACCTATGCAACCAGTCGCGCCGCCACCAACGCAACGATCAACGCCGCCGCCGATACCGTGCCGCAACTCGAGCGGCTCTTCCCCGGCGGGGTCATGTCGGTATGACGCTGCATGCCCGCGACGAGCTTCCCAATTTCCGTGGCATCAGCAGTGCTCGCGTTCGCGTTTGTCGCGGTTCTCTTCGTCTTGCACCATCTCCGCGTTCGGTCGCAGCACCGTTCGGCAGCCACGCTGCTTTTCTGGCGTCAAATCTCGCCAGCCGAGCGAGCGACGTCGCTTTGGTCACGACGTTTCGCACAACGTCGCACGTTCGCGCTGCTGGCCGTCATTCTGCTTCTCTTAGCGTCGGCGCTGACGGCTACTCGGTGGGATCGCGTCGGCAATCTTGCCAGCGATGTCATCGTCATTGATGCCGGCGAAGAGACCGGCACGATTGACGGATCAGGCCGATCAGTCCTCCAGAATTTATCCGATGCCGTGACCGCGGATCTACACGCTTCGAATCGAAGAACAGGATTGATCGTGGCCTCCGCTTGTCCGCTGCTGCGCGCGAAGCTCGACGATCCCGTCGCGGTCGCCGTCCGAGTGATGTCGGCGCTGCGACCGCAGCCGGGTGCCTCCGCTTCAGCACTCGCGCTTCAGATGGCCGATGCCGTTCTCGACAACGCTCCGGGCCAACGTCACTCGGATCAAATTCGCCTGGGTGACATTCGCTCGGGTGAAACTCGTTCGGGTCAAATCCATTGGTACACGCCTCAAGCGGCGCTGCCGGATGGACTGCCGGACGAAGTGATCCGGCGCGTC
>CAXSBN010000025.1:44983-54469 GCA_964236135.1 uncultured Phycisphaerae bacterium
GTTATCCATCACATGCGCGCGCCCGACTCAGCGGTGATCTCCGACGTAACCTTTGAGCCGTCGAAGGATACGCGCTTCGATGGCACATTGCGTTTGCAGTTGGCGGGTACGAGCGCCGCCGATCTGACCGTTCAAGCCAGCAACGACGACGGAAAAATCGACGATCGGTCGACGACGATAATTGCGAGCCGGGACGGTTCAACGCGTGGTGATATTGCGTTCGAGCATTGGCCGGCCGATGGACGAAGCGTGACGTTGTCGCTGCTTCGCGCACCCGGCGCGGCCAGGACGCAGCGCGTCGTGTATCGCGTGCCGGACCGTCGGCCGATTGCCTTCCGTTTCGCCGGCCAGGTGCCGCCGGCGTTGAAACTGGCGTTGCTGACGGTTGGCGTCGAGGCGTCGAAAAATACCGGAGCGAAGAGCGTCGTTTTCGTCGCACCGAGCGATGCTTTGACGGACACTCCAATCCCGCCGGAAGCGGCCGCCAGCATTCTCATCGCTGAGACTGGCCGAGCGGTGAGTGCCGGCTCGCCGTTGCGGTTCGCGGAAATATCTTTCACGCAAGGCCTCGCGCTGGAAGGGGCCGCGGCGGCCGATGGCGTGGCACTGGAAAATTCGGGCACGCCGGTGCTGTTCGCCGGGCCGGACGTTGTCGCGGCAGAAACGCGCTCCGGCACTCATCACACGCTGACGCTCAGCAACGCGATCGTCGGCCCGCTAGCGAGCCTGCCGCGTCACGCGGTCTTTCCCGTCGTCCTTGCCAGGTTGTGCGATGCGCTCGTCGATCGAAAGGAATCGCCGGTCGTGCTGAGCGCGTCCCGCGCCGCCGCCGACCCGCTTTGGCCGGGCTCGCCCGCATCGGAAAGCGCGAACCTGTCGATCGTCAGCGATCGACCTCTGGTCGCCATGACGGCGACCTCGACTCCACCGACAAGTAACAACGCGCGAGGCGATCGCGGCTGGATGTGGCACTGGCAGGATGTCGTACTGGCCGCGGCGCTAATGCTCCTGTTGGTCGAGTCGGTTCTTCAAGTGAAGAAGAAAATCGTCTAATGCTTTTTTCTCATCCGCTTTGGCTCTGTTTACTCGCCGTTGCGTTCGCGGCGGGAGTCCTCGACTGGCGTGCCGGTCGCGGTTGGCGGCGAATTTGGACCGCGCTGCTCCGCACGGCGTGCATCGCGGCGGTCATTCTCGCGCTGGCCGAGCCGCTGCTGGTCTGGAACGCCGCGACGACGACAACCGTTGTGACCGTGCTCGACTTGAATGGAGCGGCATCCGACCGTGATATTGCGACGCTGCGGACGCGGCGAACATTCTCATCTTCGGATCCGCTGGTGGTGTTCGGGAGTCGAGCGGAGTCGCTCACCGACGGCTCAGCCTTCGACGAGGGCGATCGCCTGGCGGAATTAAAGCGCCGCGTAAGCCGCCCCGTCTGGCGAGATGACCTGCCGGCGGGAGGAGCAAATTTGGTCGATGCGTTTCGTCTTGCAAGCACGCTTATTCCGGCCAACGGCCGCGGCGAAATACGGCTGCTCTCGACCGGCCGCTGCGATCATAACGATGCTGTTGCCGAAGCGCAGCGCCTGGCCGAGCGAGGTATCGCGGTCGTTTGTAAACCGCTCGCGCCGGCGCCCGTTGACAGCAGCGTGAAAGTCAAACACGTTGACGTCGCCAATAGCGCGCGGATCGGTCAAACAGTACGGGCTCGCATCGAGTTGGAATCGGCATTCAACCAGCGCGTTTCTGTTCGGCTGGTCGCCGGTAACGCAACGCGGCCGATCGTCGTGACGTCGGATGTGTCAAGAGGAACGAATTATGTTGAAGCTGCGTTGCCACTGAATGAGGTCGGATTGGTCGACGTCCGTGCAACCGCCCAGGCGGGTGGCGAACCGCCGAAAGATTCGGATTCCGCGCCGGTGATGGCGGCGGTGAACGTCGGCGCGGCCGCGAGTGTGCTGCTGGTGCAGGAAAAATCCGACCGCGATACCGCGCTGAACGACGCGTTTGCCGCGATGCTTCAAAAGAGCGCCAGCGTGCGCACCGTTTCGCCATCCGAACTGAGCGAATCAGAAATATCGGCCGCCGATGCCATCGTCCTGGCCGATGTTCCGGCCGATCATCTTGCGACAGCGACACAGCAGCAGTTGCGCAATGCCGTACATCGCGGCGCGGGTTTGCTGTTGACCGGCGCGGCGAGAAGCTTTGGCCCTGGAGGATACGACGATTCGCAACTGGCCGCTCTCCTGCCAGTGAAGATGCCGCAACAAGTTGAAGTGATTGATCCGAGCACGACGCTCGTGCTCATCGTCGATTCATCAGGCTCGATGAAGGGTGAACGCCTGGACTTAGCCAAGGAGATCGCGCGACTTGCCCTGTCGCATCTGAAGCCGCGGGACAAGGTCGGCATCGTTGAGTTTTATGGCGGCAAGCGCTGGGCCGCGCCGGTACAGCCGGCCGTCAACCTGTCGGTCATCCATCGCGCGCTCGACCGCCTCACCGCAGGCGGCGGTACAACGATGTACCCCGCCATCGAAGAGGCCGCCTTCGCACTGCACAACGTCCGGACGCGCAGCAAGCATGTGTTGATCTGCAGCGATGGATTCGTTGAAACGGCGCCGTTCGCGAACTTGCTCCAGCAGATGGCCGACGACGGCATCACCGTCTCCACGGCGCAGATCGCCGTGCCCGAGAGCGGGCCCAACCTGATGCCAGACATTGCGCGGTGGGGGAACGGGCGGTTTTATACAGTGCCGGATCAATATGCTCTGCCCGACCTGTCCTTGAAGCAGCCGCGGCGGTCGCCGGATTCGCCCGTGGTTCGAACGCCTGCAACCGTGATCGTGGGCAACGATCCACTTCTAAACGGAATGACCGCCACTGATTTCAGCGCGATCGGCGGATACGTCCGCACCGCCGCCAAACCGACTGCCGATGTCGTCTTGAAGACCGCCGATGGCGACCCGTTGCTGGCGCGGTGGCGATACGGCGCGGGGTTCGTCGCAGCGCTGCCGATGCAGCTTGGCTCGACGATGAGCGTTCAACCGCAAGATAAGCCGGGGCTTGCAAACATCGTCACGAATTTGATGCGGCAACTCGATTCCGGCCGCGGCTTGCCAATGCACTTGGTTGCCATCGCGCGATCTGCCGGTATCGAGGCCGATTTCACCGCTATGGACGCCGACCCGGCATTCGCAACCGGACTACTCGGCGTGACGTTGTCCGATTCGTCGGGAAGAGTCGTACGAACGCTAACGAGTGAGGCTGTCGCGACAGGTCGCTGGAATGTCTTATTCCCTACCGTAACGGCAGGGACGTACGCGTTGCGCGGCGTGTTGTCAGGCCGACTCGTCAGTGAGGGCGCCATCGCGGTACCCGCGCCGTCAGAAAACTTACTCGTCAATGACAAGCTCTTAAATCAGATCGCGTCATTTCAGCCGATCGCCGAGAGGCAAGCGGCAGCCTTGCCGCCGGTACAACCGACCTTGATCGATGTCCGGCCATGGTTTGCGATTGCCGCCGCGGTTCTTCTGCTCGCGCATGTCGCGGCGCGGCGATGGCCGCAACGTATGCGTCGCCGGCCGATTGAAGTTCATGACGCGGCGAGCGGAGCATTAGAAAACGTAGGGCGCGTGCGGGCGTCCAAACCATCTCCCGTCGTCGTCGCCGCCGTATTGCTGTTCGCTGCGATCGTCGCGCCATTGTCGTTTGCCGGCATGCCGACCACCGTGATCTCCACGCAACAGGTCGACTGGAATGAGCGCATTAATACGACGCTGATTGAGACCGGCAGCGTCGATATGGCCGCCGCCGAGCTAGCCCGCGCGGCGAAAGATGCGCCCGGTGTTGCGGCGGCGCAGGTACGTGTGGCAATCGAGCAGGGCGATCTTATCGCCGCCCTGCGCTTCGCTCGGCAGGCAGTCGCGGATCATCCCGCCGACGTCTCGTTGCTGCGACAAGCGGCTGCGTTGCAGGAATTGACGGATGACAACACTGCGGCTCGCAAGTCTTTGGAAACCGCCATCAACGCGGGCACACCTTTGCCTGATTTCGCTCTGCGGGTCGCGCTGCTCGACTTTGACGAAAGCCGCGTCGCGGATGGCATTGCCCTGCTGGTTGTTGCGGCGAAAGCGAATCGTGAAGCCGCCCGACAGGCGGGTATGATTGCCTATCTCTATGGCGAGTTCGCGATCGCGGCGGATTGTCTGCATCTGGCGAACGATCTGTCGGGAGACCACGTAGCCGATGCCACGGACGTGTCGCTTTTGTTACTCGAAGGAAATGCCGCGCTCAAACTTCACCGAGCCGGCGCGGCGACGGCCGCGTTCAGCGAACCATTGATGCAGGCAACCTTGGCGGCCGATCGGTTGTATGCGCAGGAGCGCTTAATCGCGTCGGCGCGACAAGCAAGCACGTTGGCGCAATTGGCAGATTCCTGGTTGGCCGATCCAAACCTCCCGCCCGAACGATTGCTGCCCCTGGCGACCATGCTGAGTGAGCTAGGTCGCACGTCGCAACTATTCAAATGGTGGAAAGAATTGACGGACGATCCGAAACGGTCGGCCATTGTCCTCTCCGATCGTTTTGTCCAGGAAATTCTTTTCGCGGCACGCCTCGCCGGCCGCACTGGCGACGCCGTCGCCATTTGCCAGGAACTGCTCGCCCGACATCCGGACGATCGAACATGGCTGACGGCAAACCTGCAGGCATTGCTGGCAGCGGATCGCACGGCAGATGCGGACGCGCTACTGCGCGAACGCATCAAGGCTGGCGCGGATTCTCCAATTGAATTGGTACGGCTCGCCAAGCTGGCGCGAAATCTCGGTTGCGAAGAATCGGCAACGCTGGCGGCGCGAGGGCTCGCGGCGTTCGGCGGTGAACCCGCGATCGAAGGCCTGCTGCTGGAAGCGTCAGTCCGACGACAAACCGCGGACGCCGCCGCTGTTGCCGATCTGCTTCGGCGTGCCGCTCTGCTTGCGAAGAAGCATCCCGCAAGTGCGTCGTCAGTCGTCGGGGCGCTGGAAGCGGCGGGGCTTGAATCAGCCGCCATTGATCTGCTGCGCGACATCATTGAAAAGTCGCCATCGGACGATGCGCTGAATCGTTTAGCTTCACTGCTTCTAAAAGCGGGCCGGTCAGCCGATGCGATCCCGGTCCTTCAACAGTTGGCCGATACTGGCGCGACCGCGATCGCGCGAGATCAGGCCGGCCATCGACTGCTGGATGCGATGGCTGCTATTGGTCAGCTTCCGAAACTGTCCGACCGGCTTCACCAGCGTCTGCATGACGGCGGCCGCCTTCAAGATCTATTGCTGCTTGTCGACGCCGAGCTTCGGCAAAACAAGTTCGATGCAGCGGCCGCGGAGCTTGCGTCGAGTCCGCTGCTCGATCAACCGACACGGCTGAATCAACTGGCGGTCCTATATCTCCGCGCGAAAAAATTTGACCGGGCCGCGGCTGTGCTTCGCGAACTTGTCACTGTCGATCCTGACAACGCGACCGACACGCTGGAACGTCTGGCGGACACGGAACTGAAACGCGGGAACGCCAAGGCCGTCCCCGGAATCGTCGCGGAAATTGCGCAGCGTATCGGGCCGGGACAGACATTGAACGAGGTGATGGCCGGCGTGTTGAATCGCCTTAACCGGCCGGCCGAGGCTGCAACGGAATATCGCCGCGCGCTGGGGAGAAATCCAAACAACGGTGACGGGTGGTTACTCTGGTCGGCGGCGGTCGATAAGGCCGGGTCACGCGCCGTCGCGCGCAATCGCCTGGCATCGCTGTGCATTGAGACGAAGAACGACGACGTATTCGCCGCAGCGGTGGATGGGTTGCTGAATTTGTCATCGCCGGCCTGGATGCTGCGAGCCGCGCGCCGGGAAGCGGCGATCCGAATCGCCCGGCGTCCTCACAGCATCATTCTGTACCACGTTCTGTCCGACCTGTCGGATGAACTGCGAGACGATGCCGCCGTGGTGCGGGCCACCGACGCGAGTGTCTCGGTCAGCGCGGCCGAGCGTCCGCAACATTTGCGGGAATTGATGGACACCGCGAGCCAGAAGGGCGACATACAAACGGCCGTGGACTGCGGACGATCGCTGCTTGCGCTGGGGGACGACTTTCCGCCGACACTTTTTCTGCAGTTAGGCGAACAACTGCTGGTCGACGGGAAGCAGTCCGAGGCCTCGCGCGCATTTGCCCGCGCCAGCGAAGGGGGCGATGGTGATCTGATCGCTTCGCGGGTCGCGGCACTGTACGAGAAATATGGATATATGCAGGCGGCGTTCGATGAGCTTCGACCGTTTGTCACACGACGCCAAGCCGATGCCGACTACCTCGAAAACCTTGGCCGGCTTGCCGAAACGCTCGATCGCAACGACGAAGCATTTGGTGATTATCTCGCGGCGTCAAAAGTGTTGGGACGCGCAGTCATTGCGGATCAAACGCCGATTGAATCATCCGATTCCCGCCGCGGAGCGGGGCGGTCAGCACGTGCATTTTCGCCGCTGATCGCGTCATTCGGCCGTGTAGTGGGCAGCTTAGTTGGGACGGCGCGTACCGACGATCAACGACAAACCGCGCTCGAGCATCTGCAATCGCTGATGAAGGCGGCAATGTCCAACTCCAAGGACAAGGCGTCTCCCACGGGCGGGGTGAGCGACGTGGTTGCCGCGTTGCGTCGCGTGGCGTTTGCGTTTGCGATGCCGGATCTGGCGGAGGCTGCCGATGCGGCGGTGATCGCGCGATGGCCGAATGTCGAAGCATTTCGGCGGGAGGCGTTGGCGGCTCGGTTGAAGGACGGCTTTGTGTGGAGCGCTCGCGCGTTCGCCAACGCTCACGGCATTAAGGCGGACGATGATGTCATGGCGGCCGCACAATGTGCGGACTCATCAGCCGGCCCGACGACGCTTCCGTCCGGCGTCTCGCCGCAATCTGCCGTCGCGCTCCTGCCGATCCTCATCGCGCGCGGGCAGCCGGATATTGCTCGAGATCTGTTGGATAAAATTCCACTCGATCTAACGTCGATTGGAAACGACAGCCGCGCCGCAGCGGGGGACGACTCGCCGTTTCAAACGATCATCGCCGCGAGCGCGGCGTTGGGAAATTACGAAGCCGCGACGCAATGGGCGCTCCGTTCGATGGGAAGTCCGCACGCTCGCGAAGCCGCCCCGACCAGCCAACCCGCATCGATGCAACGCGCGAACGACAACGTGCAGGCAAGCTATGACGCGCTGACCTCGAGCTGGGCATTCCTACAGGCCGACGGACAAGCGAGAATCATCGAGCTATTCGTCGAACAAGTGCTCGCCAGCGGTGATCGACGCTCTCGCCCCGCGATGGCAGCGGCGGCGCTGCGTATTGTGTCGTCGATTCCCGTTCGACCCGCGAACGCGGCGGGACTTATCGATGCAGCCCTCGACGGCATCACGCCGAAAAGCTTCGACCCTGCCGGGTCGGCGGCGGCGATCGTTTTGCTTGCTCCCGCGGGCGATCGCGCCGCGGTGATCAATCGCGCATTCGCGCTCGTTCCGGAGCGGCATCGGCTTTCGTTTCTCACTCAGATCATCGCCAACGCGCCGGCGGCGCTCGATGCTGACGCGTTGGCGGCCGTCACCACTGCCGCGGAACAGATCCTGCCCGGGCAATCGCTTGACTGGACAGACTGGTTTTTTAACGCCGCGCAAAAGCCCGCGCTGCTGACGCTGGCTAACGCGGCCGCTCAAAAAGCCGGCCAGCCGGATGATCCGAATCCATCTTCCGCTTTGACGATGGCGGCGGCAGCATTTGCGTGCGGCGGCGATGCCGCGCGGGCGGATGCGACGGCGGTACGTGCCGTTAAAAGTCTATCAAATCCACCGCCTGACGCGGGAGCCGGGCCAACAGCGCGCGATGTCGTCAGTGGCGGGCGCGCCGCGCCGGAGCGCAGCGGACGCCTCCGGATCGCCATCGCGGCGATGTCCCGCGTTTGTCAGACGAGCCGACTCGCTGAAATGGATTCCGAGTCACGCTCGGCTGGCACCGATGCCGCCTGGAACCACTTGGTTCGATCATCGCTATTGGATGGCCTCGGGCGCCGCGCCGATGCATTGGCGGAATTGCGTACGGGATTCGAAATGGATCCCACGAACTTTGAAGTGGGCCGCGTCTATCTTGAGCGGCTATACGAGGATGGTCGCCAGGCAGAGTTATGCGCTGCATTCGCTCGGCAGGCGACGGGCGGCGATGCCAATGCTTATCAGGTGCGTGCAGTTGTCGGCCGCGCGCTGCAGAACCTTTATCGTTGGCGCGAATATCGCGGACTGGCGAGTGACGCGGAGGTAGCGCCTGAAGCTTCAATTGATCTCGCGACCGCGATCGCAGTGAACGACCGCGCCGGCCTGGCGATGTCGTTTCGATTGCTCCTTCAACGAATGCGTTCATTCCGCGGATCGGTTCAGCTTCCGGAAATACCGAATCGGGGCGGTCTTCCACCGGCGGCCACGCCGACGCCCGCGCCGACCAACGGGCCGCCGGTCTTCACGCGGTTGAGCGAGTGGCCCGGCATGCTGCCGATGGCGATGCGGTCGCTTCGTGTTTCCGTTCCCGAGGACGGCCTGACGTATCGTAATAGTTTCCCCTGGGCTCCAGCGTTATTGGCCGAGGCGCTCAGTGCTTCGGACAGCCGCGAGACGATATCGCGGACATTGGACGACGCTGTTCGATCGCATACTTTGAATGCAGTTCAACGCGAGTTGCTTGCACGGCTGGCGACTCGGCCGGACGTTGTCGTGTCAAGCGAGCAGTTGAACGAATTGTGTCCAGCCGCGCTGCTGGATAACAGCGGGCTGGAGCTTAAACGTCTCGGCACAGCGCTCGCGGTTCAACACGCACCACGGTCGGCCGGTGCGCTGCAATGGGCGGACACAGTCATCGACAGGTCCTCGCCCGCATTGACGCGCGACAACGAGCGGCCGTTGCCTTTGCCCTTTGAAGAGTTCAACGATGATCGATCGCTCGCCGATGGTTTCGCCGCGATGGCTGACCGCGATCCCGCCGCTGCCGAGGCGTCGCTCGGTCGCAGCCGCGATGCGGGGCGCATCAGCCTGCGGTTTATCAATACCGAGGCCGTCTGGGCGCGGCTCGCCGCCGAACGTGGCGACGACGCGGCGTTTGTTTCCCGCGTGCGGGCATTGCTTTCGGCCTGTGCGTGGCGAAGCGTTTATTCGACCGCCGGCATCATTGGCGGGTCCGATCCGGGGTATCGGCTCGACTTGACATTGGCGCTTCCCAAAACCGGCGACTGGAAAGCTCGTCACCACATCCTGCTCGATCTGCTGGCTCCGGCGTTGAAATCGTTCGTCGAGGCGTGGCCGTCCGATGCGGAGATGACCCGCCAATTGGCGTTGCTCGGCCAGTGGGCGGGCAAGCATGGCGACCCGGACGCCGCTGAGCAATTCTTCATGCAATCGTTTGCTCTGGCCCGGCAGCAAGGAGCCGGCGAGCATCCGT
>CAXSBN010000025.1:54479-59401 GCA_964236135.1 uncultured Phycisphaerae bacterium
CGAGTTGCATCATGATGACATCGCCCTCGAACTACAGCGCGGACTGCTGGCCGAGCGATGCCTGCCGTGCCCGCGAATGGCGTCGGTGCTACACGACTTGGAAAATGCGGGACAAGCGGACTTAGCTCGAACGTTGCGGTCGGACGCGATGACTTACAGTCGCGCGCCGAGCCTCGTCAAAAAAGATCCGTGAAAAGTGGCGCGATTCCTTTTGCCGCCGAGTTAACGGTCACACCGTGGCGCTCACACTTCAAACCAGATCGCCGGCGTGGTGTGAAGGATCGGGTAGCTCAAAGTGATGCGGTATAAGTCGAACTCCGAACGTATCCATCCGAGCTTCTCGAAGACGTGTTGCTGCATCTCTTCATATCGCGGCAAGTAAACATGCGGCGGCGTGACGACGCGGTCCGCGGAGCCCAAATTCTGTAGAACGCCGAACGCGGGAAGCCGCCGGCCGCTGTCCACGATTTTCTCGATCTTCCCGATCCATTGGTCGCCGAAGATTGCGAACTGCGGCCGGGCGGTGGGAAACGTCGGCCGATGCACGAGAAACTCCAGGACACCGACGGCCGTCGGCGTCAGCACCTGCATGCCGTGCACGACGATCTTCTTGCCGTCATGACGACCGCCGATCGTGTCGGCCAGCACGCGCTGCCCAAACGCCAGATCAACCGCGCCGCGCCGTCCGATGTCCGTGCTTTTCAATACGCTGTATTGCCAGCCATCGTAACGTTGTTCGATCTCCAGCTCCGGCACGGGCTTGGTGCAGAACGACGGCAAGAGCGGACTGCCGAAATAACTGGCGGCCTGCGGCTCCAGCGGCTGAACGTTCGAATTGAAGCCGTCGGTGTTGATATACCCGGCCACCATGTTGGAGGCGTCGGCGCGAAGCAGTTGCAGGCCGTTCTTAACGTTTACGATGCACGTGGCCGTCGTCTGCTCGTCCGATCGGACGAAGATCGCCTGCGTATACTGCAAGTCGATCTGCTTCCCCCAAAGATGGCTGTTGACATTAAAGGCCGCGTGACGCTGCTGAAGCGCCAGGCCTTCGACCGATTCGTCGTCTGCCATCGTGGCGACGATGGATTTGAACGCCGTCCGCGTCGAAGCATGTTGCTTCACCACCGTTTCAAATTCGTCGATCGCCGACTGCGCCGAGTCAACGATTGCGCGAGGAGCGCCTTTCTGGAGCGCAGCCTCCCCGATGCGGCGCATCAGCAGCCGACCCGGGACATGCGGCGCGGCGGCAAGCGGGTCCTTCGCGGTCGCGATCTTGAAAATCTTCCAAGCCACCTTCGCATCCAGCCCCAGGAAATGCTGGAGCTGCGATGGGCGCTCGAACGATCTGGGCAACGCGTTGACGAGACTTTGAAACGCGCGCTGAACCTTGACCAGCGTATCGAAAGCGTCTGCTTCAAGTGGAGGGGGAGTTCGAGCGGCAGATGTGCTCATGAAGTGCAGTCCTTGGCAGCGCGTGCCTCGTTTTCAGCGCGACAGCTCGAGCGCTGGCGACGAATCCGGCAAGAAAAAAACGCCAAATCCGCCGGGCTGAAGCAACGGGTATTCACGACGGCGTTTGCCACCTGAAATCTGAACCGGCCAACGAGTTTCAAAGTCCACTCAACGTGTTCATATAATATCGCGTGCCGCGGTTTAATGGAACGGCGACGAGCGCAAATTGAGCGTCGTGTTCATCCCGTTTGGCGGGCACGGCAATCCGATCCGCTGCGCTTTTGCCAACCCTTCAGGCCGGCAGTAACGTCCGGCGATGCCGCTGATTGATCTTCATCGACTTTGCTTGATCGCGCTCTGCACCTTTGCGTTTGCGCGATCGCTTTCCGCGGCGGAGCGTCCGGCCTACGAAAACCCCCAGGCCGGGCTGGACGACCGCGTCGAAACGCTGTTTCAAGCGATGACGCCGGATGAGCGGCTGACGTTGCTGGCCGGCTCCGGCGATTCCACCACCAATGCCGTGCCGCGCTTGAAGGTGCCGCCGATGGTGATGCTCGACGCCACGCAGGGCGCGCACGGATCGAACAAAGCCACCGCCGGCCGGGCGACGCTCTTCACATCCGGCGTGTTGATGGCGGCGAGCTGGGACGTCGATCTGGCGGCGCGCATCGGCGACGGCGTGGGCGTCGAGGCGATGAACAAGGGGTCGGGCGGGCAAGTTCTTCTTGGCCCCGGTCTGAACATCATGCGCAGTCCGCTGGGCGGCCGGAACGGCGAATACATCGGCGGCGAGGACCCGCACCTGATGTCGCGGATGGCCGTCGCTTACATCAAGGGCATGCAGAACAGCGGCATCGCCGCCTGCATGAAGCATTTTGCCTGCAACAATCAGGAATTCCTGCGCGGCATTATCGATGTCAACGTCGATGAGCGGACGCTGCGGGAAATCTACACACCGGCCTACATCGCGGCGGCGAAGGAGGCGAAAGTCTGGACGGTGATGGCGGCCTACAACCGGGTCAACGGCGCGCATTGCAGCACCAACTGGTATCTGCTTCAGCAGATCCTGCGGAACGAAGCCGGCTTCGACGGCCTGGTGATGACCGATTGGTTCTCCGCCGGCAAGGTGTCCCAAAGCAATGACGGATGCGATCTTGAGATGCCCAACAGTGGTTATGCAAGCCCGCCCTTGCTGCATAAGGCCATCGACAGCGGTGATCTCGCGCAGGCCAGCGTCGATGAGTCCGTGCGGCGCATTCTCCGGACGATCATACGCGTCGGTCTGATGGATGGGCCGCGCCGCGTCGATCATGCAAAGATCAACAGCCCGGCTCATCAGAAGCTGGCTCTGGAAGCGGCCGAAAAAGGAATCGTGCTGCTTAAAAATGAGAAAAACGTGCTCCCCCTGAATTCAGAGACGGTTCGCTCCATCGCCCTCATCGGGCCGGCGTGCAAAGCGTGGCAGATGGGTTTGGCGGGGAGCGCCCACGTCGAGCCATTTCAGTCTACTTCCGCGTATGACGGAATCGTTGCCCGGGCGGGGAAGGGCATCAAAGTTTTATACAACTATGGCTATGACGATCATGGCGGCGGCGAACATTTCTCCGGCCAGCTGGTGCCGAGCGCCGTGCTGAAGTCCGCCGACGGAAAAGAGAACGGCCTCACCGGCGAATTTTTCGAGGGGTATGAATTCGCCGGCAAACCGGCATCGACGCGCGTCAGCTCGGAACTGAAGTTGAACAGTGGCGAGCTGCGCGCCGCGGAGATTAAAGATGATCACTACTGCGTCCGTTGGAGCGGGACACTGACCGCGCCGACCAGCGGGGCATACCGCATGAATCTCGAGATGGACATCGAGAAGAGCGGCGGACGCCTCTACATTGACGATAAGCTCATTCAAGATGTCTGGCCGGGCTTTGACGGCTCGAACATCGGTGGGGCCGTCGATCTCGTCGCCGGCCAGACTTACAAGGTCCGCGTCGAGTACGTCAATATCTCGGAGAAAAACTCCTTTCAATGGACATGGCTTCCGCCCGGCGAAGACCTGTTCAAAGAGGCCGTCGAGACCGCCCGGCAGGCGGGAGTTGCGGTCGTCTTTGTTGGAACTCGTCCCGACGACGAGGCCGAGTTTAAAGATCGCCGGAGCATGGTGCTGCCGGGCGTCCAGAATGATTTGATTCGCGCGATCGGCGCGGCGAATCCGAACACAATCGTTGTGATGAATAACGGGTGCCCCGTGCTCGTCTCCGATTGGATCAACCAGGTGCCGGCTGCGGTCGAAGCATTCTTTCCCGCACAGGCCGGCGGCGAAGCGTTGGCGCATATTCTCTTCGGCGATGTGAATCCTTCGGGGAAGCTGCCGTACACGATTGGAAAAGCTCGGGAGGATTATCCCGACTTCAGCCACTATCCGGTCCGGCCAGAGACGTTCAAATTCAGCCGACCCGCGGGTGATCTGGCCAATGCCACGGTCAGCAAGCCGGTCGTCGATTACGCGGAAGGTATTTACGTTGGATACCGTTCCTTCGACAAGAAACAGATCGAGCCGAGTTTTGCCTTCGGGCACGGCTTGTCTTACACCAACTTCAAATACGCCAACGCAAAGCTATCCAAGTCGAGCATGGCTCCGACGGACACCGTGACTCTGACGGCGGACGTCACCAATACGGGCCGGCGAACCGGTGCGGAGATCGTGCAACTTTACGCGCGCTCGGACAGCCCCAAAATTGACCGGCCGATCCGAGAGCTTAAAGGGTTTGCCCGCGTCGATTTGCAGCAGGGAGAAACAAAGCCGGTGCGATTTCAAGTGAGCGCGCGCGACTTTGCCTATTGCGACGTGCCCGGCAAGCAATGGAAGGCCGATGCCGGCACGTACACGCTGGAGCTCGGCGCGTCGTCCCGCGACTTACTCGCAACGGCTCAAGTGCAACTTGCGGCCGATTACACGGAAGCATTGCCCGGCATCGGCGCGCGGTCGCCGTTCGATCCGCAGTCGCTGACATCCGGCAAACCGATCACGGCTTCTTCGAGCGAAAACGGTTTTCCACCTGAAAATGCCGTCGATGGCGATTCGGACTCGCGGTGGTCTTCCACGTGGTCGGATCAGCAATGGCTGGCAGTCGATCTCGGTTCGCCGACCCGTTTCGATCACGCCCAAATTGTCTGGGAAGCCGCCTGCGCAAAGGAATATGCACTGCAAACCAGCGATGACGGAAAAGCGTGGAAGACGGTCTATACCAATAAAGAGGGCAAGCCCGGCAGCGAGAAAATCGCATTTCCCGCCGCGACAGCGCGGTGGATCCGCATACTTGGCATTAAACGAACCGGCAAGTTCGGCTATTCGGTTTTTGCATTCAACGTCTATGCCCCCGAGAAATAACCGGGATCGAGAAATGAAGTGTTCCGACAGGAAATACGCAGGGCAACCGCATTCTGGATGATTTCGTTTTTTCTCCTCTCCCTGTACTCGG